>NZ_BONI01000097.1 GCF_016862635.1 Catellatospora coxensis | reverse complement strand
CTTAACGCTCCGCGTTATAGAAGGTGCCCTTCTTAACGTCTGACCGGCTTTGACCTGCGGTGCCGCTCGGCACCGCCGCACGGACCGCATCGGCCCGGGTCGCGGGCCTGTGAGGGTTAAGAAGGTGCCCTTCCTCTACGCGGGGCGATGTGAAGGTGCCCTTCCTTTCGTCAGGAGGGCTTGGGTGAGGAGGCGGGCGCGGCGGTGGGCGGGGACCACGGCGCGGCGGGCGAAGACGTCGTGGTCGGCGCGCTCGATCTCGTCGAGGATCGCGGCGTAGACCAGGTAGGCCGTGCGTACGCAGGTGCGGGAGGTGCCGGGGAGCAGGTCGAGGCCTGGTAGCGCGGCGGCGTAGTGGGTGCGGGCGCGGGTGATCCCGTGCGCGATGAGGCTCTTGATCTGTGGCGTGGCTCGGGCGGCCGCGGCGGCGGCGCGCAGGTCGGCGGTGGTGACGCCGAATCGGGCGAGGTCGTCCTGGGGCAGGTAGACGCGGTCGCGGGCGAGGTCCTCGGCGACGTCGCGCAGGAAGTTGGTGAGCTGGAACGCCAGGCCGAGCTGCCGCGCGGGCTCGCGGGCCGCGGCCGGGTCGGCGGGGCCGAGGATCGGCAGCATCAGGGTGCCGATCACCGCCGCGGAACCCTCCATGTACGACAGAAGTGCCGAGTAGTCGGCGTACCGGCGCACGGTGAGGTCCATCGCCATGCTGTCCAGGAACGCGGCGAAGTCGGCGAGGTCCAGGTCGAAGACGCCGACGGTGTGCAGCACGGCGGGCAGCAGCGGGTCGTCCACGGGTTCGCCGTGCAGCCCGGCGAGGAAGCGGTCGGACCAGTCGCGCAGCCGCCGGGCGCGGTCCTCGGGGGTGCCGGTGTCGGTGCGGTCGACGATCTCGTCGGCGTACCGGGCGAAACCGTACAGGGCGTGCACGTGCGGGCGTTTCCCGGCGGGCAGCAGCCGGGTGGCGAGGAAGTAGCTGCGACCGTGCCGGCGGTGCAGGTCCCGGCAGCGGCGGTACGCCTCCGCGAGTTCTGTGGGGATCGGGCAGCGGCGGTATGCCTGCGCAAGCTCCACTGGGATCGAGGCGATCGCCTCGCGGCTGCCCGCGACGAAACCCGCCGACGCCCCGCGGGGCCGGTCCGCGTCTGCCGGGACACGCCCGGCCGCCGTACCCACCTGCCGCACTGCCGCCGCTCCCCCGCACCCCGCCGCGCGCACGTACGCGCAGGCCAAAGCACGATCCTAGGCACGGCGCACCGACGCGCCGCCACCGGGCGAGCGGGAAGAGATCGCCGTTTGCGGTCAGAAGGTGAGGTCCGGCCCCAGATTCCGGCCAGAAACGGCGATCATGCCCAGTACGCCGGAACCCGGCCCGAAGCCGCGGCAGCAGCCCTGCGACGTGAACAAGGGCACCTTCTTCAACGCTCCGCGTTGAAGAAGGTGCCCTTGTTTCGGTACGGGGGTGGTGCGGGCCCGCCGGCCGTCACGTGGGAGCAGCGGCCGGCGGGGGCCGTGGCTCAGTCCGAGCTGAAAGCCGCGTCGAACGAGGCGGTCGGCGGGTCGAAGAGCAGGCCACGCACGAACTCCAACGCCTGGGGAGCCCCCACGAGCCGGTCCATGCCCGCGTCCTCCCACTCGATCGAGATCGGGCCGGTGTAGCCGATCGAGTTCAGGGCGCGGAAGCAGTCCTCCCACGGCACGTCGCCGTGGCCGGTGGACACGAAGTCCCAGCCCCGGCGCAGGTCCGCCCAGGGCAGGTGGGACGACAGGATGCCGCGGCGGCCGTCGCCCATGCGCACCTTCGTGTCCTTGCAGTCCACGTGGTAGATGCGCTCGGCGAAGTCGAGGATGAAACCGACCGGGTCGCAGCCCTGCCACACCATGTGCGACGGGTCCCAGTTCAGGCCGAACGCGGGCCGGTTGCCCAGCGCGTCCAGGGTGCGGCGGGTGGTGTGGTAGTCGTACGCGATCTCGCTGGGGTGCACCTCGTGCGCGAAGCGCACGCCGACCTCGTCGTACACGTCGAGGATCGGGTGCCAGCGGCGGGCGAACTCCTCGTACCCGGCGTCGATCATCGACTGCGGCACCGGCGGGAACATGGCCACGAAGTGCCAGATCGGCGAGCCGGTGAACCCGACGACGACGTCCACGCCGAGCTTGGCGGCGGCGCGAGCGGTGTCGGCCATCTCGGCGGCGGCGCGCTGGCGTACGCCTTCGGGCTCGCCGTCACCCCAGATGCGGGCGGGCAGGATGCCCTTGTGCCGCTCGTCGATCGGGTTGTCGCAGACCGCCTGGCCGACCAGGTGGTTGGAGATCGCGTAGACGCTCAGCCCGTACTTGTCGAGCTGGGCGCGCTTACGCGGGATGTAGGTCTCGTCCGACAGCGCCTTGTCGACCTCGAAGTGGTCGCCCCAGCAGGCGATCTCCAGGCCGTCGTAGCCCCACTCGGACGCCAGTCGGCAGACCTCCTCGAACGGGAGGTCCGCCCACTGGCCGGTGAACAGGGTGATGGGTCGGGGCATGTGTTCGCTCTCCGATCGTGTGCGGGACTGCCGGGGTGCGTCGAGCGGAAGTCATGGGTGAGAGGGCCGGTCGGTCGGCGTCCGACCGGCCCTCCCACGTTCAGTGCCGGTGCGGTCAGGCCGCGACCGGGATGGCGGGCTGCGCCACCTGCGTCCAGGCGGACCCGGACGCGGCGGACTGCTGCACCGCCTCTAGCACGAGCTGCACGCCGAGCGCCTCCTCGAAGGAGGGGTGAGGGTCGAGGCCCTCCGCCACGGCCTGCACGAAGTCGCGCATCTGGTGGGTGAAGGAGTGCTCGTAGCCGATGATGTGGCCCGGCGGCCACCACGCCGACAGGTACGGGTGCTCCGGCTCGGTGACCAGGATCCGGTTGAAGCCCTGCTCGGCGGCCGGCTTGGTCGCGTCGTAGAACTCCAGCTCGTTGAGGCGCTCCAGGTCGAACACCAGCGAGCCGAGCGAGCCGTTGATCTCCACGCGGAGGCCGTTCTTGCGCCCCATCGCGAAGCGGCTGGCCTCGTACGTGGCGATCGCCCCGCCGGACAGCCGCGCCGTGAACACCGCGGCGTCGTCGACGGTCACCTGGCCGACGGCCTGGCCGTCCCCGTTGGCGGAGGCGGCCAGGCCGCTCATCTCGCTCGGGATCGGCCGCTCCTTGATGAACGTCTCGGTCAGCCCGCTCACGCCGGTGATGCGCTGGCCGGTGACGTACTGGGTCAGGTCGATGATGTGCGCGCCGATGTCGCCGAGCGCGCCCGACCCCGCCCGCTCCTGCTGAAGGCGCCAGACCAGCGGGAACTGAGGGTCGGTGATCCAGTCCTGCAGGTACACGGCACGCACGTGGCGGATCACTCCGAGCCTGCCGGCGGCGATCATCTGACGCATCAGCGCCGCCGCCGGCACGCGCCGGTAGTTGAACCCGCACAGGGTACGAATACCCGACTCCCGCGCCGCGGCTGCGGCATCGACCATCGCCCGGGCCTCCGCCACGGAGTTCGCCAGCGGTTTCTCGCACATGACGTGCTTGCCCGCCGCGAGGGCGGCGATGGTGATCTCGGCGTGGCTGTCGCCGGGCGTGCAGACGTCGATCACGTCGATGTCGTCCCGGGCGATCAGCTCCCGCCAGTCCGTGACGTAGCCGTCCCAGCCGAGCTTGTCGGCCGCCTCGGACACCTTGGCCTCGTCACGGCCGCAGACCGCCGCCATCCGGACCCGCAGGGGCAGGTCGAATGCGCGGTTCACGGTGCGCCACGCCTGTGAGTGCGCGGCGCCCATGAACGCGTAGCCGACCATGCCGACCCGCAGTTCCTGTTTGTCGTTTGTGGACACGGGGTGGGCTCCTCCGTTACCGAGCCCGCTGGTGCGGGCGAACCATGTCGGGCTTAGAAACCGAGCTTGAGGTACGTGCTCGCGTTCTCTTTCGTGATCGTCTCGGAGGCCAGGATGACCTCCTTCGGCACCTGCAGCTCCACCAGGTCGGACATGCCCCGGCCCTGGGCGATCAGGCGGGCCAGCGAGATCGCCGACGACGCCATGGACGGGCTGTAGGTGACCGTGGCCTTGAGCACGGTCTTGTCGGCGGCGATGTCCTCGATCGCCTTCTTCGAGCCGGCGCCGCCGACCATGAAGAACTCGCTGCGGTTCGCGGCCGTGATCGCGGCCAGCACGCCGATGCCCTGGTCGTCGTCGTGGTTCCAGATGGCGTCGATCTTCGGCAGCGCCTGCAGGAGGTTCTGCGCCTCCTTCTGGCCCGAGTCGGCGGTGAAGCGCGCCGCGCGGCGGTTGGCCACGGTGAAGCCGTAGGTGGCCAGCGCGGCCTTGAAGCCCGCACTGCGCTCCTGGGTCAGCTCCAGCTCGTCCATGCCGGCGATCTCGCCGATGACCGGGCTGGCGACGTTCTTCGCCTTGAGCGCCTTGCCGATGTAGTGACCGGCGGCCACGCCCATGCCGTAGTTGTCGCCCTTGATCTGCAGGCGGTACGCCAGCGCGTCGGGGAAGGCGCGGTCCAGGTTCACGACCGGGATGCCCGCCTCCATCGCCTTGAGGCCGAACGCGTTGAGCTCCTTGCCGTCGTGCGGCAGCAGCACGATCACGTCGGGCTTCTCGGCGATCAGGGTGTCCAGCGCGGCACGCTGCGCCGCGGCGTCCTTGCCCGCCTCGACCTGCTTGAACGTGACGTCCTTGTACGCCCCGGCCTGCGCCTTGGCGTTGTTGGTGATCGCCGCGATCCAGCCGTGGTCGGCGGCCGGGGCGGAGAAGCCGATCGTGACCGCCTTGCCGGCGGCCGCGTTCGGGTTGGACGTGTCCTCGCCCTTGGTCTGCGCCGGGGTCGGCGTCTGCTCGTTGCTGGTGCAGGCGGTGAGCAGGGCGCCGGCGGCGATCGCCGTGCCACCGAAGAGGAGCCGGCGGCGGGACGTGTCCGGAATCGAGTTGGTCATCACGACCTCCTGGTCGTCGCGAGGGTGTGTTCGGTCTGGCGGCCGTCGCGATCGACGGTCACCCCAGGTGGAGCGGGCTGTGCGGTGATGGAACCTAAGCCGGGGCGGGCCGATCGGGCGCCCGCCCCGCGGCGGGTCAGGTCTGCGGTTTCGCCCGGGTAAGACCGTGCCTCCGGGCGAACTGCGTGACGGACGAGAACCGCACCTGCTGGAGAAGGACCGCGACCACGATGATCGCGCCCTTGACCATGTTCTGGACCTCGGTGGGCAGGTTGGCGATGGCGAACAGGTTGGTGATCGCGGAGAACACGATCACGCCGAACAGCGAGCCGATGATGGTGCCGCGGCCGCCGGACAGCAGCGTGCCGCCGATGATCGCCGCGGCGATCGCATCGAGTTCGTAGAGTTCGGCCGCGGCCGCCTGGGACGAGGTGGCGAGCGAGGTGAGCATGATCGCGGCGATGCCGCAGCACAGGCCCGAGAGGGCGTACAGCAGCATGGTGTGGCCGCGGACGTTGATGCCGGCCAGGCGGGCCGCCTCGGCGTTGCCGCCGATGGCGACGGTGCGCCGGCCGAAGGTGGTGCGGTTGAGCAGCACCCAGCCGAGCCCGGCGACCGCCAGCAGGATGATGACCAGCAGCGGGATGCCGACGATCCGCGTGGTGGCGAGGCTGTTGATGAACTGGTCGGCGGAGATCTGGGTCTGCTTGCCGGAGATCTGCGCCGCCAGGCCGCGTGCCGCGACCAGCATCGCCAGGGTGGCGATGAAGGGCACCAGCTTGCCGTATGCGATGAGCACGCCGTTGACCAGGCCCGCGCCGACGCCGACGGCGACCGCCGTGAAGATCATGCCGACCGGGCCGAAGCTCTGCGTGGCCAGCGTCGTGGCCCACACGCCGGACAGCGCGATCAGCGCGCCGACGGACAGGTCGATGCCGCCACCGATGATCACGAAGGTCATGCCGACGGTGACCACGCCGATCGCGGCCGCCTGGGTCAGGATGACCATGATGTTGTTGATGACCCAGTCCGGGTTGGAATACAGGTCGGGCCGGATGAACGCGCCGATGGCGAACAGCGCCAGCAGCACCCCGACCAGGCCCAGGTTGCGCCGCATCGGCTCCTGCGCCTCGTCCTTCCACCAGCTCGTCTTGGCGACGGCCGGGGCGGTGTGGGGCGGGTGCCCGCCGGGCGCTTCCACCTTCTCTTCACTGGACACGCTCACGCGGCCACCTCTTCAGTCGTCGCGGCGGTCAGCGATCCCGCCATAACCAGATCGAGTACGTCTTCCTCGTTGATCTCGGCCGCGGGCGCTTCGCGCACCACCCGGCCCTCGCGCATGACGAGGACCCGGTCGGCCAGGCCGAGCACCTCGGGCACCTCGCTGGAGACCAGCAGCACCCCGACGCCGTTCGCGGCGAGGTCGCGGATCACCTGGTAGAGCTCCGCCCGCGCGCCGACGTCGACGCCGCGCGTCGGCTCGTCGAGGATCAGCAGCCGGGTGTCGCCCAGCAGCCACCGGCCCACGACCACCTTCTGCTGGTTGCCGCCGGACAGCGTGCGCACCGCGCGGTTGACGTCGCGGGGGCGCAGCTCCAGCTGGTCGGCCACCCGCATCGCCGCGGCCTGCTCCTTGCCGGCGTTGGTGAACCCGGCGCTGGCGTACGAGCTGAAGTTGGTCAGCGTCATGTTGCGGTAGATCGGCTGGCCCAGCAGCAGCGCCTGGCTCTTGCGCTCCTCCGGGGCCATGCCGATGCCGGCCCGCACCGCCGCGGCGACGCTGCCGGGCGGCAGTGCCTTGCCGTTCATCACCACGGTGCCCGCCTCGGCCTGCCGAGCGCCGAAGATCGTCTCCAGCAGCTCGGAGCGGCCGGAACCGACCAGGCCCGCGATGCCGACGATCTCCCCCGCGCGCACGTCGACGTCCACGCCGGTGAACTCGCCGGAGCGGCCCAGCCCGCGCACCTCCAGCAGCGTCTCGCCCGGGGCGGTGTCCGGCCGGGGCGGGAAGACGTACTCGATGGAGCGGCCGGTCATCCGGCTCACCAGGTCACGGGTCGGCGTGCTGCGGGCCGGCAGGTTGACCGCCGAGGTGCGCCCGTCCTTGAGCACGGTGACCCGGTCACCGATCTCGCGGATCTCCTCCAGCCGGTGCGAGATGTAGACCACCGCGATGCCCTGCGCGGTCAGCTCCCGGATGATCCGGAACAGGTTGCCGACCTCGTCGTGCGCGAGCACCGCGCTGGGCTCGTCCATGATGATCAGCTTGGCCGAGTGCGACAGCGCGCGGGCCATGCTGACGATCTGCTTGCCCGCGGCGGGCAGCGACTTGACCAGCCGCTGCGCCGGGATCTCGCCGTGGCCCAGCCGGCCCAGCAGCTCGCCGGCCTGGCGCGCGGCCTGGCCCTTGTGTACGAAGCCGAGGCTGCGCGGCTCGTGCCCGAGGTAGATGTTCTCCGCCACCGACAGGTAGTCGACGAGGTCGAGCTCCTGGTAGATGGTGGCGATGCCGGCCTTCATCGCGGCCTGCGGCCCGCTGAACTCGACCCGCTCCCCCAGCCACTGCACGTCGCCCGCGTCGGGGCGGTGCACGCCGGCCAGCACCTTGATCAGCGTGGACTTGCCCGCGCCGTTCTGGCCCAGCAGGCAGTGCACCTCACCCGCGCGCACCTCCAGCTCGACGCCGTCGAGGGCCCGTACGCCCGGGAAGGTCTTGACCACACCCGACAGCCGCAGGACCACCTCACCGGTGTCCGCCGCCTGCTCGCTCATGCTCGACTCCTCGGTCATCTGAAGCTCAGGCCTGCTCGAAGGCGATCTCGCTGGCCAGCACCGCGGCGCCGGCGACGCCGGCGCGGGGGCCCAGCTCGGACAGCACCAGGGGCAGGTTGCCGGTGGCCAGCGGCAGCGACCGCCGGTACACCACGCTGCGGATCTCGGCGAGCATGATGTGGCCCAGCTGGGCCAGCCCGCCGCCGATGACGATCATCGAAGGGTTCACGAAGCTGACCAGCCCGGCCAGCACGGTGCCGATGCGGCGGCCGCCGTCGCGGATCAGCTGGACGCAGACCACGTCGCCCTCGACCGCGGCGATCGCCACGTCCATCGCGGTCACCGCGCCGTTGGTCGCCAGCCGCTCGGCCAGCGCGGGCGAGGTGCCCGAGCGCGCCGCCGCGGTGGCCTCGCGGGCCAGCGCGGCCCCGCTGAACACGGCCTCCAGGCAGCCGACGTTGCCGCAGGTGCAGACCGGCCCGTGGCTGTCGACCTGGATGTGGCCGATGTCGCCGGCGCAGCCGTCGGTGCCCCGGTAGACCTCGCCGCCGAGGAAGACGCCGCAGCCGATGCCGGTGCCGATCTTCACGAACAGGAAGTTGTCGACCGAGTGCGCCACGCCCGCGTTGCGCTCGCCCACGGCCATGATGTTCACGTCGTTGTCCACCACGGCCGGGCACCCGTGCTCCCGCGTGAGCAGCTCGCGCACGGGGAAGCGGTCCCAGCCGGGCATTATCGGCGGCGAGACGGGCACGCCGTCGCGGAAGCTGACCGGGCCGGGCACGCCGATGCCGATGCCGTCGAGGTGCGTGAACGCGCCCTCCACCTTGGCCTTGGCGAGCAGCTCGTTGACCCGCTGCAGGGTGACCTTCGGGCCGCTGCGGATGTCGGCCGGCTCGCTGTAGTGCGCGACCGGCTCCAGCCGGCCGTTGGTCACCTCGACGTCGATCGACGTCGCACCGAGGTCGACGCCCGCGAAACGCATGCCGGGGTTCAGCTCCACCAGCGTGGACCGGCGACCGCCGCGCGACTCCGCCGGGCCCGCCTCGGCGACGTGGCCACCGGCGACGAGCCGGTCGAGCTCGCCGAGCAGTCGCGGACGGGGGATGTCCAGCCGGTCGGCGAGTTCGGCACGCGACAGCGCACCCTCGTCTCGCAGCAGCCGCAGCACTCTGACGTGCAGCGGGTCCCAGAGCGTCCGCGCAAGGCTCATCCGCTCGTTCCTCCGACCTGATAGGACTCCACCGATGTGGTGTGTCGCACAGGTTACGAGCTTTCGACAATCGTGTCCATAGCTTCTCGCCGAATCCGCGAAACTTTTGTTTGATCTAGCAGAAGTTAGCCATGACCATCCAGAACACCCCCTCCCCTACTGCGCAAGTCTTAAAAAGTCGCGGTCTCATAACGGTCTCCAGACCGCGACTCCGTCAGACTTGCGCCCCCGATCCGGGGCGGGCGCGCGGGGCGAGGCGTCGTCGCAGGTAGGGCGGGCTTGATCAGGAGGACGGGGGGTCCGTGTGGTGGCGGATGCGCGTTCGGCGACGACGACCGCGTCTGGCGCGTTTCGGGTCGGCGATGGCCGAAAGGCGGCCCGAAGGCGTCGGCGGCGGGTGGAAAAGACGTCCGCGCGCGACGGCAGGGGACTGTTCATGTCGCGCCGGAACCCTCGGACGGTCCGGCCGGCGGACGCCACGCGACCCCGCCGGGACGGCGCGGCCACGCGAGTGAACGCCCCCGATTCACGCCAGGCATCGCGAAAAGTCGCCCTCGTTCACAGCACGCCCCTTTCCGACGGCGCGCCCCCACGCATGATCGTCCGACTTGCCCGGCAGGTGGGCGAAAGTGCGCTCAAGATACGCACAGGTGCCAGGCAAGTCGAGCGATCATGAAGCGCCGCGCGGCGGGGCGGCGGGCGGGACCGGTGGGGCGCGGGGTCAGGCGCGCGGGAGGCGCTGCTCCTGCCAGCGCTGCATCGCGCCGCCGACCTGCTCCTCGACGAAGCGGAAGAAGTCGCGCAGGTCGGCCATGCGTTCGCCCGCCAGGGTCCGCGCGCCGCCGGCGGCCTTGATGACGACGTCGGCCTCGTCGGAGAACTGGCCGTAGAAGCCGCGCTTGGCGGTGGTCACGCCGTACCAGGGCTGGTCGGGCAGGCGGTAGCGGTCGCGGCGGGAACCGGGCGCGGGTTCGCGTACGACGAAGCCCATCTGCATCAGGTAGCGGACGGCGCCGGAGATGGCGGCGGCGCTGACGCCCAGCCGTTCGGCGAGGTCACCGGCGGTCAGCGAGGTCTCCTCGGCGCTCATCATGGTCATCAGCACCCGGGACGGCATCCGGGGGAAACCCATGTCGGCCAGCATCATCGCCATGTGCTCCACCGACCGGCGCACACCGTCCTCATCACGCGGCACGACCGCGGCAACCTCGTCGCTCATCAAGGACGATCATAACAAGCTTAGGAGTATTCACAATTTTATGAACAACGTGCACGTTCCCTCGTACGGCCGCACCGTGCGGTGCCCGCCTCGGCCGCGGGCACCGCGTGGTGTGGAACAGGGAGCTAGGAGCCCGCGCCCTTGGCCGTGCCGGTCAGCGCGCCGACCACCCAGCCGACGAACAGCCCGTAGGCCGAGCCCGCGGCAGCGGCCTGGAGCGCCCCCACGAACGTGGGGTCACTGATGATGAACGCGGTGATGAAGGCCGCCAGCGCCGATCCGAAGATCAGTGCCGACCAGCCCAGCAGGAAGCCGCCGGCGCCGCCGGTGACCGCCTTGCTGACCACGCCGAGGATGAGGGCCACGAAGAGGACGAGCAACAGCGCGCGCAGGTCGTCGGCGAGCAGCCGGCGCATCGCGCCGCTGGATCCGTCGACGGGACCGAAGGCCCACCGGGGCCAGGTCAGCACACGCAGGAACCAGCCCCAGGCACTGTCGGAGCTGGTGTGCCTCGACACCCACTCCACGAAGGGCTGATTACCGAACAGAAGGACGAGCGCCACGGTTGCGATGATCCCGGCACCTGTCACCGTACGAGTTCGCGCCATGACTAATGATAGTTTCCTAAGCCTGCATATGTCGATGGGTCATACCGCTGGTAACACCTGCCTTTCCCGCCCGTCGACCGGTCGCCGGCGGCTGTCGCACCTAGACTGACGGCCATGCGCACCGCCCACGTACGCTGCGGCGACGACCTCCGGGAGACCCTCGGGCCGGCCGGCTTCCCGGGTGATTTCGTGCCGTTCACGGACCCGGTGTGCCAGGGTCCCGTCCCCCGCACGGCTGACCCGGCCGAGTTCGACGCGATCCGAGCGGACTGGCTCGCCGGGGCGTACGACCTGGACACCGCGCCCGTACGGGAGCGCCTGACACAGGAGCGGGCCGGCCTCGACACCCTGGACGCGTACGACCGGGTGCTGCTCTGGTTCGAGCACGACTGGTTCGACCAGGCCGTCCTGATCCGGCTGCTCGCGCTGCTGGCCCACCGGCCCGCGCTGCACGGGCGGCTGTCCCTGCTGTCGATCGACATGTTCCCCGGCGAGGACCCGTTCATCGGGTTCGGGCAGCTGTCCGCGCCGCAGCTGGCGACGCTCGCCGGGCGGGAGCGGCCGGTCACCGCCGAGCAGTTCGCCGAAGCGGAACGGGCCTGGGCCGCGCTCGCCGCGCCGGACCCCGCCGCGCTGGCCGCGACCGGTGGCGACGCGCTGCCATACCTGCCCCGGGCGGTCCGCCGGCACCTCGCCGAGCTGCCGTGGACCACGGACGGGTTGTCGCTGTCCGAGCGGCTGTGCCTGCGCGCGGTCAGCCCCGGGCCGCTGCCGTTCGCAGCCGTCTACCGGGCGCACCAGGACGCCGATCCGCTGCCGTACCTCGGTGACGTGATGCTGCTGCCGGTGCTGCGGCGGCTGCACGACGCGGAGCGCCCGGCGCTGGCGCTGCGCGGCGGTGAATACCAGCTCACCGCGTACGGCCAGCGGATCCTGCACGGCGACGCGACCTGGCAGACGTTCCCGCGCTGGGCCGGCGGGGTGCTGCTGCCCGGCTGGCGGTGGGACCCCGACGCGGCCCGCCCCGTCCCGGCCTGAGCGGCGCCGTCAGGCCTCCAGCGGGGCGGCGGCGAAGGAGACCTTGAAGCGGGCGCACCAGATGGTGACGCTGCGCAGCTGCGTCGGGTCGACGTTCGCGGGCACGTCGTAGACCTGGGTGCCGTGGGTGCCCTTGAGGCGGCCCAGCTCGACGTGCTTGCCGTCGTCGAAGACGTGCCAGCCGGCGCGGCCGGGCAGCACGGGCTGGTCGGTCAGCCATACCCGCAGGTCGGGGCCGTCCGATGTGGCCAGGTCGCGCAGGATCACCTGGTGGCGGCCGTCGGGCAGCCGCACCAGCTGCGCGGTCCCGGAGCTGTCGTGCTCGTGCGTGACCAGCTTGCCTTCCGCCAGCAGCACCGCGACGGCCGACGGCGAGGGCGCGCCCCCGCTCGGGGAGCCCGGCGACGGCGTCACGCCCGTGGACACGACCGCCGGGGCGGCGTCGTTGACGGTCTTCGAGGTGAGCAGCTTCCAGGGCTGGAACCAGTACAGTCCGAACGCCAGGCCCACGGCCAGCACCGCGGCCACCGCCCAGACGGCGGGCTTGCGGAACATCCTCGTCATGCCCTGACGCTAAGGCCGGCGGGGACCCCGTGGGACCCACGTTCGCGGATCGTAAGGTTCCGATGCCGGCGGCCTCCGGCCACCGCCGATGATCTCGACGTACGCTCGCGGCATGGCCACCAGTGTGCTCGTCGTCGACGACGACCCGACCGTCAGCGACGTGGTACGCCGCTACCTGGAGCACGCCGGGCACCGGGTGGTGCTGGCCGCCGACGGGCAGGCCGCGCTGGACGCGTACGCCCGGGAACGGCCGGACCTGATCATCCTGGATCTGATGCTGCCCGTGCTCGACGGGCTGGAGGTGGCCCGGCGGCTGCGCGCCGCGCCCGGCCCCGGCGTGCCGATCATCATGCTGACCGCGCTCGGCGAGGAGGTCGACCGCATCGCCGGGCTGCAGGTCGGCGCGGACGACTACGTGACCAAGCCGTTCTCCCCGCGGGAGCTGGTGCTGCGCGCCCAGTCCGTGCTGCGCCGCACCGGCCCGCAGGCCGCCCCGGTGGCCGTGCTGACCGACGGGGACCTCGTCGTCGACCCGGTACGCCGCACCGCCCACCTCGCCGGCCGCGAGCTCGCGCTGACCGTACGCGAATTCGACCTGCTCGCCTTCCTGATGGCGCACCCGAACGAGGCGCTGCGCCGGGCCCAGCTGCTGGAGTCGGTGTGGGGCTGGACCTTCGGCGACCAGTCCACGGTCACCGTCCACGTGCGACGGCTGCGCGAGAAGATCGAGCCCGACCCGGCCGCGCCGCGGCGCATCCACACCGTCTGGGGCGTGGGCTACCGGTACGAGCCGGTGCAGGCGGGCGACGGTGCGTGACCTGCTGCTGATCCTGCTCGCCGCGCTGGCCGGCGCGGCGGTCGTCTGGCTGCCCGCGGCGCTGCTGCTGCGCCTGCTGCACCGCCGCTCGATCACGCTGAACGTGTGCGTGCTGCTGGTGGCCACGGTGCTGGCGATGCTGGCCGGGGTCTTCGCGGTCGCCGAGGGCATGTTCATCTCCGCGCACGACCTGCAGGTGCTGCTCATCGTGGTGCCGCTGTCCGGGCTGGTCAGCCTGCTGATCGGCGGCTGGGTGGCGTGGCGGCTGGCTCGCTCGGCGATGTGGGCCGCCGACGCCCGCGAGCGCGAGCGCCAGGTCGAGGCGAGCCGCCGCGACCTGGTCGCCTGGGTGTCGCACGACCTGCGCACCCCGCTGGCCGGCATGCGGGCCATGGCCGAGGCACTGGAGGACGGGGTGGTCAGCGACCCGGCCACGGTCGCCGAGTACCACCGCCGCATCCGCACCGGCACCGACCGGATGGCCGCGCTGGTCGACGACCTGTTCGAGCTGTCGCGGATCAACGCCGGGGCGCTGCAGCTGTCCCCGGTGGACGTGCCGCTGGGCGAGGTGGTCTCCGACGCCGTCGCCGCGGCCGCGCCGGTCGCCGCCGCGCGGGGCGTACGCCTGGTCGCCGACGGCGACTGGCCCGTGGTCCGGGCGGGCGAGCGCGAACTGTCCCGGATCGTGGCGAACCTGGTGCTCAACGCGGTCCGTTACACACCCCCCGACGGCACCGTGACGGTCACCGGCGGCCGCGACGCCGAGGGCGGCTGGCTGGCCGTCGACGACACCTGCGGCGGCATCGCCGAGCCCGACCTGCCCCGCGTGTTCGACGTGGCGTTCCGCGGCGCGAAGGCGCGCACCCCTGACGCGGACGGCGGCGGGGGCGGGCTCGGCCTGGCCATCGTCGCGGGGCTCGTCGACGCGCACGGCGGCCGGGTCGACGTGGCGAACACCGCCGCCGGCTGCCGGTTCGAGGTCCACCTGCCCGCCGCATCCGCCTGACGGATACGCGCGGGCGGCACCGGTTCCGGCGGCGCCGGCCTCCGGCGTGCCGCAGCGCGGCCGGTCCCGGCGTCCGGCCTGCGGGACGGATCCGGAGGGCCTCGTGGATCGCGCACTAAGCTGCCTGCCATGCCTTCGGTTCCCCCTGACCTGGTCCACATCGGCTCCTACACGGCCAAGGCCGGCACCGCCCAGGCGATAACCGCCTGGCGGCAGGACCCGGACACCGGGCGGCTGGAACCGGCGGGCGCCCCCGTCGCGGCGGTCGACCCGTCGTGGCTCGCCTGGCACCCCGCCGGCACCCACCTGTACGCGGCCAGCGAGTCCGCCGCGCAGGTGCTGTCGTACGCGGTGACCGGGGACGGGCTGGAGCTGCTCGGCGCGCAGCCCAGCGGCGGCGCGGACCCCTGCCACCTGGCCGTCGACCCGCGGGGCCGGTTCGTGGTGGCGGCCAACTACAGCGGCGGGTCCGTCGCCGTGTTCGCGATCGGCGCCGACGGCGCGCTGCTGCCGTACCACCAGCTCGTGGCGCACGAGGGCAGCGGCCCGGACCCGGACCGCCAGGAGGGACCGCACGCGCACATGGCCCTGCTCGCGCCCGACGGGCTGCTCCACGTCACCGACCTGGGCACCGACGAGGTCCGCAGCTACGCCGTCGAGCCCGACGGGCTGCGGCCCGTGGCGGCCTCGCCGCTGGTCGCCGGGATGGGGCCGCGCCACCTGGCCGTACACCCGTCCGGGGTGGTGTTCGTCGCCGGTGAGCTGGACTCGACCGTGGTGGCCTGCGCGGTCGCGGACGGCGTGCTGCGGCCGGTGTCGAGCGTCGCGGCTACGGCCGGCGAGCCGAGTGAGCGCAACTACCCGAGCCACCTGGAGTGCTCGCCCGACGGGCGCTTCCTCTACGTCGCGAACCGGGGCGCGGACTGCCTCACCGTGTTCGCGGTGGAGGGGACCGCGCTGCGGCCGGTCGCTGACGTGCCGACGGGGCGCTGGCCGCGGCACTTCGCGCTGCTCGGGGACTTCGTGTACGTGGCGGACCAGGACGGCGACACGGTGAGCGTGTACCGCCGCGACCCGGCCACCGGCCTGCCCGAGCCGACCGGCGACACCGTGTCGGTGCCCAACCCGTCCTGCGTCCTACCCGCCCCGCACCGCGCCTGATCCCCCTGCGCCCGCCCCGCTCTTGCATCGACGTTGGCCTATGACATCGAATTTTCGAGGCTCGGATTCGACGAGATAGGCCAACGTCGATGGTGGGCGGGGCGGGGCGAGGGTCGCGCCGGAGGGTGCGTGCAGGATGCTCGCCGGGGTGCGGGACGTCGGCGAATATCCCCAAAGAACTCCATACCCTCCCGGGACCGGCCGATACTGGCGACGTAGCAGTCATGATCACGGGAGGCGTACATGATCGGGGCGATCCTCTGGGGCATCATCGGCGGCGCGATCGTCGGTTACCTGGGCCGGCTGCTGCTGCCGGGCCGGCAGAACATCTCCGCGCTGATGACGGTGATCGCGGGCATCCTGGCCGCGACGCTGGGGGGCATCATCGCCACCTGGCTCGGCGTCGGCGAGACCCGAGGGATCGACTGGATCAGGCACATCATCCAGCTCGCACTGGCCATGTTCTTCGTCTGGCTGGCCGCGAGGATGTCCGCCAAACGCCATACGCAGGCGGTGCAGCCGCGTACCCGCTGATCTCCGGAGAGCCGGGCGCACGTCCGCTGTGCGCCCGGGTACGCAGGATTAATCAGTACACACTGGACACAGATGTTTACTGACCGTGGCGCACGGCAATCGCAGCGCCATGGTACTGACCGCATCGCGATACCGCACCGCGACCGGTGCGGGCGTCATCGCCGCACTCATCCTCGTGCTGGTGTTCGGCAGCCCCGTCTACGTCGACTGGGCCAACGACAACGCCGACACCAACACCGCCGGTGGCTGGTTCCTCAAGCTGCTGACGTGGCCTGCCTGGAGCTTCGACGCGGACAGCTCGGTGCAGGACGTGCTCGCCGCCGACCTCAAGGCGATCCTGCTCATCATCTTCACGGCGGTGTTCCTGGCCCTGTCGACCAACGCCCAGCTGGGACGCGCCCGCGGCACGTTCAGCCAGCTGATGGCCGGCTGGTCCGGGTACATCTTCGCGGGTGCGGTGGCGGGTCTGCTGACCGCCTTCATCCGCTCGGACGCCTCCCTGCTGGGGGCCTTCCAGGCGGCCGGTTCCGGCGCGATCTACGGCCTGTTCGTGGGCTGGATCGTCGGAGTCGCCACGCTGGGCCACTACCGCGGCTCCACGCCCTGAGCCCCACGGCCCAGCTGATTCTGGGGAATCCGCCCCTCCGCTCCCCCGGAGGCCGCGGGTTCCCCGGAACCGTCTTCCGGCCCCTGTCTGCCGTGGTGACCGGCGGGTAACGTGCGGCGGGTGGAGATGACTTACGACACGACCATGCAGGGCGCGCTGGCCGAGCGCATGGGCATCAAGCTGCTGGAGGCGACCCCGGAACGGCTGGTCGCGACGATGCCGGTGGAGGGCAACACCCAGCCGTTCGGCCTGCTGCACGGCGGCGCGTCCTGCGTGCTGGCCGAGACCCTCGGCTCGATCGGCGCGACCCTGCACGGCTCGACCATCGGCCGGCCGTACGCCGTGGGCGTCGACATCAGCGCCACCCACCACCGCGCCGCCCGCTCCGGCCTGGTCACCGGCGTGGCCACCCCGCTGCACCGCGGCGGCAGCATCGTCACCTACGAGATCGTCATCACCGACGAGGACGACCAGCGCATCTGCACCGCCCGCCTGACCTGCCTCCTCCGCAAGTAACCCCTGACGAAGGAAGGGCACCTTCCCCACCGTATGCGTAGAGGAAGGGCACCTTCTTAACCTCGCACCGGGTTTGACCTGGCACGGCGACGCCGAGCCGGTCACCCGGGCGTGTCCCCGCCGGTCAGCGGCGGAGAAGGTTAAGAAGGTGCCCTTCCTCTACCTATGACGATGTGAAGGTGCCCTTCCTTCGGTTACCAGGAGGGGCGTTGGAGGAGGCTGACGAACTCGACCAGGAGGCGTTCGCGCAGGCGGGGCGGGGCGGCGGCGAGGACGGCGTTGACGACGGCCAGGCGGGGGGCCGCGCCGGGTTCGCCGCCGGTGAGGCCGAAGGTCTCGGCCAGGCCGGCGACCATCTCGGGGGTGAGCTGGTCCGGTGGGAGGTGGGCGGCCATCGCGAGCAGCTCGGCGGGCAGCTCGACCGGGCCGTGGGCGCGGGCGGCGGCGGCCGACTCGGCCAGCGCCGGGCCGAACTGGGGCACCTGCGGCAGCACGGACGCGGTGACGGTGAGGTGGATGCTGGCCGGGATGCCCTGGTACGGCAGCTGCGGCTGGGTGTGCCAGCCCCGCGCCGACAGCTCGTCGGCGAGCACGAACAGGTCCAGCCCCGGGTCGTCCGAGGTCAGGCACACGACCGTGAAGTCGGCCGGGGCGAGCAGCCGCAGCCCGTCCACCTCGGCCACGGCCTTGGCCAGCCCGGCGACGGCGTCGCGGGTCTGCCGGGCGAGTTCCAGGTAGCCCTCGTCGCCGACGTGCCGCAGCGTCGCGAACGCCGCCGCGATCGGCCCGCCGGACCGCGTCGACGAGATCACCGGGTTGACCATGGTGTAGCCGGGCCAGTCGGCGAACGCGAAGTACTGCGGGCGGCGCAGCCCGGCGTCGCGGTGCAGCAGCACCGAGACACCCTTCGGGGTGTACGCGTACTTGTGCAGGTCCACCGACATGCTCGTGACACCCGGGAGGCTGAAGTCGAACGCGGGCACCGCGACCCCGACCCGGCGCAGGAACGGCAGCGCCCAGCCGCCGAAGCACGCGTCCACGTGGCAGCGCACGCCCCGCTCCAGAGCGATCGCGGCGATCTGCTCGACCGGATCGACGACCCCCTGCGCGTACGACGGCGCGGAGCACGCCACCAGCACCGTGTCCGCGGTGATCGCGGCGGCGACCGCGGCCGGGTCGGGCGTGAACGTCTCCGGGTCGACCGGCACCAGGTCCAGCGCCACGCCCAGGTAGTGCGCGGCCTTGGCGAACGCCGCGTGCGCGGTCGACGGGATCACCAGCCGCGGCGCGGCGATCTCCGGGTGCGCGTCGCGGGCCGTCTTCACGGCCAGGATCAGCGACTCGGTGCCGCCGCTGGTGACCGAGCCGACCACGTCCGGCGCGGTGGTCCCGGGGCCCGCCCCGAGCACCCGGGCCGCAGCGGCGACCAGCGCGTTCTCGGTGGCCAGCAGCGACGGGAACGCCGTCGGGTCCAGTCCGTTGACGTGCGCGGACAGGGCGTACGCGGACATCGCCAGCTCGTCGAGTCCGGCCTTGGCCGGGTCGTACACGTAGGCGAACAGCCGCCCGCCGTGCGTTGGCAGGTCGGCGGCGCGCATGCCGCGCAGCTCGGCGAGCACCTGGTCAGCGGGCACGCCCTGGGGCGGAAGTGCGTCGATCATCGGGTCACCGTACCCGTCTCCACCTGCACCGATGCCAGGCGCTCCGGGGTCAGGTCGTACTTGCGCAGCAGCAGCGTCACCGGGCCGACCAGCAGCGCGGGCACCACGCTGAAGCCGAGCAGCACGCCGAGCCGGGCACCGTCGGACTGCACCGCCGCGCCGCTCGCCGAGGAGGCGTAGCCGGACAGTTGCAGCACCAGCGCGTAGAGGCCGGGGCCGAGTGCGAGGCCGAACGTCTCCCCCGCCGTCCACAGGCCGGTGAACACGCCCGCCTGGCGGCGGCCGGTGCGGGCGGCGTCGTACGCCACGCAGTCGGGCAGCATCGCCATCGCGAACACCTGCTGGCCCGCGTACCCGACGCCGATCAGGCCCGTGATCACGTACGCGACCACCGGCGGCACCGAACCGGCCACGATCAGCGCCAGCGCGCCCCCGGCCAGCAGCACCGAGGCCAGGACCAGTGCCTTCGTCTTGCCGACCCGCGCGCCGACCCGGCTCCACAGCGGCATGACCAGCAGCGCCGGGCCGACGAAGCAGGCGAACAGCAGCGTCGGGCCGTCCTCGGGACGCTGCAGCACGTGGTCGGCGACGTACTTGACCCCGGCCAGCATCGTCGCGACGCCGATCGACTGCACCACGAACACGGTCAGCAGCACGGTGAACGGCCTGTTCCGGCGTACCACGGCGAGCTGCGCGCGCAGCGTCGGCTCGCTCTCGGTGACCCGGCCGACCGGCGCGCGCCGGGTGCCCAGGAACGAGCCCAGCGCCCCGACCACGATCAGCGCGGCGACGAACACGCCCATCCAGCGGTGGCCGGGCACGCCCCCGCCGCCGGCCTGCACGACGATCGGGGCGACCGCGCCGGAGACCAGGATCGCCACCGCGAGCACGGCGACCCGCCAGGTCATCAGCCGGGTGCGCTCGCTGTAGTCGTCGGTCATCTCGGCGGGCATCGCCACGTAGGGGACCTGGAAGAAGGCGTACGCGGTGGCGGTGGCCAGGAAGGCCACCGCGACGTAGATCGCCGACCCCGAACCGGCCCCGAACGGCCCGGCGAACATCAGCGCGAACAGCACCGCCACGGCCAGGCCGCCGAACAGCAGGTACGGCCGGCGCGCGCCCCAGCGCGAGACGGTGCGGTCGGAGATCCGGCCCGCGACCGGGTTGATCAGCACGTCCCACGCCTTCGGCACCAGCACCAGCAGGCCGGCCAGCCCGGCGGCGACGCCGAGGTTGTCGGTGAGGTACGGCAGCAGGAGCAGGCCGGGCACGGTGCCGAAGGCACCGGTGGCCAGCGAGCCCAGCGCGTATCCGGCGCGTACGCCGCCGGTCAGCGGCTGGTCCTGGTCAGGGGCGGTGACCTCGGAGGATGCGGGGGGCGACACGGTCATGGCTGCGGATGGTACGCGGGATGTGGCGTAGCGCACAGAGGGAGGTGAGGGAATTTCACACAGTTCTTGATGCTTCAACAATCAAGTAGCAACGGGCGCGTTACCTGAGACGGGCACGTTCCGACGACGAGACTGGTGAGCCATGACCGAGCAGCTGGGTGTACGCACGAGGGTGACCGTTCCACTGCGCTTCCCCGACGGGTACGCCACCACCGCCGAGGTCTTCACCTTCACCGGCCTGTCCGACGGGCTGGAGCACCTCGCGCTCGGCCTCGGCGACTTCGAGCACGCCGGGACGCCGCTGGTGCGGGCCCACTCGGAGTGCATGACCGGCGACGTCTTCGGCTCCGCCCGCTGCGACTGCGGGCCGCAGCTGCGCGAGGCCGTACAGCGCATCACCGAGCGCGGCGGGTACCTGCTCTACCTGCGCCAGGAGGGCCGGGGCATCGGCCTGTACGCCAAACTCGACGCGTACGCCCTGCAGGACGCGGGCCTGGACACGTACGCCGCGAACCGGGCGCTCGGGTTCGGCGACGACGAGCGGGACTACACCGCCGCCGCGCAGATGCTGTCCGCCCTCGGCGTGGCCCGCATCGACCTGCTGACCAACAACCCCGACAAGCCCAGCCAGCTGCGCGACCACGGCGTCGAGGTGGCGAACGTGGTCCCCACCGCCGTGCACGCCAAGCCGGACAACCTCCGCTACCTGCGCGCCAAGGTCGCCCACACCGGCCACACCATCGCCCTCCCCGCCGCCGCCTGACGTCGGCCCTGCTCAGCACTCGTCTGTCGTTAAGAAGGGCACCTTCTACATCGCATAGCGATGTGAAGGTGCCCTTCCTTTCGCCAATCGGTTACTCGGCGCGGAGGTTGTCGAGGTCGAAGGAGCCGGGGCTGAGCCAGAGGTAGACGGCGTGGACTTCGGTGAGGGAGGACGGGTCGCAGGACAGGCCGGTGTTCAGGTCGACTTCGACGGTCGTCTGGGCGGTGTCCTGGTTGACCCAGTTGAAGGGGCCCTGGCACCAGGTCCAGGACGGGCCGGTCTGCAGGACGATGCTGGTCGAGGTGCCGGCGGCGCCGGTGCGCAGGTCGTATTTGACGTACGACTTGCCGGACAGGTCGACGGGGGCGGGGAAGCTGACGCCGAACCAGCCGCCGTCGACGGCGTCGGCGTGCAGGCCTGCCGTGCCGGCGGTGGCGAAGGCCGTCTGGCCGCTGAGCGTGCCCGCGTTGGCCTGCCAGTTGCCGGGCGCCCAGCCTTCGACTCCGGTCTCCCAGGAGGCCAGCGGGATGGCGGCGGTCGGGTCGGGCAGCACGGTCACCGTCACGGTGGCCACGTTGGACAGCCGGGCCGCCGTGTCGCGGATCGTGTAATCCACCGCCGCCTTGCCGGCGAAGCCCTCGTTCGGGGTGAACGTGAGCTGCCCGGACGCGGCCAGCGTGAACGTGCCGCCGGCGACGGTCGCGCCGGTCTGCCGCCCGTCCGCGGCCGGGTCCAGGTCGATCTTGTCGGCCCGCACGTGCGTCTGGTACGCGATGTCGTTGGCCGCCGGGCTCAGCGTGGCCGTCGTGCCGTACGGCACCACCACGGTGTCGTGGTCGGCGACCGGCGGGAAGGTGCGCCGCCCGGTGCTGATGATCGTCCCGGCGTTGGTGATGGCCTGGCAGACCGTGCCGGGGCAGGCCACGGTGAACCCGTCGTAGTCGGGGTACATCGTGCCGTCATCCTGGATGCCGTTGATCATCCAGTAGAGGAAGCCGTCGCCCCCGTCACTCGCGGCGGCTTCGGTCCACTGCTGGTAGACCGGGTTGCGGGTGGCCTTGTCGCGCCAGCCGAACTCGCCCAGCATCGACGGCTTGACCACCCGCTTGGCGTCGCGGTTGTGCCGCTTGATCCAGTCGGCGCCCCACTGGGCGGTCTTGTTACCCCAGCCGTCCGGGTAGAGGTGGAACGAGACCACGTCCACCGCCGGCAGCCTGCCGAGCGCGACCGAGTCGACGCCCTCGCCGCAGTTGGTCGTCCAGTCGGCCGAGGCCGGGTCGTCGCAGTAGAAGCCCTCGTCGCCGACACCGACCAGGTGCTTGCCGTCGACGCTCTTGACGTGGCGGGTCATCTCGTCGGCCCAGGCGGTCAGCGTGGCCGGGCCGCACGACGCCGAGGGCGGGTACAGGCCCGAACCCTTGCAGCGCGGCTCGTTGCCCAGCTCCCACATCATCACCGCCGGGTCGTCCTTGTACGCCAGGCCGGTCAGCGGGTTCACCCGGTTCAGCAGGTGGCTGATCCAGTCCTTGTACCAGCCCTTGATGACCGGGTCGGTGTAGAAGTCGTCGTGGTTGTCCGCGCCCGCCCAGCGGACGTACTGGTCGATGCCGCCGAAGTCGGACCAGTTGTTGGTGAACGGGATGACCAGTTTGATCCCGGTCTGCCCGGCCTTCCACAGCACGTAGTCCAGCCGCTGCAGGCCGTCCGGCCCGTCGTTGTACGCCGGGCGCGTGCCGTCCCAGTACTGCAGGTAGACGCCGTTCTTCTTGCCCGACACCGAACCGGAGTCGTCCTGGTCGCCGATGTCGAGCCAGCCCCAGCTGCGCAGCACGGTCAGGCCCGCCCCCTTGGCGCGGGCGAACACGTCGTCGACCATCGTGGGCGACTGGTAGATCAGGTAGTAGTTGTTCGTCCCGGCGAACCGGAACGGCTTACCGTTCAGTTTCAGGTCACTGCCGTTGCGGGTCACGAACCCCGCGTCGGGGTGGCCACCGGCCGCGGCGGCGGTGCCGCTACCGGTGCCGAGCAGCAGGATCAGCGCCCCGGCGGCGACCGCCAGGATCCGTCTGTTCATGTGCGTGCTCCTCTCGCCGCCGCTCCGGCACCCGCCCGAACACCGCCGGTGGCGCAGGAGGACGGCATCGGGCAGGCGCGGAGACCGGCCGGCATCCGTGGAAGGGATGGGAATCCGGCGATCTTGACGGTCTGTGGCGGCCAGGGCGGCCACAGACCGTCAAGATCCCGCTGGTGGTGCTAGGCGGTGATGTCGTTGACGCAGCGGAGCACCGGCTGGGCGGCCAGTGCGGTGGCGTCGAGGCGGGCGGTGGTGTGGACGGTGAACGTGACGGACTCGCCGGGCAGCAGCGTGACCAGGGCCTGGTCGACGGTGGCGGCCGGATCGAGGCGGTCGGGGAACAGGGACAGGTCGCGCAGGATGGTTCCGGCGGTGACCGTGACGGTGTAGCCGCCGGCGGCCGGTTCGACGGTCGTCTCGTACCGTGCGGCCGGGTAGTCGATCTCGCGGTCCTCGGCGTGGAACCACCAGGCCTGCTGCTCACCGCCGACCGCGCGGAGCAGTTCGGACCGGGGTTCGTCGGGCAGCGCAACGCCGTCCGGGATCGGCGTCACCGTCACCGAGCGCGGCGCGACGTCGAACGTGACCGTGGTCGCGTTCAGCGCCTTGCCGCCGAGATCGTGGCTGGTCACGTCCGCCGAGGCCGACCACGGCCGGTCGGTGTCGTTGGAAGCGACCAGGACCAGGCCGCCGTCACGCGGCTGGATCGTCAGGAGCCGGTCGGCGTACGCGTCGCGCAGCGCGTGCCACAGGGGTTTGCGCCGGCCGTCGCCGTCGATCGCCGCCCAGGACGTCACCGGCCAGCAGTCGTTGAGCTGCCAGACGATCGCGCCCATGCAGACGGGCTGGTGGGACCGGAAGTGCTCGACGGCCAGCCGGATCGCGCGGGCCTGGTTGACCTGCGTGAGGTAGTGCCAGTCGTCGAAGCCCTGCGGTTCGGGCAGGTGCGCGTCCAGCCCGCGCCGCAGTTTCAGGTCGCCGTCGGCGGCCTTCTGGTGGTGGCGCATGCCGGGCGAGTCACTGGCCAGCGGCTCGTCGCTCAGCGCCCGGCGCAGCGTCGCGTACGCCGGCGGGGCCTGGAACCCGAACTCGGCGCAGAACCGCGGGACGTAGTCCCGGTAGTGCGTGTAGTCGACCTGGTTCCACACGTCCCAGATGTGCATGGTGCCGTGCGCCGGATCGTTCGGGTGGATGTCGGGCGTGCCCGACCAGGGGCTGCCCGGCCAGTACGGGCGGGTCGGGTCCAGCTCGGCGACGATCGAGGGCAGCAGCTCGTGGTAGAAGCCCGCGCCCCAGCTGCGCCCGGCGAGCTGCTCCGGCCAGCCCCAGTCGGCGTACCCCCAGATGTTCTCGTTGTTGCCGGTCCAGGTCACCAGGCTCGGGTGCGAGGCCAGCCGCACCACGTGCTCACGCGCCTCGGCGGCGACCTCGGCCGCGAACGGCTCCTCCTCCGGGTACGCCGCGCAGGCGAACAGGAAGTCCTGCCCGACCATCAGCCCCAGCTCGTCGGCGAGCTCGTAGAAGTCCTCCGACTCGTAGCGGCCGCCGCCCCATACCCGCAGGTAGTTGATGTTCGCCGCGCACGCCTGGCGGAAGCGCTCGGCGAGCCGCTCCCGGGTGATCCGGGTGACGAAGGCGTCGTCGGGGATCCAGTTGACGCCCTTCACGAACACCGGCACGTCGTTGACGATCACCGTGTACGGCGTGCCGTGCTCGTCGGGCGTCGTGTCCACCCGTACCGTGCGGAAGCCCACCCGCCGCTCCCACCGGTCCAGCTCGCGCCCGCCCTCGGTGGCCAGCACCACCCGCAGCGGGTAGAGCGGCTGCTCGCCGTAGCCGCGCGGCCACCAGCGGCGCACGTCCGGCACGGACAGCCGCAGCGTCGCGCCGATGCTGCCGGCCCCGATCGAGGCGACCCCGACCACGCCGCCGACCTCGACGGTGACGGTCAGCGACTCGGTGGACGCCCGTTCCACGTCGACGTGCACGTCCACCAGGCCGGTCGTGCCGTCCACGGTGACCTGCGGGCGCACCTGCGCCAGCCGCGCCGTCGACCAGCTGTGCAGGCCGATCGGCTGCCAGATGCCGGCGGTGACCACGGTCGGGCCCCAGTCCCAGCCGAAGTTGCAGGCCATCTTGCGGATCAGGTTGTACGGCTCGTCGTAGGCCCCCGGCCGGGAGCCGACCTGCCGCGCCATCGCCGCCGTGTGGTCGTACGCGGAGTCGAAGGTGATGCGCAGGTCGTTGCGGCCGGGGGTGAGCGCCGAACGCAGGTCGAAGCGGTAGCCGCGGTGCATGTTCGCGGTGCGCCCGACCTCGGTGCCGTTGAGCGAGATGACGGCGACGGTGTCCAGCCCCGCGCAGACCAGGTCGATCCGGTCGTCCTCCGGGCCGGACCAGCCGAAGCTGGTCTCGTACGTCCACCGGGTGCGCCCGATCCAGCTCAGCTCGTTCTCGTGGGAGTCCAGGAACGGATCCGGGATGAGCCCGGCTGCCAGCAGGTCGGTGTGCACGCACCCGGGCACGGCCGCCGGCACCCGGACGACCGGCACCGGCGTGTTGCGCGCCGACACCTGCCAGCCGTGGTGGAGCTGGACCATGCTCCTGGACCGAGACGCCATCATCACGATTTGACCGCACCCTCCATGATGCCGCGGACGATCTGCCTGCCCCCGACGAACAACAAGATGATCAGTGGCACGGTGGCCACGAACGCACCGGCGAGCACCCGCCGGTACAGCACATAATTACCGCTGGCCAGGTCGAACAGCGCGACCATCGAGGTCGGGTAGTCCGTGCCGCCCAGCGTGATGAGCGGCCACTGGAAGTCGTTCCAGCTGCCGACGAAGGTCAGCAGGCCCAGCACGGCCAGCGCGGGCCGGATCGCGGGCAGCACGATGCTCCAGTAGATGCGCATGGTCGTCGCGCCGTCGACGCGGCCCGACTCGATCAGCTCGTCGGGCACCGCGCCGAGGATGAACTGCCGCATGTAGAACACGCCGAACGCGCTGACCAGGCCGGGCACGATGACCGCGAGCAGGCTGCCGTTCCAGCCGCCCTCGCCGGGCAGGTAGCCCATCAGGATGTAGAGCGCGACGATGCCGAGCTGGTTGGGCACGGTGAGGGTGAGCACGACCATCACCATCAGGATCCGGCTGCCCCGGAAGCGCAGCTTGGCGAACGCGAAGCCGGCCACCGAGCAGAAGAACAGCACCGACACGGTGATCACAGTGGACACGATGACGCTGTTGACCAGCGACTCGGCGAAGTACACGTCCTGCAGCGAGAAGACCTCGGTCAGGTTCTTCATGAACTCGCCGCCCGGCAGGAACTTCGGCGGGATCTCCGCCAGCGCCGCGTCGGTGCTCGTCGCGATGACGAACATCCAGTAGATCGGGTAGATGGACAGCAGGAACGTCAGCCCGAGCAGCAGGTAGGTCCACTTGCCGGCCGGGGTGTCCTGGGGCGCGCGGCCCAGCAGCGCGGGCTTCAGCCTGCGGCGCGGCGCCTGGTCGGGGCGCGCCTGCGCCGGGGCCGCGGCGCGGGTGTCGGTGGTGGTGCTCATCGCTTTCCTCCTCCGAGCCGGCTGGTGACCAGGGTGTTGACGACCGCGACGATGACGATGATCAGGAACAGGGCCCAGGACATCGCGGCCGCGTAGCCCAGGTTGAGGTTCTTCCAGCCGACCTTGTAGATGAGCTGGGCGATGGTCTGCCACTCGCCGTTGGAGCCGCCGCTGGCCGACGCGGGGTTGGCGTCGAGCAGCATCGGCTCGGTGAACAGCTGCAGGCCGCCGATGGTGGACAGCACGACGGTGAAGATCACGACGGGCAGGATCATCGGTACGGTGATCCGCCACAGCTGCTTCCACGAGGTCGCGCCGTCGAGGGCGGACGCCTCGTAGATGTCGCGCGGGATGGTCTGCATCGCCGACAGGTAGAGCAGCGCGTTGTAGCCGATCCACTTCCAGTTGACCATCGTGGCGATGGCGACCCAGGACTGCAGCTTGCCCGCCCGCCAGTCGATCGGGTCGTCCATGCCGAAGACGGACAGCACCCAGTTGGCCACGCCGTAGTCGCGCCCGAACACCACCAGGAAGACCAGCGTGGACGCGGTCAGCGGGGTGATGTACGGCAGCAGCATGCTGACCCGGAACCAGGTCTGCCCGCGCAGCCTGCGGTTGAGCAGGAACGCCACGCACAGGGCGAGCAGCAGCTGCGGCACCGTGGACAGCACGAAGATGCCGAAGGTGTTGTAGAGCGCGTTCCAGAAGTCCTCGTCGGTCAGCAGTTTCTCGAAGTTGGCCAGGCCCGCCCAGCCGTCCTGGGCCGGGTCGTCCAGCCGCCAGGTGCGCAGGGCCACCACGCCGTTGAAGATCAGCGGGAACAGCCCGAAGATCGCGAAGAGGATGAAGAACGGTGCGATCAGGACGTAAGGCATCTGCTTCACGTCGAATCGGTGCAGCCGGTGCGATAGCCCGCGCACGATTACCTCCGTTTACCGAGGACGGTCGATATGATGCGGAACGTGGCGCGGCGGGTGAAGGGGTGGACGCCGTAGGGAGACGCCCACCCCTTCCGATCCGCACCGCAACGCGCCAGGAGTCCGCGTGGCGGGCTCCGCATGTCACTGCCTGCTAGGCCTTGGACGCCTTCTCGGCTTCCTTGACCGCCTGCGCCCAGGCGTCGCCGGGCTTGGTGGTGCCGGCCTGGACGGAGTTGATGACGTTCTCGACCGCGACCCGGGTCGGGCCGTTCTTCTTGCCCAGGTACTGCGGGGTCAGGCCCTCGGCGGTCTTGCTGAAGATCGTGCCGACCGGGGCGTCGCTGAAGAACGGGTTCTTGAAGTCGGCGATCGCCGGGTCCTTGTAGAGAGCCGGCTGCGAGGGCAGGTTGCCGACCTTCTTGAAGATCTCGATCTGCTGCTCGGGCTGGATCAGCCACTCCAGCAGCTTGTACGCCTCGTCGACGTTCTTGCCCTGCTTCGGCACGGTCAGGAACGAGCCGCCCCAGTTGCCGCCGCCACCGGGGATGGCCGCGACGTCCCACTTGCCGGCGGTGTCCGGCGCGGTGTTCTTGATGTGGCCCTGCATCCACGCCGGGCAGGCCAGCACCGCGAAGTCGCCCTTGACGAAGGCCGCGTTCCACTCCGGCGACCAGGCCGGCAGGTTGGCCGACAGGCCCGCCTCGATGGACTTGAGGGTGAGGTCGAACGCCGCCTTCGGGCCGCCGTCCATCTTCAGCGTCTCGGACTCGTCGTAGAAGCCCACCGGCTGCTGGCCCAGGATCGGGTTGAACAGGTTGGTGGCGTTGTCGACGAACTTCTTCTTCGACTTGGCGGTGTAGTTCTGGCCGGTCTTGATGAACTCGTCCCAGGTCGGCCACAGCTTGGAGACCTCGTCGCGGGCGGTGGGCAGGCCCGCCGCCTTGAACAGGTCGGTGCGGTAGCACATGGCCAGGCCGCCGACGTCGGTGCCGAGACCGATCTGGGTCTTGCCGTCGGCCGACAGCGACTGCTTCCACTTCCAGCCCAGGTACTTGTCCTGGTACTTGCTCGCGCCCTTGTCGAGCAGGTTCACGAACTTGTCGGCCTGGCTGCGGAAGCTGACGATGAAGCCCTCGTCGATCGCCGCGATGTCGGGGGCGCCGGAGCCGGCGATCAGCTTCTTCTGCAGGTCCTCGTGCTGGGCGTTGTACTCGCCCGAGTTGAGGACGATCTTGACGTTCGGGTTGGCCGCCTCGTACTTGGCCTTCAGCTCGTCGAGACCGAAGTCGCCCCAGAAGGCGATCTTCAGCTCGACCGGGCTGCCGGGCTTCGACGGCTCGTCACTGCCGCCGCCCTTGCAACCGGCGAGCGTGAGCGCGCCGACCGCGACGAGCGCGGTGGCCACCACCCAGCCGGACCTGTGCAGTCGCATGTACGTCCTCCGAAACAACTTGGAGCGCTTCCAGAGATAGCGAAGCGTCTACTGAACCGGATAAGTGCACACACGGTATGGGCGCGCTCCCAACGTGTCAATAGGACGTCGTTCTCGTGACGATCCTGTGACGTGGACCATGAAAACCGATTAAGTAATCTTGACTGATATCGATGGTTAGACTGGTCAACGAGGAAAACCGTGCGGTGAACGCGCTCTCCGTACGGCATGATCGGCGGGCGCACGAGGACGCCGGAAGGAGGTGCGCGGCACCGTGGCCGAGGACTTGAGGATCACCGATCGGGTCGTGATACCCGACAGCGAGCTGCGCGAACGCTTCTCGCGCAGCTCCGGGCCGGGTGGTCAGGGGGTCAACACGAGCGACAGCCGGGTGGAGCTGTCGTACGACGTGGAGCGCTCCCACGCCATCCCCGACGAGCTCCGCGACCGCGTCCTCGACCGGCTGGGCCACCGGCTGACCGGCGGGGTGCTCACCATCGCCGCCAGCGAGCACCGCGCCCAGCTCGCCAACCGCGAAGCGGCCCGCGAACGCCTCGCCACCCTGCTCCGCGAGGCACTGGCTCCCCCGCCGCCACCCCGCCGCCCCACCAAGATGAGCAAAGGCGCCAAACAACGCCGCCTACAGGCCAAGAAACACCGCTCCGCCATCAAACAACTCCGCCGCGGCTCCCCCGACTGACCACCCACCCCGGTCGCAACTCTTCCCGGTCGCAACTCTTGAAGAGTCGCGGCTTCGGCGCGTCCCCGTGGCCGCGACTCTTCAAGAGTTGCGGCGGGTGAGGGAGCACCAGGTCGGTGGGTCAGGCGCGGGTCTGGCGGACCTCGGTGTTGACGGGGGCTTCGACGGCGAGGCGGAGGAAGAGGTCGCAGGCCGTCTGGGCCTGGACGCGGCGCTGGTAGGCGCGGCTGGCCACGGCCACCGAGCCGGGGCCCGCCTCCAGCCGCCAGGCCCAGGCCAGCCGGCTCACCCGATGGATCACCGGTTCGGCCTCGGTCGCGGCCGCGCGGACCTCGTCCACGGCGCGCAGGCAGGCGTCGACGTCGGGGAAACCCACCCCGGACCGGCCGAGGTCACGGTTGTTGCTGGACAGCAGCCGCCAGGTGACGCCGGCACACGCCCGCTCGTAGAACTCGAACCGAGCGGTCAACGTCATCTCCAGCGGTCGGTGAGCCGATCACTCGACCTTTTCCCGTCAAGATGGACGGATGCTGGCTTTCCGGTGAACAGCATGTGCCCGGCTGGGCGAAGAGACGGTCACAGGACCTCGCCGCGCAGTTGCGGGAAGACCTTGCCCACCTTGCCCAGCAGGTAGTCGCCGTACGTTCCGGTGAAAGCGCGCAGGTCCTGGCCGTCCCAGCGGGGGTGGCCGTCCGCGCCTTCGCGGGCCGGGCCGGGCAGCGGCGGCACCTCGGCCGAGAAGTCCGGGTCGAAGAAGAACGGGAACGACAGCCGCTCGTTGCCGCTGACGTTGCGCACCCGGTGCGGCGTCGAGCGGTACCAGCCGCCGGTCAGCCGGTCCAGCATGTCGCCGATGTTGCAGACGAACGTGCCGGGCACCGGCGGCGCGTCGATCCAGCCGCCGGGCGTACGCACCTGCAGGCCGCCGTTGCCGTCCTGGGCCAGCAGCGTGAGCAGCCCGTAGTCGGTGTGCTCGCCGACGCCCCAGCCGTCGTCCCCGGCCGGCGACGGCGGGTAGTGGAAGACCCGGAACAGGACCGTCGGGTCGGCCGTGTACCCGCTCGCGAAGTAGTCCTCGGGCAGGTCCAGGCTCACCGCCACACCGCGCATCACCTCCTGCGCCACCGCCGTCAGCGCCGCCAGGTACGCCGGCACCACCTCGGCCAGCTCCGGCACCTGCCGGGGGTACAGGTTGGACCCGTGCAGCGGCAGCCCGGCGACCACGCGGGGGTCGCCGGCGGGCAGCTCCGCGCCGAAGTACAGGCCCTCCTTCAGGTCCGGCCGGCCGGAGGTCAGCTCACCGCCGACCGGGAAGAAGCCGCGCCAGGCCCGGCCGCCCCGGGCCATGGCGATCTCCGCCTTCACGTCCTCGGGCAGCGCGAAGAACTCCCGCGACGCCGCGTCGAGCCGGCGCAGCAGCTCGTCCGGCACGCCGTGCCCGGTCAGGTAGAAGAACCCGCTGTCGCGGCACGCCGCGCGGATCCCGGCGGCCACCGCGGCGCGGTCGGCGGACAGGTCGATGATCGGCAGAGAACCACCCATCCGATCATTCTCGCAGCCTCGCCGACGACCGCGCCGCCGCTGCTCAGCCCCACAGGTTGGCGATACGGCCGCTGCCGGGCAGCCGGTAGCCGTAATCCGGGTCCAGCGGCAGCCGGTAGCCGTCGCCGAGCACGGCCTCGGCATCGGTCCACAGCAGATCCGTGCCGCGGAAGCACAGCGGCTGGGCGTACCCGCTCGGCCGCAGGCCGATCCGGTGCAGCACACGGCCGTCGCCGGGCGAGAAGCTGACCACGGCGGACACCGTGTCGCCGGGGCCCGAGGACTGCACGATCTCGATGCCCGCCGTGCCGTCGGCGGCGGGCAGCACGAAGGCGATCAGGTCGCGTTCGCCGGTGTCGCCGTAGGTGACCTCGAGAGAGACCGCGCTCTCGCCCGCCTTGAGCACGCCTCCCAACTCCACGGTGAACCGGTGGGCGGCCCAGCTCATCGGATCGACCCGGTCGAGGGTGACCGTGGTGTCGGTGATCCGGTCGCCGAGCCGCAGCAGCTCCCCGCTGTCCAGCACCGCCGCGACGGGCCTGGCCCGCTCGGAGGTGGGCAGCACGTAGACGGTCCAGTCGGCGGTCCGGACGAGCACCTCGGCGCGATCGGTGAACCGTGAGACGAGCAGCCAGGTCCCGGACGGTGACCAGCGGGGCTCGCCGACGGGGTACGGCAGCTCACGGACGAGGGTCCTGGTCAGGTCCCGGACCACCGTGCCCTGCGGCGACGACCAGGCCACCCACCGGCTGTCCGGCGACAGCACGGGTTCCATGGTGAAGCCACCGGTCGGCCTGGGCGGCAGCCGGTACCGGATGCCGTCGCCGCCGAGCAGCTCGTACACGGGGTCGTCCGAGACCCGCTTCGCCAGCAGCAGTGCGCCACCCTGGACACCCCGGTCGGCAGGCAGGTCGGCCTTGGCCGCACCGGGCGGCACCCGGGTCGGCAGCGGAGTCACCGGCGAGCGCGACGGGGCCGGGGCGGACGGGCTCGGCGAGCTGGTCACCGGCGGTGGCGTGAGGGCGGGGCCGAGCAGGCCGAACCAGATCGCGCCCAGCAGCGGCACGGCCACGAGCGCCGTCGCCGCGCCCGCCAGCCGGGACCTCCTGCGGCGCGCCGTGACCAGGGCGGCCTGCGCGTCGGCGTACTGCCCGGCCTCCTCGGCGACCAGCGGCAGCGAGCGCCGCAGGTTGGTCAGCGCGAGGTTGG
>NZ_BONI01000096.1 GCF_016862635.1 Catellatospora coxensis | reverse complement strand
CCGCTGATTCGCTCGCGAGCTCGCTCATGCGTCAGCCGGGAATGCGCCGCAGGCCGCTCGGTGTGAGCATGCCGTTCACGCGCTGGTCGTGTGCTTCGGCGGGGATCTCGTCGAGCAGTTCGCCGTCGTACAGCAGCGCGATCACCGGCGTGCCGCCGCTCACCCGGGCCAGGGCGCGGTCGTAGCTGCCCCCGCCGCGGCCCAGGCGCGTGCCGCGCCGGTCGACCGCGACCGCCGGGACCAGCACCAGATCGGCCGTGGTGATCCCCGTCACGCCCAGCCGTGGCCCGGCCGGCTCGCGCAGCCCGAACGCGGCGGGTGCCAGCGACCCCGGCCCGGCGTAGGCGGCCCAGTCGAGATCGCGGTCGGGCCGCAGCACCGGCAGCAGCACCCGGGCCACGCCGGGTGTGGCGGCCAGCCGGTCGGGCAGCCCGGGGCCGCCGGGTTCGCCGGCCATCGGCACGTACGCGCAGACGGTCAGCGCCGCGCCGGGCGCGACCAGCTCTGGCAGCCGCGCGGCCAGCGCCGTGTCCGCCTCGTCGAGCGCGGCCGAGGTCTGCGCTCGGCGCGCCGCCAGCACCACGGCGCGCAGGTCGCGCTTGGCGGGGACGGGCGTGGTCACCGCCGCGAGCCCGCCCGGACGCGCCCGGTCGCAATGGTTACTGACAAAACGGAATATTCACTCATAACGTCCTCAGGTTGTACAAGCGACGCATCCTAGCGCGACGTTCGCCGTTGACCCCGGTGACTTCACCGCCGCCGAGGGGGAAAGTGTGACACTGCGCGCCCGGCTCACCACCGCCTTCCTGGCGGTGGTCCTCAGTCCCGTCCTGCTCGGCGCTTTCTTCGTCGGCACGATGGTCAGCAAGCTCTCCCACGAGCGGGCCACCGAGCGGCTGGCCGTCGCCGCCGGCTCGGTGCGCACCTCGGTCGGCTCGCTCTGCGGCCAGCTGCGCGCCGTCGCCGAGGGCGTCGCCGCCGCCCCGGCCGACCAGCGCCTGGCCACTGCGGAGCGCATGGTCGCCGCCGGACTCGCGGGCGGTGTGCACATCGACACCGGCGTCGACGGTGTCACCACCGCCCAGGCCCCGGCCCCGCCGTGGGCCGACTGCGCCGGGCCCGACCCGCAGGTGCGCCCGGACGCGGTCGCCGGATTCGAGGCGCTGTCGGCCCGGGTGCCGCTGGCCGGCCCGAACGGCGAGCCGACCGGCACCGTCTCGGCCGCCCTCACCGTCGACGGCGACCTGATCCGCCGCCTGGCCCAGGCCAGCGGCGCGCAGCTGACCCTGCTGCCTGGGACGGGCGTCCCGGCGGGCGCGCCCGCCGAAGACCCCGACCTGGCGGCCGACCCCGACGGCACCCTCGGCGAACCCAGCGGCGAGCCGGACGGCACGGGCGACACCGCCGACGGTGCCGAGGACGACACGGGCGGCATCGGCGGCATGCCCGGCGCTGTTCCGGGCGGCATCGGCGCGATCGGCCCGGGCCCGGGCGGCACCGGCACTGACGGCGCCCCCGCCGGTCCCGGAGCGAACGGCACCGCCGCCGGTCCCGGAACGAACGGGCAGGCCCTCGCCGGGGCCGGGGCCAACGGTGTGGCGGCAGGCGTGGCGGCGGGGCAGCCCGGCGACCTCACCGGCGGCGCGCTGCCCGTCGACCCGACGGCCGACGGGCCCGGCGCTGCCGACGCCGTCGCCGCTCCGGGCGGCATCGACCCGGGCGGCCCGGCGGGCGTGGACGGGGCGCAGGGGACCGGCGTGGCCGGGGACGAGCCGGTCGGCGGCGACTTCGGCCGCGAGGTCGACCTCGCCCCCGCGCCCGAGGACCCGGGCACGGGCGGTCCGGTGCACACCACCATGCTCGGCGCGGACGCGGCCACCATCAGCGGGTACGCGGGCAAGCTGGGCGACGGCGCGACCGGCGCGGCCGACAACGGGCACCTGGTGGCCCGGGTCGGGCCGGTGGCCGGGGAGCCGCTGCCGCTGGCCGTGTCGCTGCCCGCCCGCCCGCCGACCGGTCTCTACCTGCTGCTCACCCTCGTCGTACTGATCACCGCCGGGGTGGCCGTGACCGTGGCCTGGTGGCTGGCGAAGACCGCCACCGAACCCGTGGTCGAGCTGGCCGCGGCCGCCGACCGGGTGGCCGGCGGCGACCTGGACGCCCGGGTGCCGGTACGCGGCAACGACGAGATCGGCCGGATGGCCACCGCGTTCAACCACATGACCCGGGAGCTGCACACGTATGTGGCGGCGCTGACCGCCAGCCGCGACCAGCTGCGCGGGCACCTCGGCGTGCTCGGCGACACCCTGTCCAGCACCCACGACCTGGACCGCATCCTGCGGGTCATCCTGCAGACCGCCCGGCACGCCACCGGCGCGTCGGCCGGCATGGTGCTGCTGGCCGACCCGGCCACCGGCGCGCTGGTCGGCCAGTGCACCGAGGGCCTCGACGAGCGCTGGACGACCGGCGAGCGGGGCACCCTGCGGGTGCCGTACGGGCTGGGCCTGACCGGGTCCGTGGCCGCCACCGGTGTGCCGAGGCTGGGCCGCGTCGAGCGGGACGGGCCGCGGCTGGACCCGGGCGAGCCGGACTGCCGCACGTACATGGTGGTGCCGTTCTCGGCGCCGGGGCTGGGCGAGGCGAGCTCGTTCCCGCAGCCCGGGGCGCTGCCCGCGGCGCGCGGCGTGCTGGCCCTCTACGACCGGCTGGGCCGCGACGAGTTCGACGACTCCGATCTGGTCACCCTGCGCACCTTCGCCGGGCAGGCCGCGGTCGCGGTCGACAACGTACGGGTGCACGAGGAGGCGCAGCGGCTGTCCGTCACCGACCCGCTGACCGGGCTGTTCAACTACCGCTCGCTGCGCGACTCGCTGCGCCGGGAGTCCGAGCGGGCGGTGCGCTTCGGCCGGCGGCTGTGCGTGCTCGCTCTGGACCTGGACCGGTTCAAGGAGATCAACGACACCTACGGCCACGCCGCCGGGGACGCCGTGCTGGCCGAGTTCGCCCAGCGCATCCGGTACGAGATCCGCGAGGTCGACGTGGCGTTCCGGCACGGCGGCGAGGAGTTCGTGGTGCTGCTGCCGGAGACCGACGAGGTCGGCGGCGTCGCCGTCGCCGAGCGCCTGTGCGACGCGGTGCGCCGGGAGCCGATCATCGTGCCGGCCCGGGACGGCGGCGCGGACCTGTACGTCAATGTCACGGTCTCCATCGGACTGGCGGTGCTGCCCGACCACGGGTCGCAGGGCGCGGGAGTGCTCCAGGCGGCCGACGAGGCCCTGTACGCCGCCAAGGCGGCCGGGCGCGACACCTTCCAGGTCGCGCTGCCCGGCGGGATCCTGTGCCCATCCGGCGGCGCGTCGAGCAGCCCACAAGCCCCTCGACAGGCTCGGGGCCGTTAGTCTCGCGACATGTCGGAGCACACCCCCCACGCACAAGCGCACGGTCAGCGGGCCACCAAGGCGGTCATCCCGGCCGCCGGACTGGCGACCCGGTTCCTTCCGGCCACCAAGGCGGTGCCCAAGGAGTTGCTGCCGGTCGTCGACCGGCCGGTCCTGCAGTACATCGTGGAGGAGGCGTCGCGGTCGGGCATCAACGACGTCCTGCTGATCACGGGTCGCGGCAAGACCAGCATGGTCGACCACTTCGACCGCCAGCCGTACCTGGAGGCGCGGCTGGAGGCCAAGGGCGACCTGGAGCGCCTGGCCGCGGTCCGCGGGACGTCGGAGCTGGCCGAGATCTACACCTGCCGCCAGGGCGAGCCGCTGGGCCTGGGCCACGCGGTCTCCTACGCCGAGTCCCACGTGGGCGACGCCCCGTTCGCGGTGCTGCTGGGTGACGAGTTCACCGAGGAGTCGCAGCCGCTGCTGCCGCAGATGATCGAGCTGCAGTCGCGCACCGGCGGCATCGTGCTGGCCTTCATCGAGATTCCGCAGGACCAGGTCAACCGGTACGGCATCGCGTCGGTGTCCGACGCCGGTCCCGAGTACGCCGATGTGGACAATGTCGTACGGGTCACCGGGCTGGTGGAGAAGCCCGCCGTCGACGAGGCGCCGAGCAACCTGGCGGTCGTCGGCCGGTACGTGCTGCCCGGCACGATCTTCGACGCGATCCGGCGCACCAAGCCGGGCAGCGGCGGCGAGATCCAGCTCACCGACGCGATGGCGCTGCTGCTCGCGGAGGGCACCCCGGTGCACGGCATCGTGTACCGCGGGCACCGCTACGACACCGGCATGCCGCTGGGCTACCTGCAGGCCGTCGTGCAGCTGGCCAGCGAGCGGGACGACCTCGGCCCCGCCTTCACGGAGTGGCTGAAGTCCTTCGTCGCGGGACTCGACCGCAATGCGGGGAAGGCCGCCTGACATGACCGCCACGGTCAGGTCCACTCCGGACCCCGTCCATCTCGACGCGGCAGCCGCGGCCGAGCTGACGCCACTCGCCGACTACCTGGGCAGCGTGCTGCGCAGGCTGCGGGCGTTGCCGGCGTTGGATCTGGACCTGACCCAGGCGCACGGCAACGTGCTGGCCGACAACGTGGTGGCGAGCCACCCGTACCCGGCCTTCGACCAGGCCGCGATCGACGGCTACGCGGCGCGGTCCGAGGACGTCGCCGCGGCGGCAGCCGGCCGGCCCGCCCGGCTGAACGTGGTGGGCGACCTCGCCGCGTCCAGCTGGCGGCCGGCCCGGCTCACGCCCGGCACCTGCTTCTCCGTCGCCGCCGGGGCGGCCCTGCCGCAGGCCGCCGACGTGGTGGTGCCGATCCGCTGGACCGACCAGGGCATGGCCTCGGTCGAGGTGTACCACCCGGCCAAACGCGGCATGGGCGTACGCCGCACCGGCGAGATCGTCGCCGAGGGCATGGTGCTGGCGCGGGCCGGGACCACGGTGACCCCGGCGCTGGTCGGGGCGCTGGCCGCCAGCGGGATCGGGCACGTCGTGGTGCGGCCCAGCCCGCGCGTCGTGATCGTGTCCACCGGCGACGAGCTGGTCGAGGCGGGCCGGGTCTCGCAGGCCGGGCAGGTCGTCGACGTCAACTCGCACGCGCTGACCGCGGCCACCGCGGAGGCGGGCGCGCACGCGTACCGCGTGGGGATCTGCGACGACGACCCGGAGGCGCTGCGCGCGCTGCTGGAGGACCAGACGTTGCGCGCCGATCTGATCATCACCACCGGCGGGTCCGGCACCGGGCCGGGCGACATGGTGCGGCGCATCCTGTCCCGCCGCGACGGCAGCCGCGCGGGCATGGTGACCTTCACCGACGTGTCGCTGTACCCGTGCGGCACGCTCGGCTTCGGGACCGTCGGCAGTGCCGAGGAGGTGCCGATCGTGTGCCTGCCCGGCGAGCCCGGGGCCGCGCTGATCGGTTTCGAGGTGCTGGCCCGGCCCGTGATCCAGGTGCTGGCCGGGGCCGAGCCGGTGTTCCGGCCCTCGGTGCGCGGCCACCTGCTGGAGACCGTCGCCTCCCCGGGCGGGCTGCGCGAGTTCCGGCCCGCGCTGGTCGCCGAGCGCCGCGGGGGCGGCTACACCGTGCAACCGCTGCCGGGCGGTGCCCGTACCCTGGCCGGTATGGCGGAGGCGAACGGACTTCTGGTGCTGGGTGAGCGGGTGACCAGCGCGGCCGCGGGTTCCACCGTGGACGTGCTGCTGCTGGACCGTAGAAGATGAGGGAGCGTAGCGAGCGAATCATGTCTTCTGGTCCTCATGCTGCCGACGAGCGCAGCGAGGAGAAGGCATGACTTCGGCGGTGGGGTATCCGGCGGTGCTCACCGACGGGAACGTCGTGCTGCGGCCGTACCGGCGCGGCGACGCCGGGCAGTGGGTCGAGGTGCGCACCTACAACGAGGCCTGGCTGCGGCAGTGGGAGGCCACGCCGCCCGCGCCGTGGGCCGAGCTGAACTCGACCGCCGCGTTCCACATGATCCGGCGAGCCATGCGCAAGGGCGCCCGCCAGGGCGAGTCGATGCCGTTCGCGATCTGCGTACGCGAGCAGGGCCGCGAACGCCTCGTCGGGCACATCAACCTGGGCAGCATCGTGCGCCGGGCGTTCTCGTCGGCGTACTGCGGCTACTGGATCGACTCGCGGGTGGCCGGGCGCGGCATCATGCCCACGGCGCTCGCGCTCGTCGTCGACCACGCGTTCGGGCCGGGCCGCTTGCACCGGGTCGAGGTGAACATCCGGCCGGAGAACAAGCCCAGCCGCCGCGTGGTGGAGAAGCTCGGCTTCCGCGAGGAGGGTTACCACCCGCACTACATGTTCATCGACGGCGCCTGGCGCGATCACATCGGATACGCGTTGACCTGGGAGGACGTCGCCACCGACGGCGGCCTGATGGCCCGCTGGCGGCGCCGGCGCGGCTGAACCCGACTTCACCTTCGTACGGTGTGGCGTTACGCGATCACGTGATCACGAACGTAGGCTCCCCTCACTGGAAGTCTTACGGTGGCCGATCGATGGGCCGGTCGCCGCACTACGGGTGTGACGGGAGGGGTGAGGGTGCCGACCTCGGTGCTCCTCGCCGTCCTCGCCGCTGCGGGCCTGCTCGCTCTCGCCCCGGCGCTGGTGCGCCGGTACGACGCCACCGAGCGGCTGGTGGCGGAGCGGGCGATCTCTACCGCGCGGGTGCTGTCGCGCCGGCGCCGCCGCCGCACGGTGCCCGGCCGCCGCCCGATCCGGCCGCCCCGGGCACTGTGCACCGCCCCCGTGTCCGCGCCGCCCGCTCCCGCCGGCCCGTCCCGGACCCGGCTCCGGCTCGTCGGCCAGGGTGAACGCGCCAAGGCCAGACCCCGCCGCCGGCACCGTCCCGCCGTGTACCGCCGCCGGCGGCTGCTCGCCGGGCTGGTGCTGCTGAACCTGGTGCAGCTCGCCGGTGTCGCGCTGGTCAGCCCAGGATTCCTGATCAGCGTGTCGGTGACCGGCTCGATGTTGTTGCTGTACGTCGCCCACCTGCGCGGGCAGGCGCTGCGTACGGCGCGCCGCCGCCGGGCCGACGAGCGGCAGGCGCAGTGGCTCGCCGAGCAGCAGGCGCAGGTCCGCCTCGCCCAGCGCCGCCGCGCCGAGGCCCGCCGGGAGGCCGCGAGGCTGCTCCAGGAGGAGCTGCTGCGGGCCCAGGAGCAGCTGGCCGCCCTGCAGGCCCAGGCGGAGTCCCTGGCCGCCGAGGCGCCCCCGCCGCCACGGGTGGCCACCATCTCCTACCGCGGCCGCCAGGGCGGCGTACGCGGCAAGCCGTACCACGCCGGCCCGGCCGCGTGAGACGGCGTGATCCACGACGCACCGGGTAGTGATTCGCGAACGTCCGGCAGACCTGCTAACCTTGGCCGGTCCGTGAAACGGACGAACTCGGGGACGTGGCGCAGCCCGGTAGCGCACCTCGTTCGCATCGAGGGGGTCAGGGGTTCGAATCCCCTCGTCTCCACCCGAGAAAGCCCAGCTCATACGAGCTGGGCTTTCGCCATTTCCGGCCCCGGTGCGGGCCTGGACACGCCGAAGGCCCGCGGCGGCTCGCCACGGGCCTTCGGGAGGCGTTCCGCGATCAGATCCAGCGGTTGCCGAGGAACATGCGGTGCTGCCAGTCCACGTACGGGATCGACGTGCCCGTGTAGATCGGGTAGAAGAACGCGAACATGATCACGACGAGCAGCACGTACGCGCCGAGCGCGATCGAGCCGATGAGCTGCCTGTTCTCGTCCTGCGGCAGGCCCGGCGGCGAGGTGATGATCGCTCCGAAGACGAACACCACGGCCAGGATCAGGAACGGCTCGGCCGGCATGGCGTAGAAGTAGAACATCGTGCGGTTCGGGAAGAAGAACCACGGGATCAGCGCGGCGGCGGTCATCGCCAGGATCGCCCCGGCCCGCCAGTCGCGGCGCGCGATGCCGAACCACAGCGTCGCGCCCAGCGCGGGCAGGAAGCTCCACCACAGCAGCGGCGTGCCCAGCAGCAGCACCTCGGCGGCGCACTGGTCCACCCCGCAGCCCGGGTCCCCGGACCAGTAGAAGGCCACCGGGCGGCCCAGCAGCAGCCACTGGATGGGCGCCCACGGCCCCGCGGACTGGTACGTGTGCTCCGAGCTGAGGCCTTCGTGGAAGTTCAGCGCCTCCTGGTGGTAGTGCACCAGGCTGCTGAACCAGTTCGGCGACCAGTCGCGGTAGTAGCCGCCGTCGGTGAGGATCCAGCCGCTCCAGCTCGCCAGGTACACGCCCAGCACGATCGGGACGCAGGCGAGGATCCACAGGCCCTCGTCGAGGATGGTGTCGCGGATCGGGTGGCGCACCCCGGCACTGCGCCGGGCGCCCACCTCCCACCAGATCACCAGCAGCACGACCACCGGCAGGAACGCCAGCGCCGACCACTTCACGGCGAGGGCGCAGCCCAGCAGGGCCGCCGCCGCCAGTCGCCACCACGGCACCGCGAACGCCGGCCGGCTGTCCCGGCCCCGCCCGTGCGGGTCGCCGCCGCCCTCGACGAAGCGCAGCCAGCGCAGGCGGCGCTGGTCGCGGTCGAGGACCAGCGCGCCGAACGCGGCCAGCAGGAAGAACATCAGGAACAGGTCCAGCAGCGCGGTGCGCGACAGCACGAAGTGCATGCCGTCGAACGCCATCAGCAGGCCCGCCGCGCAGCCCAGCACCACCGAGCCGAACATGCGCATGGCGATGCGGGTGAACATCAGCACCGAGATGGTGCCGAACACCGCCGCCGACAGCCGCCAGCCCGCCTCGTTGTAGCCGAGGACCTGCTCACCCAGCCCGATGATCCACTTCCCGAGCGGCGGGTGCACGACGTAACCGGCGGTGCCGTTCTTCTCGTCCCACTCGAACCCCTTCTCCCACAGCCAGTGGGCGTCGGTGGCGTAGTAGGTCTCGTCGAAGATCTTGCCGGGCGGCTTCGCCAGGTTGTAGAGGCGCAGCACACCCGCGAGGAAGGTGACCGCCAGCGCGGCCAGCCACGCGTACGGGTTCAGCCGCTGCTCCAGGGGCAGCAGGCGGCGCCGAACGACATTGAGCACGTGCGGCTCGGAAGTGGTGGGCGCCTGCGGGGGCGCCGTCGCCGTCTGGGTCACGCCAAGGATCGTAGGCTGAAAAACTGCGAAACCGTCGCCTGAGTTCACGGTGATCGGCAAAAGAACACATCGAAGGCGGGTACAGATGGCGGAACTGACCGGGCTGGTGCTGTGCGGTGCGCCGCTGGGCAACCCCGCGGACGCCTCGGCGCGGCTGCGCCAGGTGCTCACCGAGGTCGACCTGGTCGCGGCCGAGGACACCCGGCGGCTGCTCCGGCTGGCCCGGGACCTCGACATCGTCATACCAGGCAAGATCGTCTCGTACTTCGAGGGCAACGAGGAGCGGCGTACCCCCGAACTGGTCGAGGCGATGCGCGACGGGCAGCGGGTGGCGCTGGTGACCGACGGCGGCATGCCCAGCGTCAGCGACCCCGGCTACCGGCTGGTCGCGGCGGTGCTCGCGGCCGGGCTGCCGGTCACCTGCGCCCCCGGCCCCAGCGCGGTCACCACGGCGCTGGCGCTGTCCGGGCTGCCCTGCGACCGGTTCTGCTTCGAGGGCTTCCTGCCGCGCAAGGGCGGCGAGCGGCGCGCCCGGCTGGCCGCGCTCGCGGCCGAGGAGCGCACCCTGGTCTTCTTCGAGTCCACCCACCGCGTCCAGGACACCCTCGCCGACCTGGTGGCGGCCTTCGGCGGCGACCGCGCGGCCGCGCTGTGCCGCGAGCTGACCAAGACCTACGAGGAGGTACGCCGCGCGCCGCTGGCCGAGCTGGCGGAGCTGGACGAGTTCCGGGGCGAGATCACCCTGGTCGTCGCGGGCGCGGTGCCCGACACCACCCGCCCGACCGACGAGCAGCTCATCGCCGAGGTCGCCGCGCACGTGGCCGAGGGCATGTCCCGCCGCGACGCCGCCGCCGCCGTGGCCGCGGCCCACCGCCTCCCCAAACGCGACGTCTACGACCTCTCCACCCGCCGCTGACCCGCACGGCTCCACCCGCCGCCCACCCGCACGGCTCCACCCGCGCTCCCGCGCTCACCCGCGCTCCCGCGCTCACCCGCGCGCCGCCCCGCCGTCCCGCCGTCCCGGTCCCCGAATAGACGCTGGCCTATCACATCGAGTACGAGTCACGAAAACTCGATGTGATAGGCCAGCGTCAATGAAAATCGGGGTGGGACGGAGGGGTCAGAAGGTGGCGGCCAGGAAGCCGATGGTGATGAGGAACGGGCCGGCGAAGGCGAGGCCGGCGGCGGCGAGGCGTTCGCGGCGCTCCGGCAGGCGCAGGGCGCCGGTGGCGAAGACGATGGCGATCGAGCAGAGCAGCACGATCGACAGCCCGACGATCCAGCGCAGGTGCAGGCCGCCGGTGCCGTTGGTGACGTACGCCCGGTGGCTGTTCGCGCCGACGATGCGGGCCGGGGCGCTCAGGCCCTCGGCCTGCCCGGGCGGGCCGAACACGTCGACCGGGACGGCGGTGAAGTCGCGCGCCGGTGTGGCGAACTCGCCCACGCAGCGCTGCAGCAGCCCGCTGCCCGCGCAGCTGGTGACGGTCAGCGTGCCGGTCTTGCCGTGACCCATCGCGAGCCACAGCGGCTCCGCGCTGACCCAGCTGAAGAACGCGGCGACCAGCGCGAACAGGATCAGCAGCGGCATCGCGACCGCGGTCCGCCGGGGCGCGCGCGGCGGCCTCGCCCGCTTGCGTTTCGGAGCGTCCTCCGGCCGGGCGCGGCGGCCGCCGCGCAGTCGCGGGTCGATCCAGCTCTCCCGGGGGACCTCCTGCACCGGCATGGTGAACGCCTCGGTGGGCGCGGAGTACCCGGCAGCCGGCGGCTGAGCGGCTCCGGCCGCCACCGGCCGGTGCGCCCCGGGCGGCGCGGGGATGGCCGGCGTGGGGGAGCCGGACGCGGATCCGCCGACGGGGTCCGGCAGGTCGGCGTGCCAGTCGTCCTCGGCCAGGTCGATCGTCACGGCGTCCCGCGCCGCGCGCGCCGGGCCGGTCACCGGCCGGGCCGGCGCGGCGTCGACTCCCCGGCCGAACGCGGCCGGTGGCGGGTCGTCGGGTAGCGCGTACTGGTCGAACGGCACGTCGGGATCGGGGCGGCGGGTGGGCTCGCCGAGCCAGGACGGGTTGGTGCGGCCGTGCTCCGGCAGGTCGAGGTCGAAGCGACCGGTCGGCTCGCCGAGCCAGGCGGGGTGCGCGCGCTCCGCGGGCTCCGGGGCGTGCGCGGATTCGGTGGCGCGGGTCTCGACGGCATGGGCGGGCTCGACGGCGCCGGCGGGTGCCGCGTGTCGGGTGAGTTCCGCGGGTACGGCCGGGTCGGGGTGCGGAACGGCGGGCGCGCTCTCGACCTGCCGCGGCGATGCCGCGCGCACCGGCTGCTCGGCCGGCCCGTCGGCGGCCGGGGCGGTGTCGGGGACATCTGCCTGGTCCGGTGTGCGAACCATCGGGGCCGCCGCGTCCTGTGCCGCCGTGCCCGGTGACGCCACGTCCTGTGACGTCGTGCCCGGCGACGGCGCGTCCGGCAGCATCGCGGGTGCGACCGCATCCGGCGCGTCCTGCGGCGTCGCGTGCGCGACCGCATCCGGTGGCGTCGTCGCCTGCGGAGTCGGGTCGGGTGTGGCAGCCCGGGGTGGCTTGGGCGCTTCGTCGGGGCGGCGCCACGGGGCGTCCACGTCGACGGGCAGGGCCACCAGGCCGGGCGGGGGCGGCGCGACGAGCGTGCCGGACCGGACGGGCCGGGAGGGGTGGGGTTCGTCGCGGCCGGGGGCCGTGCCGGGCTCGACCCGCTGGGTGGGCTCATCGTGCGCGAGGCTGTCCACGTTATCCCTCATACCTGGTCATTTCACTCCAGTCGGACACCCGACAAGCGGATTTGCCGCGCGTGTCGTACGAGGCGACAACCGGTTCGCGCGGCAGCGGTGGCCTTCACTACGCTGGTTAGTCATGAGTCACGTTCTCGCCGCGGTCGCCTGGCCTTATGCCAACGGCCCGCGCCACATCGGTCATGTCTCCGGTTTCGGAGTGCCCTCCGACGTATTCAGCCGGTACATGCGCATGGCGGGCCACGACGTGCTCATGGTGTCGGGCACCGACGAGCACGGCACGCCGATCCAGGTGCAGGCCGACGCCGAGGGCATCACGCCCCGCGAAGCCGTCGACAAGTACAACCGGATGATCGTCGAGGATCTGCACGGCCTGGGCCTGGCCTACGACCTGTTCACCCGGACCACCACCCGCAACCACTACGCCGTGGTGCAGGAGCTGTTCACGGCCCTGTTCGACAACGGGTACGTGATCGCGAAGACCACCCAGGCCGCGATCTCCCCGTCGACCGGCCGCGGCCTGCCCGACCGGTACATCGAGGGCACCTGCCCGATCTGCGGCTACACCAGCGCCCGCGGCGACCAGTGCGACAACTGCGGCAACCAGCTGGACCCGATCGACCTGATCAACCCCAAGTCGAAGATCAACGGCGAGACGCCGGAGTTCGTGGACTCGGAGCACTACTTCCTCGACCTGTCGGCGTTCGCCGAGGCGCTGGGCGCGTGGCTGGACACCCGCGAGGGATGGCGGCCCAACGTGCTGCGCTTCTCCAAGAACCTGGTGGCCGACCTGCGCCCCCGCGCGATCACCCGGGACCTGGACTGGGGTGTGCCGATCCCGAAGGAGGGCTGGGACACCAAGCGCTTCTACGTCTGGTTCGACGCGGTCATCGGCTACCTGTCGGCCTCGATCGAGTGGGCGCGCCGCTCCGGCGACCCGGAGGCGTGGCGCAGGTGGTGGCAGTCCGAGGACGGCCGCTCGTACTACTTCATGGGCAAGGACAACATCGTCTTCCACTCGCTGATCTGGCCGGCGATCCTGCTCGGCTACGACGGCAAGGGCGACAAGGGCGGCAAGCCGGGCGAGCTCGGCGAGCTGGGCCTGCCCACCGAGGTGGTGTCCAGCGAGTACCTGACGATGGAGGGCCGCAAGTTCTCCTCGTCGCGCCGGGTCGTCATCTACGTGCGTGACTTCCTGGCCCGCTACGACGCCGACGCGCTGCGCTACTACATCGCGGTGGCCGGTCCGGAGACCACCGACACCGACTTCACCTGGGCGGAGTTCCTGCGCCGCAACAACGACGAGCTGGTCGCGGGCTGGGGCAACCTGGTCAACCGGACCATCTCGATGGCGGCGAAGAACTTCGGCGCGGTGCCGATGGCCGGTGACCTGACCGCCGAGGACACCGCGCTGCTGGAGACGGTGCGCGGCGGCTTCACGACGGTCGGCAACCTGCTGGAGAACCACAAGCAGAAGGCCGCGATCAACGAGGCGATGCGCATCGTCGGCGAGGCCAACAAGTACCTGTCCGACCAGTCGCCGTGGAAGATCAAGGCGGAGGAGGACCGGCCCCGGCTGGCCACCATCCTGCACACCGCGCTGCAGGCGATCACCGACTGCAACACGCTGCTGACCCCGTTCCTGCCGCACGCCGCGCAGAAGATCCACACGCTGCTCGGCGGCGAGGGCGTGCACGCGCCGATGCCGGAGATCGTCGAGGTGTCCGATCTCGACGGCGGCCCCGGCTACCCGGTGCTGACCGGCGACTACACCGTCGGGGCCAAGTGGGAGCCGCGCGAGCTGCGCGCCGGCACGCCGCTGAGCGCGCCGACGCCGGTGTTCAAGAAGCTGGACCCGTCCATCGTGGACGAGGAGCTGGCCCGGCTCGAAGGCTAGAGCGGGTACGGGATGTTGACGTCCTGGGCGTCGGTGACCTCGGTCGCCGGCGCCCAGGCCTCGTAGATGCCCCGTTCGTAGCACTGCGCGCCCAGCGCGGCCACGTTCTGCGGGTCGGGGCGGCACAGGCGCAGCCGCACCCAGGTGCTGTCCGCCGCGAGCACGGTGCAGGGCGCGCCGCGCCAGTGCGCGTAGCGGGTGCGCCGCAGCAGCGACTCGACCGGGTAGCGGGCGGCCCGGCTCATCGCCAGCACCCGGAACTCCTCCGGCGGGTCGGCGACGGCCTCGTACTCCTCGCCGCGGAACGTGCCGATCAGCCGGCTGAACACCGCCTCGGTACGCGGGATCGGCAGGTACTCCTGGTCCGCGCTGATCTCGCGCAGCGGGTGCAGCAGCCGCCGCCACTGCGGCCCGACCAGGCGCAGCCAGCCCCGCTGCTCGGGCTGGAAGGTGTAGAGCACGATCTCGGTGCCGTCCGGCACGTACGCCACCAGCGCGGCGTGCGCGGGCAGCGGCAGGTCGGCGAAGTCCGCGGTGATCCACTCGGGGATCAGCTCGCTGCTGCTCGGCGCGAACCCGGTGCCCAGCACCGCCGCGCCGACCCGGTCGTGGGGCGGCATCGCGACCAGCCCGGCGACCGCGTCCCCGCTCGACGGCTGGTAGTCGCGCGGGTCGACGGCCCGCCAGCGCAGCAGGTAGGCGATCTCGTCGGCGGGGTCCTGGGCCCCGGTGCCGCCCGCGCCGAGCACCGCCAGCTCGGCCGGGGTGCGCAGGTGCGCGAGGTCCCACTCGCGGTAGCAGAAGCCGTGCGGCAGCCGGCCGCGCAGCAGTGCGGTGACTCCGGTGGGGGTCAGCGGCATGACCATCCGGGTGCCCCGGCGTACGGCGGCGCTGGACCGCACGGTGCCGATCAGCCCGGCGGCCTGCCGGTCCCGGGGCGGGCGCTGGCTCAGCCGGTGCACGTGCTCCCAGCTCACCGCACGCGACAGCGGCGCGCACAGCGGCGACTCCGGATGCGACGCGGCCAGTGCCTGCGCGCCCGCGGTGACCTCGGCGGCCGGCACGAAGCGGTGGTACGCCCACCGGGCCGGGTTGTCCAGGCGCAGGAAGCCCGGCGCGGGCGTCTCACTGAACAGTTCGTACGCGGCGCCACCGGCGATCGCGTCCGCGGCGTAGGCGCGGCCGTCCACGAGGACCGTGCCGCGCTCGGTGTCATTGACGGTCGTCACGAACTCCGACGTTAATATCCGCGCGTGCCGCCCAGGTGAACACGGACTGAACAGAAGGCCGCGCGCAGGGTGATCGACCTCGCAACGAGACGGTCCGCTCACCGACGGCAGCGCCGGGTGGGATCATGGCCGGGTGACGAACGATCGCGCCGCGCGGGCCGCCGAACGCCGCTGGGAGTCCTTCCCGCCCGCCCCGGAGCCGCTGCCGCACCCGGTGCTGGACAGCCACACCCACCTCGACATCGTCGCCGAGGACGGCGGCGACCCGGCCACCCAGATCGACGCGGCCGCGAAGGTCGGCGTGGACCGGCTGGTGCAGGTGGGTGTCGACGTGAAGTCGTCGCGCTGGGGCGTGGCCTGCGCCGCCGAGCACCCCGCCGTCGTCGCCACCGTGGCGCTGCACCCGAACGAGGCCCCGCGCCTGTCCGACCTGGACGCGGCGCTCGCCGAGATCGCGGCGCTGGCCGAGGACCCGCGGGTGCGTGGCATCGGCGAGACGGGCCTGGACTTCTTCCGTACCAGGGAAGAGGGGTTGCGGCCGCAGGAACGCAGCTTCCGGGCCCACATCGCGCTGGCCAAGCGGGTCGGCAAGCCGCTGGTCATCCACGACCGCGACGCCCACGCCGACATCCTGCGGGTGCTCGACGACGAGGGCGCGCCCGAGACCGTGGTGATGCACTGCTTCTCCGGCGACGAGGCGTTCGCCGCCGAGTGCGTGCGGCGCGGCTTCGTGCTGTCCTTCGCCGGCACGGTCACCTTCAAGAACGCCCCGCAGCTGCGGGCGGCGGCGGCGCTGACCCCGCCCCGCCAGATCCTGGTCGAGACCGACGCGCCCTACCTGACGCCGATGCCGTTTCGGGGCAGGCCCAACGCCTCCTACCTGATCCCGCTGACGGTGCGGGCGCTTGCCGAGGCCAAGGGCATGCCGCTGGCCGAGATGTGCGAGGCGATCTCGGACAACGGGAACCGGATCTTCGGACCCTGGTGAGTGTCGCGGGGGACGTCTAACCTCGTCGATGTGACGACGGAGACCATCCCCTCCCCGCCCGGCCTGCCGCTGCTCGGCAACCTGCGCGAGATGAACCGCGACATGCCGGGCTTCCTGCAGCACACGGCCCGCACCATGGGGCCGGTGAGCCGGGTGCGGATGGGCCCGCTGTCGATGCTGCTCGTCGCCGATCCGGTGCTGGTGCACGAGATGCTGGTCAAGCGGCCGCAGGAGTTCGCCAAGTCGTGGCGCACCACCCGGCTGCTGCAGGGCCACGTCGGCGACGGCTTGCTCACCCGCGAGGGCGCGGAGAACCGCCGGCACCGCCGCCTGGTGCTGCCGAGCCTGCACACCCAGCGCATCGCGCGGTACGGCGAGATCATGGTCGGCGAGTCGCGGCGCCTGCTCGGCTCCTGGGTCGACGGGCAGCGCGTCGAGGTCGTCGAGGAGATGACGCGGCTGACCCTGCGCATCGTCGGGCAGTCCCTGTTCACCGTGGACGACGACGGCGACGAGGTGTTCGCCGCGGTGCACGACTTCGTCAACTCGCTCAACGCCTACCTGCTCTCCTTCGGGCTGCTGCCCGGCTGGGTGCCCACGAAGACGCACCGGTGGCGCAAGGCCAGCGTGGCCCGGACGGACCGGCTGTCGTACGAGCTGATCCGGCGCCGCCGCGAGCAGGGCGGCGACGGCGGCGACCTGCTCTCGATGCTGATCAGCGCGAAGGACCCCGAGGGCGGCCCGGCGCTGACCGACACCGAGATCCGCGACGAGCTGCTGACCATGTTCTTCGCCGGCCACGAGACCAGTGCGACCGCCCTGACCTGGGCGTTCTACGAGCTGGGCCGGCACCCGGAGATCGTGGAGAGGCTGCGCGCCGAGGTCGCCGAGGTGCTCGGCGAGCGCCCCGCCACCATGGCCGACCTGCCGAACCTGCCCTACCTGGGCCAGGTCGTGAAGGAGACGCTGCGCCGCTGGCCCCCGGGCTGGCTGTTCGACCGCACCCCGGTCGCCGACACGCGGCTCGGCGGGCACACCGTCAAGGCGGGGCAGATCCTGTTCTTCAGCCCGTACGTCATCCACACCGACCCGGCGTACTGGCCGGAGCCCGAGGAGTTCCGGCCCGAGCGCTTCGCCCCCGGGGCCGAGGTCTCGCGCGAGGCGTACCTGCCGTTCGGCGACGGCCCGCGGATCTGCGTCGGCAACCGCTTCGCCGAGGCCGAGATCGCGCTGGTGCTGGCCACCCTGGTGCCCCGGGTCACCCTGGAACCGGTCTCCGGCCGGCCCGCCCGACTGTCCGGGCAGGCGACGATCCGGCCCAAGGGCGGCCTGCACATGACGGTCCGCACCCGGCCCTGATCCCGCCCGCTGCGACAGCGTGCCGACACGGGCGGCCCGATAGCCTGAGGGGGTGACCGTTGAACAGGCAAGACTGCTCGGCCCGGCGGAGATCCGGGAGCTGGCCGCGCGGCTCGGCGTCGCGCCGACCAAGAAGCTCGGGCAGAACTTCCTGCACGACCCCAACACCATCCGGCGCATCGTGGCCGCCGCCGAACTCGACCCGGCCGACGTCGCCGTCGAGGTCGGCCCCGGCCTGGGCTCTCTGACCCTGGGCCTGCTCAGCGCCGCCGCGCACGTGCACGCGGTGGAGATCGACCCGCCGCTGGCCGCCGCGCTCGGCGCGACCGCCGCCGAACGCGCCCCCGGGCTCGCCGACCGGCTCACCGTCCACAATGGCGACGCCATGCGGATCACCGCCGCCGAGTTCGACCCGCCGCCCACGGCGCTGGTGGCGAACCTGCCGTACAACGTCGCCGTGCCGGTGGTGCTGCACCTGCTCGCCGAACTGCCGAGCATCCGGCACGGGCTGGTCATGGTGCAGAAGGAGGTCGCCGACCGGCTCACCGCCCAGCCCGGCAACAAGATCTACGGCATCCCGTCGGTGAAACTCGCCTGGTACGCCTCGTCCCGCCAGGCCGGCAAGGTGCCGCCCGCGGTGTTCTGGCCGGTGCCCAACGTGGACTCGGGCCTGGTCTCGTTCACCCGCCGCGAGCCGCCCCGCGACGACGTGTCCCGCGACGCCGTGTTCGCGGTGGTCGACGCGGCATTCGCGCAGCGCCGCAAGACGCTTCGGGCCGCGCTGGCGGGCTGGGCCGGGGGCGCGCCGGCTGCGGAGGCCTTGCTGCGCAAGGCAGGAATCGACCCGTCCGCGCGCGGCGAGCAGCTCGACGTGCACGCGTTCGCCGCCCTGGCCGCCGCGAAGCAGTGACCTGCGCGGGGCGTGCGCCGTCGCGTTCCGGCTTTTGATCGACGTTGGCCTATGACATCGAATTCCGGGCGATCGAATTCGATGAGATAGGCCAACGTTTATGCGAGGCGCGGCGGGAGAGGCCCGGCAGGGGCGGCGCGGGCCCGTGGCCGGGCATGTGGGAGCGGGGTGCTGCGCCGCCGGGTGATCCGGGCGGGGCCAGTACGCTGGTCGGCGTGACAGAGGCATGGACGCTCGGCGACGACGACGATGACCTGGCGGGAGCCTCGTCAGGACCGGTCCGGGTGAGAGTGCCCGCCAAGATCAACCTGCACCTCGGGGTCGGGCCGCTGCGCTCCGACGGCTACCACGAGCTGCACACCGTGTACCACGCCATCTCGGTGTACGACGAGGTCACCGCGCGGTCCGGGGACACGCTCAGCCTGACCATGCAGGGCGAGGGCGTCGGCGAGCTGGAGCTCGACGACAGCAACCTGGTGATCCGCGCCGCGCACGCGCTGGCCGCGGCCGCCAAGGTGCCCGCGCACGCCCGGCTGCACCTGCGCAAGACGATCCCGCTCGCGGGCGGCCTGGCCGGCGGCTCCGCCGACGCCGCCGCGACCCTGGTCGCCCTCGACGTGCTCTGGGGCACCGGCCTGGGCCGCGACGAGCTGGCCCGGATCGCCGCCACGCTCGGCTCCGACGTGCCGTTCCTGCTGTACGGCGGCACCGCGCTGGGCACCGGCCACGGCGAGGCGGTCAGCCCCGTGCTCGCCCGCGCCAACAAGTGGCACTGGGTGGTGGCGTTCGCCGACGGCGGCCTGTCCACCCCGCGGGTCTACGGCGAACTGGACCGGATGCGCGCCGCCGGCACCGCGCCCGCCCCGCTGGGCAGCAGCGACGACCTGCTCAGCGCGCTGCGGCAGCGCGACCCGGCCGTGCTCGGCGCGGCGCTCGGCAACGACCTGCAGGCCGCCGCCCTGTCGCTGCGGCCCTCGCTGGCCGACACGCTCGACGTCGGCGACAAGGCGGGCGCGCTCGCCAGCCTGGTCTCCGGCAGCGGCCCGACCTGCGTCTTCCTGGCCCGTGACGAGCCCCACGGGGCAGACCTCGCCCAGGCGCTGCGGGAGTCCGGCCTGTGCCGCGGCGTGCAGCAGGCGTACGGAGCCGTGCACGGCGCCCGGATAGGCTGATCGGATCATGGCCAACATCATCAATCTCGACCGGGTGAGCAAGGGCTACGGCCCGACCGGCCCGCTGCTCACCGACGTCTCCCTGGGTCTGGACGACGCCGACCGGATCGGCGTGGTCGGCCTCAACGGCGCGGGCAAGTCGACCCTGCTGCGCATGCTGACCAAGTTCGAGGAACCCGACTCGGGGCGCGTCACGCACCGCCGCGACCTGCGCGTGTCCGCGCTGCCACAGGCGCTCGAGCTGGCCCCCGACCTGACCGTGCGCGACGTGGTGCTCGGCGACGCCTGGCTGCCCGCCGCGTTCCAGGCCGAGCACGAATGGGCCGGCGACGCGGGCGTCCGCAACATCCTCGACGGCCTCGGCATGCCCGGCCTCGGGCTCGACCAGCCCGTCGGGCCGATGTCCGGCGGCGAGCGGCGGCGCATCGCGCTGGCCGCCCTGCTGGTGCGCCCGACCGACCTGCTGATCCTCGACGAGCCCACCAACCACCTCGACATCGCGGGCGTCAACTGGCTGGCCCGCTACCTCAACCAGAGCCTGCGCGGCGCGCTCGTCGTGGTCACCCACGACCGGTGGTTCCTCGACGCCGTCTGCAACCGCATCTGGGAGGTCGCCGACCAGCAGGTACGCGCGTACGACGGCGGCTTCGCCGCGTGGATCCTGGCCCGCGCCGAGCGGGAACGGGTCGCCGCGGTCACCGAGTCCCGCCGCCAGAACCTGCTCCGCAAGGAGATCGCCTGGCTGCGCCGCGGACCGCCGGCCCGCACCTCCAAGCCGAAGTTCCGCATCGACGCCGCGAACGCGCTCATCGCCGACGTGCCCGCCCCGCGCGACCAGGTCACCCTGGCCAAGCTGGCCACCGCCCGGCTCGGCCGCCAGGTCTACGACCTGGAGAACGTCACCCTGTACGCCGGGCCGAAGCTGATCCTCGACGACGTCACCTGGCACGTCGGCCCCGGCGACCGGATCGCCCTGCTCGGCGCGAACGGCGCGGGCAAGTCGACGCTGCTGCGGCTGCTGGCCAGGGTCACCGACGCGGCCGGTTTCCGCGCCGGCCAGACGGTGCGGCCCGCGTTCCTGTCCCAGGAACTCGCGGAACTGCCCGGCGAGTTGCGGCTGCTGGAAGCCGTCGAGCAGGTCGCCCGGCGGGTCAAGCTCGGCGACCGGGAACTGTCGGCGTCGCAGCTCGCCGAGATCTTCGGCTTCACCGACCGCCGGGTGTGGACCCCGGTCGCCGACCTGTCCGGCGGCGAGCGGCGGCGGCTGCAACTGCTGCGCCTGCTCGCCGGCGAGCCGAACGTGCTGATCCTCGACGAGCCCACCAACGACCTCGACACCGACACCCTGGCCTCGCTGGAAGACCTGCTCGACACCTGGCCCGGCACGATGATCGTGGCCAGCCACGACCGCTACCTGGTCGAGCGCGTCTGCGACAAGGTGTACGGACTGCTCGGCGACGCCAAGATCCGGCACCTGCCCGGCGGCGTCGACGAGTACCTGGAGCGGGTCGACCACGACGCGGCTCCCGGCGGCGGCGCGGCGGCCCCGGCCAAGGAGCCGAGGGCCGAACGCACCGGCGGGCCCAGCGCGGCCGAGGTGCGGGCTGCGAAGAAGGAGGTCTCGCGGGTCGAGCGCCAGATCGACAAGCTCGACCAGCGCGTGGAGAAGCTGCATGCGCAGATGGCCGAGCACGCCACCGACTTCGCGAAGATCGCCGAGTTGGACGCGAGCCTCAAAGCGCTGCAGGACGAGCGCGGGCTGCTCGAAGACGAGTGGCTCAACCTCGCGGAGCTGATCTCGGAATAGCTCCCGCACTGGCGGGTCGCGGGTCAGGGGAGGCCTGATAGCCTCACGCATCCCCTGACCCCTCGTACCCGCCGGAGCTGCGACATGGCTTCCCACATGCCCGTCAACCACTCCCTGCGCCCGCTCTACCGTGGGCTGGCCCTGCTCGCCGGGCTGTTCGTGCTGGCGTTCGGGCTGCTCGGCTACCTCGACAGCCAGGGTGAGCCGCTGCTCAACCAGGGTGACGCCAGCGCGCTCGGGCTGAAGACCAACCCCCTCTTCTCGTACGCGAGCATCGGCGCCGGTGCCGCCGTCCTGCTGGCCACGCTGGTCGGCCGCAACCTGGACCGCTTCATCGACATGTGGGTCGGCGCCGGGTTCCTGCTCGTGGGCACCGCGATGCTGGCGCTCATGCACACCGACTCGAACGTGCTCAACTTCACGATGGCGACCTGCATCGTCTCGTACCTCATCGGATCGGTCCTGTTCACCGCCGGCATGTACGTCAAGGTCGGCTCGGCCGCCAAGGCCGTCGCCGAGGAGAAGCACCGCCACGGCACCGCCTGATTTGCCGCGAACCGGTCCCGCCGGGACACTCCCGGCGGGACACTGGGGTCATGCATATCCCGGTCAATCACCGGCTAAGGCCTCAGTGGCGCTTCCTGGCGGGACTGTCGGGCGCGTACCTGCTGATCTTCGGCATCGTCGGGGCCATCCGAACCGCAGGTGAGCCCTTCTTCAGCCGCGGCGACACCGAGGCGCTCGGCCTGAAGACCAACCCGGCGTTCGCCTGGCTGTCCATCATCGTCGGCGCGATCGTGCTCGGCGGCGCGATCATCGGCCGCAACGTCGACCACTTCATCAACATCTGGGGCGGCGCGGTCTTCCTGCTGGCCGGGCTCATCATGCTCACCGTCATGCAGACGCCGCTGAACAAGCTCAACTACGAGATCTCCACCTGCGTGGTCTCGTTCATCATCGGCACGATCATGCTGATCGCCGGGCTGTACGGCAAAGTCGGCACCCCGGCCGAGTCCATCGCCGAAGAGGTGCTGCGCCACAGCACCCGCCCCGGCGACAAGTTCGCTGTCAAACCGCACGCCAACAAGTAAGCGGTGACATGCTCGCCGGCCACCGCGGGCGACGTTACTTGTTGCCCTTGCGGGTCAGCAGGACCGGCTTGGCCTCCAGCTGTGCCAGGCCGTTCCAGCACAGGTTCACCAGGTGCGCGGCCACCGTCTCCTTGCGCGGCTTGCGCACCTCCAGCCACCAGCGGCCGGTCAGCGCCACCATGCCCACCAGGGCCTGCGAGTACAGCTCCGCGAGCTTCGGGTCGTAGCCCCGGGTCTTGAACTCCGCGCCGAGGATGTGCTCCACCTGGTGCGCGACATCATTGAGCACCGACGAGAAGTTGCCCGAAGAGGACATCACCGGCGACTCGCGCACCAGCACGCGGAAGCCGTTCGTCTCCTCCTCGATGTAGTCCAGCAGCGCCAGCGCCGCCTGCTCCAGCAGCTCACGCGGATGCCCCGCGGTCAGCGCCGAGGTGACCCGGGTCAGCAGGGAGGTGACCTCGCGGTCCACCACGACGGCGTACAGGCCTTCTTTCCCGCCGAAGTGCTCGTACACCACAGGTTTGGAGACCTTGGCGCGGGAGGCGATCTCCTCGATCGAGGTCGCGTCGAAACCGCGCTCGGCGAACAGCTGCCGCCCCACGGCGATCAGCTGCTCGCGCCGCTGGGAGAAACTCATCCGCACCCGTGAGCCGGTCTTCGGCACGGCTGCCTGGCGCCCGGCCGGCCGGACGTCGCGGGTGTCGTCTGCCACGCCCCCATCCTGCCAGGAGGACGGGGGCGGCGAGGGGGTGCCCGTCGTGTCGACGGTCACCGGGCCAGCTTGAGCTCGGCGTCGCGGTCGATCATCTTCGCCTGGAGCCGGTCCACCTTGGGCCACTTGACGTTCGTCGCCCAGCCGAACTTCTCGAACAGCCAGATCACCCGGGCCGAGATGTCGATCTGACCGCGCATCACGCCGTGCCGGGCACAGGTCGGGTCCGAGTGGTGCAGGTTGTGCCAGCTCTCACCGAACGACAGGATCGCCAGCGGCCAGAAGTTCGAGGCCTTGTCACCCTCGCGCATCTCGAACGGGCGCTCGCCGTACACGTGGCAGACCGAGTTGATGGCCCAGGTGACGTGGTGCAGCAGGCCGATACGGATCAGGCCCGCCCAGAAGAACGCGGTCAGCGCGCCCTGCCACGACATGGTCACCAGACCGCCGACGACGGCCGGCGCGAACGCGGTGGTCAGCGACAGCAGGCCGAACATCTTGTCGACCTTGGCGATGTCCTTGTCGGCCAGCAGGTCCGGCGCGAACCGGGTGCGGTTGGACAGCTCGCGGGCGAACAGCCAGCCCACGTGGGCGTGGAACATGCCCTTGGTCAGGCCCTTGAACGAGTTGCCGAAGCGCCACGGCGAGTGCGGGTCGTCCTCCAGGTCGGAGTACTGGTGGTGGCGGCGGTGGTCGGCGACCCACTGGGTCGGCGAGCCCTGCACGGCCATCGCGCCGGAGACCGCCAGCGTCACGCGCAGCCAGCGCGTCGCCTTGAACGAGCTGTGCGTCAGGTAGCGGTGGTAGCCGACCGTGATGCCGAGGCCGGTCACCACGTACATCACCGCGAAGATCACCACGTCGGTGACGTTGAGCCAGCCGCCCCAGGCGACCGGGACCACAGCGAACAGCGCCAGGAACGGCAGGACCACGAAGGCCCAGAGCCCGATCAAGGTGCCCTTGGACTGGGCTCCCTCGGTCAGCGGCTTCTGCCCGCGAGCAGGCGCCGCGGTGCCGGTAGGCGTGTCGATGGCTGTCGTGGTCATGGCACCTCGCTGGAGCTGGGGGAAGGCACTGGTTTGTACTACCTACGACACCGTAACCTACGGGACCGTAGTTTGACAGATCCCGTCTCTGTGAATTTCCCGCACAAAGGGTCGTACGCCTGTTCTATCGTCACCGAGTGGCCAAGCCGGAACTTCGCGAACAGGCAGTGGTGTTGCGCCAGGCGGGATGCTCGGTGCCGGACATCGCGTCGAGGCTGGGCGTCGCCCGGTCCACCGCCTTCCAGTGGGTCCGTCACATCCCCCTCGACTCGGATGTCGGGGCAGCCGAGCGTCGGCGTGCGCACTCGCGTGCCATGACCGACGCGCGCTGGGGAACGCACCGGGTGCAGACCGCGCAGCGCAGACAGGGCGCACGGGACGTCGGGCAAGCGGTCGTCGAGGAGCTGACCGAGCGGGATCTCGCGCTGCTGGGCGCGGTGATTTTCTGGTGTGAGGGGACCAAGGAGAAGCCCTGGCGGGCCAACGACGGCCGTGTGACGATCACCAATACGGATCCCCGCCTGCTGCGGATCTTTATCCGGTTTCTGGAGTCGGTCGGCGTCAGCCGCAGTGAACTCAGCTACCGCGTGAGCATCCACGAGACCGCCGATCCTGATGAGGCGGCGCGCTGGTGGGCTGCCGAGCTCGACGTGCCGCTGGAGTGCTTCCGCAAAGCGACCATGAAGCGGCACCGTCCCACCAGCACGCGACACAACCAGGGAGAGGGATACCACGGCTGCCTCGTGGTGACCGCACGGCGCAGGCGGGAACTCTATTGGCGGATCGAGGGGATCATCGACGAACTCGATCGCCGCACCGGTGCAGCGTCCGCGGGCGAACCACGATAAGCTTTGGCGCCGGATGGGGCGTGGAGTAATGGCAGCTCACCAGACTTTGAATCTGGAAGGTCCTGGTTCGAATCCAGGCGCCCCAGCTAGCAAGCCAAGTAAGGAGATGGGCAGCTCGTGACTCGTACGGTGATCGTCCTCGCGGCTGGCGAGGGTAAGCGGATGAAGTCGGATCTGCCGAAGATGCTGCACCCGCTGCTCGGCCGCTCCCTGGTGGGCCACGTGCTCGCCGCCGCCGCCCCGCTCGGTGCCGAGCGCACCCTGGCCGTCGTCGGCAACCGTGCCGACCAGGTCACCGCACACCTCGCCGAGATCGCGCCGGATGTGGCGACCGCGCTGCAGGCCCAGCAGAACGGCACGGGCCACGCGGTCCGCATCGCCGTCGAGGCGCTCGGTGAGCTCGACGGCACCGTGGTCGTGCTCAACGGCGACGTGCCGCTGCTGCGGGCGCAGACGCTGCAGGACCTGGTCGAGGCGCACGAGGCGGCGGGCGCGGCGGCGACCGTGCTGGGCGCGTCCGTGCCGGACCCGACCGGCCTGGGCCGGCTGGTGCGCGACGCCGACGGCGGGCTGGCCCGCATCGTTGAGGAGCGCGACGCGACGCCGGAGCAGCGGGCGATCCGCGAGATCAACGCGGGCATCTACGCCTTCGACGCGGCCGCGCTGCGGACCGCGCTGGCGAAGCTGACCACCGACAACGACCAGGGCGAGGAGTACCTCACCGACGTCTTCGAGCTGTTCGTCACGGAGGGCTCGCCGGTGCGCGTGCACCTGGCCGCCGACGCGACCGAGACGCTGGGCTGCAACGACCGGGCCGAGCTGGCGACGCTGCGGGCGCTGCTGCGCGACCGGATCAACCTCGGGCTGATGCGCGACGGCGTGACCATCGTCGACCCGGCCACGACCTGGGTCGACGCCACGGTGACCGTGGAGCGCGACGCGCTGCTGGAGCCGAACGTGCAGCTGCGCGGGGCGACCAGCGTCGGCACGGGCGCGGTGGTGGGTCCGGACGTGACGCTGATCGACACGATCGTGGGCGAGCAGGCCCAGGTGGTACGCGCGCACGCGGTGCAGGCCGAGATCGGCCCGAACGTGTCCGTGGGGCCGTACGCGTACCTGCGGCCGGGGGCGCGGATCGGGCGCAAGGGCAAGGTCGGCACGTTCGTCGAGATCAAGAACGCGTCGCTGGGCGAGGGCACCAAGGTGCCGCACCTGACGTACGTGGGTGACGCGACGATCGGCGAGCAGACCAACATCGGCGCGGGCAACCTGTTCGCGAACTACAGCGGGAGCACCAAGAGCCACACGGTGATCGGCTCGCACGTGAAGACGAGCTGTGACACGACGTTCGTGGCGCCGGTGCAGGTCGGCGACGGCGCGTACACGGCGGCCGGTTCGGTGATCGACAAGGATGTGCCGCCGGGGGCGCTGGCGGTGGCGCGGGCGCACCAGCGCAACATCGAGGGCTGGGTGCGCCGGTCCCGTCCGGGCAGCGCGGCGGCGGAGGCTGCCGAGCGGGCCGAGGCGGCGGAGCACCCGGCCGCCGGGGAAGGCTGACCGGCACGAGTTTGCGAAAGGCGCGACCCCGCGGGGGTCGCGCCTTTTCGTCTGCGGAGTGCGGGCCGGGTCAGCGGCGGCCGGGCTGCTCGTCCTCGTCCTCGAGCCAGCCGCGCTTGGCGGCCTCGGCCCCGAGGGAGAACTGGTTCTTCGCGCCGGTGGTCTGCTTGAGGCTGGCGATGTGGTCGTGCACGGCGCGCTCGCTGAGGAAGACCAGTTTGGTGATGGTCTGCACGGTGAAGCCCGCGGCGAGCAGCAGGAGGATCCGGCGCTGAACGAGCGTCGGTTCTCCGGACCGGTCCCTGGCCATCGAGCGCAGCCTTTCTGTACGGGCACTTGTGCTTAACGAAGGTAGCGCCCGCTGTCGGGGCCGGGCAAGGCACCCCGGTGTCACCTGCGTGAACTCCAGGGCAAGCGGTCTGTCCGTGATCTGTCGCACCCGGGAACGGGCTTGCTGGCCGGTTGGCGAACCGCCGGGAGAGGATGAACCGAAAAGGTGATACTGACCGCAGACCATCGTGAAGGGGCGGCAAGCCGATGGGCAGCATCGTCACTGAGAACCGCAAGAACCTGATGCTTTTCTCGGGCCGGGCCTACCCCGAGCTCGCGAAGGAGATCGGCGAGGTGCTGGGCGTGGGGGTGACCCCGACGACGGCATACGACTTCGCCAGCGGTGAGACGTTTGTCCGTTACAAGGAGTCCGTCCGTGGTTCGGACGCCTTCATCGTCCAGTCCATGAGCCAGCCGGTGAACAACTGGATCATGGAAACCCTGCTCATGGTGGACGCGGCCAAGCGCGGCTCGGCCAAGCGCATCACCGTGGTGCTGCCGTTCTACCCGTACGCGCGCCAGGACAAGAAGCACCGCGGCCGGGAGCCGATCTCCGCCCGCCTCATCGCGGACCTGCTCAAGACGGCCGGCGCGAACCGCATCCTGACCGTCGACCTGCACACCGCGCAGATCCAGGGTTTCTTCGACGGCCCGGTGGACCACCTGTTCGCGATGGACGTGCTGGCCGACTACGTACAGGCCAACTACGGCCACCGCGAGCTGACCGTGGTGTCGCCCGACTCGGGCCGGGTGCGCGTCGGTGAGCGCTGGACCGACCGCCTGGGCGGCTGCCCGCTGGCGTTCATCCACAAGACCCGCGACCCGCTCAAGCCGAACCAGGTCGTCGCGAACCGGGTCATCGGCGAGGTCGCGGGGCGCACCTGCATCCTGGTCGACGACATGATCGACACTGCGGGCACCATCTGCAAGGCCGCCGACATCCTGTTCGACAACGGGGCCGCGGACGTCATCGTGACCACGACGCACGCCGTGCACTCCGACCCGGCGACCGAGCGCCTGAAGAACAGCCGGATCAGCGAGGTCATCGTCACCAACACGCTGCCGCTGGGCTCGGACAAGCAGTTCGACAAGCTGACCGTGCTGTCGATCGCCCCGCTGCTGGCCCGCGCGATCCGCGAGGTCTTCGACGACGGCTCCGTCACGACCCTCTTCGGCGGCCTCAGCTGACCGTCCGCTCCGCGCAGTCGGGGGCGCTCGCGCCGTAGACCGTCCTGCCATCGACGTTGGCCTATCACATCGAATTCGAGTGGTGATTTCTCGATGTGATAGGCCAACGTCGATGTGAAGTGCGGTGGGCCGCAGGTGCGCGGAGCTGGGGTGATTTGAGCCGCCCCGCCGGGGATCACCGAAAGTGATCGGGTACAGTAATCGGGTTGCCACGGCGAGGGTGCCCTGCGGGTCGAAAAGCCTGTTGATGGCGCCGTGATCGACGCGGTGCTCCGGGTCATGGTTACCCCGCGCGCCCTCGTTCGCTCGGCCTGACAGAGACCCGTTGAGCAGGAGAAGAATCGTGTCTGAAGTAAAGATCAGCGCCGAGCCGCGTACCGAGTTCGGCAAGGGCGGCGCGCGCCGCACCCGCCGCGCGGGTCTCGTGCCCGCCGTCGTCTACGGCCACGGTGAGGCCCCGCGCCACATCGCCGTCCCGGCCCGTGAGTTCGCCGCCGCGATCCGCCACGGTGGCATCAACACCGTGTTCGAGCTGGTCGGCCCCGACGGCGCCAAGACCCTCGCCCTGCCGAAGGCCATCCAGCGTGACCCGCTGAAGGACACCTACGAGCACATCGACCTGGTCATCGTGAAGCGCGGCGAGCAGGTCACCGTCGAGATTCCGGTGCACCTGGTCGGCGAGGCCGCCAAGGGCACCCTCGTGATGACCGAGCACGACAAGATCTCCATCGCGGCCGAGGCGCTGCACCTGCCGGAGTTCGTCGAGGCCTCGATCGAGGGCCTGGAGGCCGGCTCGCACGTCACCGCCGGTGACATCAAGCTCCCGCGTGGCGCGCAGCTGGTCGCCGACGCCGAGACCATCGTCGCTGTGGTGAGCCTGGCCCCGACCGCCGAGCAGCTCGAGGGCGAGGCCGCCGAGGCTCCGGAGGCCGCCGAGGCCGAGGCTGCCGAGGCCGAGGAGACCGTGGCCGCCGAGGCCTGATCCACGTCCGCCCGTGGCGTCCTTCATGCTGTAGCAGCGTGGAGGACGCCACGAGTGTTTTCAGGGGAGTGTTGATGGAGCAGGCCGCACCGTGGCTGATCGTGGGCCTGGGCAATCCGGGGCCGCAGTATGCCGGCAACCGGCACAACGTCGGGTTCTTCATCGCCGACCTGCTGGCCGAGCGCACCGGCGTGAAGTTCGGCCGGCACCGCAAGGCCGTCGCCGACGTGGCCGAGTCCCGGCTGGGTTACGGCGCGGACGCGCCGCGGCTGGTGCTGGTGAAGCCGCTGACCTACATGAACCTGTCCGGTGGGCCCGCCGCGGCGCTGAGCCAGTTCTACAAGGTGCCGGTCGAGCAGATCATCGCGGTGCACGACGAGCTGGACATCCCGTACGGGCAGCTGCGGTTGAAGGTGGGCGGCGGCGAGGGCGGCCACAACGGGCTGCGCTCGATGAGCAAGTCGCTGGCCACCAAGGAGTACCTGCGGGTGCGGTTCGGGGTGGGCCGCCCGCCCGGCCGGCAGGACCCGGCGGACTTCGTGCTGTCCGACTTCTCCGCGGTGGAGCGCAAGGAGCTGGAGTTCCTGGTGGACCGGGCGGCGGACGCGGTCGAGGCGATCGTCAAGGGCGGCCTGGCCGCCGCGCAGCAGACGTACCACACCGCCTGATCCCGACAGTTCCCCGCCGTCACATTTGCCCTTTTCTCGCGTTGTAACCGTCAGGCGCATCTGCCACAGACCAGTTTCCGCAGGTCATACGCAGGTGCCGCCGGGTCGTGACGGGGGGCATTCATGGAGCAGCGCCGAGACGACGATCGGCGCGGCCCGCGGCCCTACCCGCAGCGCCACCGGCACATCGACGCGTCCGGGGCGCTGTCCTACACCGCCGCGCCGACCCCGGCCGGTCCGGCGCCGTTCAGCCCCGCGCCGGTGGGCCTGGTCGCGGTACGTCCGCAGACGCCCCAGCACCGGCCCCCGGCGGGACGCCGCCCGCTGCACCGGGGCAGCACCCACATCGGCACCCCAGTGCGCGTGCTCGACCGACGCAAGGGCTGGGAGCAGCGGTACCTGCGCACGCTGCTCGGCTCCGACCTGCTCGTCGGCGCGGCTGCGGGTGTGCTGGTGTACATGCTGCGCTTCGGCAGCGAGATCACGCCGTATACCAGCACCTATGTCCTGCTGTCGCTGGCGCTGCCGTTCGCGCTCGTCGCGTCGCTGGCGCTGACCAGGGCCTACGACAAGCGTTACCTGTACGTCGGCACGCAGGAGTACGACCGGGTCATGCGCGGCGGCCTGTGGCTGATCGCGACGGCGGCCGTCGGCTCGTACGCCCTCGAACTGCCCACCGCCCGCTCTTACGTGCTGATCGCCCTGCCCGCCGCCACCGGCACGCTGGTGCTGACCCGGTTCCTGATCCGCAAGTCGCTGCACCGGCGGCGCGAGCGCGGCGACTGCCTGCGCCGGGTCGTCGTGGTCGGGCACGAGCTGGCCATCATCGGGCTGACCCGGCAGCTGTGCCGCGAGCGCTTCCACGGCCTGGAGGTCGTGGGGGCGTGCGTGCCGCGGGGCAGCGACGGCCGCGTCGGCCTGCCCGTGTACGGCACCTTCGAGGACGTCGCGCCGGCGGTGCGGGCCGCGGGCGCGGACACCGTGATCGTGCTCAGCTGCCCCGAACTCGACGGGCACGCGCTGCGCCGGATGGCCTGGCAGCTGGAGCGCGACGAGATCGACCTGATCGTGGCGAGCTCCCTGATCGACGTCGCCGGCGGGCGCACCACCATCCGCCCCGTCGACGGTCTGCCGATGTTGCACGTGGAACATCCGCGGCTGTCCGGCGGCAGCCGGGTGATGAAGGAGCTGATGGACCGGGTCGGCGCGGCGCTGCTGCTGGTGCTGTCCGCGCCGCTGCTCCTGGTGATCGCGATGGCGCTGCGCATCGACTCGCCCGGACCGGCCTTGTTCAAGCAGGTCCGGGTCGGCAGGGACGGCCGCGAGTTCGTCATCTACAAGTTCCGTACCATGTACACCGACGCCGAGGCGCGGCTTGCCGAGCTGAAGCATCTCAACGAGCACGACGGAGTGCTGTTCAAGATCCGGGACGATCCGCGCGTGACCGCGATGGGCCGCTGGATGCGCCGCTACTCGCTGGACGAGCTGCCGCAGTTGCTGAATGTGCTGCTGGGGCAGATGTCGCTGGTGGGGCCGCGGCCGCCACTGCCCCGCGAGGTCGCAGAGTACGCCGCCGACGTGTGGCGCAGACTGGCGGTGAAGCCCGGCATGACAGGACTCTGGCAGGTCTCCGGGCGATCCGACCTGCCGTGGGAGGAGGCGGTCCGGTTGGACCTCCGCTATGTCGAGAACTGGTCAATGTCCATGGACCTGCTCATACTCCTGCGTACGCTGACCGCCGTTGCCCGTAGCTCTGGAGCGTACTGATGCCCCCGGTGGAAGACGGCGCCTTCGCCGTATGGCTGGCCCGACAGGCCGGCGACCTGCTGCTCGCCCTGCGTGACGAACTCGGTTTCGAGGACCCGGCCGGCCTGCGCGCCGCCGGTGACAAGCGCTCGCACGACCTTCTCATGACCGAGCTGGGCCGCTGGCGGCCCGCCGACGCGGTGCTGAGCGAGGAGGGCGTCGACGACCCCGCCCGGCTCACCGCCAACCGGCTGTGGATCATCGACCCGCTCGACGGCACCCGCGAGTTCGGCGAGCAGGGCCGCGCCGACTGGGCCGTGCACGTGGCGCTGTGGCGGCGTACCGGCGAGAGCACGGGTGTGCTCGCCGCGGGAGCCGTCGGCCTGCCCGCGCAGCAGCGGGTGCTCGGCAGCGAGCCGGCCGCGCCGTACCCGCCGCTGTCCCCCGAGGTCGCCGCGGGCGGCCCGATCCGCATCGCGACCAGCCGCACCCGGCCGCCGTACTTCCTGGCCGCCGTCGCCGAGCAGGTCGGCGCCCAGCTGGTGCCGATGGGCTCGGCCGGCGCGAAGATCGCCGCCGTGGTCACCGGCGAGGTCGACGCCTACATCCACGGCGGCGGCCAGTACGAGTGGGACTCGGCCGCGCCGGTCGCCGTCGCGGCGGCCGCGGGCCTGCACACCTCGCGCATCGACGGCTCGCCGCTGATCTACAACCAGTCGGACGCGAGCCTGCCCGATCTGCTCGTCTGCCGCCGCGATCTGGCCGCTGACCTGCTGTCGGCCGTGTCACAGCATTCTTGATCGGCAAGCGCGACCGCGTGTAGGGTTGATTCCCGAGTAATTCACTAGGAAAGGTCTGGATATGATCCAGCCTGCGTCTGAGCAGCCGGCTGCGTACCGGGTCTCCCACCTCGATGCTCTCGAAGCCGAGAGCGTC
>NZ_BONI01000095.1 GCF_016862635.1 Catellatospora coxensis | reverse complement strand
ACCTGGCCACGATGAGAATCCTAACAGGACAGCTGTGCGGTTTCGTACTGGCGTTCGAGTGGGTGCCGGTCCGCCATGGCGGCGGATCGGCTGTGCCTGTCCTGCTCCGCAGGAGTTCCGCTTCCTCGCCGGCCTGAAGGCCGGAGTATCCACGGAAGGAAGCTGATGGGGACTCGGAAAGGAGAACGGGCCATGCCGATCCAGCGCCGCCAGATGCTCGCCGGGGTGCTCGCCGCCGCCCTCGTGCTCGGCTGCGGCTTTCCTGCCGACGACGGGCCTCCCGGCGCCGAGATCCTGGCCGCCGGGACCGCCGAACTCGATGCCGTGAAGCTGCCGGAGCACGAGTGGGCGCAACATGCCCGATACGCCAAGCGGGACAGGACGCGGCTGGTCCGGACGCGCTGGTACACCGTGCCGCTCACCCGGGCCGAGACGGTGCGCCTCGTCGACCGGCTGTTCATGGCGGCCGGGTGGGCGCGCAGCGACGACTGCCTGGGTCTGGGCGGCGAGAAGTGCTTCACCTACGACAGGAACGGCTTCCATGTGTTCCCCAGCATCACCGACGGCGTCTGTATCGGCGGCGGCACCGGTTGCGCGGATCTGCATATGAGCATGCGTCGGGCATGAGTCTCCGGGGGTGGGAGCGCCACGGGGGCGCTCCCGTCTCCCGGCCCGGCACCGGCGGCTCGCTGTCCTGGCGTCGGCGGAGCGGATCAGCTCAGAGCGCTGACCGCCGCCCTGAGCTGGCCGCGCAGCCGTTCGTCCGCCCACACCGTGTCGGTCCAGGTGCCGGCGCACACCACGCGTTCGTCGCGTTCGGCCAGTTCGGTGAGTCCGGGCACGGCCGCGGTCGCACCCATCTCCACCAGCAGCGCCACCGCCGCCGAGCCGCCGTGGGGATCCGCGGCCGCGGTCAGCAGCGGTGCGACGAGTTCGGCCGGGTCCACGCCGTGCCGCCACAGCGCACGCGCGGTGTCGACCAGAGCCTGCTCGGCGTCAAGCGCCGCGCGAAGCAGCGGTATGAGATCGGCGGCAGCCGGTGCCAGGTCGGCGGCCAGCCGGGCGGCTTGCCTCGCGTGCCACCGGGCGGACGGGTCGCCGACGCGAAGCGCCGCCTCGACGGTCGGCAGGACCGCGGCCGGGTCACCGGTGGCCCGCCAGACCACCAGGGCGGCGGCGAGCTGCTCGGGCATGGTGTGTTCGGCTGTGCCGGTCAGGGCTGGACGCAGCCGCGGCACCAGGGACACGGCCGCCGGGCCGAGGTCGGCGACAAGTTTCAGCTCGTAGTCCAGGACGCACGGCGTCGAGTGGTCGAGCATCCGGGCGGCGGCTGCGACCAGCGGCCCCGGATCGCCGGTGAGCCGCCACAACGCGTGCCCGGCCCGGGTGTCACCGGCCTGTCGCAGGGCCGCGACGACCTCGGGTGTGGCGGCCCCGGTCGCGGCCAGGGCCAGCGGGGCGGCGGCGGTCGCGACCGGCAGGGCGGCGATGAGTTCGGGCACCGCCGGGGCAGCAGCCGGACCCCAGCCCACGACCGACATCACCGCGTCGATGATCGGGTTTCCGGGCACCTGTGCGGCGAGCAGCCTGCTGATCCGGCGGCGCACCCCGTCCAGGGCGACCGGATCGAACTCCGGCACGTACTCGTCGAGCAGTGCGTCGGCGGAGAGCCAGTGGCCGGCCTCCCAGGCCGCGAGCGCCGGGTCCCGCCAGCGCCGGTCACCGAGGCGGACCAGGACGGACAGGGCGGTGTTCGCGGGTTCCGGGTAGGCCGCCAGGCCGCCGGTGGTGCGCTTGGAGAACGGGTCGCCATGCGGCTGCGGGACCGCCGCGAGACCGTCGCCGGCGATGCGGGCCAGTTCGTCGGCGACCGCCGCCGCGGCTGGTCCGGCGTGCACGGCCGCGTCCACCGCGGCAGCGACCACCGTCTCGGTACGGTCGGCGAGCAGTTCGCGCAGGTACGGCATCAGCGCCGCGGGGGCGGACCGCTTCGCCCGGAACCGGGACTGCAACGCCTTGGCGAGGCGGACGCGTCCGGTCGACGAACCTCCGTCGGCGAGCATGGTTCCGGCAAGCGCTTCAGCCGACACCCCGTCGAGCCGGCTCAGCGTCTCGCGCAGCGGGTCTCCACCGGCCCACGGGCTCCTCCACTCCTTGGCGGAGAAAGACGCGGCGACCGGAACCACAGCCTCCGCAGGGAGCGGGAGCCCGGCTTTCGCGTAGGCGAGCGCGGCCGCCGCGGGCAAGGGGTGCGCCTCGGTGGTGGCCGCCGTGCACAGTAGCTCGGCGCACGCGGCCCCCTCGTGGTGCGCGATGCCCAGCAGCAGCACGGCCCGGACCGCCGAGTCGGACTCGACGGCCCACCGGCCGTGCAGCGTCCGCAGGTGCTGCGGCCCGCAACGGGCCACCGTGTATGCGGCGGCCGCGCGGATCTCCGGGTCGGGATCGGCGAGCTGCGGCACCAGTGTGCTGCTGCGGGCGGCGATCGCCTCCCGGACGGCAGGCTGGTCGTCGCCGTTGCTCTGCTCCGGGTCGGTGAGCTCGCCGAGGGTGACGAGGAGCATGTCTCGATCGCGTACTCCCGGTGTGGTGGCGAGTTCGACCAGGAATGGCACGGCTACCACGGTCACCGGGTAGACGGTGCCCTGATGCCAAATCGACGAGTAGAACTCGACCCGGCCCTCGTCGGCGGTCTGCGGGTCCTGGTCCGCCATCGCCCGCAGGATGTCCGGCGCCTCCGTGCACGGACCGTAAGCGCCCCAGTACGCCGACCAGTCGATCTCATCGAGTCCCGCGAGCATCGCGCCAATATAGCGACCAGTTCTCGGCCTGATACGCGACAGGTTGCGGCGTCGGCCGCCGCCGGATTCCTACGCTCATGCCACGGCGAACCTCCGTTCGCCGATGGGGAGAGGGGATGCGCCATGTCGCATCGCAGACTGCGGCGAGCAGCGTCGCTGACGGCGGCAGCCATGATCGCGATCGCCGCCGCGCCGGTGCATGCCGCGCCGCCACCCGGCGGAGGCGGTGATCCGTACAACCCGGGAATCCGGTACGTCGAGGTGACCAGCACACCGGGCTCGGACAGCCACGTCGTCGTGACCGCCGTGTGTCCGGCCGGAACCCGTGCCCTCGGCGGCGGCGGGAAGGTGCTCGGGGCGACCAACCAGGTATTCATTCACCGTAGCCAGCCGACCGACAGCGGGTTCGTCGTCGAGGCCAGTGAGCGAGCCGACCTGCACGCCGGGAACTTCCCCGGCACCTGGTCGGTCCAGGTCACTGCCGCCTGCGGCCCCGACTATCCGGGATTCGTGTACGTCAACGTGACCTCCGCCGCCGACAGCCAGCAGACCAAGTCGGCGATCGCCGAGTGCCCGCCTCGCACGACGAAGATCGGCATGGGCGCGAGTATCCGCGGCGGCGGCCGGGCGGTCCGCTTCGACTCGCTGTGGCGCGCGTACCTGTCGAACTCCGGTCAGAACCCGGAGTCGGTGAAGGCGGTGGCCAGCGAGATCCCACCGGGTACGACGTCGGTGTGGAATGTCGTGGCGACGGTCGTCTGCGCGCAGCTGCCGCAGGACGTGCGCTTCGCCCACATGCTCGACCACGTCGGCAGCCTCTACGGTTCGAGCGGCTCCTACCTGGACAGCTGCGAATTCGGGGGAGGCGTCCATCGCTACTACATGGTGGCGGTGGGCGGCGAGGGACAGCACCCGGATCCGGGCGAGCTCAGCCTGCAGTGGTATCTCGCCCTGGGTGACAAGGCGCGTGCCGCACTGGACGTATACGCCGACGACGACGACCATGACGGCGACATCGCGCTCATGGGCGGGTTCATCTGCGCCTACAAGATCATATACTGAAGTGCGGTGGGGTCGCGGCCATCCGCGGCCCCACCGCGGACGGGCTGATGGAAGGGGCCGCAGTCGGCAAGCGTCTCGGAGCCGGCGTACGAATTCCGACCCGCGAGACCCGAGCGCAGCTCGAAACGGTATTGCCGTGATCAGGACGCCGACTACGATCGGCCGACATGACACCAGTGAGCGAGCCGGTCAGGGCTGCGGTGCGGCGAGGCGACCTCGACTGGCTCTCCACCCACCTGGAGGCGCGGGACTGCACGCCAGCCGTTCTGAAGCTGCTCATTCGCGACGTCGACCCGCTGCTGCGGCACCTGGGTCTGGACCGGCTGGCTGCGCGGACCGCGATTCCGAGCACCGAGGATTCCGACCTGGCCGAACTGGCCGGGGTGCTGCCGCCGACGCTGGACGGACCGTCCGAGACGGCGCTTCTCCTGGCCGACCTTCACCGGCGGCTCTGGCGGTACGTGCCCGAGCAGCGCCGGCCGCGGTGGCGTACGGTCGGCCTGCCGGTCAATGTTCAGGTCGCCTGGCTGCGCGCCGAGATCTGCCACGAGCCCGCGAAGGTCCGCAGCGAACCGGCGGGCGAGCTGCTCTACCAGGCCGTCGCCGGGATCGCCGCCGCCGACACCGACCGGCTGGATGAGCTGGTCGGCGAGCTGGCCGCCAGCGGCGACCGGGTGCTGCGAGACGCGGCGCTGCGCCTGGCCCGCGAAGGGCTGCACAGCGCACTGCTGGCCCCGGCCCGTGCCCGCGAGCACGTCGGCAGGCTGCTCGAATCCGTCGAGGTGTCCGCTGCCGCGCTGCAGGAGCTGGCCGAGCCGTGGGCCGCGCTCGCCCCGCTGCGCCGAGAGCGGCTTCGACCGCTCCTCGTCACCACTGCGCCGTCGCCAGGGTCTGCCCCGGCCGGTGCCCGCCGGGGCCAGGCCGTTGATCCGCCGTCACCGGGGCCTGCCGTGATCGATGCCGCGATCGTGGCTGCCGCCCGTCACGGGCATGGCGACCTTCTCCACGACGTCATCACGGACGGGGCGATGCCGCCGCGGGCCCGGCAGCGGGCACTGCGGGAGCTGGGCACCCTGGCCGGTGTTGCGGACATCGGCGGGATCCTGGCAGCCGCCGCCACCGACCCGCTGCTGTTCGGCGCATCCGTGGTGGCGTGCCTTCGGGCCATGCACCGGCGCGGCGTCTTCCCGGCCGGTGACGATGCTGCGTACATCGTGGACCTCGCGCTGGCCGATCACACCGTGTCCGCGGCCGAGGTTGCCACGATCGTGTTCACGTGCCGCCGTGCGGCGTTCGGCGCGCTGGTGGCCGAGGACCCCGACGACCCGATGTGGCCGCGACGGCTGGCGCTGCTGGTCGAGCTGGCCCGCCAGGGAGGCGGGGACCTGCCGGTCGGCGACGCGATCGCCGGTGTGCTGCCCGCGACGTCGCGTCCGGAGCCGTTCCTGGCGGCGATCGGGGCGCTGGGCCATACTCCGGCGGAGGCGGCGGTCATCGAGCTGCTGCCGCGGGCCCCGGCGGCGGCGTTGCGCACGCTGGAGGCAGTCGGCGGCCCCCGGACCGTGGCGGTGTTGCGGGAAGGGCTCGGCCTGACCGGCGGCGACGTCACCACCGGGCCTGTCGCGCCGCACCTGCGGCCGGTCCGCCGTCGCGCGCTGGAGCTGCTGTGGCATCTCACCGACGATCCGGACGGGCGGGCGGCGATCCTGGCCCGCCTCGACCCGCGCGACGTTCCCCGCCGGATCGCCGTCGACCTCGGTGGTCCCGACCAGCGGGAACTGGTTGTGCTGCGAGCGGGATTCGACCCGGAGGACCCGGTTTCGGCGCTGCTCGTGCTGGCCCGTAACGGCGACGCGGGCACTCTGGCCGCCATCGCCGACCTGCTGGCGCGGATCGTGGCGGACCTCGCGGCATCGTGGGAGCCGGGCGGACCGGCCCGCCCCGTCGAGACCGTACGTTCGGACGGACCTCCGCCCGGCGAGCCCGCCGTGCCCGACAAGGTCGTGGCCGCGATCCACGCGCTCGGCGGCCGCCTGCACGAACGCGGCAAGCTGCGGCCGTACTGCCTGCGCGAAGCCGGCAGCGCCGCCGAGGCCGGCCACGCGCTCGTCGCGACCATGGTGCTGAACCTGCTGGACCGGCCCGGCCTGTCCGCCGGCGAGCAGGCCGTCCTGCTCGCCCTGCTGCCCCGGGCCCCGTACGCGGGCACCCGGGCCCGGGTGCACCGGCTGCTGCGCCACCGCGACCGCCACATCCGCAAGCACGCGATCGCGGCACTGGCCGCCGACTCCACCGGCGACGCCGCCGAGGCGCTGTCGGCGAGCCTGATCATCCTGACCACGGCCCGCGACCCGCAGACCGTCCGGCAGGCGCTGCTCGCGCTCGGGCGGATCCAGGCCCGCTGGGCCGCCCCGGCGATCGCGGCGTGCCTGGACCACCCCACCATGAATATCAAGAAGACCGCCGCCGAGGTCCTGGTTGAAGCCGGTGCGCCCGCCGCGGTGCCGAAGCTGCTGTCCTGGCTCGGCCGCCACGACAACCCGGGTCTGCGAGCGGCTCTCGTCAAAGCACTCGGGGCGATCCTCGGCCACGCCCACGCCGCCACGGTCCTCGCCGCGGCCGAGCAGGCCGACGACGAGCGAACCCGCAGGCTGCTGCTCGACGCGCTGGACTGGACGCTGTCGGCGCGGGCGGTCGAGGCCCTGGCCCGGCAGGGCTCCCCGGTCGCACCGGCGCTGCTCGCGCTGGTCGCCGCAGGCGAGATCAGGCTCCGCGAAGGAACCGTCGGGGACCTGGCGGCGCTGTTCACGGCACACGGCATCGCCGCACCGGCCCGGCCCGTCCGGGCGGCTCAGGGCCCGTTCGACGAGGACGTCGACGCGCTGGTGCGCGACGGCTGGAACCCGGCGACCGCACTGCGGATCGTGGCCGGACACGAGCGGGAGCCCGGGAATCCGAGCGCCGGCCGGCTCGCCCGGCTGCGGCCGCTGCTGGTCGACTGGCTCCGGCTGGCCGCCTCCGATATCGCTGCCGCACCGGCGACGCTTCGGCTCACCCTGCGGCTCTGCCCCGCTCCCTGGTCGGCGGACGAGGTCAAGACCTTTGCCCAGGCGGCCGGGACGCTGGTCGACGGTCTGGGCGAAGCGGCCGGTGAGGACCGGGACGCTCTGCTCACGGTCCTGGAGGCGGTCGCGCCGACCCTGCACGCCGCCCAGGCCCTCGGCCTCGCCGCCCGGCTGCGGACGCTCGCCCCCACCGCGGCCGGACGGAGGTCGTCGCTGGCACTGCTGCGCCGCTGCGGCGCGGTGCTGACTCGCACCGACGTCGAGCAAGCCCTCGCCGCGGCCCGGCTCGGCCCCGACCCCTGGCGCGCCGAGACCGCCGTGCTGCGCGACGCTTTCGCCGTCACCGCCACCCCGGCGTCCGAGGAGGCCACTGCCTGGCGGCTCCGCCTCGAAGCAGCCGTACGGCTGCTCGGCGACCTGGCTGGATTCCGGACGCGAGACGAGCATCCGCTCCCGTCGCGCGACCGCCTCGACGCCCTGATCGACCTCTTCCCGGCGGCGCACCAGGACGCCCGTGGCGCGATGCTGGACTGGATGGAGTCCCTCCAGCCGATCGGCGTACCGTCCTGGACGCTGGCCGAGCACGCCGACAAGGCCGCCGACCGGCCACGGATCCCGCACGACGGAGACCTCGACCAGCCGCGCTCGGCCGCGTTGCGCGAGCGCCTGCTGGGCATGCTCGACGCCCCCGTCGCGAAGAGGCGCGACGCGGCAGCCGCCGCACTCCGGCACTGGCCCGAGCCGGAGACCGTGCGCGAGGTGCTCCGCGCGTTCCTGGACGGACGCGCCACCGTCCGTGTCGACGTCGGCGTCAGTGCAGGCCTCGCGCCGGCGCTGAACAGCATCGACGAAAGCGAACTGCGGACGATCGCCGCCGGTGGCGAGGCTGCTCGCGAGCGCGTCGCCCGGGTGGCGTACCACCTCGACCCGTCCGGACTGCACCGCGTGCTCCCGCTGCTGCTCGAATGGTGGGAGCACGGCGACCCCGCCACCCGTGTCTCGGTCGCTGCCGCGCTGCGCAAGGATGCCGAATACGCCGACACCCTCGCGGAGAGCCTCCACAGCCGCCTGGACGCCGGGGCCTGGGGATACCTGGACCTGATCGCCAACCGGCCCCTGCTGCGCACTCCGGCACTCGACGAAGTCCAGCGACGGCTGCGTGCGGAAGGCCGTCCGGACCTGGCCGACAGGATCACCCTCGTGGACGGCCCGCTACGGGGGCCCGACGCCGCCGACAGCGATACCGCCCGGCTCGCCGCTCTCCGGGAGCGACCGCCCGCGGACGCCACCACAGCCGGTCCATCACGTGCGGACCTGCTCGACCTGATCCGCACCGGCCACGCCGAGCAGGTCCGCCGCGCGCTCTCCCGCCTCGCGGAGGTGCACGAGGATCACCGCCCGGCGGATGCCCGGCTCGCCGCGGACCAGGCCGCCGAACTGGAGAACCTGCTGGCCGACCTGCTCCACCACCGCGAGCCCGCGATCCGCCTGCACGCCCATCGCGTCGCTCGCAAGCTCCTGGACCGCCCGACCTACCTGCGCCACAGCACGGTCCTGCTCGACGATCCCGAACCCGACGTGGTGCGGGCCGCGGTCAACACGCTCAGCCACGCGGACCACCAGCCCGCCATCCCCGCGATCGTGGGCCTGCTCGTGCACCCCCAAGCCGCTGTCCGCAGGGCCGCGTTCGGCGGTCTCGTCCAGGTCGGACCTTCGGCGATCCCGGCCCTCAGGCACGCGGCGGGCCGGGCGCGGCCGGACCGGCGGCACCACTACACTGCGGTCCTCGACCGGATCACCGAGCGAGCGGCGGACGAGGCCGTGGTGCGCTGACAGCGGGCGAGATCAGGTCAGGACAGGCAGGGCTTCGGTGCCGTGCTGGACGAAACCCCGCGCGCCGTAGTGGAAGCTGAGCGTCGTCTCAGGGTCGAGGCGCAGCCTCGGGCAGGCGTCGAGCAGCGCGGTGAGGGCCGCGGTGACCTCGATGCGGGCCAGCGGGGCGCCGACGCAGTAGTGCGGGCCGATGCCGAAGCCCAGGTGGGCTCCGCCGCGCCGGTCCAGCCGGAACGTGTCGGCGTCGGGGTACACCTGCTCGTCGAAGTGCGCGGCGGCGATGGCCAGGTACACCAGGCTGCCCGCGGGCAGGGGCGTCCCGGAGAGTTCGGTGTCGCGCATGACCAGGCGGTAGAGCCCGGCGGTCGGGTTGGCCCAGCGGAAGGACTCGTCGATCGCGGCCTCGGCGAGGCCGGAATCGGCCCGCACCCGCGCCAGCGCGTCCGGGTTGAGCAGCAGCGACGACACCGTCGCCGACATCATCTGGATGGTGGTCTCGAAGCCGCCCAGCAGCAGGCTCACCACCGCGGTCGTCACCGCTTCGAGGGAGTACGCGTCGTCGGCCTCGAACGCCCGGACGATCTCGCCGAGCATGTTGTCGCCGCGGACGCGCAGTTCCTGCCGCACCAGCGTGGTGGTGTACTCGCTGAGCCGGTCGTACGCCTGCCGGCCGGCTTCGGCGACCGACTCGTCCATCGGCGAGCCCAGCCACGTGATGATCGCCCGTACCCAGGCCAGGCCCTGGTCGCCCAGCTCGTCGGGGATGCCGAGCAGGGCGAGGAACACCTCCATCGGATACCGGGCGATGCTCTCCTCGACGAGTTCCACCTCGGCCTTCGCGGCCAGCGGCCCGAAGCTGCGCCGGGCGATCGGCACGACGGCCTGGGCGTACTTGGCGCTCGCACTGGCGCTGAAGAAGCGGTTGTGGACGCGCCGCAGCCCGTGGTGCGCGGGCCCGTCGAGCGCGATCATCGCCTCGCTCATCGGGCCCATGCCGTAGAAGCGGGTGCTGAAGGTGGCGGTGTCGCGCAGGGCGGCGCTGACGTCCCGATGCCGCAGCACCAGCGGCGCGTGCATGAGTTCGTCGTACACGATCGGCTGCTGCCGCCCGAGCGCCGCGAGGGTGCGCCCCAGTGCGGCCGGTGAGCTGGATCGTTGCGCGAAGGCACTTTCCGCGGCCGGGATCATCCATCGATTACAGCCGCTGCCCGCGGGAAGGGGATAGCGCAGCGACAGATGCCCGACAGCGACGGTCACCCTACCGGTGGTAACGGCCGGGCAGCGATCGACTCGAACGAATCGGCCCATGCCGCTGCCGGTGCGGCCGCTGTACCGTGATCGCCTCGTTGCCGGCTCGGACACCGCGGGGGAGCAGATGACCAGGGTCGCCATCGTGACCGGAGCGTCCGCGGGCATCGGCGCGGCCACCGCCCACCGGCTGCACGAGCTGGGTTTCACCGTGTACGCGGTGGCCCGGCGGGTGGACCGGATGGCGCCGCTGGCCGCCCTGGGCGTGCACACCGCCGGGGTCGACGTCACCGACGACGCCGCCTTGGCGGCCCTGGTCGACCGGATCGTCGCCGAGTCGGGCCGGATCGACGTCCTGGTCAACAACGCCGGCTACGGCTCGTTCGGCGCGCTGGAGGACGTGCCGCTGGACGAGGCGCGGCGGCAGTTCGAGGTCAACGTCTTCGGCGCGGCCCGGCTGTGCCAGCTGGTCCTGCCCCACCTGCGGGCGCGGGGAGCGGGCCGCATCATCAACGTGTCCTCGGTCGGGGCGCGGCTGTACCAGCCCTTGGGCAGCTGGTACCACTCGACCAAGTACGCGCTGGAGGGCCTGAGCGACTGCCTGCGGGTGGAGTTGAGGCCGCTGGGCGTCGACGTGGTGGTGATCCAGCCCGGCGGCATCGCGACCGAGTTCCCGCAGGTGGCGGGGGAGCGGCTGCTGGCCACGTCCGGCGGCGGGCCCTACGGCGAGCAGGCCCGCCGGTACGCGCGGGCGCTGCTGTCGGAGCCGGACCACATCTCGCCGCCCTCGGTCGTCGCCAAGGCGATCGGGCGGGCCGCGACGGTGCGGCGGCCGCGCTCGCGCTACGCGGTCGGGCGTGGCGCGCGAGCCGCCGTGTTCGCCCGCTGGCTGCTGCCCGACCGCGTCTTCGACCGGCTCGTGGTGGCGCTGTTCGCCGCCCTGGGTGCGATCGCCGCCCGCCGCGCGCGACCGGCCGGAGCTGCCGAAGGTCCAATGTAGACCTATCCGACCGGTCGGCATCACCGCGCTGTACTTCCGCCGTCGCTGTCCGAACATGTCATAGACAACCCGTGACGCCGTTGTCACTCTTCTTGGGTGTGTGGCGGAGCGGTGATGTATCTCGACCCCCTGTCTCCGGACGACTTCGACGTCCTTCACCGCGGTGCCGGGTCAGGGTCGGCGCTGCTCCGGATGCATGCGGACGCCTTCGGGCCCGCGTACCCAAGCGTGGTCGAACCGCTGGGCCAATGTTCGCTGCGGCTGCTGGGCTTCGCCGGGCAGCAGCTGCGCCTGCGCCCGGACGATCATCTGGTCGACCTCGGCTGCGGGCGGGGCGGGCCCGGCCTGTGGCTGGCGCAGCGGCACGGCGCGCGGCTCACCGGCGTCGACTTCAGCCCGGTCGCCGTCAGCGCGGCGCGGGGGCGGGCCGCGGGCCTGCCGATGCGCCACCGACCTGACTTCCGGCACGGGCAGCTGCTCGCCACGGGGCTGGCCGACGGCAGCGCGGACGCCGTGGTCTGCATCGACGCGCTGCTGTACGCCACCGACCGGGCCCAGGCGCTGCGCGAGGTCGGCCGGGTGCTCAGGCCCGGTGGCCGGGCGGTCGTCACGGTGGCCGAGGCCGCCCCCGGCACCGAGCCGGGCCGGGCCGTGTCCGACTGGCTCGCCCCGGTCCGCCAGGCCGGCCTGGTGCTGCGGCGGCGCACGGAGCGTCCCGGCGTCGCCCGGGCCTGGTCCCGGCTCTACGGGCTCTGGCGGGCCAACGCCGGCCTCCTGCGCCGCGAGCTGGGCCCGCGGATCGCCGAGGTGCTGCTCACCGAGGCCACCGTGATCCCACCACTGCTCGGGCGCCACCGTGAGCTGGTGCTCACGGTGGCCAAACCCTGATCGGGACTCAGCGTCGCGGGGTGTTGGCGCGCAGCCACTCCTCGACCTCGGCCACCAGGCCGCCGTTTCCGAGAGCGATCAGCTCCTCGCGCACCAGCTTGGTGCGCTGGACGACCGTGCCGGACTGGAAGCCCTCCGGCAGCGCGAGCACGGTGTCCAGCACCGTACGGACGCTCTGCTCCGGAACGTCCCGGCGGGCGAGGCACAGCGCGCGGTCCAGCTGCACCAGGGCGCTGTCGACGTCCAGCTGCGGTCCCTGCCCCGCCAGCGACATCACCGCGTTCTGCGCGTGCTCGGCCTCCTCATACCGGCCGATGGTCGTGAAGACGTCGCTCTGGTACATGCGCAGCAGGTGCTCGTAGAAGCCGAACGAGGTCTCCTCGGTCCGCGGCTGCTGGTCGAGTTTCGACCACATCGTCTCGGACTCCTGGATGGCACTCTCCGCTTCGCGGCGGCGGTCCAGGCGGGCCAGCGCCCGGCCCATGATGGCGGCGGCCAGCGCGCCGCTGGGTGACGACGGCTCCCGGCGGGCCCGGTCCCGGGCGCTGACCGCGAGCTGCAGGGCCCGCTGCGGCGAACCGCCGTGCCACAGGTGGGTCATCGCCTCGTACGACATGGCCCAGCTGCGGATACCCACGTTGTCGTGCACCTCGGCCAGCGTCTGCGACGTCTGGAACCAGCTACGCGCCTTCCACGGGTCGCCGAGGGCGTTGAGATCCAGGGCGATCAGCCCGGCGAGTCCGGCCATGCTGTTCGTCAGGCGGCGGTGGCGGCCGGGCGACTGCCGCTGGCTGAGCAGATCGTTGAGCCGGTGGTATACCGCGCCGGCCTGGGCGAGGAAGACCCGCGGATCGACGGTCCTGATCTGCAGACCCAGGTCGTCCACCTCGTGCTCGCAGCGGTCGAGGGTCTCCTCCGACAGCCAGTCCTTGCGGAGTTCCTGCTCGGTCCGCATGCGCATGTCGTCGAAGTCGAGGAACAGGGCAGAGCCGGCCGCGGTGAGCAGGCTGCGCCGGTCGAAGGTCGGCTGGTCCTCGCGGCGGGCCGGCGTCGCCGGGGAGCCCGTGCCGGCAGCGTCGTCCGTGCAGTCGATGGCCAGGCCCAGCAGGTCGAGCCGGGTGGCGTAGAGCTTGCAGAGCGCGTTGAGGTACTTCTCCGGCCGGTCCTGGCCCTGCTCCCATTTCGACACCTGCTGGTGGGACAGGCGTGCCTCCTGACCCGTCTCCTGCTGGTACAGCCGGCGCAGCTCCGAGGCGGTCTGCTGCTGGGTGCGGCCCGCCGCGAGCCGGTGCGCCAGCAGCGCGCTCACGCCGAGCCGGCGCGAGATCTCGGCCGGCAGGCGCCCGGCGGGCCACCGCTCCTGCTCGGCCTGGCGGCGCAGGGCGGCGACCGTGTGCTTGCGGGTGCGGTCCATGAGGCCGGCTCCTAGCTCTGAAGTGGGAATACCCACGCGTTACCCAGTTGTCGGCGCGCTAATCACCGAATCGGTGCCCCAGATCAGGTTTGCGAACGGATTCGCGCCAAGACGCGCACCGGGGCCGGCCGGTGCGCGCATGCGCGCGTCACCACGATCAACGGCTCGACGGACCTGGGGATATTCGAGCCAGGCACGCAAAAGCTGGAGGTCACGATGAACAACAAGGAGTCCCGCCCGCTGCTCGGTCAGCGCGCGATGCTCATCCTGCTGCTGGCCTTCCTGGTGGGGCTGGCCAGCGCGCTGCTGGCGAAGCTGGCAGGCAACAACACCGCCGGCGCCATGCTCATCGCGGGTGCCGCGACGGCGGGTGCGGTGGCGTTCTTCAACACGATCCTCGACTGATCGGTGGATCTCTCGGCCTGGCGGTCCGGCATCCGGCCGCCAGGCCGTTCCCATGCCGCCGGGCTGTCAGTTCCCCGGCCGCCGGACCTCCACGCCGACGGCCCCGGACGACGCCCAGCGGCGCAGCAGGCGCCACTGGATCAGCACCGCCACCGCGGTCAGGCCCAGCATCAGCGCGGCGACCGCGGCGGCGTAGCCGTACCGCAGGTACTCGAACGCGTCCTGGTAGAGCACGAGCGACAGGTACGTCGTCGCGTACGGCGGAGGGCCGCCACCCGTCACGACCAGCGTCGGCACGAACGACGCCTGCAGGCTCATCAGCGTGTCCCGCAGCACCAGCACGGCGAGGACCGGCGCGAGCAGCGGCAGCGTCACCCGCCGCAGCACCTGCCCGGCGCGGGCGCCCTCCAGCTCGGCCAGCTCGTACGCCTCGGGCGGCAGGGCCAGCCGGGCCGTGAGCACGATGACGAACGTCTCCCCGATCGTGAACAGGCTCATCAGCACGATCCCCGCGCGGGCGTCCTCGGGATCGGTCAGCCACTGCGGCGGCAGGGTGCCGAACATGGTCCGCCCGCCCTCCCCGCCGAGCAGCAGCAGCTGGTTGACCGGCCCCTGGATCGGGTTGAGCAGCCACAGCCACATCAACCCGTACGCCAGTTCCGGGACCGCGCCGGGCAGCAGCACCGCGACGCGGGCCGTTCCGGCGGCACGGGCGCGCCGGTGCAGCAGCAGGGCCAGCCCGACCGCGAGGACCAGCCGCAGCGGCACCGACACGGCCAGGTAGGACAGCGAGTTGCCGACCGCCGCCCGGACCGCCGGGTCCCGGGTCAGCTCGACGAAGTTGGCCAGGCCGACGAACCGCGAGGTGGCGATCAGGTCGCTCTCGGTGAACGCCATCGCCATCGTCGCCACGGCGGGCAGCAGCACCAGCGCCACCAGCCCGACCAGGTACGGCAGGAGCATCAGCAGCAGCTGGCGGCGGTCGCGGTCCATCACCCGGCCCGCCCGGCCGCGGTGGGCTGCGGGACCCTTTCGCCGGTGGCGGTGTCGAAGACGTGCAGGTGCTCCGCGGCGACACCGATGCCGACCCGGTCACCGGGCGCGGGCCGGGCCGCGGCGGGCACCCGGGCGAGCAGGGGGTGCCCGCCGACGGTCAGGTGCACCAGCGCGTCCTCGCCGAGCACCTCGACCCGTTCCACCTCGCCGAGCGGGTCCGGCGGGGTGCCGCCCAGCGTCACATGCTCGGGCCGTACGCCCAGCTCGACGCCGGTCGCCGGCCCGCCCGGCAGGGTCAGCGGACCGTCGCCGGGGAGCAGGTTCATGCCGGGCGCGCCGACGAACGCGGCGACGTGCCGGGTGCGCGGCTGCCGCCATACCTCGTCGGGGGTGCCTACCTGCTCGAAGCGGCCGTCGCGGAGCACGGCGATCCGGTCGCCGAGCGCCATCGCCTCGGACTGGTCGTGGGTGACGTAGACCGTCGTCGTGCCGAGCCGGTCGTGCACCGCCCGGATCTCGGTGCGCATCCGCAGGCGCAGCTCGGCGTCCAGGTTGGCCAGCGGCTCGTCGAGCAGGAACACGTCGGGTTCGCGTACCAGCGCGCGGGCCAGCGCCACCCGCTGCCGCTCGCCGCCCGACAGCTGGTGCGGGCGGCGCGCCAGCAGGTCCTGGCAGCCGACGGTCGCCGCGGCCTGTGCCGCGCGGGCCGCGGCGGCTCGGTGGCCCGCGCCGCGGATCCGGTCGCCGAACGCGATGTTGTCGGCCACGGTCAGGTGCGGCAGCAGCGAGTGGTTCTGGAACACCATGGACACGTTGCGCTGCCCGGGTCGTTGCGCGGTGACGTCGCGCCCGCCGATGGCGACGGTGCCCGCGGTGACCGGGTCGAGCCCGGCGATGGCCCGCAGCAGCGAGGACTTGCCCGCGCCGGACGGGCCGAGCACGACGAGCAGCTCGCCCCGGGGCACGGCGAGGTCGATGCCGCGCAGGGCGGTGACCGCCCCGCGCGACAGGGACACCCCGCGCAGCCGCAGCCCGGCTGTCACCGCGCCGCCGTGCCCCGCGCGAAGACCGGCCGGGTCGCCGCGTCGAGGTCGGCGATCACCTTGTCCAGCGGGTCGCCGTGGAAGAAGGCGTTCTCCAGGACCTTGCCGGTCGCGTCCTCGATCTCCGGCCAGGTCGAGATCGTCGGCACCGGTCGCAGCGCCGGGATCGTGTCGAGGAAGATCTGCGAGCGGGCGGGCGGCGTGCCGGGGGACAGGAACGCCGGCGAGGTCGCCACGGAGATCCGCGACGGCACGGTGCGCCCGGTCCGGGCCATCAGGGCGGCCCCGGGGTCGCTCAGGGCGTATTCGAGGAAGCGCCACGCCGCGTCCTGCCGGCTCGACGCCTTGGTCATGCAGTACGCGTCGCTGTGCAGGATGTTGGCCGGGGAGCGGTACTGCGGCAGCGGGGCGACGTCCCACTCGAACCCGGTGATCGCCCGGAACGCGGTGGTGACCCGCCGGGACGACACGAACATGGCCAGCTTGCCCGCCGCGAACCGGGCCTCGTAGTCCTGGGCCTCCACCTCCACGTCGGACGGGACGACGCCGACCTTCGTCAGGTCCAGGAAGTCCTGGATCACCTGCCGTGCCTCGGGTGTGTCCAGGGTGAGCCGGGTCGGCTTGGCCGGGTCGTCGACGATGTCGCCGCCGTTGGACCAGATCAGCGGCGCGAGCCGGATCAGCTCCGGCGCGACGCCCAGCCCGTGCACGGCCGCCGGCACCCCGGCGGTCTCCGGGTCCCCGGCCTTGACGGTCCGGCCGCCCGCGTCGCGGGTCAGCGCCTGCGCGGTGGCGACCAGGTCGTTCCAGTGCCAGCCCGCCACCGGCTCGGCGACCTCGTACTTCTGGAACAGGCTGCGGTTGTAGTAGACGGCGAGGCTGGAGATGTTCTGCGGCAGGCACATCTGCTCGCCGCCCCAGCGGAAGGCGCCCATGGCCTGCGGGTAGAAGTCCCGCTCGTGCAGGCTGCCGGAGGCGGCCAGCCGGGCGGTCAGCGGCGCGAGCGCGCCCTTGACGGCGAACTGCCCGTAGTTGCGGTAGTTGATCAGGAACAGGTCGGGTGCGGCGTTGCCGGCGACCGAGGTGGACACCCTGGTCATCAGGTCCTTGGCGCTGCTCGCCTCGATCAGGTTCACGGTCGCGCCGGGGGACGCCTTCTGGTACTCGGCGGCCAGCGACCGGTACGCGGCCAGCTCGTCGGGGGTGCCGGCGACCAGCAGGGACACGGTGTCGGCGGCCGGCTCGGCGTCGCCGGCGCATCCGGCGGCGGTGACCAGGAAGAGCAGGCTCAGCAGGGCGGCTGTTCGCTTCACGAGGCTCCTTCAGGGGCGTAGGAGTGCAGGAACCGGCGCTGGGCGATGCCGAGCACGAGCAGGGTCGGCAGGGTGGTGAGCACGGCGCCGGCGAGGAACACGGGCTGGTTGTGCGGGTCCATGGCGGCCAGGGCCCGCAGCGCCAGCGGCAGCGTGAAGGCGGCCCGGTCGTACAGGTAGACCATCGGGTCGAGCAGGTTCGACCAGGTCAGCACGAAGGTGAGCGCGGCCAGCCCGGCGGTGACCGGCTGCACCTGGGGCAGCGCCATGCGCCGCCACGTCTGCATCGGTGTGAGGTCGGCGAGCCGGCACAGGTCGTAGCTGTCGGCGGGGATGGCCCGGAAGGCGAGGTAGTAGATCAGCGGGTACAGCGGTGAGGTGGCGATCAGCGCGGGCGCGACGAGCGGCACCAGGGTGTCGGTCAGGTGGAGCGTGCGGAACAGCACGAAGCGCGGCAGCAGCAGCGCGGTGGCGGGCACCATCATCGCCAGCACGGACAGTGCGATCACGGTGCCGGTGACCAGGCGGGGGAGCCGGGCCAGGGCGAACCCGGCCAGCGAGGCCACCAGCAGGCTCAGCGGCACCCCGACCGCGGCGACGAGCATCGAGTTGGCGGCCGCGCGTACCAGGTCGCCGTGGGTGATCGCCTGCTGGTAGGCGGTGAGGCCGGGGTCGTCCGGCAGCAGCGGCGGCGCGACGACGGGCGGCAGGCCGGGTTCGCGTAGCGAGCCGGTCACCAGCAGCGCCAGCGGCGCGGTGAACAGCAGCGTCACGGCGACGGCCCCGTAGGTGCGGCGGCGTTGCGGCACACCGCGCACGGTGCTACGCCGCTTCGCGGCGAAGTCGTGCCAAACCACCGGTCACCTCTAGAGCTTTCGATGTATGGATGCGTAGCATTGCATGTCTAGCCGGGGTGGGGAATATGAGATCATCACTGGGTTTCAGCCTGACCGTCCTGTTGGCCCTGTCGCTGGCCGCGTCGGCCCACGCGCACGGCCGGCCCGCCGATGTCGTCATCGGACCCGACGTCGCCGCGCTGGAGGCGCTGGAAGGCGCCGCCGGACCGTCCGGAGCCGACGAATGGTTCCTGGCGCAGCGTCTCGGCCCACGCCAGACCGGCGACCTGGTCGCGCTGGAACGGCGCGCCCGCGCCCAGGCCGAACGGGTGAGCGGCGGCGCGTCCACCTTCGCGGCGCTGCCCGCCTGGCAGTCGATGGGCCCGACGAACCTCGGCGGGCGCGTCACCGACCTGGTCGTCGACCCGTCGGTGGCCAACACCGTCTACGCCGCCACCGCCTCGGGCGGGGTCTGGAAGAGCACCGACTCGGGCAGCACGTTCAACTACGCGTGGGACGCCGCCATCACCCAGGCCATCGGCGCGATCGCGATCACCAGCGCGGGCGTCCTCTACGCCGGGACCGGCGAGGCCAACCCCGGCGGGGGCAGCGCCTCGTTCCCCGGCACCGGTGTCTACCGCTCCACCGACCGCGGCGTGACCTGGCAGTCGGTCGGCCTGACCGGCACCAACCGGATCGGCCGCATCGTCATCGACCCGACCAACGAGAACCGCATCCTCGTCGCGGCCACCGGCAACCTGTACGTGCCGGGCGGCGACCGCGGCCTCTACCGCACCACCGACGGCGGCGCGAACTGGACGCGCATCCTCGCCGGGGCCAACTCCACCACCGGGGCCTCGGACGTCGCCCTCGACCCGGCCGACTCCAACCGCATCTACGTCACGATGTGGGACCACCAGCGGATGCCCGGCAGCCGCCGCTACGGCGGCGTCGGCTCCGGCCTGTTCCGGTCCACCGACGGCGGGACGAGCTTCACCCGCCTCGCCGGCACCCTGCCCGCCTCCGGCACCAACGTCGGCCGGATGGGCGTCGCGGTCGCCAAGAGCGACGCCAACCGGGTGTACGCCATCGCGGCCAACGCCACCGGCAACTTCCTCGGCTTCTGGACCTCCACCAACCGCGGCGACACCTGGACGAAGATCACCAACACGACGGCGCTGAACTCGTCGCAGTCCACGTTCGGCTGGTGGTTCTCCCGGATCTTCGTGGACCCGGTCGCGCCCCAGCACATCTTCGTGCCCGGCGTGCCGATGCTCGAATCCAGCAACGCCGGCGGCAGCTGGACCAGCAACTCCAGCTCTTTCCACGTCGACCAGCACGCCGTGGCGTTCGACCCGCGGGTCGCCAACCGCGTGTTCTTCGGCAACGACGGCGGCATCTACCGCTCCACCGCGAACGGGTCGCTGAGCGGCAGCTGGACCAAGACCACCCGGCTGGGCAACATGCAGTTCTACACCGTCGCGGTGTCCCAGCAGGACGTCACCCGCGTCAGCGGCGGCCTGCAGGACAACGGCTCGGTCCGGTCCTGGTCGGCGTGGGGCTCCTACTACGGCGGCGACGGCCTGCAGAACCTCATCGACCCGACCAACCACCAGAAGGTGTACGCCTGCTCGCAGAACGGCTCCTGCGGCCGGTCCACCAACGGCGGCAACTCGATGAGCGGCTTCGGCTCGACGACCTCGGACCGCCGGGCCTGGCTGACGCCGGTGGTGTTCGACCCGTCCAACCCGGCGATCATGTACTACGGCGGCAACCGCCTCAACCGCTCCACCAACTCGGCGCAGACCTGGACCGCGATCAGCGGCGACCTGAGCCGGGGCAGCAGCGGCAGCACCAGCTACAACACCATCTCGACGATCGCCGTCGCGAAGACCAGCGCCGCGACCGTCTACGTCGGCACCGACGACGGCCGGATCTGGGTCACCCGCAACACCGGCAGCACCTGGACCGAGATCGGCACCGCGCTGCCGCAGCGCTGGGTCACCCGGCTCACCGTCGACCCGACCGACGCCAACCTGGTCTACGCCACGTTCTCCGGCTACACCACGGGCGACTCGGCCGCGCACGTCTACCGCACCACCAACGGCGGCGCCAGCTGGCAGCAGATCTCCGGCAACCTGCCCAACGCGCCCGTCAACGACCTGGTCCTCGACCCGCAGAACCGCAACGCGATCTACGTCGGCACCGACGTCGGCGTGTTCACCTCCACCGACGCCGGCGCGACCTGGTCGGCGGCCGGCACCGGCCTGCCGGTGGTGTCGGTCATGGACCTGGCGACCGCCGTCTCCGGCGGCCGCACCCTGATCACCGCAGGCACTTACGGCCTGGGCGTCTACCGGCTCGACGTCGGAGCGCCGGTGCTGTGAGCGAGCTCGGCTCGCCTACCCTCCTGGGGTGGACGCTGCCGAGCTGTGGAATGTCGAGTACCTTGCCGGTCGATACCTCGACGACCCGCCCGTCGGCTTCGTCGACGACATCGTGACGGCGGCTGCCCGGTACGGGCTGCGCCGAGGCGTCTACATCGGTTGCGGCAACGGCCGTAACCTGCTGCCCCTGCTCGACGCGGGCCTGGACCTGATCGGCGTCGACATCTCCGCCGAAGCGATCGCCCAGCTGCGGGCACGCCGTCCCGACCGCGCCGACCGGCTGATCGTCGGGGATCTCTCCGCGGTGCCGGGGGATCACGACCTGGTCGTCGGGATCCAGGTCTTCCAGCACGGCACTCGCGCTCAAGCCCATCGCCACCTCGGCGAAGCCGCCGCCCGGGTCGCGCCGGGCGGGCTGCTCTGCGTCCGGGTGAACGCCACGGCCACCGACATCGAATACGACCACGACGTGGTCGAGACCGCGCCCGGCGACGGTTACACCATCCGCTACCGCAGCGGGCCGAAGACCGGGCTGGACATCCGCTTCTTCACCGCACATGAGTTGCAGGCCCTCCTCGGTGACCGGTTCACCGAGGAGATGCCGCTGCGGCTGCACAGCACCCGGCGCACCCCGCCCGCCGCGGGCCAGTGGTCGCAGTGGGAGGGGATCTGGCAGCGTGTCGGCCGACGAGGCCGCACGGGCGCGGACCGCCTCGTCACGCAGGATGATGCCCGCTTCCGCCGAGCGGTGGTACCGCACCGCGTGACCGTGGCCTCAGACGTCGATGTGGCTGCCCATGATGATGGTCCGGTCGCGGGGCAGGCCGAAGTGGGCGGCGGCGTCGGCGGTGATGTAGGAGGTGGCGATGAACAGCCGCTTGCGCCAGGTGGCCATCGTCGGCGCGGGACCGCGCCTTAGCTCGATCTTGGACAGGAAGTAGGTCGCGTTGTCGAGGTCCAGCGGGCCCTCGGTCGCGGCCGGGTCCAGGGTGCGCAGCGCGGCCGGCACGTCCGGGGTGTCCATGTACCCGAACCGGGCCGTCACGTGGGTGATCCCGTCGTCGGCGTAGCCGAGATCGTCGACGGTGACCCGCTCCTCGGCGGGCACGAACGGCACGGTGTCGGTCTCCAGGGACATGATCACGACGTGTTCGTGCCGGACGTGGTTGTGTTCGAGGTTGGCGCGCAGCGCCAGCGGAGCGGTCTGCTTGCCGCGGTTGAGGAAGATCGCCGTGCCCGGCACGGTGGCCGTCGTCGCGCGGGCCTCGCGCAGCTGCTCGACGAACTCCGGCAGGGTGCCCTCGGTGCGTTCGCGTTCGGCGGTGACGACCTGCCGGCCCTTCTGCCAGGTGGTCATGATGGTGAACGCGGTGAGGCCGATGAGCAGCGGCAGCCACGCGCCGTGCACCAGCTTGGTCAGGTTCGCGGCGACGAACAGCAGGTCGACGCCGAGCAGCAGGACCGCTCCGGTGCCGAGCAGCCACCACGGGGTGCCCCACTTGAGGCGGGCGACGTAGAAGAACAGCAGCGTGGTGATGGTGATGGTGGCGGTGACGGCCATGCCGAAGGCGTACGCCAGCGCGGCGGAGGTCTGGAACGCGAAGACCAGGGTGAGCACCGAGACCATGAGCAGCCAGTTTATCCACGGGACGTAGATCTGGCCCATGGTCGACTCGGAGGTGTGCGCGATGCGCAGCCGGGGCAGGTAGCCCAGCTGAGCGGCCTGGGAGGCGACCGAGTACGCGCCGGTGATGACGGCCTGGGAGGCGATGACGGTCGCGGCGGTGGCCAGCACGACCAGTGGCAGCCGGGCCCAGCCCGGGGCGAGCAGGAAGAACGGGCTGCTGATGTTGTCCGGGTCTTCGAGGATGAGCGCGCCCTGGCCGAGGTAGCTGAGCACGCAGGCGGGCAGGACCAGGCCCAGCCAGCCGTAGGTGATGGCCAGGCGGCCGAAGTGGCCCATGTCGGCGTAGAGGGCCTCGGCGCCGGTGACCGACAGGACGATCGCGGCGAGCGCGAAGAACGCGATGCCGAAGTGCTGGGACAGGAAGCTCAGCGCGTACGTCGGGGACAGGGCCTCGAGGATGTCGGGGTGGTGGGTGATGCCGGCGATCCCGAACACGGCGATGACCAGGAACCAGGCGATCATGACGGGGCCGAACACCCGGCCCACCGCGGCGGTGCCCCGGCGCTGCACCATGAACAGGGCCACGATGATCACGGCGGTGACCGGGATGATCGCCGGCTCCAGGTCGGGGTTGACGATCTTCAGGCCTTCGATCGCGGACAGCACCGAGATCGCCGGGGTGATCATGCTGTCGCCGAAGAACAGCGCCGCGCCGAAGATGCCCACCACCGCGAGCACCGCCGCGACCTTTCCGGCGCTGGCGGAGCTCCACCGGCGCAGCAGCGTGATCAGGGCCATGATGCCGCCCTCACCCTGGTTGTCGACCCGCATGGCCAGCAGGATGTAGGTGACCGTCACGATGATCATCACGGACCAGAAGATCAGCGAGACCACGCCGAACACGTTGTCGATGCTGACCGGCACCGGGTGCGGGTCCGCCGGGTTGAACACGGTCTGCATCGTGTAGATCGGGCTGGTGCCGATGTCGCCGAACACCACCCCGAGCGCGCCGACGACGACGGCGAGCCGCACCACGTCCCGTGCGCCCGGGGCGTGCCCGGTCTCTTCCTGACGGCTCGTCACGGGAAGCCCCCTCGGGCGCTCGGTGCCGGATGATCGATTTACTCCGGCACGATACCGCCCGCCGTCCGGCTTGTTGCCCAATCGTGACCGAGTTCAAGGATTGCCGGCCCGCCGTTCGGGGAAACGTCAGCCAAACCCGACCATCACAGCGACGTGAGCGAGCGGACGATGACCGACAAGCTGGAGCTGCGCCTGTACACCTCGCCGGTGGGCGTGTACCTGACCGCCTGCGGGCGGCTGGACTCGACCACCGCACACCAGCTCGGCAGAGCGATCGGGGTCGTGCTCGACCGCTATCCCACCGACCGGCTCACCGTGGACTGCGCCGGCCTCGACGCGATCGACGCGGCGGGGGTCAGCGTGCTGATGCTGTTCCGGACCAGCGCGCTGCGGCTGGGCGTGCACCTGACGGTCGCCGACCCGCCGCCGCACGTGCGCGCCGCCATCGAGGCGCTGCGCGCCGAGCAGCTGCTCGCGGCCACCCCGCGCGACCGCCCGGACGCCGTGAACCCGTGGCAGCACGCCGACCGCCGCCGCGCCGTGGTGCTGCGGTATCGCTGCCTGCGCCCGGCGACGGCGGCGCGGCGTCCACACGGTTGGCGATGAGCCGTCAGCTGAACTTCGTCCTGGGTCGTTTCTGCAGCACACCGTCCACATAGAGGTCGACCTTCTCGTTGTAGAAGGCGACCAGCCCTTCGATCTTGCGGCTCTCGTGCAGCGGCGTCCGGTACGACCACACGAGGTCGTCGTGCACCGTGTCGCCCGCCCGCACCGACCAGTACTCGGCCTGGCCCTTGTACGGGCAGTGGGTGACCGTGTCGGTGGGCTTCAGCAGGTCGAGCCGCACGTCGGTCTTCGGCAGGTAGAAGCGCGCCGGCAGGCCGGTCTCGAACAGGACGGTCGGGCGGTGCGACTCGGCCACGGTCACCCCGTCGACCTCGACCCGCACGTGCCGCGAGCTGGCCAGGATGTCGACCCGGGTGTGCGGGTCGCGGGGATGGGTGTAGACCTCCTCGTCCTCCTCGAACCAGGTGTCCATGGCGGCCCACTCGAACCGCACCAGTCCCCGCAGCTCCGTGATCGGCGAGTTCTCGTAGCGCACCGCCGCGTTCTCGGCCGTACGGTCCCCGACCTGCAACGTGTACAGGTCGCCCTCGCCCATGCCCGTCGACGCCGTGCGACCGGTCGGTTGGAGCAGTTCGCTGTGCACGTCCTCGACGGGCAGGTAGTAGGCCGGGTAGTACGGCACCTCCCAGACGAGCACCGGTCTGCTGGTGTCGGCCACGACCTGGCCGTTGAAGTACGCGCGTACGCGCTTGGCGCCGTGCTCGATCCGGGTGTGGGCGCCGGCGGATGAGTTGCCCATACACCGATCAACGTGGCGGTTCCGGGGCCACATTCCGCACAGACATCCGATGTCCCTGGAAGCGGGCGTTATGGGGCACAAGGCGGCCGCCGCGATCGCCGACGGCAACGCCGTGATCGTCCGGCCGCCGGCGCGCACTGGCCGGGCGGTTCAGCCGATGGGCGCGCCGAACCAGCGCGGCAGCGCGCCGAGCAGCTCCTGCTGGTCGTCGCCGACCCAGGCGACATGGCCGTCCGGCCGCAGGAGTACGGCGGGCACGTCCAGTTCCTCGCTGACGTCGGCGACGTGGTCGACCAGATCCGCCCACCCGTCGACCGACAGCCGGCCGGTCTGGTCGAGCAGCAGCCCGCGCCCGGCGTGCATCAGCCCGTACAGCCGCCCGCGCTTCAGCTCGACGTCGCGCAGCCGCCGGCCGAGCAGCTCGTGGCCGCCGCCGAAGTCGTAGCGGATGCCGATCGCGGTGATCTTCTCGATCAGGTGCCGGTTGACCTGCTCGAAGTCCATCAGCTCCGACATCAGCCGGCGTACCGCCTGCGGCCCCGGCTCGGTGGACATGAGCGTCATCTGCGCCCGGGTGTTGTTCAGCACGTCGGCCGCCACCGGGTGCCGCTCGGTGTGGTAGCTGTCCAGCAGCCCGTCCGGCGCCCAGCCGTTCACCTCGGCGGCCAGCTTCCAGCCGAGGTTGAACGCGTCCTGCACGCCCAGGTTGAGGCCCTGCCCGCCGGTCGGCGGGTGGATGTGCGCCGCGTCGCCGGCCAGCAGCACCCGCCCGACCTGGTAACGCTCGGCCTGCCGGGTCGCGTCGCCGAACCGGGACAGCCAGCGCGGCGAGTGCACGCCGAAATCGGTGCCCGCGACCGCCCGCAGCTGCTGCCGGAACTCGTCCAGCGTCGGCGGCGTCGTGCGGTCCTCGGCCACGCCCTCGGCGGGCACCACGACCCGGTACACCCCGTCGCCCATCGGCCCGAGCCCGAACCGTTTCTGGGTCTGGCGCACCTCGGCGACCACGGCGGCGACCTCGTCCGCGGGCATGGTCGCCGCCATCTCGCCCAGCAGCGTCTCGACCGTGGCGGGCTCGCCGGGAAAGCCGACACCGAGCAGCCTGCGCACCGTGCTGCGGCCGCCGTCGCAGCCGACGAGATAGCGCGAGCGCAGCTGCCTCCCGTCGGCCAGCTCGACGCTGACCCCGCGGTCGTCCTGGCTCAGCCCGACCAGCTCGACTCCGCGCCGGACCTCCGCGCCGAGTTCGGCGGCGCGCTCGGCCAGCAGGCGGTCGGTGGTGGGCTGCGGGATGCCCAGGACGTAGCCGTGCGCGGTGTCCAGCCGCTCCGGCGACGGCTTGTCGATCCCGGCGAAGAAGCTGCCGAGCGGATACTTCTTGCCCTGATCGAGGAACCGGTCCAGCAGCCCGCGCTGGTCCATGACCTCGATGCTGCGCACGTGCAGGCCCAGCGCCCGCACGTAGACGGCCGGCTCGGTCTCCTTCTCCAGCACGAGCACGTTCACGCCGTGCAGCCGCAGCTCGCAGGCCAGCATCAGACCGGTGGGCCCGGCCCCGGCGACAATCACGTCGATCATGAATTCCCCCCCACCGCATGCACGCACCTCGTGACGAAGCGCGCCTACTTCGCGAACACCTGATTTCCGCAGGTTCTGGCTTCGGCTGGAGATTCTGCAGCATGACCGGGGTCTTGCCGCAAGACCGGGGGTGCGGTATAAGTTAATAGTGGCAGGGAGAGTGCTTTCCTTGCCTTTTCTGTTGCGCGGGAGCGGACCCCGGTCCGTCGAGGCTCGGGGCGATACGGCTGGTCGATGCGTGGCACACTAGGCCGCCACACCACCCCTGACCTGGAGCCACCGATGTCGCACCTGCCCGACCCCTACGGTCCTGCCGTTCCGCCCGCACCGGAAGGCGGCTACCTGCCGCCGCAGTCGGCGTTCGTGCAGCCGGGCGCCGACCCGTACCACGACCCGCTGGTCGCGCCGCCGCACGGCGGGGTGGGCCCGTGGTTCCAGCGCATCGGCGGGCTGTTCCAGCGCGCCTGGCGGCCGACCCTGATCATCATCGCGCTGACCCAGCTGGTGCCGGCCATGGTGCTCGGCGTCGGCATGCTCTTCGCCGGGGTGTACCTGGGCATGGGCATCGTGCAGATGGACCCGGCCACCGGCACGGGCGAGCTCGACCTCGCGGCGTTCTTCACCTTCTTCGGCGTGCTGGTGGCCCTCGTCCTCGTGCTCTACGTCGTGCAGCTGGCCGGGTACGCCGCCGCGACCCACTCCGTCACCCGGCAGGCGGCCGGGGTGCCGGTCAACCTCGGCGAGTCCCTGGGGTACGGCTTCCGCCGCTGCCTGGGCCTGTTCGGCTGGTACATCCCGGTCGGACTCATGATCGTGGTGGGTACGCTCGCCTGCTTCCTGCCGGGCCTCTACCTGATGGCCGCGACCGCCCTGGTCGGCCCGATCTTCCTGTTCGAGCGCGGCAACCCGATCGGCCGCTCGTTCAAGATGCTCCACGGCAGCGGTGGCCGAGTGCTCGGCCGGCTCGCGCTGATCGTGCTGATCGGCTTCGGGGCCGGTCTGGCCGTGTCGGCCGTCGAGGCCGTCATCCAGCTGGGTATCGACAGCGTCGGCAGCCAGGTCTACGGGCCGACGGTCGACGGGGTCGCGGTGATCACCCTGGGCGCCATCGTGGCCACCGTGCTCGGCACGGTCATCCAGCTCCCGGTGACGATGTTCCAGTTCGCCGGCGTCCTGCTGACCTACACCGAGCAGCGCGGCTACGAGGGCGCGACCACCCTGCACCTCAACGCCGAACTGCGCTGAACGACGCCGACGCCGAGGGCGGCCGCCGCGACCGCGGGGTCGCCCTCAGCCGTCCAGCCCCTGCTCGATGGCGTAGCGGACCAGCTCCACCCGGTTGTGCAGCTGCAGCTTGCCCAGCGTGTTCTGGACATGGTTCTGCACCGTGCGGTGCGACAGGGTGAGCCGCTCGGCGATCTGCCGGTAGGTCAGGCCCTTGGCGACCAGGCGCAGCACCTCGGTCTCCCGCTCGCTGAGCCGCGGCGTGTCCGGCCCGTCCCCGGGCGCGGCGGCGAGCCTGCGGTACTCGCCCAGCACCAGGCCCGCCAGCCCGGCCGTGAACACCGCGTCGCCCTCGGCCGTACGCCGCACCGCGTCCAGGAACTCCTCCCGCGCCGCCGACTTCACCAGGTAACCCGCCGCGCCCGCCTTGACGGCGTCGAGCACGTCCTGCTGCTCGCCGCTGGCCGACAGCACCAGCACCCGCACCTGCGGCAGGGCCGCGACCAGGCCCCGGATGACCTCCACCCCGGACAGGTCCGGCAGCTGCAGATCGAGCACGACGACGTCGGGGCGCACCGACGGGCCGATGCGCACCGCCTGCCCGCCCTCGCCGACCGCGGCCACCACCGTGTACCCGGCGTCGGTCAGGTCACGGGCCACCCCGTCACGCCACATCGGATGGTCGTCGACCACCATCACGTCCACCACGGGCGTCAGCCTAACGGGGCAGCGGCACCCGTAGTTCCACCTCGGTGCCCTGGCCGGGACCGCTGGTGATGGCGACCGCGCCGCCCAGGTCGCGGATGCGGCCCTGGATCGACTGCACCACCCCGAGCCGGCCCGACGCCGCGGCCTCGGCGAGCCGGCCCGAAACGATCCCCGGCCCGTCGTCGCGGATCGACACGGTGACCGCGTCCGGTTCCTGCTCGACCAGCACCCAGGCGCGAGCCCCGGGACCGCAGTGGACGGCCACGTTGTCCAGCGCGCTGGCGGCCGCCGCCGCGAGCTCCGCCGCGACCACCGCCGGCAGCAGCACCGGGGTCGCGGGCATCGCGACCGTGACCCGCGGGGAGCCGTACCGTCCCAGCAGCAGCCGCAGGTCCGCGCTGCCCGCGGCCGCCGCCTCGTCCTGCACGCCCACCAGCGAGCGCAGCACCGCCTCCTGCTCCCCGGCCAGCCGCCCCAGCTCCGCGGCCTCCCCGCCCAGCTCCGTGCCGCGGCGCTGCACCAGGGCGAGCACCTGCAGCACCGAGTCGTGGATGCCGCGGGCCAGCCGCTCGCGCTCGCGGGTCGCGGCGTCCAGCTCCACGGCCCGCTGCATCCGGGACTCGGCGTCGTCGGTCAGCCGGGACACGTACCCCATGACCCCGCCCGCGAGCAGCAGCAGCACCGTGCCGTTCGCGGTCGCCGAGGTGACCTCGCCGCGCAGGAACAGGTCGGCCGCGCCGAGGATCAGCGCGGCGATGCCGCCCGCCCGGCGGCCGCCGCGCAGCGCCCACGCCAGCACGGCGCCCGCCACCCACGCCATCGGCAGCGTCGGCCCGCCCGAGGCCAGCCGTTCGGCCGACACGACCAGGTTGGACGCGAGCAGGCAGGCCAGGGTGACGGCGAGGTCGGCCGCGAGCCAGGCCCGGTTGCGGCCGGCGGGGTCGTGGTAGCGCACGCCGGTGACGGCGGTCCAGGCGACCATCGCCGCGAGCACCGCCCAGCCCAGCAAGGGCCGGGTGAAGTCGCGGAACCCGGCCAGCATCAGGATCGTGGCGTACACCAGCGCGGCCACCCGGAACACGGTGACGGCCCGCCACAGCGGCGCCTGCAGTCCCACCGGCGGTCTCCTCTCCGCAGCCGGTGATCCGCGCCGAGCGGCCGGCCGGCGGCGGATCACGCCGTCCGGGATCGCGGCGCGTCGGCCGCCGGCATCGCGCGCACCCGGTGCCAGATCTCGTCCGGGCAGTACGCTACATCCCGGCGTCGCAGGTCGAACCGGTTCACCCGGCGGACCACGAGTTCGAGGTAGCCGTCCTCGACGGCGTACGGGTCGGCGCTGCCGGTCCAGAACGGGATGTGATCGCCGCGGTGCGACTTGTCCTTCGACGTGATCTGCAGGACGTCCAGATGGTCCGGGTGCGCGCGCAGGACGACGAACGGGCGGTCCTTGGACCCGTCGCCGTCCCGGAACCCGATCTCACCCCACCAGATCTCCTGCGGCCGCGGGTCGGCCCCCGCGGTCTGGCCGCTCGGCGCGGCCTGCGTCCGGTGCGGCAGCTTGCGGTCGAGCAGCCGGAGCACGAAGTAGAACAGCAGCGCCGTCGCGCCGGCCGCCACCGGACCGGCCATCGGCAGCGACGTCTCCAGCGTCAACGGCTGCTTCCCTGCCGTGACCGGAGGCACCGCGCCACCGAGGTACCGCTGGTGCAGCACCAGCGCCAGCAGCGCCAAGCCCGCCGACAGCGCGGTCAGGATGCCGGCGCGGATCAGGTGGACCTGGTGCCGCGGATACACCCGGCCACGCCCGGCGAACCGGACCACCAGGTACGCCACGAGCGGGGCCAGCGCCGCACCCGCCCACCACGACGGGTACGTGGCGAGCAGCGCCGGCTCCCGGACCAGCAGGAACGCGACGATCGCGGGCGAGGCCAGGATGGTGCCGGGGACGGAGACGACCAGCCCCGCCAGGAACGGCCCCAGCAGGATGACCATGAGACACCCGCACCCGGAAGGGCTGCCACGCCGCGCCATCGAACGTTCCTCCAGTTCGGACAATCGGGTGAGCATAGTCGATGGTGCTGCGACCGGGGCCCGGATACGGTCCGCCGACGGCGAAGTGCGTCACATGTCTAATATGGCGCGATGAATGATCAGACCAGCCAGACGGCACCGCCCCTGTCGCCGCCGTCCCCCGAGGCAGCCGCCGGCCGTCCGTGGTGGATGCTCATCGGACCCGGCCTGGGCGCGCTGGCCGCAGCCTGCCAGCTCGGCCTCATGGCGGGTCCGCTGCCCGGCCACATCGGGCGTGACCTCGGCCTGGCCCCGGCCGGGCTCGCGCTTGTCGTCGTCGCACAGCTCGTCGCGGTGGCGGCGGGTTTCGCCGCCGGATACCTGCTCGGGCGGCGGGTTCCCGCGACGGTGGTCAGCTCGGGGCTGGTGTTCATGCTGCTTGGCGCGGTGGTGACGACCCTGTCCGCATCCGCGGCTGTGCTGGCTGTCGCCGCGCTGCTGGCAGGGCTCGGTCAGGGAGCGGCGCTCGGCGCCGCCGCCGCCCTCACCGGCACCGTGTCCGAGCGGCGAGCCCCCGTGCGGCTGACCCTGGGGCTCGCCGTCTTCGCCGCGCTGGTGGTCGGACCGCTGCTCGGCTGGCTCGCCGCGAGGTCCCTGAGCTGGCGGCTGGCCTACCTGACGACCGTGCCGCCGACCCTCGTCGCGCTGCTCGCGGTGGTGGTCATCGCGGTGGTCGCGGCGGCGCGCGGCACCCGGATCACGCGATAGCGCCTCCGGTGGCCGGTAGGGTGTCTGGGAGTCCGAAGACCGGCCTCGCGCCCACGGCCCCGGCCTGCCCGGGGCCCGAGCAGCGGGAGCCTGCCCATGATCAGCGATTTGTACGACGTCATCCACCGCCGCCGGGACGTGCGTGGACAGTTCACGGGGGCCGCGATCCCGGTCGACGTGCTGACCCGGGTCCTGGACGCGGCGCACGCCGCGCCCAGCGTGGGCCTGACCCAGCCGTGGGACTTCATCGTGGTGCGCGACCAGCGGCTGCGGGAGGCGTTCCATCAGCACGTGCACCAGGAACGTGAGGTGTTCGCCGCCACGCTGGACGCCGAGGCCGCCGAGCGGTTCGCCCGGATCAAGATCGACGGGGTGCTGGAATCGACGCTGTCGGTCGTGGTGACCTACGACCCCGACCGAGGGTCTCCCGCGGTGCTGGGACGGCACGCGATCGCCGACGCCGGGCTGTACTCGGTGTGCCTGGCCATCCAGAACCTGTGGCTGGCGGCCACCGCGGAGCGGCTCGGCGTCGGGTGGGTGTCGTTCTATCGCGAGGAGTTCCTGCGGGAGCTGCTGGCCATCCCGGCCGGGATCCGCCCGGTCGCCTGGCTCTGCCTCGGCCCCGTCACCCATCTCGAAGCCGTGCCCGACCTCGAACGGCACGGCTGGCGCCGCCGCCGGCCGCTGGACGAAGCCGTCCACGCGGACCGGTGGACACCTCGTTGAGCGCGGCGGTCACAGGATGAGGTCGGCACACTCGGGACCAGGCATCAGCCTAGACATGATCGGCGGACTGCGTCGCCCCTGCTGAGGCCGTGATGAGCACGGTGTGCTTGCGTACGCGGAAGCTGCCGTCGGCGGCGATCCGGGCCTGGACGTGGTCGCGTGCCGCGGACGACTGCTCCTGTGTGAGCGGCTCGGACGACAGGCTGGCGAGATAGGTGAGGACGGGGTCTGGGCTCGGGACTTCAAGGTCGCAGTGGTATCGCTCGACGGAGACGTCCGTGAAGTAGCGCGCCAGGTAGCCGGGACCGGTCTCGGCGGTGAAGTCGTTCTGGGTGGCGTGCAGGGTGAGATCGGGACGGCCGATCACCGGTCCGACGGTGTTGAGTTCTTCCAGGTGGTCGCGGCCGTTCACGGCTACGGCCAGGTGCCCGCCCGGACGTAGCACCCGGGCGAACTCGCGCAGCGCGGCAGTCGGGTCGTCCAGGTGGTACAGCATGTGGTTGGCGATCACGGTGTCGAAGGTGGCGTCGCCGAACGGGAGGTCCGTCGCGTCGCACTGCTGTACGCGCGCCTCGGGGACGGTGCGAAGCTGCGCGCACATCGCCCCGGAGAAGTCCGTCAGGGTCAGCCGGACCCCTCTCGCGACGTGGTCGACGTGAGTCCACAGTGTGCCGGTGCCGGCGCCGACTTCGAGCACGTCGCCGGCCAGCGGGAGACGCTCGCCGAGCCAGGAGAACCAACTCTGCGGGTTCGTGCCGTAGGCATGCACCGCGATGCGAGAGGTGAGGTTGTCGGTCGTCGTCGCGTACTGGCGGAGGGCATGCGTGGACGGCGTCGAGGTCATCGACGCATCGTAGATCGAGTCGCGGTCCGCCATGGGGCACCTCGCTCAGCTGGTGGCGCGGTGCCCCAACGGGGCTCAGGCCTGCTTGGTCTCCCAGAAGATCTTGGAGATCTCCTCGATCCT
>NZ_BONI01000094.1 GCF_016862635.1 Catellatospora coxensis | reverse complement strand
CCGCCGCGAGACCGCGCGCCGTCGCGGCGGGCGGGCGCCGCGTTGCCCGAAACATCGTTGCGTACGCGAATAACTACGGTGCGCAACGTCGGGAGAGCGCTCACCGACGCAGTTCAGCGGGTGTCCCGACGCCCGCCGACGAGGTGGCGAAGCCGTGCCGACGATTGCATTGAGTGACCGTAATGGATAGTGAATAGTGCCAACCGTGCCTCTCCAAATAGTTGCTTACTTGGCCGGGAAGCTACTGCCGAGTCACATTGAACTCGCAGGTGGGGGGCACTGTACGACGCCCGTTCGCGCCCGCTGAACGATCTCTGTCGCACACGTTACGAGATGCGTGTTGTCCCGTGGATCACTTCTCCCTAACATCGACTTCGGTCACCCCCACCGGATGGCCGACGTGGGAATCCACCGCACGGACGGCACCACCGGCCATGTGGGAACGTTCCCCGCAGACGCACTCCAGAACCGTTCAGCACGACGACGAATGCCGGACGCACCGACGCGGTCGCGCCTATCACAGGCGTGCCCGAAAGGCATTCGACGACCCGCGCCGAACGGTTTCTTGATAGCGCCGCATGCTTCAACCCGAGGAGGCAGTGAGGTCCCATGAACACCCAGGCGGAAAGTGCTGTCGAGCGTGTCATCGCCGTGATGCGCGACAATCTGGAAGACCAATTGACGATAGACGACATGGCCCGCGTAGCGATGTTCAGCAAGTTCCATTTCTCGCGGATGTTCCAGCGGGTCACCGGTCTCTCGCCCGGACGGTTCCTGTCCGCGCTGCGCCTTCAGCAGGCCAAACAACTGCTGGTCACGACGTCGTTCAACGTCTCCGACATCAGCCTGCGGGTGGGCTACACCAGCGTCGGCACGTTCAGCACCCGGTTCACCCGCAGCGTCGGGCTGTCCCCTACGATCTACCGCCGCCGGCACGGGATCACCCCCGAGATCCAGACCGGTGGGGCGTACGTGCCGCCCGGCAAGCTGGCCACGGTGCGGGGGATCGTCCGCCCGCACGACCCGGACCGGCGGGAGAGCATCTTCCTCGGCCTGTTCCGCGACCGCCTGCCCGAGGGCAAACCGATCGCCTGCGCGGTGATGCAGGAGCCGGGGCCCTATCTGCTGGAGAACGTGCCACCGGGGATGTGGCACCTGCTCGCCCATTCGGTGCCCGTCGACACGGCCAGGCCCGACAGCGCCGACCGGCAGGTGTGCGTGGCCTCCCTGGGCCCGGTCACGGTCAGCCGCGAGGCGACCGTCGAAGGCGCCGACGTACAGCTCAAGCCGGCCCGTGCCCTAGACCCGCCGGTCCTGATGGCTCTGCTCGACGTCCGCACGGCCGCGCTGGCGCGCGTCAGCGCCTCCGGCGCCGCCTGAAGCCCCTTCCCGCATCAGCCCCCGCCCGCCCGGCGGGGGTTTCGTCTGCGGCGCGCCGGATGCGCCCCGGACACGCCGACGGGCTCGTGCCCGAGTGGACACGAGCCCGTAGCCGCGGCCGGTTCAGCCGGCCGGCTCGACGGTCATCGGCAGGCCGCCGCGCACGCGCAGCGACAGCATCGGCTCAGCCACCACCTGGCGGCCCGGGGCCAGGGTGAGGCGCAGGTCGCGAGCCAGCATGGCGACCACGAACGTCGCCTCCATCATGCCCAGGTGGTTGCCGACGCAGAAGCGCGGGCCGGCGCCGAACGGGATGTAGGCGTACCTCGGCCGATCCGACGGCAGCGTCGGGTCGAACCGCGACGGGTCGAACCGGTCCGGCTCGTCCCAGAACCCCGGATGCCGATGGAGCGTGTACGGGCTGATCAGCACATCGGCGCCGGCTGGCACGCGGTAGCCGCCGATCACGTCCTCCGCCAGCGACTTGCGCGGCAGCAGCCACACCGGCGGGTAGAGCCGCATCACCTCCTCCACCACCATCGCCGTGTACCGCAGGCCGGCCAGGTCCTCGTACCGCGGCAGCCGGTCCCCGAGCACCGACACCGCCTCCTCGCGCAGCCGCTCCCGCACCTGCGGATGCCGGTCGATGAGGTAGAGCGTCCAGCTCAGCGTGCTGGCCGTGGTCTCGTGCCCGGCCAGCAGGAGGGTCACCAGCTCGTCACGCAGCCGCACCCGCCCCACCGCCGGATCGGCCTCCTGGTCCGTGGACACGATCAGGCGCGACAGGACGTCGTCCCGGTCGGCGACGCGGCTGCGCCGGCGGCGCACCAGCTCGTCGACCACGAGCTCCAGGTCCCGGCGGGCCCGCCGGAAACGCAGCTGGTGCGGCAGCGGCAACCAGGTCGGCACCGCGCTGAGCGTCTCCAGCTCGAACATCGCCTGGTCCTGCACCACCCCGAACATGGCGCCGATGCCGTCGAACTCGCCCAGGTCGGCGTCGAGCAGCGTACGGCCCAGCACGCCCAGCGTCAGGCCGGTCATCTCCTGCACCACGTCGACCGGGCCGCGGCCCTGGTAGGCCCGCAGCCGCTCGACGAGCGCGGCCCCCTCCTGCGCGAGCGCGCCGGCCTGGGCCGCGATCCGCTTGCTCTGGAACGCCGGCTGGATGACCCGGCGCTGCTTGCGCCACAGCTCGCCCTCGCTGGTCAGCAGCCCGTCGCCCAGCGCGCGCCGGGCGTGGACCAGGCCGATGCCCTTGTGGTAGTTGGCCGCGTTGTCGGCCAGCACGTGCTTGGCGTGGTCGGGGTGGTTGAAGAAGTAGAGCGTCTTCGGGCCGACCGGCAGCTTGGCGGCGTCGCCGTACTCCTGCGCGGCGATGGTCAGCATCGCCAGCCGGTCGCGGTTCATGATCGCCAGCTGGCGCAGCGAGTCCGTGCGCGGGGGGCCGGGCGGCGCCGGCAGGCGCCGCCCCAACGACGTGGTCATGTGGTGGCCTCGCTCCGTTCGGATTCGACCTGCCGGAACCGGCCGTTCAGGAACAGCAGCGCCTGGTCGTCGGCGCAGCGGTGCAGCGAGACCGGCTCGGCCAGGAATATCGTGTGGTCCCCGCCCTCGTAGGTGCGCCGCACCACGCACTCGAAGTGCGCCAGCGCCCCGACGAGCAGGGGCGCCCCGGTGAGCTGGCCGCTCTGGCACGCCACCCCCGCGAACTGCTCCGGCCCCAGCGGCCGGTTGCGGTCGGCGAAGTAGCTGGCCAGATGCCCCTGGTCGGCCGCGAGCACCGAGACGCCGAAGCTGCCCTGGTCGCAGAGGACGGCGTGCATGACCGCCTCACGGCCGACGCAGATGAGCACCAGCGGCGGGTCCAGCGATACGGTGGTGAACGAGTTGGCGGTCATGCCGTGCGGCGTGTCGCCGCCGACGGTCACGACGGTGACGCCGGTGGCGAACGTCCCGAAGGCACGCCGCAGCACTCTGGTGTCCCCGGGTTCCCCGCGGATCATCAATCGGGTGTCCACGTGCGTCTCCGATCACACTCGTGCGGCCGCGAGCTGGTATGGCTCCAGCGCGCGGATCAGCGGCTGCGGGACCCGGGCCGGCACCGTGCGCGTGTTGGGCCCGCGCATGCAGGCCACCCGCTGCCCGCCCCGGGCGATGAGCGTCTCGCCGTGCGGGTCGAGGCGCACGTAGTCGAACCCGAACTGGATCTGCGTCTGCGCCAGCTCGATCAGCCGCATCCGGATCGACAGCTCGTCGAAGGCGGTGATCTCGGCGAAGAACTCGCAGTCGACCTTGAGGGTGAACAGCTTCAGGTCGTCCTGGAGGTCGGCCAGCACCTCGGGGGCACGGTCCTTGAGGAACATCTCCCGGCAGCGGCCCTGCCAGCGCAGGTAGTTCACGTAGTACACGTTGCCGACGATGTTGGTCTCCTCGAAGCCGACCGTGTGCAGGTATTCGAAGTAGTTGTCCATCAGTTGCGCCCTTCGGTGAGGATGGCCAGCACGACCGGGTCCGCCCACCCGCGCAGGGTGCAGACGAAGGTGGCGATCCGCAGCTCGCCGTAGGAGAAGAGGGTCCAGCCGGGGCGTGGCGACGGCCGCAGGGTCAGCGGACCCTGGGCCGGCTGCCCGGCCTTCTGCAGGCACTCCATCGCCGCCCACACCCGGGTCGAGGCCGTGTCGGCGTCCTCGTCGAGGGATTGGCCGACCAGCCGGGCCAGGGTCGCGTGCGAGCCGAGCAGCCCCTGCCAGTCCGCCTCGGCGCGGGCCCGCACCGGCTCGACGTCGCAGCCCAGCGAGCCGGAGCCGGTCACCGCGAGGGTGATCCCGGCACCGTGGGCGCTGGACGCGGCGTCGCTCTCGACGATCTCCGGGCGGCCGTCGGGCCGGTACGCGACGGCGACCGGGCCGGCGTGCGCCCGGCTCAGCGCCAGCGCGGTCGCCGCCCGCCGCCGGGCGAGGTGGTCGTCGCCGGTGACCGGGCCGTCCGGCTCCACCACCACCGCGACCTGGGCGCCGACCAGGTCCTGCAGGGAGCGCTCCAGGAACGGCCCGACCAGCGGCTCGCTCCAGGGGCCCCGCCCGTCGTTCTTGCGCACGGCGCGCAGCCGCAGGCCCTCCCAGCGCTCCAGCACCCGCCCGGACTCGTCGCGCAGGGCGAGGTCGTAGACGTAGGTGTCGCCGTCGCGCGAGCGCTCGACGGCCGTGTACCGCAGCACCGCGGCGTCGAACATCGCGTCACCGGCGGGGACGACCCGGTCGATGCCCTGCGGCAGCAGCGTCGCGTCGGGCACGCACACCTGGTTGCCGTGCATCATCGCGTCGCGTACGCCGGGGTCGCCGAGCAGCAGGGTGGCGGGCAGGTAGTCGGCGAACCAGCCCGTGGCGCGGTCGGCGGCCAGGCCGGCGTCGACCCGCCGGGCCGCCGCGTGGTGGTAGTGGCGCAGCCGCTGGAAGCGCCGCCCCTGGAACAGCACCGGGCCGTAGAGGTCGGTCTGCGGGTCCAGCACCACCGGCGGCAGGCCGTCGACCTGCCCCGGCGAGCCGTCGCCGGGTTCCGGCACGGTCAGCCGCAGCCTGGCGCGGAAGTGGTCGGCGGCGAAGCCGGTCTCCTCGCTGTGGATCGCGACCTCGACGGTGTCCGCTCCGGTCACCACGGCGGCGATCCGGATCCGGGTGCTGCCGCCGGGCGGCACCACGATCGGGCGCAGGAACTGCGCCTGCTCCACCACCGGCGCGGTATGCCGGCCGGTGACCGCCGCCGCGGCCTGCGCCATGGCCTCCATGCCGAAGACCGCGGGGAACAGCAGGTTCCCGTCGAGCCGGTGGTCGGCCAGGTACAGGTCGGTGCCCTCGCTCAGCTCCACCTCCGACACCAGCTCCACGCCGTGGTAGCGCACGAGGGGCCGCTCCACGAACCGCAGCAGCGGCAGCTCGGGCAGGTCGTAGCGAACTGTGTCGATTCCTTCGGTGCGCCCGCTGATCACGGTGACGGCGGGGGCGTCGGGGTCGGCCAGCAGCCGCCGCAGGATCGCGATGCCCTGCTCGGGGGTGACCGGTGTGACGCCGTCGCGGGTCAGCGACTCCACGACCGACAGGCGCTCGCCCATGCCGACACCGGACCAGACCGACCATTCCAGGCACAGGCTCCGGCAGTTCGGGAACTCCCGTCCCACCTGGACGGTCAGGTCCGCGAGCCACTCGTTGGCGGTGGCGTAGTGCGCCTCGCCGCGCAGGCCCGCCCGCCCGATGATGCTGCCGAGCGTCACCAGCAGTTTCAGGCGCTCCGGCTCGACCGCGGCCAGCACCGCGCGCAGCCCGGACACCTTGGGCGCGAACGTCGACCGGACGGCGGCCATGTCGACCCCGGTCAGCGCGGCCGGTTCGTTGCGCCCCGCGCCGTGCAGCACGGCGGTGACCGGGCCGAGGTCCTCGGCGATCCGGTGCACCGCCTCGGCGACCGCGGCGGTGTCGGTCACATCGGCGCGGGCGTACGCGACCCGGATGCCCAGGGCCCGCATGCGCTCCAGGTTGGCCGCGAGCTCGGCGTCGTGGGCCGGGTCGGAGCGGCCCAGCAGGCCCAGCGCCGCGCCGCTGTCGACGGCCATGGCCAGCGCGCACTCGGCGGTGATGCCCTTGCCGCCGCCGGTGACCAGCAGCACGTCGGAGTCGTCGAGCGCGGCTGCGGTGCGGTCTGCTTCGATCGGCAGCGCCCGCAGGGTCGGCACCCGCCGCACACCCTGCTCGTCGTAGTACGCCTCGGCGAAGCGGGCCGTGGCGGCCACCTCGGCGACCACCTGGTCGACGGCTTCCGGCCGGGCCGGCACGTGCACGATGGTGGTACGCAGGTGCGGTGCCTCCAGCTGCAGCGTCTTGGCCAGTCCGGCCGCGCCCCGGTCATGCTGGACCAGGACGAACCGGGTGTCGCCGCCGCCGGCCAGCGCCGCCTTCGCGCCCTGCAGCGCCAGCTCGAGGTGCTGCTCGGCGCACTGCTCGGGCAGGCAGACCAGTACGCCGGCACCGAGCCCGGACCGCTCCAGCGCCCGGCGCAGCGACCCGGCGAACGGGCTGCGTTCCTCCGCGAAGACCTGCCACTGCCCGCCTTCCTCGACCGCGGCGCGTGCCGGTCGGGGCTGCTCGACCAGGTCCAGCGCCCAGGCCCTGGCCCAGGGCGCCGCGCCGGCGACGAGCCGCTGCGGCGCGGCGTCGCCGGGCCGGGCGGTCTGCGCCAGCTCGTCCAGGGCGACGGCCAGCTCGGACACCGTGGCGGTGGCGAAGTTGGTCGGCGCCTGGGCCGCGGGCACGCCGAGCCGCCCGGCGACCTCGTTGACGATCTGCCCGACGGTGATGGAGCTCAGGTGCAGGTCGTCGAGCAGCCTGCTGTCCTGCCGGACCAGGTCCAGCGGCAGCTCCGCCCGCGCGGCGGCGAGCCGGCGCAGCAGGTCCAGCCCGGACTCGCCCTCGACGGCCTGCGCCGCTGCGGGCGCCGCCACGGCCGTGCGAGGGCCGGCCGAGGCCACGGCGATGTCGGGAGCCGACTCGCACGGGCTGGCGAAGAACCTGAACTCCGCCCCGACCTGCAGCGGGCGCACCACCCGGCCCTGGAACAGCGCCGCGTCGACGCCGGCGGCGCCGAGCACGTACGCGGCCGCGACCACGCGCAGCACACCGGCCAGCGACTCGTCGTCGGTGTCCAGCGCGACGGCGGGCACGTCGGTGGCGGCGGCGGCCAGCCCGCTGAGCACCCGGCCCGGCCCGACCTCGACGAACAGGTCGACGTCCTTGGCCGCGCGGGTCACCGCCTGGTTGAAAAGGACCGGGTCGGTGATCTGCCGGTGCAGCAGCGCCCGCACGTCGGTGTCGGCGGCGAGGATGTCGCCGGTGACGGTGGAGACCACGCGCCGGCCGACCGAGGAGAACCGCCGCGCCGCCAGCTCCTGGCCGAACGCGTCGGCGGCGGGGGCGACCAGCGGCGAGTGGAACGCGTGCGACACGGACAGCCGGGTGGCCGACAGGCCGTGCTCACGGGCCCGGGTGCACACCTCCTCGACGCCCTCGACGGTGCCCGTCACCACGGTCTGGTGCGGGCCGTTGTAGCCGCCGACCACCACGGGCAGCCCGGTGACCAGCTGGTCCACCAGTTCAGGGCCCGCGCCGATGCTCGCCATCGTGCCCGACGAGCTGTGCCGGCTCATCGTCGCGCCGCGTACGGCCGCCACGTCGAGCAGGGTCTGCTCGTCCATCGCCCCGGCCCACTGCAGCGCGGTGATCTCGCCGAGGCTGTGGCCGACGGCGACGCTCGCCTCCAGGCCGAGCGCGGACAGCACCCGCAGACCGGCGAGCGAACCCGTCACGATGCGCGGCTGTGCCACCTCGGTGGCCACGGCGTCGGCGCCGACGGGCAGCGCCGCCCGCAGGTAGGTCTCGTCCGCCTCGGCGAAGCGCCGGCGCATCGCACCGCCGCTGACGCCGCGCCCGGAACCCTGGCCGGGCAGCAGGAAACCGATCCGGCCGGGCCCGCTGACGTGGCCGAGGAAGCTGCGCCCGTCTGCGGCGATCATCGTGGTCTCGCCCGAGTCGAGCTTGGCGATCAGCCCCTCCAGCCGCGCGGTCGCGTCCTCGGGTGAGGTGACGACCACCGCGGCGCGGTATGGCAGCTCGCGCAGCTCCTGGTGCAGCGTCGCGGCCAGGTCGGCGAGCTGCGCGTACGCGATGGTGGGCACGAACCCGGCCAGCTGCGTCAGCCTGTCGCGCAGCTCGCCCGTCGAGGCGGCGTCGACCACGAGCAGCTCGGTGTCCTGCAGCGAGGCGGCCAGCGCCCGGGTGCGGGTGTCCAGTGTGGCCCGGCGGCGGGCGCCGGTGCTCTCCAGCACGATGTGGGTGTTGATGCCGCCGAAGCCCATCGCGGTGATCCCGGCCCGGGTGGGCGCGTTGGCGGGGAACGGCTCGGCCTTGCGCAGCACGCGCAGCTGGGCGCCGTCCGTGCCGAGCAGCTCGTGCGGGTCCACGCAGCCGATCGCGGGCGGGAGCACGTGCTGGTGCACGGCCATGGCGGCCTTGATGAGCCCGGCCACGCCGGCCGCGGCCTTGGTGTGGCCGATCATGCCCTTGATGGAGCTGATCGCCGCGGGGGCGGTCGCGCCGGCCGCCTCCCGGGCCAGCGACAGCGCCTTGAGCTCGGTGGCGTCGCCGACGGCGGTGCCCGTGCCGTGGCCCTCGAACAGGTTGACGGTGTCGATGCCGAACCCGGCCCGCTCGTAGGCCCGCCGCAGCGCGAGCTGGTAGCCGCTGACCTCGGGCCGGGTGATGCCGCCCTTGCCGTCGGAGGAGATGCCCCAGCCGGCGATCGTGGCGTACACGCGGTGCCCGGCCGCGCGGGCCTCGTCCTCGCGCATCAGCACCACCATGCCGCAGCCCTCGCCGGGCCAGAACCCGTTGGAGCCCTTGTCGTAGACCTTCATCTCGCCGGTGGCCAGCGCGCCGGTCTTGGCGAAACCGATGATCTCGAATGGGTCGATGGACAGGTCCACGCCGCCCGCCACCACGACGTCCAGCTCGCCGTCGATCAGGCCCTTGCAGGCGGTGGCGACCGACAGCAGCGACGAGGAGCACGCGCCGTCGACGGTGTAGCCGCCGCCCTTGAGGTCGAAGTGGTTGCAGATCCGCCCGGCGATGGTGTTCGACAGGCCGCCGGCCAGCGTGTCCTCGTCGATCTCGGGGAACGGGCTCTTGAAGGTGGCCTCGAAGTCGTCCAGGAACGTGCCGAGCTGGTCGTCGTCCCAGTCCTGCTCCTTGAGCGCGGCGGCGACCATCCGCCGCACGAAGGGCCAGCGCAGCCGCAGCTGGTTGGCGCGGGAGAACTCGCCGGTCAGGCTGTTGCCGACGATGACGCCGGTGCGCTCGCGGGGCAGGCCCTCGGCCATCGGGAAACCGGCGTCGGCCAGGGCCATGGCGGCCACGTCCAGGGCCAGCCAGTGGGTCAGGTCGGTGGAGCGGTACGTGCTGCCGGCCACCTTGTAGGCGATCCGGTCGAACTCGTACCCCTCGATGACGGCGGCGTTGCGGGCGTAGAAGCGGTCCGGCACGGACGGGTCGGCGTCGTAGTAGTCCGCCAGCCGCATCCGCACGTCGGGCAGCCGGCGGAAGGCACGGCGGCCGGAGACCGCGTTCTCCCACAGCTGCCGGGGGGAGGCCGCGTCCGGATACCGGCAGGCCATGCCTACTATGGCGATTCTGGTCATCGTGGAGCCTCTCTCCTGCCTGGCCGCGGTGCGGCCCGGATGGTTCAGAACTGCCGCTGCGCGGCGAGGGTGTCGGCGATGCGCCGGCGCCAGACCTCCCACGACGGCGTGCTGCCGTCGTCGGCCAGGTCCGTGAGCGCGTCGTCGGTGACCTGCTTGGCCTGCACGGGGCTCAGCCCGCAGAACAGCCGGGTGGCCGTCTCGGTGTGCGGCACGTCCAGGCCCGCCCGCACCCGGGCGCCGGCGGCGAAGGCCGAGCCCTGGGCGATCTGCGGCCGGTACGCGCGCCCCAGGTCCCAGAAGCAGGCCAGCTCGTCGCGGTCCGCGCCGCCGGCGTAGGTGGCCGCCAGCGCGGCGCCGGCGTACAGGTCCGCACGGCGCTGCGCCGGGAACCGGTTGATCATCCGGGCGACGAGTTCGGCGTCGGTGCCGCCCACGAACCACATGCCGCGGCCGACGCCCTGGTCGATGGCGTGCTGGGCGTACCAGCGGAACGGGTCCGCCGGCCACGGGAAGTCGGTCTCCTGGTGCTGCTGGTAGACGTAGCGGTCGGTGTGGAAGTACGCCTGGTGGAAGCCGTACCCGTCGAGCACGAGCCAGCGCAGCAGCGGGTCGGGCGCGTAGAGCGTGTGCCAGCGCCACCGGGGCAGCCGGGCCATGGCCCAGCCGACCCCGACGTACGCCATGTACACGTGGTCGGCTGCCCGCCCGGCCAGGAAGTCGCGCACCAGTCCACGCCCCCCGACGGGCAGCCCCTCCCGTACCGCGAAACCCATTGCGGCGCCTTCGTAGGCGAATCCGCGAAAGCGCGTCGGAACGCTTTCGAGCCCGTGTTCGGCGTCCGGCGCACGCCGCGCCTCGGCGGCGTATCCGTACCCTTCGAGGAAGCTGCGACCGATCGTCTCCAGCAGTTCCCGTGTTTCGGCATTCTTTACGTGAAAGCCTCTGACATCGACTTTCGTCTCGCTGATGTCGGGCGTGAGAATGCGCCTGCGCAGGCGTCGATAAGGTCCCATGAACAGCTCCCGGCCGTCGTCGTGTCGTGGTTCGATGACGCTCCAGGAAATCGTGTCAGTGAAATTCGCCTATTTCTTCTTCTGCGTTGCCGAACGCCATGGTGCGCAATTTCGCGCCGGACTCCGCGAGCCCGGCGCGAGCCGGCTCAGCCCGGCAGTGGCGCGTCCCGGCGGGACAGCGCCGCGCGCAGGCGGGCGCGCCACGTCTCGTACCGGGGCAGGCCGCCGTCGTCCGGACCGTCGGAGGTCACCTCGTCTGCCAGCGCCGACGCCGCCGCCACCGGCAGCCCGGCCAGGATGCCCGCCGCCTGCTCGGTGTGCACCGGGACGAAGCCCGAGAAGTCGCGCGCCTTCGCCGCGAACACGGCCCCCTGGCCCAGGTCGGCGACGTGCGAGCCGGCGAACCGGCGCAGCGCCACCAGGTCCTCGCAGCCGCACCCGCCGGCGAACGTGGCCGCCAAGCCCACCCCGCTCCACAGGTCACCGTGCCGGTCCGGCTCGAACCGCTCGACCGCGTCGGCGACCGGCCCCGGGCGCCCGCCGTGGATGAACCACAGCGCCCGCCCGATGCCCTGGTCGAAGGCCCGCGGGAAGTAGCCCGCGTGGCCCTGCCACGGGTAGGGCCGCGGCCGCTGCCGGCGCCGCACCCAGCGGTCGGTGTCGAAGTAGGCCCGGTCGAACCCCAACCCGTCCACGGCCAGCCAGCTCATCGTCGGGTAGTACGGGGTGCCGGTCAGGTCGGGCAGGACCCGGGCCCACAGGGGCCTCGGCAGCCGGGCCATGGCGAACCCGATGCCGATGTAGGTGAGGAAGACGTGCGGCTGCGCCGGGCCCCGCAGCAGGTCACGCGCCCGGGTGCCGCGCCCGCCCGCCATCGCGTCGCGGATGGTGTACGCCATGGTGGCGCCCTCGTAGGCGAAGCCCCGCATCTCCGGCTCCACCAGGTCCAGCCGTCGCTCGACCTCCCACAGCGTACGGGCGTCGATCGCCCACTCGAACCCGCACACCACCGCCTGCGGGATCGCCTCCAACCGGCGGGTCGCCGCGGTCTCCTCGACCGGGAAGCCTCTGGCGGCAAACCCGACGGAGGCCAGCGACGGAGTCATCATGAGGCTGCGCAGCGCACCGAGTGTCGTAGGCATCGTCCCTCCGTACCGTGCTCGAACCCGCCGACGGTCGGCGGGCGCACCTCATCGTGGGCGACAGGGCCGTGCTGCGGCCCCTTCGAAGATGCGCAATCGGTCGCGAGCACATACCGGCCGCAGCCGGTCGGCGCGGCTCAGTCGCGCACCTTGGGCCGGCTGAACAGCAGTGCCAGCAGCGCCAGGATGAGCACGGCGGCCAGGGCGGTCAGCGCGAGGTTCAACGGATCCGGGGGCGGCACGTGGGCGTGTTCGGCCTCGACCAGGGGTGCCGCGACCTCGGCGGTGTTCGGGGCGGCCGACGGCGCGGCCGGGTCGACGGCGAAGCGGCTGGTGCCGGAGATCGATCTGCCGTCGTCGAGTAGCAGGTGGTAGACGACGAGGTAGGCGCCCGGCGCGCCCGCGCGCAGCGCGGTGGTGACGGTGCTGCCCGACAGGGCGGGCGGCCCGGCCGACACGGTGACGCCGTTGGCGTCCGCGACGGTCACGTGGACCTCGCGGGCGGCGACGTCGCCGGTGAATCGCAGCGCCACGGACTCCGGTATCGCGGCCAGCACCACGTCGGCCGCCGGGTCCACCGCCGCCAGCCGCACCGGGGCGGGCTCGGCGGTGAGCAGCGCGGGCGCGCCGACCGCCGTCAGTGCGACGAAGAATGCGAGCAGGGCCAGCCGGGAAGCCGTGACGCGCCTCCCGGTGGCCCGCTGCCCGTCGGTGTCGGTCACGCCGGCACCGGCACTGCGGCCCTGTTGGCGCAGCCGCACACCGCCTGCGTCAGCTCGGCGCGGTTGGGCCGCAGGTGGAAGTAGACGGCCACCACCATCGGCAGGAACACCACGGTGTTGTAGAACAGGTGCAGCTCGACGCGGGGAAAGATCAGCTGCGCGATGCTGGTCGGGACAGCCTTGCCGAAGAACGGTGTGGCGGTCTGGGCCTGGATGAACAGCAGCAGGTGCTCGATGTGGTGCCAGAACTGGATCGCGAAGGCCACCATCCACCAGGTGCGGGCCCGGCCCACGAAACCCTTGCGCAGCACGAACAGGCCGACCACCATGACCAGCGCGTACCCGTAGTGCAGCCACTCCGATGTGACCAGCCACGGGAAGAACTGGCCCAGCACCCCGCGTGACTGCGGCGGCGTGCGGCCCAGCACGTAGATCTGGTAGGCCTGGGTCAGGTGCTCGGCCCAGTGCGCCAGCACGACGAACATGAACACGTTCAGGGCCGTGCGGTGTCCAGCACCGTTGAGCCAGCCGACGCTCGTGGGCGGGCTCGTGGTGCGGTCGATCGTCACGTTGCCTCCTCAGGGTTGCGGACCGGGTCCGGCCGGACGCGCCGGCCCCCAACAGGTTGCCGGTCGCGGGCGGCAGGCCGAATCTTCGAAATTGCGCTGTCTGCCTCTGGTCACGACCGCACCGGATCAGGTATTGGCAGATGTCGACTGCCGACTCGGCGCGCCGCCGTGTAGGACGCCCACGACGCCGCCTTCACCAGTGCCGCGTCCCCCGGGTGATGTCGCCGGAACTCGCCCACGACGTCGGCGTCCACCTGGTACGACGCGAACGCCGCGAGCAGTGCCAGTCGTGCCGCGGCCTGCTCCGGCTCGGGCAGCGGCTGCACCAGCCGCTCGCACCAGGCGCGGCTCAGTCCGGTCTCCTCACCGTGCCAGCTCTCCAGCCGGTTGAGCACGACCTCGCGTACCGCAGGTGTCAGCGCCTGTCGACCCGCCGCTTCGAACGCGGCGAACGAGCGGGCCGCGGCCGCGGCCACCGATGGGCTGGCCTGCGCCCAGGCCGCGTCGGCCGGCAGTTCGGCCGGTGGCAGCAGTTCCACCGCCCGGCCGGGTGCGCGGGGATCGCGCAGCGTGGGGCGCAGCACGCGACTGGCACCCTGCTTGAACCGGCGGCGGCCCGCCGGGCCCAGCCGGGGTGGCAGCAGAAAGCTGGACAGGAAGACGTTCACCATCCGGGTCAGGTAGTGCATGCCGACCACCACCCCGACCAGCTCCGCGCGCGACTGCTCGTCGAACGGCACCGGACCGGCGTCGCCCGGCTGGCGGGCCCACGCGGCCAACGTCCGCAACCGCGGGTCGGCAAGGTCGTCTATCCGGTCGCCGGCCAGCGCCTCCGCGTCGCGTTCGGTGGCCAGGTCGTACATGCCGACGCTGTGCATCTCGACGCAGTAGGGGCAGATGTTCGCCACCGCCACCGCAGTCGCGACGGCCTCCTTGGCCGCCCGGTCCACGTGCACCGTGGGCAGCATGGGCTCACGCATCAGCATCCAGTAGGCCGCCGCGAGGTCCGGCACCGGCGAGTGCAGCTGTACGGGCGGCACGACCAGGCCCATCTCGTCGAGGACCTGCGCGTACACCTGCCCCAGGACGCCGTCCACGGCCGCCAGCGGGGTCGGGGTGACGTACTTGACCTGGCGCTGGATGACTGACGACGCGATCCGCCCGACGACCATGGCTACCTCCGTGACCCGGCGCCGCGTCGGCGGTGTCCGGGCGGCGTTTTCCCAGTATTCGCGCGCCGGATAAGGCGACAACGCCTCGCGGACAACCGCGCACGATCGGAGAAACCGCCACGGCAATGGCGTACCGGCAATGCCGGAAAGGAGCCGCACTATCGAAGAAGGCGCACCGTGACGACACCTCATTCAGCCGGGAACTGCCAGCTCATCGCGTTTGGCTCGCCCTCGGGCCGCGGCATGGGAGATGCCCGGACAGCAGGCAAAAGCCCAGGGCACTGTGGAAGATGAACCGGCCGTGAATGCCGCTGCACGATGACTCGGGTTCCCCACCACGCAGGGAGGCGACATCGTGCAACCCGACTTTCCCGAGGCGACCGATCCGACGTCCATGACGCTGGAGGCCTTCGCCGACACCATCATTCCGGGCGAGAAACGCCACCGGCACGACCACGCCGTCGCGGGTGTGAGCGCCGGTGGCGGCGCCGTCGCCTCCGGCGCGCTCGAACTGCTGCGCCACCCGGCCGGCGGGCTGGCCGACTCGCTGGACGGCCTGGCCATGATGCTCAACGGCCACACCCAGCAGTACGCCGCCGAGCGCGGCCTGGCCCTGGCCGACGACCTGCCGCCGTTCGTGGCGCTGGCGTTCGCCGACCGGACCGCGCTCGTCGCGCAGCTCACCGGCGTCGACCATCCGGAGAAGGCGCTGTGGGTCGGCATGGCGCTGTTCAGCAACATGGCATTCGACTCCGCCGCGCACCTGAGCACCCCCGACGCGCTGCGCGACGGGCATCCCGGACTGCTGTCCATCGGCTACACCGCGCCCGACGCCGACGGCGCCTGGCGGTTCCCCCGCTTCTCCTACGGCCGCGCGCTGGCCGACATCCATCCGAACACGACACCCACCGGGAGCCCGGCATGAGCGCCGTCGAGAGCACCGACGTCCTGGTCATCGGCAGTGGATTCGGCGGGGCGATCGCCGCCTACCACCTGGCCGCCGGCGGCGCCCGGGTGGTGGTGCTGGAGCGCGGGCCGTGGCTGACCGCCGACGAGTTCGACCACGACTTCAAACTCGGCTCCTCCTACACCCGGATCTTCGACTTCACCATCGGCGACGGCATGAGCGTGCTGAGCGGCAACTGCGTCGGCGGTGGCAGCGTGGTCTACTTCGCCACGATGCCGCGCGCGCCGCGGTTCGTGTTCGAGCGACAGGGCAGCATCGGCCGGCGGATGTGGCCCGCGTCGATCACCCGCGACACCCTGGACCCCTGGTACGACCGGGTCAGCGAGGCCCTGCCGGTGACGCAGCAGAGCTGGGACCGGATCCCCTACGGCGGCGGCCTGTGGGCGGCGGCCTGCCACCACGCCGGGCGCACCGCCAACCCGGCGCCGTCGGCGGTCGACGTCGCGGAGTGCGTCAACTGCAACTGGATGGCGGCGGGCTGCAAGTTCGACGCCAAGAAGTCCTTGCTGCTGAACTACCTGCCCGGCGCGGTGGAGCACGGCGCCGAGATCCGTCCGCTGCACGAGGTCCAGCACCTGTCGCGCAACGACGACGGCAGCTACCGCGTCCACTACCGGATCGTGGACGGCGAGGACTACCGGATCCTGCACGACGAGGGCGCGATCGACGCCCAGATCGTCGTGCTGGCCGCCGGCACCGCCGCGACACCGGTGATCCTGCAGCGCTCCGAGGCGACGCTGGGCCCCATGCCGCACGCCGTGGGCCGGTACTTCTCCGGCAATGGCGAGCGGCTCAACACCGCCGTGTTCGACGAGGAGAAGGTGCGCGACGTGCTCGGGCTGTCCCGCGGGGACGGGGTCGCGTACGAGGCGTACCAGATCGGCCGCGGCCCGACCGTGGCCAGCTGGGACCGGCTCGACGGCAGCCTGCCGGAGTACGAGCGGTACTCGCTGGAGCAGCTGTACTTCCCGCCGGGGCTGGGCACGATCCTGGCGCAGGCCGCCGACGCGGCCGGGCCGACGTGGTTCGGCGTGGAGAAGAAGGAGATGCTGCGCCGCTGGCGGTCCTGGCTGACCATCTTCACCATGTCCGAGGACGACAACGAGGGCGTCTTCGGACCGCCGCCGGAGACCGGCGCGGCGACCCGGTTCTCCCAGCAGATGCTGGGCCACAGCTCGCTGACCTACCGGCCCACGGCGAACACGCGCCGGGGGTGGGAGCTGTCGGACGCCGACGTCAAGGACATCCTGGAGCGCGACGGCCTGGCCACCGTCACGCCGTGGACCAACGACGTGGTCGGCGCGTACACGGTGCACCCGCTGGCGTCGTGCCGCATCGGCGACGACCCGGCGACCTCCGCCCTCGACGACCGGCACGAGCTGCGCGACCACCCGGGCATCTTCGTCACCGACGGCTCGGCCGTGCCGGGCGCGCTGACGGTGAACCCGGCGCTGACCATCTCGGCGCTGGCCGAGCGGGCGATGCCGGGCATCGTGCAGGCGGCGCAGCGGCGCGGCGTGGCCGTGACCTATGTCGGCGACCTGCCCAAACCGGTGGCGTCGAGCCGGGTTCCGGCGCGTCACCGCTGACCGTCCGTGGCCGCGCCGGCGCACCGGCGCGGCCACCGCTCGCACCGTCGCTTAGGAGATGATCATGGGCGCATTGCTGTCCTGGGCCACACGCGGCGCGACGTTGCGCCACGTCCGGCATGTCGCACCGGTGCACCCGGCGGCGGCGACCGGGCTGGTGGGCGAGGTGTACCACCAGGTCGAGGCGGAGTTCGGGATGCTCGCCCCGCCGATCGCCCTGCACTCCCCCGACCCGGCCCGGCTCGCCGCCGCCTGGACCGTGCTGCGGGAGACGCTGCTGGCCGACGGCCTGACCACGCGCCTGGACCGGGAAGCCGTGGCCGCCGCGGTCTCGGCCGCCAACAGCTGCCCGTACTGCGTGGACGTGCACGGCGGCACGCTGACCGGGCTGGGCGGCCGCGACGCCGTGGACGCAGCCGGGCCGGGCGGCACCCGGCTGCGGGAGCTCACCGCGTGGGCCGGGCGGCCGGGCGCGGCCGCGCCGTTCCCGCCGGCGCAGGCGCCCGAGCTGATCGGCACGGCGGTCACGTTCCACTACCTGAACCGCATGGTCAACGTCTTCCTCCCCGATTCGCCGCTGCCCGCCGCGCTCGGCGGCACGGCGCGGCAGGCCGTGAGCCGGGTGGCCGCGCGGCTGCTCGGCGCGCTCGCCCGGGGCCGGGTGGCGCCCGGCGGGTCCGCGGGGCTGCTGCCCGGCGCCGCGCTGCCCGCGGATCTGGCCTGGGCGCGGGGGCGCCCGTCGGTGGCGGCGGCGTTCGGCGCGGCGGCCGCCGCCGTCGACGAGGCCGGCCGGCTCCTGCCCGATGAGGTGCGCGAGCTGGTGTCGGCGCAGGCGGCCCGGCTGCCCGACGGCGGGCCGGGCCTGCACGCGCAGGACTGGCTGGACGGGGCGGTGTCCGCGCTGGCACCCGGGCATCGCGGCATGGCACGGCTGGCGCTGCTGACGGTGTTCGCCTCCTACCGGGTGACGCCCGCGGTCGTCGCCGAGGCCGGCCTGGCCGATGACGCGGCTCTGATCAGGCTGACCGCCTGGTCCAGCATGGCCGCGGCACGCGTGCTCGGGGCGAGGATGCACGCCGCGGGTCGCCTCGGCGGCGCGGTGGGCGGCCCGCGGTGACCGGCGGCGGCCCGGCGGCCCGGCCGTGGGCCGCGCTGGGCGTGTTGTGCCTGGGCAACTACCTGATCCTGCTGGACACCAGCATCGTGAACACGGCCGCGCCGGCGTTGATGGAGTCGCTGGGCACCGGTGTGGGCGGGCTGCTGTGGGTGCTGAACGGGTACCTGCTGGCCCTGGCGTCGCTGCTGATCGTGTTCAGCCGGCTGGGGGACCTGTGGGGCGCGCGCACGGTGTTCGTGACGGGGCTGGCCGTCTTCGCGCTGGCCTCGCTGCTGTGCGCGCTGGCGCAGAGCACCGGGCAGCTCGTCGCGGCACGGGTCGTGCAGGGGGTGGGCGCCGCCGCCATGCTGCCGCAGGCCCTGGTGCTGATCGCGGCCGTCTTCCCCGAACAGCGGCGCGGCGCCGCGTTCGGGGTCTTCACCGCGGTGGGCGGGGTGGCCGCGGTGACCGGCCCGACGGTGGGCGGTGTGCTGGTCACGCACGTCGGCTGGCAGTCGGTGTTCGTGCTGAACGTGCCGCTGGCGGTGTGGGGGCTCGCCGCGGCCCGCCGGTTCGTGCCCGACGTGCGGGCACCGCGCCCGCGCGGTTTCGACGTGGTCGGCGTGGGCCTGGTGACCTTCAGCCTCGTGGCGCTCGTGTCCGGGCTCATCGAGGGCGAGCGGCACGGCTGGGGGCGGCTGGCCGGGCCGGTCACGGTCCCGGCGGTGCTGGTGGCCGGGGTGCTGGGGCTCGGGCTGTTCGTGTGGTGGGAGCACCGCCATCCGGCGCCGCTGGTGCCCCCGGCGCTGCTGCGCGAGCGGACGTTCGCGGTCACCGCCGGGATAACCCTGGTGACGTCGTTCGCGCTGCACGGCTTCCTGCTGGTCTTCGTGATCACGACACAGCGCGCGCTGGGCATGAGCCCGCAGCTGTCCGGGATGACGGCGCTGCCGTGGACGTTGACGCTGAGCGCCGTGGCACCGCTGGCGGGGCGGCTGTCGGACCGGGTCGACGTGCGCAGGCTGCTGGCCGCCGGCCTGCTCTGCCACGCCGCCGCGGTGGCGGCCGTGGCGCTGCTGGCCGAGCGGGACTGGACGAGCTGGTCGTACTTCTGGGTGCTGACGGCGCTCGGGATCGGGATGGGGCTGACCATCGCGCCCACCACCAGCACCGGGATGCGCGCCGTGGCCGCGCCGCTGGCCGGGGCCGCCTCCGGTGTGCTCAACACGGCCCGCCAGGTCGGCGCGGCGCTGGGCGCGGCCGTCACCGGCGCGGTGCTGCAGCACCGGCTCGACGCGGCGGTGCCAGGAGGCGGTGCGCTGGCCGGACCGCCTTCCGGCGGGCTCGCGGTGTCCATGCCGGACGTGCTGCTGGCCGCGGCCCGGCCGGCGCTGGGCGTCTCGGTGCTGCTGCTGGTGCTGGCCGCCGCGGCGACCGTGCTGATGGCACGGACAACGGCACGCAGCGAGAAGACAGCAGGGGTCCACTGATCGGAGACTTTATATCTATATATGCGATGAGTCCGGCCTGCAGCACTGTGCCCGGCTCGCCGCAGCCCGAGGAGAGGAGCCCTTGTGACCAGTAGCGACGTGCTCAGCGATCTCGCCGCCGAAGGCGAGGCGATCGACGGCCTGGTAGCGGCGATCACGCCCGAGCAGTGGCAGACGCCCACCCCGGCCGAGGGGTGGACGGTGGCCCACCAGATCGCACACCTGACCGCCACCTTCCGGATGGCGGCGCTCGCGGCAGGCGACCCGGCGGCGTTCACCGCGATGACAGCGCGCCTGAGCCCCGACTTCGACGCCAACGTGGTGACCGCGATGGCCCCGTTCCTGGCGCTGCCACCGGACGGGCTGCTGGCGCAGTTCCGGCAGGCCCGGGCGGCCGCGCAGGGGGCGCTGGCCGCCGTGCCCGCGGGGCAGGCGGTGCCGTGGCTGGTCCGCCCGCTGCCGGCGCCGGTGCTCGCGGCCGCCGGGATGATGGAGCTGTTCGGGCACGGCCAGGACGTGGCCGATGCGCTGGGCGTGCGCCGCGAGTACACCGACCGGATCGGCCACCTCGCGTTCTTCGCCGTACGCACCTGGGACTTCGGTTACCTGGCCCGGCAGCTGCCGGTCCCGGACGTGGCGTTCCGGTTCGAGCTGACCGCCCCGTCGGGCACGGTGTGGCGATTCGGGCCCGACGACGCCGAGCAGTCCGTCAGCGGACCGGCGGCCGACTTCTGCCTGCTGGTGACTCGCCGCCGCAATCGCGCCGACCTCGCCCTGAAGGCCGTCGGCGAGGAGGCGGAGCAGTGGCTCGACCTCGCGCAGGCCTACCGGGGACCGGCCGGTCCCGGCCGCCGGCCGGGGCAGTTCCCGGCGTGAGACGCGGCGAGGCGCCGGCGGCCCTGGGCCACGGCCGGCGCCTCGCCGCTTCGGCGGCCTCCGGCGAACCGTTGCCCGCGGTCGCCGGAGGCCGCCGTGTCACCACGGCCTGGCTCAGTGCGCGTCGCGCGGGCAGTTCTGGTAGACCGCGATGCGCCACGCGCCGCCCTGGCGCACCAGGATCCACGACGCCCGGATGGCGTCCTCGGCGGCGACCTCCGTGGCCCCCTTGGCGATGACACCGCCCTGTGTCAGCAACGCGACCGCGCCCGGAGCCAGCGGCTTGATCTCGATCGGCTGACCGGTCACCGTGGTGCCCTGGTAGCGGCCCAGGTACTCGGCGGCCATGTGCGCCCGGATCGCCTCGCGACCCTTCTGGTACAGGCCGGGCAGGATCATCGTGCCGTCCTCGGCGAACAGGTCGGCGAAGGCGTCGGCGTCGTGGGCCGCCCAGGCGGCCACCATCCTGGCCGGGACAGCCGCGATCGCCGCCTGCTCGGCCGGGCCGGCGACCGGTGCCGGGGTCGTCGTGGTCATGGCGCACTCCCTTTCCATCATGGACAATCGTCCATTAATCGTCCGGCGTGGCCGATCAGCCGCGCACCTTCGAGACTGCGCCACCGTACGACGACACAACCGCAGGTCAGCCGGGCCGGCCGCGAATCGCGCAACGCCGAAGATGCGCCGCGCGCCGCCCGTGCGCGACCCTGGACAGTGACCGCCCAGGAAAGGGAGCACATGCGCACCGCCATGGTCATCCGTTACAGCACGCGACCCGAGGTCGCCGACGAGAACGCGCGCCTAGCCGAGGAGGTGTTCGCCGAGCTGGCCGAGAGCAAGCCGGACGGGCTGCGGTATGCGACGTTCCGGCTCGGTGACGGTGCCGACTTCATGCACGTGCTCGTCGCGCCGGAAGGCTCCAACGCCCTCGCCGAGACGGCGGCGTTCCAGCGTTTCCAGCAGGGCATCGCGTCGCGCTGCGTCGCTCCGCCGCAGTTCACCCGGTCGACGGTGGTCGGGGCGTACGGCTTCGGCGACCTCTGAGCCGGTCACCACACCTGGCACCACCCCGCCAGGGCGGTGCGCAGGTCACCGGCCGCCAGCAGCGTGATCAGCACAGGAATGGAGTAGGTGCACGGCAGCAGCGGGCGGAGCGGACCGGCGAGGACGGACCACGGCTGTGCCCGCGTCCAAGGGGTCAACTGACTGCGGCCCGGCCGGCCGGTGAGCCGGCGGCGCCCCCCTTTCGTCTGCCGTCGACGTCGGCGGGCGAGCGCTGCACGGCGAGCCCCACTGTTCCTCCCGAGGTAAGCGGCCCGACGGGGGGCCGGGCACCCGACTGTGCCAGAGCCGACAGGCGCCCGCATCTTCGAGAATGCGGCGTCCCGGGCTGGGCGGGCCGGGGGTTCGCCCCGGCCCGCCCGAGCTCACCCGCGCAGCTTGGCCGCGAACGACCGCAGGTCGGCGACGAACAGCTCCGGCACCTCGAGGGCCGGGAAGTGGCCGCCGCGGTCGAACTCGCTCCACTGCACGATGTTCGGCAGTCCCCGCTCGGCGAAGCGCCGGATCGGCTGCGCCGGGTCCTGCGGGAACACCGCGATGCCGAACGGCACCGGCAGCGGCGGGGGCGGCGGCGGGGGCGGTGACGCGATCGGCAGCAGCGGCGCGTTGTCGTAGTAGAAGTGGGCCGACGACGCGCCGGTGGCCGTGAGCCAGTAGAGCATGACGTTGGTGAGCAGGCGGTCCCGGCCGACGGCGTCCTCCGGCGCCTTGGCCGAGTCGGTCCAGTCCTTGAACTTCTCCACGATCCAGGCCAGCTGCCCGACCGGCGAGTCGTTCAGGCCGTAGGCCAGGGTCTGCGGCCGGGTGGCCTGGATGTGCATGTAGCCGGCCAGCTCGGTGGCGAAGCGCCCGAGCCGGCCCAGGCGGCCCAGCTCCACCTCGGTCAGCGCGGCCATGTCCGCGGGATCGCCGCTCGGCGGGGTCGGCAGGAAGTTCAGGTGCCCGCCCAGCACGTGCTGGTGGTCCATCCCGGCCAGCATCATCGTGATCCAGGCCCCGAAGTCGCCGCCCTGGGCGAGGTAGCGGTCGTAGCCCAGGCGTGCCATCAGCTGCGCCCAGGCTCCGGCCACCCGCGGCATGGCCCAGCCCGGCTCGCGCAGCGGCCCGGACAGGCCGAACCCGGGCAGGGTGGGGATGACGAGGTGGAAGGCGTCGGCCGGGTCGCCGCCGTGGGCGCGCGGGTCGGTCAGCGGCCCGATCACGTCCAGGTACTCCACGAACGAGCCGGGCCAGCCGTGCGTGACGATCATCGGGATGGCGTCCGGCTCAGGCGAGCGCACGTGGACGAAGTGCACGTTCGCCCCGTCGATCTCCGTGGTGAACTGCGGGAACCGGTTGAGCTCGGCCTCGGCGGCGCGCCAGTCGTAGCGGGTGCGCCAGTACTCGGCCAGCTCGCGCAAGTAGTCGGCGGGCACGCCGCGCTCCCAGCCGGCTCCGGGCATCTCGCCCGGCCAGCGGGTGGCGGCAAGCCGCCGGTTCAGGTCGTCGAGGGCTTCCTGCGGGATGTCGATGCGGTACGGGACCATTCAGCACTCCTTGCGAACGAGAGTGGCACCGGCCGTCGCGCTCCGGAGCGCGCGGAGGCCGCGTGAGGCGGTCGACGGCGGTGCCGGGCTCGGGGGTCAACAGCGCTCGGCGGCCTCACCGTAGCCCCGGACCCGCCCCTCGGGCATCTTCCTGACCTGCATATATACAGCATTATGAAAGAATTCTCGGCCGCTGGAATCAATAGCATGACTCTCCATATGCGACCTTTGCACACCGACCGAGGGAGTCATGGACATGGATGGCCTTAGGCGCGGCCACGCGGTGGTGCTCGGCGGCAGCATCGCCGGCACCCTGGCGGCCCGCGTGCTCGCCGACACCTACCACACCGTCACCGTCGTCGACCGCGACCTGCTCGCCGACGGCGCGGACCCTCGGCACGCCGTGCCGCAGGGTCACCACATCCACGCGCTGCTGGCCCGCGGGCAGCAGATCCTGGAGGAGCTGTTCCCCGGACTCACCGCCGCGCTGGTCGCCGAGGGCGTCCCCACCGGCGACTTCGGCACCAGCCTCAGCTGGTACTTCAACGGACAGATGATCGAGAAAGCCGAGACCGGGCTGGTGTGCGTCGCCGCCGGCCGCCCGCTGCTGGAGGCCCGCCTGCGCGCCAGGGTCCGCGCCCTGCCCAACGTCACCTATCTCGAGCGCACCGACATCGTCGGCCTCGTCGCCGCCCGCGGGCGCATCACCGGGGCGCGGGTGCAGGGCCACGACGCCGAGCAGCCCACGACCCTGGCCGCGGACCTGGTCGTGGACGCCACCGGCCGCGGTTCGCGCACCGCGCGCTGGCTGCGGGAACTGGGCTACGCCGCGGTGCCCGAGGAACGCGTCAAGATGGACCTGACCTACACGACCTGCGACTTCAAGGGCCCGCTGAGCTACGACCCGATCGGCGACGACATCGCCCTGTTGCCGGTGGCGACGCCGGCCATGCCCCGCGGGGCCATCTTCGCGCGGCTGCCCGACCGCTACGCCGTCTCGCTGACCGGGATCCTCGGCGACCGGCCGCCCACCGACATCGACGGGTTCATGGAGTACGTGAAGTCGCTGCCGGTTCCCGACGTCTACAAAGCCGTACGCGACGCCGAACCGATGGGCAGCCCGCAGACGTTCCGCTTCCCGGCCAGCGTCCGGCGGCACTACGAGGCGATGCCGCAGCTGCCGGACGGGCTGCTCGTCATCGGCGACGCCGCCTGCGTGTTCAACCCCGTGTACGGCCAGGGCATGACCGTCGCCGCGATCGAGACCACGGTGCTGGCCGCACACGTGCGTGACGGGGAGCCCCAGCCGCGCGCGTACTTCCGCGACCTGGCCAAGGTGATCGACGCGCCGTGGACCATGTCGGCGGGCGCCGACCTCGGTTTCCCCGGTGTGGAGGGCCGCCGCACCATGCAGACCCGGCTGGGCAACCTCTACATCCCGCGGCTGCAGGCGGCCGCCGTTCACGACGGGCGGCTGTCGGCGGCGTTCCTGCGCTCGGCCGGGCTGGTCGACCCGCCCACCGCGCTGATGCACCCCCGCGTCATCGCGCGGGTGCTGCGCGGCGGCCGCTGAGCCTCCCGGCTCAGCCCGCCAGGCGCCCCGCCCGGGCCTCCAGGTACCGCCGCTCCGGCAGGCTGGTGGCCCGGCGGGCGGCGGCCTCGTACTCGGCGAGCGCGGCGGCGCCGTCGCCGGCCATCTCCAGCAGGTGCGCCCGCACCGCCAGCAGCCGGTGCCCGCCCGCGAGCCGGTCGTCGCCGTCGAGCGCGGCCAGCAGGTCCAGCCCAGCCCGCGGCCCGTGCACCATGCCCGCGGCGACGGCCCGGTTCAGGCGCACCATCGGGTTCGGCCATACCCGCTCCAGCATCCCGTACAGCACGAGGATCTGCGGCCAGTCGGTGTCGGCCGCCTTCTCCGCCTCGTCGTGCAGCGCCGCGATCGCGGCCTGCAGTTGGTAGGGCCCGACCGGGTTGCGGGCCAGGCTGCGGGTCACCAGTTCGGTGCCCTCGGCGATGAGGTCCCCGCGCCACCGGCTGCGGTCCTGCTCGGCCAGCGGGATCAGCACTCCGCCGGGGCCGGTGCGGGCCGGCTGGCGCGCCTCGGTCAGCAGCATCAGGGCCAGCAGCCCCGCCACCTCGCCGTCGCGGCTCAGCAGCCGGTGCAGCTGCCGGGCGAGCCGGACGGCCTCGCCGGTCAGCTCGGCGCGCTGCAGCTCCGCGCCGGACGTCGCGGTGTACCCCTCATTGAAGATCAGGTAGAGGACGTGCAGGACCACCTGCATCCGGTCGTGCAGCTTGCGCCCCTCGGGCAGCCGGAACTCTCCCCCGGCCGCCTTGATCCGCTGCTTGGCGCGGCTGATCCGCTGGCCCATGGTCGCCTCGGGCACCAGGAACGCGCTGGCGATCTGCCCGGTGGTCAGGCCGCCGACAGCCCGCAGTGTCAGGGCCATCTGCGAATCCGGCGACAGCGCGGGGTGGCAGCACAGCAGCAGCAGCGCCAGCGTGTCGTCCCCGCCGTCGCCGTCGCCCGGGCCGGGCACCACCAGCTCGGCGGCGGACAGGAAGCCCGCCGCGGTGAGCTCCCGCTGCTGCCGGGCCGCCTCGCTGCGCCGCAGGTCCACCAGGCGGCGCGAGGCGACCGTGACGAGCCAGGCCATGGGGTGGTCGGGCACGCCCTGCTGCGGCCACTGCACCACCGCCGCCAGCAGCGCCTCCTGCACCGCGTCCTCGCACGCGTCGAACGAGCCGTAGCGGCGCACGAGCACGCCGAGCACCCGGGGAACCAGCCCCCGCAGCAGTTCCTCCACGGCTCACATCTCCATACCGGACAGGCCCATCACCGGTCGTATCTCGACCGGGCTGTTCGCGGACAGCCGGGAGGCGACCTCCAGGGCGCGCTGCGCGCTGTCGACGTCGACGACCAGGAAGCCCGCGACGTGGCCGAGAACCGGCGCCACGGGGCCGTCGGTGGCCGGCGCCACCTCGCCGTGCGGGTGGAGGGTCCGGCCGGTGACCGGGTCGGCCAGCGCCGCGGCGGCGACGAGCTCACCCGAGTCCGTGATCTCCCGCAGCAGCAGGTCGAACGCGGCGGTGCGGGCGTCGCGCCGGTCCGGGTCCGGGCTGCACGGCAGGAACATCGGGTGTACCCAGCTTTCCGGATCACTGTGGATCAGCAGGACGTACCGCACGCCACCCCTCCGCCCGGGCGCCGGCTCGGCGCCCCTCAGGAAGTGAGTCGGAGCCGCGGACCTCGGGTTCGACATCGGCGTCGGGCCACCACGTCCAGGGCACCGCCAGGTTATCGCGCGGCGCGGGCCGCACCAGCGCGGCGACCGCGAAACCGGCATGCCGGCGATGTCGTAGCGGCGGTCCTCTGCTGCGACTCATCTATGGGCGGCGAATGCCGCCCGGCAGTGGAACGAGCCGGCACGCCCGGCTCACGAGGACGCCACCGACGCAGGAGGTCGACCATGAGGCAGCACCTCGACGACCCGGACGGCCCCGCGCCACAGCTGGTCCGGGTCGACCGGACCTACGAGCTGGCCGGACCACGCGGCCAGGTGCATCTGGCCGACCTGTTCGCGGGCCTGTCGCGGCTGGTCGTGTACCACGTCGTGCTGGATCCGGCCCGCGGCGAGGACGTCCGGACCGGACTGCTCGTCCTCGACTGCCTCAGCAGGCTGCATCCGCCGCGGCACACGGCCTTCGCCGTCGTCGTCGGCGAACCGCTGCCACGACCGGGACCGGCTGCGTGGTACTCCTGCCACGGCGACTTCACCACGGACTTCCACGCGGCGGCGCAAGCGGGCCGGTCCGCCGCCGCGGTCAGCCTGTTCCGCCGCGGCGACGACGGCTGCGTCTACCACGCCCGGGCGCGCGACCGCCCGGACGGCGACCTCCTGCACCGCATCGCCGGTTTCGGCCGGCCCGCCTGAAACCGCGCATCCTGCGACATGCACACCGCCGGGCCGGCCCCGACACAACGGCGGTCGGGGCGGCCGGACGAGGAAAGGCAAGGACATGACAGACAGTGCGCCGACGCCCAGGGCTTCGGTCATCATCCCCACCTACAACCGCGCCGACCTGCTGCGCCTGATGCTGGAACACCTCAGCCGGCAGACCCTGCCGGTGACTGAGTTCGAGGTGATCGTCTCCGACGACGGCTCCGGCGACGACACGGCCGCCGTGGTCGCCTCCTTCACCGACCGGCTGCGCCTGAAGTACTGGTTCCAGGAGGACCTCGGCGACCGGGTCAGCCTCGCCCGCAACAACGCGGCCACGCTCGCCGAGGCCGACCTGCTGATCTTCCTGGACGGCGGCGGGATGCTCGCGCCCGACCTGGTCGAGCGCCACCTGGCGGCGCACGACGTCCCGCAGCGGCGGGCCGTCTGCGGTTACGCCTGGGGCTACGACCCGCGCTATCCCGCGCTGGAAGGGCTGGACCGGGACCTGGCCGCCATGCACCCCGAGCAGGTCCTGGCCAAGTACCGGGACCTGCCGGCCTTCCGCGACATCCGCCACGAGCCGCTGGCCGCCTGGGACTTCGCCTTCGACGCGCTGCCGCTGCCGTGGCAGCTGTTCTTCGGCCTCAACTGCTCCATGCGGGCCGCGGACTTCCACGCCGTGGGCGGCTTCGACGAGGACATGACCGGCTGGGGCTGCGAGGACCTGGAGATGGGGTTCAAGCTCCAGCGCGCCGGGATCGCCTTCCACTTCGCCACCGACGCCTGGATCATCGAGTGGCCGCACGAGCGCGACATGTCCAAGCGGTGGCCGCAGATGGTCGCCAACACGTTCAAGTTCCTGCGCAAGTATCCCGAGCCGGTGATCGAGATGGGTTACGTCCTGTGCGCCGCCGACGAGTACTGGCGGTGGGAGCCGTGCTGGCTGGAACTGCGAAGCTGGTCGGAGCAGGTGGCCGAGGTCGACGTCGCCGACGAGCTCGCGCAGGCGGTGGCCCGGATCGGCGCCGGTGAGCGGATCGCCGTATTCGGCGCGGGCGCGGTGCTGCCGCCGCAGCTGCCGCCCTCGGTCGTGGCCGACTTCGACGCCGCGCTGGTGCGCCGGGCCACCGCGGGCACCGAGCACACGGCACTGCACGCGGTGGGCGTGCGCACCCTGCTGGAGGACCAGTCGGTCGACACGGTGCTGGTCACGTCCCGGCTGGCCGGGCTGTGGGACACCTGGCGCGAGCACATCCTGACCGAGGCGCACCGCATCGGCCGCAAGGTGGAGCTGCTCGGACCCGGCATGACGGCAGGCTGACCACCGGTGAGGGCCGCCGCCGGGTGCGGCGGCCCTCGTCCGCCGGTCAGCTGTAGGCGCGGGCCTGCAGCGCGAACAGCTCCGCATAGAGGCCGCCGGCCGCGACCAGTGCCGCGTGGTCGCCGACCTCGGCCACCTCGCCGTCGCGCAGCACGATGATCAGATCGGCCATCCGCACCGTCGAGAACCGGTGCGACACGAACAGGGTGATGGCGCCGGAGGCCTGCGACACCCGTCCCGCCTGATCGGCGAAGCGTTCGAACAGCGCGTGCTCGGCGGCCGGGTCCAGCGCCGACGCCGGTTCGTCCAGCACCAGCAGCAGGGGCTCGCCGCGCATCATCGCCCGGCCCAGCGCCAGCCGCTGCCACTGGCCGCCCGACAGCTCCTGGCCGTCGGTCCAGCTGCGGCCGAGCTGCGTGTCCAGGCCGTCGGGCAGCCCGTCGACCACGCCGGCGGCCTGTGCCCGGTCGAGGGCGTCGCGCACGTGCGGCTCCGAGTCGACGTGCGGCAGGTCGCCGAGGCCGACGTTGCGCCGCACGGCCAGCTCGTAGCGCGCGAAGTCCTGGAAGCCGGCCGAGATCCGTTCGCGCCAGCGCTGCGGCGACACCGCCGCGAGATCGACGCCGTCGACCAGGATCTGCCCGCTGGTGGGCTGGTAGAACCCGCAGAGGAGCTTGACGAGCGTCGACTTGCCCGCGCCGTTCTCCCCCACGACGGCCACCCGCGCGCCGGCCGGGATGGTGACGTCGACGCCGTGCAGGACCTGCCGTCCGGTGCCGTGGTAGGCGAACGACACGTCGCGCAGCGTGATCCCGGTGCGCAGCCGCTCGGGCAGGTCCGGCGCGCCCGCCCCGGGATCCGGCACGGCGACCTGGGCCCGCAGCCGCCGCAGCCGGGTGAACGCGCCGGACATGCGCTGCAGCGTCTGCAGCAGCGTGACCGCCGTGGTCACCTGCTGGTTGACCTGGACGGCCAGCACGATCACGAGGACCACGTCGCCGACGCCGCCCCGGCCGCTCATCGTGTCCCGCACGACCAGCAGCACCGCCGCGACGTAGGCCAGCGCGAACACGACCTGCCCCACCGTGTGGACCACGGTGGCGAGGAAGTGGCCCCGGGCCAGGCCGCCGGTGGCCCGCGCCCACTGCCGCTCGTGGCGGTCGACCAGGTCCCGGCTGAGCTGGAACACGCGCAGCTCGCCCGCGACCGTGGCCGACGTGGACAGGTGGAACAGGTTCAGCGCGACGCGGGTCGGCTCGGCTGTCGCCGTACGGGCCCGGTCCCGGATCCGCTCGGCCGCCCGGCCCGCCACCAGCGGCGGCAGCGCCGCCAGCGGCAGGAGCAGCAGCAGCGGGTTGACCCCGGCCAGCAGCACACCGGTGACGGTCATCGCCAGCACCAGGCCGAGCCCGTTCATCAGGGCGTCCATGGCGCCTTCCAGCTGCCGCCCCTCCTGGCGCAGCACCGTGATCTCGTCGGCGAGCTCGGGCCGCTCGTGGTGCTCGATGCCCGGCGAGCCGTTCGACACGGCCATCAGCTGCTCGTCGAAGTCCTGCTCGGCCATCTCCGCCAGCTCGAAGTACGCGATGTGGGCGAAGTGGGAGAAGGTCAGCATCGCGATGGCCAGCACCGCCACGAGCGCACCGCTGCGGACCGCACCGGCCGCGTCGCCGGCGACCACCTCGCCGGTCATCCGGCCCAGCACGTACGCCATCAGCGGCGCGGCCAGCGCGCCGGTGAGCATGAGCACGACCGCCACCACGGCGCGGCGGCGGTCCATCCGCCACGCCGTCGCCAGCAGGTGCCCGCAACCGCGGATCGCCTCGATCATGCGTCCACCTCCGCGTCGACGAACCGGTCGGCCTGCAGGGTGAACAGCTCCCGGTAGCGGCCGCCCAGCGCCATCAGCTCCTCGTGTGAGCCCTGTTCCAGCACGCCGCCGTCGGCCAGCACCACGATGTGGTCGGCGCGCCGCACGCTGGAGAACCGGTGTGAGATCAGCAAGGTGGTGGCTCCCTGGGTGAGTCCCGCGAACTCGTCGAAGAACTGTGCCTCGGCCCGTACGTCGAGGCTGGCGGTCGGCTCGTCCAGAACCACCACCGGCGCGCCGTGGCGCAGCGCGAACAGCGCCCGGGCCAGCGCGACGCGCTGCCACTGCCCGCCGGACAGGTCCACCCCGCCGGTGAGGTGCCGGGCCAGCGGCGTGTCCAGCCCCAGCGGCAGCTGGGCGAGCAGGTCGCCGAGCCCGACCGCCTCGGCCGCGCCGCGCGCCCCGTCGTGGTCGTCCCGCGCCGCCACCGCCCCGAAGGTGATGTTGTCGGCGATCGACGCCTCGAACCGGGCGAAGTCCTGGAAGATGATGCCGAGCCGGGCCCGCCACTGGTCGACGCTGTAGGTGCGGATGTCCACGCCGTCGGCGAGGATCGCGCCGCTGTCCGGTTCGTACAGCCGGGCCAGCAGCTTCACGATGGTGGTCTTGCCGGCGCCGTTGACGCCGACCAGTGCCGTACACCTGCCGACGGGGATCGTCAGGTTCAGGTGGGACAGGATCGCCCGGTCCTGGCCGGGGTAGCGGAAGCTGACGTCGGAGAACCGGATCTCGGAGACCGGTTCCGGCGCCGGGGCCGGGTCGGCGGTGGCGTCGGCGTCCGGCACCGTGGCGTCGATACGTGCCACGAACTGCTGGAACGCCCGGTAGCCGTACATGCCGACGCAGGTCTGGGTGTCGGCCTCGGCGTAGTACTCCGACAGCCGCAGCGCGCCCAGGACGGCCTGCACCACCAGCACGAACGTGGTGAGCGTGACGCCGTCGGCGGCGGACGCGCCGAGGCCCGCGAAGATCGCGACGGCCACGGTCACGCCCCACAGCGTGAACCACACGAACGGCCACAGGTACGCCTTGCGCCGCGCCGCCCGCACCGGGACCAGCAGGCCCGAGTACGCGTCGGCGAGCTGCTCTCGCAGCCATCCCGCCAGCCCGAACACCCGGATCTCCTTGCCGGCCGCGCTGTCGACGGCCAGGCCGCGGACGTAGTCGAGCCGGCGGGACGCGCCCGCCGAGGCGAACCGCACCTTGACGTACTTGCGCAGCCCGCCGCGCTGGCCGTAGCGGAACAGCAGCACCGCCGTGACCAGCCCGGCCGCGGCCGGCCAGGAGAAGGCGAAGCCGACCACCGCCGCGTAGCCGGCCAGTGCGACGTACCTGGCCAGCAGGGACAGCAGGCCGGGCACGGCCTGGCCCGGGCTCTGGAAGCCGAACTCCAGTTCGCGTGCGGCGTTGCGCAGGTCGTCGAGGGTGTCCTGGTCCTCCAGCGGGCTGATGCCGGGGCTGCGCAGCGACGCCTCCATCAGCCTGCGGAACAGCACGCCGTCGACGCGGCGTGCGGCCAGTTCGCGCAGCAGCGCGGCCACGGGGGCGAGCAGCTGCTGGCCGACGAAGGCGGCGGCGCCGACCAGGAACGCCCGCACCAGCGACGTCCACTCGGGCGAGTCGAGGCCGGCCTCGACCGCCTGCGGAACCTTGCCGAGCATGACGCTGGTGGCGACGACGAACGCCACGGGCAGCACGCCGAGCACGAGGTAGACCGCGGCCAGGGCGCAGACCAGGCCGACGCCGGCGTGCCGGGTCAGTTTGGCGATCTCCCACCGCTCCGCGGCTCGTCGGGCGATCCAGTTCACCGGGCTGTCACCTGCCGCTCGTACTCGGCGCAGCTGGGCAGGTTCTCGGCCTTGATGACGTCGTTGATGTTGAACGGGTGGACCTCCATGCTGGTGAATCTGCGCAGCAATTCCATGATCGGGGTGCGGTACTTGTCGGCCATGTACTGGTAGTTGTCGCCCTCACCGCTCTTGGCGGCCGAGGGGTGCGGCAGGTGCACCGCGGCGGCCTCGCGGCTGAGGGCGAAGTAGGCGCCCGCGCGGTGCAGCCGGTAGCCCAGGTCGCAGTCCTCGCCACCCCAGCTGCGGAACGCCTCGTCGAACTTGCCGACCTCGCGGATCAGCGTGGTGGGGGCGGACACGTTGCAGGTCCAGAAGATCGACCACGGCGCCGGCTCGTCGCCGAAGTCGTCGCCGTACTTGGCGTAGTACTCGTCGCGCAGGTCGGGCAGCCTGCTCTCCGCGCGCAGCCAGGCGATGAGCGCGTCGGCGTCGGCGTCGTCGAGGATCTGCTCCATGCGTGCGCCGTCCTCGGCGGGCACGTCGTGGCGCGGGGTGTAGGCCCACACGTAGCCGACCAGCGCGAGCGGGCCGTCGGCCGCCTCGTGCGCGGCGACGTGCGCGCGCAGGCAGCCGGATCCGGCCACGACGCCGTCGTCGAGGAACACGCACACCTCGGCCCGGGACGCGGTGATCCCCATGTTGCGCGCGGCGGAGACCCGCGAGCCCAGATCCTCCTGGTAGAGGTGGCGGATGTCGATCCGGTCGGCGTAGCCGGCGACCAGCTCGGCGGTGCCGTCGGCGGAGCCGTCGTCGCAGACGAGCACTTCGTACTCGGCGCGGGGCAGGTCCTGCCGGACGAGCGAATCGAGGGTACGGCGCAGCAGGCGTCTGCGGTTGTAGGTCGGGACGATGACGCTGCACTTCAACACGGCGAACTCTCCTGTGTACGGCGGACGGGCCTGCGGCCGGTCTGCGGTCTCAGCTGTGCCGGCGCCGATCGCGCCGTCACAGATGAGTCGTCGCCGCGGTGGCGGATTTCGACATGCCGGCCGCAGCGGCGCTGCTCGATATCCCCGGGCGGACACGCCGCCGTGGAAGGTGCCGTGGCGCGGTCGGCCCGGCTAGGCTCCCGTGGGCGGCTCCCCGTGCCGCATCGTCGAGGTGACCGGAGATCCAGCGCATGAAGTACGTGGTGCTCATCTACAACAACCCGACCACGTGGCAGCATCCGATGTTCCTCCAGCAGAGCGAGCCGCTGTCCGAACAGGAGCGCGCCGAGCGGACCAGCGAGTTCCAGACGCTGCTCAAGGAGCTGACCGAGACCGGCGAGCTGGTGGACTCGGCGGCGCTGGGCGACCCGGCGCACAGCATGGCGCTGCGGATGCGCGAAGGGGTGCTGGCCGCGACCGACGGGCCGTTCGCCGACGTCAAGGAGCACCTGGCCGGCTATTTCGTGCTCGACTGCGCGACGCCGGAACGGGCGCGGGAGCTGGCGCGGCGGTTCCCGGACGTGCGGGCCGGTGGCGTCGAGCTGCGCCCCGTGCTGGACCTGTCCGAGATCCGCATGTGAGATCCACAGACGCCCGCGGCGGGCGGCCCCGGAGGTCGGGG
>NZ_BONI01000093.1 GCF_016862635.1 Catellatospora coxensis | reverse complement strand
CGACCACACCGGCTCGGTGTACTCCGTCGCGTTCGCCAACCTGCCCGACGGCACCACCCTCCTCGCCACCAGCAGCGGCGACCACACCGTACGCGTCTACGACGCCACCACCGGACAACACCTCCACACCCACAACGACCACACCGACAACGTGTGGTCCGTCGCGTTCGCCAACCTGCCCGACGGCACCACCCTCCTCGCCACCAGCAGCGGCGACCACACCGTACGCGTCTACAACGCCACCACCGGACAACACCTCCACACCCACAACGACCACACCAGCTCGGTGTACTCCGTCGCGTACACCAACTTGCCCGACGGCACCACCCTCCTCGCCACCGGCAGCAACGACCACACCGTGCGCATCTACGACGCCACCACCGGACAACACCTCCGCACCTACAACGACCACAACAGCCCTGTACTCTCTGTTGCGTTCGCCAACCTGCCCGACGGCACCGCCCTACTCGCCACCGGCAACAAATACGCTGGGGTCCAGCTCAGGGAGGAGCCACATGGCCAGGGCTTGTGTCTCATCGATGGCCAGTGGGGAACCCCCAGAGCCGCGTCGGAACTGGCCCTGCACACGCTGCCCGACGGATCCGTTCTGGTGGCGGTCACATTCGAGGAGGAACACGCCCCGACAATCCGAAGAATCAGCCTAACCGGCCGATCCGAGGTAGCGCTTTCGCCGCAAGGGTCCGGAATGTTCACCGGCATATCGGGAATCGCCGCGCTCAGCTCCATGGCGTTACATCCACCACTGCAGTTGCTCGACGATCTGTTGGATCTTCTAATCACCGATAGCGACAGGAGCCATCGACTGGCTTTGCTCACCGACCACCCGCGAGTGCGGCAGTTGCGGGCGCTGGCATGGCCGCGTGCCGCACGGGTGGGTATGGCTGCGCTGCTGGTGGCAGACGTCGCCTTCGACATTCGGTTGGCCCCTCCTCCGTCTACACCGGCGGTGCTGGTATCGGCGCTGTCGTCAGCGTTGGTGTCGCCAGGTCGCGCCTCAATGCAGGTGGCCACACCCTCAATCGAGGAGTTGCTGACCGGCGCAGACAATGTCACCGAGTCGGTCGTGACCTTGCTGACCGTACTCGGTCCCTCAGCTGTGGCAGCGGATCCGACCCTGCCGGTGCGCCTTCGCCACCTCGCGGACGGCATGCCTCCGGTCGACACCACCCGGCTCCGACAGCTCCAGTTGACAACCAACCGCCTGGTGGGCCGAAGGACGGAGAAGGGAACGAGTTCGCAGGCCCGCAGCATCGGCGGCGAGGGTGTGACGTCCCGAGGGCGGATTACTAGCCTCCTGCCGACGCAGCTCGCGCTGCCGGCCGACGTGTTCCAGCTTCGGCACGCGCAGAGCGACCTGCTCTACCGCGATTTCCATGACCTCACGTCGCCACTGCTGGAGGAGATGGTGATCGTGCTGGATACGAGCCCGGCCACCTTCGGTCCGGTGGAAGGCGTGCTGCGGTCAGCGGCTCATGTGATCGCAAAGGTGTTTCAGGCGACGGGTCAAGCCGTCTGGTTGATCACACTCGATGATCCGGAGCGATGCGTTCCACTGGGCGATGTGAAATCCATGGCGACGATTTGGTCTGCGCGGGGCTTGTCGGCGCCGGATGTGCAGAGGGCGCTGCGGACTGCTCACAGCGCCGGGGCCGCAGTGACGTTACTGCTGTCGGAGCCCCATCTGGTATGGCGTTTCACAGTCCGCGCAGATCGCCGGACGCGGGTGTTGACGTCCTCGCCGCCAGGTTTCGCTCCCGTTCGCGGGGCGAGCGGACCGTGGTGGATGCACGTGCCGAGCCAAGCGGGAACTGCGACACTGGCGCGGGCGGTGGCGCGCATGCTGGCTCCCGACGACCGGCCTTGACATAGCGGCTACCACCGGCCAGCAATCGTGTTGTCGCAGGCAGGACAGCGACCGTCCACGAGAACATTGGCCGTGAGGTTCCAGATACCACGGGTGACGACAGTTGTGCCACAGCCGGGGCATCGGGTGGCTCGGCCCTCGTCGCCGAGCGCCCGTTCGACATAGACGTAACGCAGACCCGCAGATCGGGCGATGCTGACGGCGCCGGCGAGGGCGTCAGGGGACGTCGGGTCCTGGCTGGTCATTCGGAAGGTCGGGGTGAATCGCAGCAGGTGCCACGGAATGTCGATGTCGATGTCGGCGATCCCGGCGGCGAGGGTGGCGAGATCCTCCGGGTCGTCAGTGTAGCCGGGGATGAGGGGCGTGGACAACTCGATCCATACACCGAATTCACGTAAGCGGCGTATAGCGCGCCATACGGGGGTCAGTGGTGCGCCGGTAAGCCGACGGTGGCGACCGTTGTCCGCAGCCTTGAGGTCGATGTTGACCGCGGCGAGCACAGGTGCCACGGTATCGACGGCGCGATCGGTGAGAAAGCCGTTGCTTTTCCAGGCGATCTCGACGCCGTAGGGGTCGGAGGCTTCAGCCAGTGCCAGGGTGAGTTCGATGGCCAGGGCTGGCTCCGTGTAGGACAGCGCGATGATTGCCTGTTCGGTGGCCGCATCGGCCACGACAGCCTCGACGTCGGCGATTTCACCGGTCCATTCTTGGCTGTCAGGTCGTCCGTACTGGGACAGCCGATAGTTGACGCAGTACGAGCAGGAGAAGGTGCAACCGGGGGCAGCGATCGTGATCGTGCTGCGTCCAGGACGGTAGTGGAAGAACGGCTTACGCTCAACTGCGTCCCTGTGGATCACAGATATCGAGTGGGTGGCAGTCTGCATCCGTCCACCGGCATTTCGCCGTACACGACAAAGGCCCAAGTCGCCGTCGGCAAGGACGCAGCGATGAGGGCACAGTTCACATCGGACCGAATGGCCGTTCTGTTCGTACAATATGGCCGGAACCCAGTGCGCCGGGCCAGACACATCGCCTCCTCGGAGTAGCTGATGGCGTCGATAATTCAGCCAGCCGGGCGGACACGCGTCACCCACGATTCGCCTAAAGCATAGAGCACAACGCCCGCCGATCATCCGCAGCGGCGACGAATTACGTCACCCCCCGACGGGGTCGAACAACCGGGTCGCGGATGCTTCGGGTAGCTCGCTGGCCACCATCGACGTCGGTCGGCTTTGCCGGTGCCGGCCAAAGTCCTGCTGACAACGCGATCACCGAAACCGCCCCACCTTCCGAATCTCACGTCCCTCGCCGTCAGGCTCAAGATGTACCTGATACGGCTCACCATCCGGAGGATCAAATAAACCACCAGTGCCTGCCGTTAAGGAAGGGCACCTTCCCATCGTTTTCCGCAGAGGAAGGGCGTCTTCTTAACCGACTGCGGCCGTCTGCGCTGTTCGGTGGAGGCGTCCCGGCGCGCAGCGGCGGTCGCGGGCCGACTGGAACTCGTACGCCGCCTCGGTCAAGGCGGCCGGGCTGCCCGGTCAGCGGCGCAGCACCCGGCCCGCGGGCGCCACGTCCGTGGAGCCGCTCCACCGCCACGGTCAAGATCATCGCGCCACAGACGTCGGAATTCCCAGGTCCCCGCATAGCCGAGCGGGGACTAGGCCGTCACGCAGGTACGCAGCGCCACAGCGCGTCGCGGCGTCGGCAGCGTTACGTCACGCACCCGGCTGCCGCACGAAAACTCATTGGCTGGCCCCAGCCCTGCGTATGCCGGTCCGGATCCCGGCAGGTCAGGGCCACTGAACAGCAGAGAGTGTCGTCGCAACGTTCGGTTATCGGTCAATTACTCTGCGTGCGGGCTCGTCGATCGCGCGCGGGCCGAACGCTACCCGTCCATGCGCGTGGACGCCGCGTGGGCTGAACGGAGCCGTCCTATGTCAATAACGAAACCCGCAGTCACGCCGCGGGTGCCTCGCGCAGGAGGGCAACACCGCGGAGCCGCGCTCCGGCGCAGGCTGCCCGTGGGCGTCTCGCTGGCGGTCCTGGCAGCGCTGGTGGCCGTGCCGGGCAACCCGGCCTGGGCGGCCACGTACGACACCGTCCTGGTCAGCCGAGCCACCGCCGGCACGGCCGGGAACGGCGACTCCTCGGCCCCGTCGGTCTCCGCCGACGGGCGCTACGTCGCCTTCGCCTCCGACGCCGACAACCTCAGCGACGCCGACGACAACGCCCACACCAACGTCTTCGTACGCGACCTGACCACCGGCACGACAACCTTCGTCAGCCGCGTCGACGGAGCGGACGGAGCTGCCGCCAACGGCCCGTCCGCCGACCCGTCGATCTCCGCCGACGGGCGCTACGTCGTGTTCAGCTCGACCGCCGCGAACCTGAGCACGCAGGACGAGGACACCTGCATGTCCCTGTTCTGGGGCCTGCCCGAGCCGTGCTCGAACATCTTCCTCCGCGACCTCCAGTCCGGCACGACGACGTTCGTGAGCAGAGCGAACGGCGCACAGGGCGCCGCCTCCGACGGCAGCTCGTACTACCCGACCGTGTCCGCGGACGGAACCAAGGTCGCCTTCACCTCGGGCGGGGCCAACCTCAGCACCGAGGACGAGGACGAGTGCTACATCGACGGCGGCGGCCCGCACCCGTGCACCGACTTCTTCGTCCGCGACCTCCAGGCCGGCACCACCGTGTACATCGGCAACGCGCCCATCTACCGGATCGGGCCCTGCGGTCCGGCGATCTCCGCCGACGGGCGCAAGGTCGCCTTCGAGACCGACGGCATCTCGATCGATGACAACAACGGCTACCTCGACGTCGTCGTGTACGACCTGCAGGCCGGCACGGCGAGCTACGTGAGCAGAGCCGACGGCGTCAACGGGGCACTCGCCTTCGGCGGGCCCTCGACCTGCCCGTCGATCTCCGCCGACGGCCGCCACATCGCGTTCGTATCCGACGCGTACAACCTCAGCGCCGACGACGTCGACTCGTTCGACACCGAGAGCGTGTACGTGCGCGACACGCAGGAGGGCCGGACCACGCTCGTCAGCAGGGCGAGCGGGGCCGCCGGGGCCGTGGCGGAGCTGCGCTCGTTCGAGCCGTCGATCTCCGCCGACGGGCGCTACGTCGCCTTCATGTCGCGGGCGATGAACCTCAGCGCCGACGACCTCGACACCTGCTACGACCCGGCCCAGGGCACCAACCGGCCGTGCCCGGACGTGTTCGTCCGCGACCTGCAGTCCGCGACCACCACCTTCGTGAGCAGGGCGACGGGGGCCGCCGGGGCGGGCGGCGACGAGCGCTCCACGAATCCGTCGATCTCCGGTGACGGCAGGCTGGTCGCGTTCGAGTCCCCGGCGCGCAACCTCAGCGCCGACGACTCCGACGCCCACCGCGACGTGTTCGCCCGCGACTGGGGCGCGGGGCTGCCCCCGCCGCCGATGACCGACCTGTCGTTGACGGTGACCGGGTCGGCCGCCGCGGTGCCGGTCGGCTCCAACGTCACCTTCACGGTCCGCGTCGCCAACGCCGGACCCGCCGGGGCGACCGGCGTCGCCGTGACCGACCAGCTCCCGTCGGGCCTGACGTTCGTGTCGGCGGCCCCGACGCAGGGCACGTACACGTCTGCCACCGGTCTGTGGTCGGTCGGCAGCCTGGCGGCCGGGGCGAGCGCCACCGTCCAGATCGTCGCGAGGGTCGCGACCACCGGGCAGAAGACGAACACCGCGCAGGTCAGCGCGGCTTCTCCGGCCGACGTCGACTCGACCCCGGGCAACGGCGTGCCCGGCGAGGACGACCAGGCGTCGGTGACCGTCAACGGCACCGCAACCTGCGCGGCGAGCACGGCGACCCGGACCGCCGACTACGACTCGTGGATCACGACGAGCTGGTCCACGACGAACTTCGGTGGCGACGCGATCCTCAAGGTACGCAGCAAGGCCAGCGCCGACGCCCGCACGCTGGTGCACTTCGCGCTGCCGAGCCTGCCCGCAGGCTGCAAGGTCGCCAGCGCGAAGCTGCGCATGTACGTGTCCTCGGCCGTCGGCACCCGCACCCTGCGGGCGGTCCGGCTCGCCGGAGCCTGGACCGAGACCGGCGTCACCTGGCGCAACCAGCCCACCACCACCGGCACCGCGGCCACCGTGCCCGCGGTCAAGGGCTGGGTGGAGTGGACGGTCACCTCGCAGGTCGCCGGCCTCTACACCGACGGCAACCACGGCCTGCAGATCCGCGACGCCACCGAGGGCGCCGCCGGTTACGAGCAGCGCCTGCACAGCCGCGAGAACACCAGCAAGCCCACCCTGACCGTCACCTTCGGCGCGGCCTGACCCGCATCCCGTGAACCGCCTGCCCGCCGAGCGACCGGTGGGCAGGCGGTTCTTCACGTGTACGTCGCGGCCGCCGAAGACGTCAGACCCGGTCGAGCGCCGACACGAGCCGGTCGTGTTCGGCCTGGGTGCCGATACGGGCACGGTCTTCGGGGTGGTCGACGTACCACCTGATCGCGGCCACCACGAGATGCGGGTGGGTGTCCCAGCCGAGCGGCAGCAGGGCACGGCCGCGCAAGCGCTTGGGCAGGAGGTCGGGCCGGGCGACGGTCAGCGCGAGGCTCCAGCTCGACGGGCTGGGACGGCGCGGGGACCCGGAACCCAGCGCCTCCCAGGGGATGTCCGCACCGCCGGGTCCGGTCAACCTGATGCCTTCGGCGCGCAGTTCCAGCGCGGGCATGCCGCGCCAGATCAGGACCACGAAGACCGCGACACACCCGACGGATGTCGTGATCAGCAGTGTGGTGCCCGGTCCATGACCGTCCCACTCGCCGAAGGCGGTCCGGCCCGAGCCGAGCAGCAGCCCGAAGCCCAGCAGCCGCGACACGTGCGACGACGTGACGAATGCCCGGCCCGTCACGGTGAACGCCACGGCGCTTCCGGAACGGCGGAAGAACATGTAGACCAGCACCCCGAGTCCGCCCAGCGGCGCGGCCGCCCGCAGCGGCCCTTCCCACAGGCTGCCGGCGGGCACACCGTCAGCGAGAAGCTGACTCGCCAGCGTCGCCGCCACGGTCAGCACGAGTAGGACACGGGTGCGGTCCAGCGGCCGGATCGAGATCACGGCGCGCATGGTACCGATCCCTCGCCCGCCCGCCGGAGAAGGAAGGGCACCTTCTTATCGGTATACGTGGCGGAAGGGCACCTTCTTAACCGCGCGCGGCGCGGCGCTCGCGTGGGCGCTGGTTGCGGAGGGGTGGGGTGGTGAGGGCGTGGAGGAGGGCGCGGACGGCGGTGGTGAGGTCGGCGCGGCACTCGGGGGTGCCGGGCGGCGGGGCCGTCAGCGCGCCCGCCCCGGCAAGGCGGTCGAACAGCAGCCCGTCGACGCAGGCCACGAAATGGTCGCCGGCCCGGTCCGGGTCCGCGGCGCCCGCGGCGGCCAGCATGGCGCGCGCCTGCACGCGGGAGGCGGTGCCGTGGCCGAGGATGTCGCGCAGCTCCGGATGGTGGGTCGCTTCGAGCACGCAGGCGTAGCGGGCCAGGGCGCGGTCGCGGCCGTCGGTGAGCCACCGGTCCAGCAGCGCGCCGGTCGCGGCCGCGATCCCGTCCAGGTCGGCGGCGGTCAGTTTCGGCGGGTACGCGGGCACGTCGTCGCTCGGCAGGCTGCCCGCCGCCAGGTCGGCCGCGTCGAGGTCGGCGAGCCGCTGCACGAGCGCCTCGATCAGCGCCTTGCGGGTGCGGTAGTACGCGGAGGTCGTGCCGGTCGGCAGCCCGGCGCGCGCGTCGACCGCGCGGTGGGTCAGGCCGCGCATGCCCTGTTCGGCGACGAGTGCGATGGCGGCGTCGGTGATGACGGCGTACCGGGTGACCACGTGGACCCTCGCTTTCTACACCTGTAGTATGCCTGTTCTACAGCTGTAGAAGAGGAGTGGCATGGACGCGATCGTCATCGGCGCGGGCATCGGCGGGCTGTGCGCGGCCATCGGGCTGCGCCGGCGCGGCTGGCACGTCACCGTGCTGGAGCGCGCGGCGCGTTTCGGCGAGGCCGGCGCGGGCCTGACGCTGATGGCCAACGGCCTGCGCGGGCTCGACGCGCTCGGCGTCGGCGACGCCGTCCGCGCCGCGGGACGGGCCGACGCGCCCGGCGGCACGCGTACCTCCTCGGGCCGCTGGATCTCGCGCATCGACGCCGACGCGATGACCCGGCTGCTGGGCACGGCCGCGCTGGGCATCCACCGGGCGTCCCTGCACGAGATCCTGCGGGCGGAGCTGCCCGCCGGGACGATCGTCACCGGAGCGCAGGTGACGGGCCTTGCGGAGCACCCGGACCGCGACGAGACGACCGGCTTCGGGCGACAGGTCGTCTACCGGCACGAGGGCAGGACGGTCACGGCGCGAGCTGCGCTCGTCGTGGCGGCGGACGGCATCGACAGCAAGGTACGCGCACAACTGTGGCCCGAGCACCCGGGACCGGTCCACTCCGGCTCGACGGCCTGGCTCGGCGTCACCGGACCCTGGACCGGTGAACGCGCCGCCGCGATCAGCTGGGGCCCGGGCGCCGAGTTCGGCACCGTCCCGCTCGGCGACGGCCGGGTCTACTGGTTCGCCGCGGTCAACGCCCCCGCGGGGCTTCACGTCGACGACGAGATGGCGGCCGTACGGGCACGCTTCGGCGGCTGGCACGCACCCGTTCTCGACCTGCTCGACGCCACCGACCCGGCCGCGGTGATCCGCACCGACCTGCGCCATCTCGCCACCGCGCTGCCGTCCTATGTACACGGCGACGTCGCGCTGCTCGGCGACGCCGCCCACGCCATGACCCCGAACCTCGGGCAGGGCGCCAACCAGGCCGTCGAGGACGCGGTGGTGCTCGCCGCGGTCTGCGGTCCTGAGGACGACATCCCGGCCGCCTTGGCCGAGTACGACCGGCAGCGCCGCCCGCGGTCGCAGCAGGTGGCCCGCGCGGCCGCGCAGATCGGCCGAATCGGCCAGCAGCTGACCAACCCGCTCGCCGTGGGCCTGCGCAACACGATGATGCGGCTGACCCCGTCCCGGGTTGCCCTCCGATCGATGGCGCGCCACGCCGACTGGGACGCGCCCCCGATCCCGCTCTGACCCAGCACCAGGTCCGTGTCCACCCGCCTCGCCCCGCTCGCGCGTCCCAGTCCTGGATCTAGATGACTTGTTGTCGCCCTGACGACCACAAGTCATCTAGATCCAGGACAGGTCGGCTGGGGTGGGGGTTGCCCCCGGCCGCGTCTCCGTGCGGGTCATGGAGCGGGTGTGTCAGCTTCGCGGGGCGCGGTGGCGGCCGGGGCGCGCCGCGGAGGCGAGCGCCAGGCCGGGGACCGGGCGGGAGTCCTCCTCACGGACCGGGGCGGGCAGGGTGAACTCCTGGAAGCGGTCCTCGGCGGTGTGCTGTCCGGGGCCGGCGGCCGGGGGTGCCGGGCGGGTGGCCGGGACCAGGAGCGCGACGACTACTGCGGCGGCGGCGACGGCGGCCAGCACCAGGAACCCGGTCGTGTAGCCGACCGCGGTGGGCAGGCCGCTGGGCTGGGTGTGCGAGGTCACGATCGCGGCGACGACGGCGATGCCGATGGAGCCGCCGATGGTGCGGATGTTGGTGTTCATGCCGGTGGCGATGCCCGTCTGGGCGGGGTCGGCGCCCTGGACGATGAGGCTGGTCAGGGCCGCGTACGCGATGCCGAGCCCGAGCCCGAACACGGCGCCGCCGGTGGCGAGCTGCCACGGCGCGGTGTTGAGCAGCCCGAATCCGGCGCAGGCCACGGAGATGAGCGCGGAGCCGGTGACGAGCTGTGCCTTGAACCCGACGGTGCGGTGGATGGGGCCGCTGACCAGGCCCCCGGCCGCCATGGCCACGAGCATGGGCAGGATCAGCAGGCCGGCCGTGGTCACCGACGCGCCGAAGCCGTATCCGGCGCTGGCCGGCGTCTCCAGGAACTGCGGCAGGAAGGTGAATGCGGCGATCATCGCGCCGCCGAACAGCAGGGCGACGGTGTTGGTGGTCAGCATCAGCGGCTGGCGCATCATCCGCATGTCGATCAGCGGGTTGGCGGTGCGGGTCTCGACGAGCACCCACAGCGTGAAGCTCACGGCGGCCACCACGAACAGTGCGAGGGTCGCGGGGGCGGCCCAGCCCCAGACCCGGCCCTGGCTGACCGGCAGCAGCAGCGCGAGCAGCCAGGTGGCCAGCAGCGCCGCCGCGGTCAGGTTGATGCGACCGCCCGAGCGTACGGGCGATTCGGGGATGAACAGGCGGCACAGGATCGCGGTGGCGGTCACGACGATCGCGGGGATCCAGAACAGCCAGCGCCAGCCGAGCGCCTCGGTGATCGGGCCGGCCAGCACGGTGCCGAGTCCGCTGCCCACGGCGATCACGCCGGACAGTGCGCCGATCGCGGAGGGCACGCGGCGGGGCTCGAACTCGTCGCGCAGGATGCCGAAGGCGAGCGGGAACACGGCGCCGCCGAGGCCCTGGATGACCCGGCCGGCGATGAGCACGCCGAGGTTCGGGGCGAGCGCGGCGACGACGTTGCCGACGGCGATCGCGATCAGCACGATGACGAGGCTGTGCTGCTTGCCGGCCAGGTCGCCGAGGCGGCCGAGGATGGGAGTGGCGACGGCGGCAGCCAGCAGCCAGGAGATCAGCACCCAGGAGACGGCGGACTGGGTGGTGGCGAGGTCGTGCTGGATCACCGGGAGCACGGGGCTGACCAGGGACTGCAGCATCGACAGGGAGATCGCGGCCAGCGCGAGCAGGCTGAAGGTGACGGTGGTGGAGCGGGCAGGGGAGGTTGCCATGGTGCGTGTCCTCATCTGGCGGCGGGGAGCGCTCATCGGCGTCACGTCCGGCCGCGGGTAGACTGAGAGTCGTCCTCCAGATATCCGGAGGGTGACTATCACTATAGTGATAGTTGGTCTCCGGTTGCAAACGCGACGAGAGGAAGGACACCGTGAACGACCTGGCCCGGCTCCGGACACCCCGGCCGCACCGCGCCGACGCCGGACGCAACTTCGACGCGATCCTGGCCGCGGCGCGTACGGCGTTCACCGAGCTGGGCGCGGACGCGCCGCTGGACGAGATCGCCCGCCGGGCCGGGGTCGGCATCGCCACCCTCTACCGCAACTTCCCCACCCGCGAGCAGCTCATCGAGAACGTCTACATCACCGAGGTGGAGGCGGTCGCCCAGGCCGCGGTCGACGGCGCGAGCCTCGATCCTTGGGAGGGCCTGACCAGGTGGCTGCGCCGCTACGTCGACTACGTCGGCGCCAAGCGTGCGCTGATCACCGGCCTGAACCGCGACTCGGCGACCTTCCAGGCCTGCCGCGACGAGCTGTTCGCGGCGGGGAGCCCGCTGCTGGAACGGGCCCAGCGGGCGGGCGCAGCGCGCCCCGACGTGACCATCGTCGACGTCATGTGGCTGGTCAGCGGGGTCGCGGGAGTCGGCGGCGACCCCGGCCGGCGGGAGAAGGTGCTGGCGGTGGCGCTCGACGGCCTGCGCTTCACGGGCGGCGACCAGTCGTAGCGGCGGACCTGCCGGTTTCTCGCCTCCCACGGCCCTGAGCGGCACTAACGTGGTCTGTGCCTGGATGCGGCGAGGGAAGGACACACTCGATGAGGCTGCAGGGGAAGGTCGCGCTGGTCTCCGGCGGCTCCAAGGGCATCGGCCACGCCGTGGTGGAGCTGTTCGCCAAGGAGGGTGCGACCGTCGTCTCGGGCGACATCACCGCCCCGACGGAGCCTTTCCCGACCGGGGTCGAGTCGGTGCAGCTAGACGTCACCAGCGAGCACCAGTGGGCGAGCGTGGTCGGTGACGTCGTCAAGAAGCACGGCCGCCTCGACGTGCTGATCAACAACGCCGGCATCATCGCGTACGAGCCGCTGGACGAGCTGGACGTCGCGAACTGGGAGAAGATGGTGGCGGTCGATCAGACCGGCGTCTTCCTCGGCATGCGCGAGGCGGTCCGGGTCATGCGGAAGAACAAGTCCGGCTCGATCGTCAACGTCTCGTCGATCTGGGGAAACTCGGCGGTCGCCGGAGCCTTCTCGTACCACGCCGCGAAGGGCGCGGTGCGCAACATGACCAAGAACGCGGCGATGACGTACGTCGGCGAAGGGATCAGGGTCAACTCGGTCCACCCCGGCTTCATCGACACCCCGCTGACCCAGGCCCAGGCGCCGGACCTGAACCGGCTCGTCATCGACCAGACGCCGATGAAGCGGCCGGGCCGGCCGATGGAGGTCGCTTACGGCTGCCTCTACCTGGCCTCCGACGAGTCGAGCTTCGTCACGGGTACCGAACTGGTCATCGACGGCGGCTACCTGGCCCAGTAGCGGACGACCGCCCGTTCGGCAGAACCTCCAGGAGCGCGTTGATGGCAACTCTCGGCAGCAGGCAGGCGGCCGGCTTGCGGTGTCGTGCCGACGCCGCTCAGGGGCAGCGGTGAACCCGCCGACGCCGCAGGTCGAGCCGGCCTTCGACGTGAATGCTCTGCTGGGGCCGGTGGAGGACCACGGCGTCACCCGGGCCGGCCATCGCCGCGTGGTTCCCATCATCGGCGGGCGGGTGTCGGGCCTGTTCGACGCGGAGATCCTGCCCGGTGGCGCCGACTGGCAACTGGTCCGCCCGGATGGAGCCGTCGAGGTGGACATTCGGTACACGGCACGAACCCCTGACGGCGAATTCGTCCACGTGCGCGCCTCGGGGGTGCGCACCGGTCCCCCGGCGGTCCTGGCAGCGCTGCAACGCGGCGAGTCCGTCGATCCCGCCGACTACTACTTCCGCATCGCGCTGTGCCTGGAGACCTCCGCCCCGCGGCTGGCGGCGCTGCAGGATGCCGTCTTCGTGGCGTCCGGGATGCGCGAAGCCGATCGGGTACGGTACGCCGTCTACCGGGTCACCTGAGCAGCGTGATGACGAGACTCAGCCCGGTCGGGAGCACCGTGCGGCTCCTCGGCAAGCCGCTGCCGCAGGGTGGTCAGCGCGCGAGAGGACTGGCTCTTCACGGTTCCGGGCGAGATCTGCAGCAAGGCGGCCGTCTGCGCCTCGGACATGTCCTCGTAGAACCGCAGCACCAGCACGGCGCGCTGCCGTGCCGGCAGGGCTTTGACGTGTTCCCAGAGCAGGTCACGATCGATTCGCTCGTCGAACCTGTCCGGCGCGGCACGTTCCGGCAGGAACTCGGTGGGCAGCTCCCCACGCCAGCGCCGCCGCCACCAGCTGGTGGCCGTGGTGACGAGCACCCGCCTGACATACGGTTCGACGGCCTCGATGCCACCGAGGCGTTTCCAGGCCAGGTAGGTCTTGGTGAAGGCGGTCTGCAGCAGATCCTCCGCCGTCGCCCAGTTGCCGGTCAGCAGATACGCGGTGCGCAGCAAACCGGGCGAACGCTCGGCCACGAACTGGTGGAACTCGTCCTCCAGCGCAGACCTCGGTTCACGGGCATACCCCCTGGGGGTTGTGGGGTCGGCGACGCCCAGGCGTGACGTCATCAATCCGTTGCAGATGGCCGGCAAACCTTCAGCCACGCCGTTGTCCTCTCCTCTGACCGGTCCGAGCAGCTAGATAGAACGTTCTTTCCAGGAAAAGCCTACCTCCCCCTCACGCAGGGTGACACCCACGCAGAACGAGCGTTCTCTACGAGCAGGAGCTCCGCCGGCGATAGCAAGATGTGAGACCATTTGTTGGTGTTTGCGTAGATCCCTAGCGAGCTCGGCAGACTGGAGGACGAGGATGGACTACCGCCAACTGGGCCGCTCCGGGCTTCGGGTGTCAGCGCTGTCGCTGGGCGCCATGACCTTCGGGGGCAGAGACGTCTTCGGCAACGTCGGGCACACCGACGTGGCAGGGGCCAAGCGGCAGATCGACATGTGCCTCGACGCCGGGGTGAACCTGATCGACACCGCGAACATGTACTCCGCCGGCGCGTCCGAGGAGATCCTGGGCCAGGCTCTCGCCGGGCGGCGCGACCGGGTGCTGATCTCCTCGAAGGTGCGCCTGCGCATGGGCGAGGGTCCCAACGACGAGGGCCTGTCCCGGCACCACATCCTCCAGCAGGCCGAGGACAGCCTGCGCCGGCTGGGCACCGATCATCTCGACGTGTACCACGTGCACCAGTGGGACGGCCTGACACCGCTGGAAGAGACCATGCAGACGCTGGACTCCCTGGTGGTCTCGGGCAAGGTCAGATACCTGGGCGTCTCCAACTTCACCGGCTGGCAGCTCATGAAGGCCCAGTGCGTCGCGGACAGGCACGGCTACCAGCGATTCGTCAGCAACCAGATCTACTACTCGCTGGAGTCCAGGGACGCCGAGTACGAGCTCATCCCCGCCTCGCTCGATCAGGGCCTCGGCGTCCTGGTGTGGAGCCCGCTGGCCGGCGGCCTACTGTCCGGCAAGTACCGGCGCGACCAGCAGCCGGCCGACGGCCGGCACCTGACCGAATGGTCGGAGCCCCCGGTGCGCGACGAAGGCAGGCTCTACGACACGATCGACATCCTCGTGGACATCGCCTCGGCGCACGGCGGCTCACCGGCCCAGATCGCCCTCGCCTACCTCCTCACCAAGCCGGCGGTGACGTCGCTGGTCATCGGCGCCCGCAAGGACGAACAGCTCGCTGACAACCTCGGAGCCGTCCATGTGCGACTGAGCACGGAGGACGTCGACCGCTTGGACAAGGCCAGCGCGCCGGACCTCATCTATCCGCACTGGCACCAGGCGAACCTCGTGTCCTCCCGCTTCAGCGAAGCGGACCTGGCCTGGCACCGTCCAGCCCGATGACCCGGTTCGAACGGCAGCGCACAGTCAGGCGGCGCGGGCCGCAGGTCAGATCGACCAGGCCGGCGCTGCCTCCACCGGGCGGAACAGTTCGGCCAGTGCGCGGTGCCTTCCGATCGCCGTGACCACGGGCAGTGTGTAGTCGCGGGCACGGATGGCCGCCAGGAACTCCGGGTCCGGTGCCAGCCCGTGTCGGGCCAGGTAGTAGCGGGCGCAGTCGGTCCATACCCACGCGCCGTCGGTGCGCTGGTCGAGCGGGACGACCTCGCCGCGCACCGGGTCGACCACGTCGGCCATCCGCTCGGTGGAGGACAGCAGCACCGGCGCGTCCTCCAGGTATCGCAGCACGGCGTCGCGCTCGGTGCCGGCCAGCCGCTCGTGGCCGGGATCGAAGCCGGGACCGGTCACGGGATCCACGACGTCGAACGCTCGGGCGATCAGCACCGGCCCATGGACCTCGGCAGCCCACAGCAGCGCCGCACCCCGCCGGATCTGCCACTGGTACGCGGAGGGCTCGACACCCGCCACGAGCAGCTCGACGAGCGGACCGGCCGCATCTCCACCCACCGCCGCGGTGATCCGAGCGGCGACTCGGGGCAGTTCGGCCCTGGGCAGGTCCACCTCGGCCAGCAGCACCCTGGTCGCGTCCGGTTCTGCACCGGTGCGCCATGCGCGCCACAGGGCGACCGCACCGGGCAGCTCGGCCAGCGCGGCCCTGGCCGCCTCGTCCACCGCGTCGGTCGCCGCCTCGGTCAGCGCCGAGGGCGGGCCGGTCAGGTCTATCACCGGCGGGACCTCGACACCCGCGCGGAGCAGCTCGGCCGTCCGGACGGGCTCGAACTCGTACCGTTCGGTCAAGGGGTCCTCCTCATCGCCGGGACGACCCTTGATACGAGCAGGCGCCGGGATCGGTTCAACGCCGCCGCGGGTCAGGCGCCGGAGGCGCCTGTGTGCTGCCGGGATCCGTACAGGTCGTCCTCGGTGAGGACCGTGGCGTCGTCCTCGGCCCGGCCCAGTCGCGCCGCGGAGCCGAACATCGGGCCGCGGGCGGATCGGACCGGCGCGAAGCGCATGAACCCGATCGGCTGCGGGACGTCGTTGTAGACCGCCTCCATGCCGCCCTTCATCAGGTAGGTCTCGTGCCAGAACCCGGTGCCGCCGCTGTCGCGCAGGAAGCTGATCCACCAGTCCCGGTGCGGCCGGGAGCGGGTCCACTCCAGCAGCGACGGCAGATCCCGCCAGTACTGGCGCATGCCCACGTTCATCGGGAACATCGAGTAGACCAGGTACTCGTTCGACAGCAGGCCGTCGGGTCGAGCGGTGATCGAGTCGGAGATCTTCGGGCCGAACCCGAACAGCGTACGCAGCCCGAACAGGCGGTTGACCTTCATGCCGAGGTAGACGACGACGAGGTCGGGATAGCCGGAGAGGTCGACGGTCCGTCGGTTGACACGGGTCGGCATGGCATCGCTCCTGGGTTGGCGGCGGTTGCCGGACCCCGGGCGCCGGAGATCGTGTTCGCAGACCGGTCCGACCGTGTCTTGGAGGTGGGCACGCGGCCCGGCCTTTGTTTCATGCTAAGCACCGAAAATTCCTGTCGGACCCGATTCGGCAAGCGGGTGGGAGACCTCGAACCGCCGGGCTCGCGCGGTCAGGCCGGCTCGGCCGCGCTCCCCGAGGCGGCGGCGTGATACCCCGCGTGGTTGCCGGCGACGCGCACGTGGCCGCCGGCCGGATCGCGCTTGGCTTCGTACATGGCCGTGTCCGCCGCGTGCAGCAGCACGTCGAGCTGATCGTCGGCGCCGATCGCGACGCCGATGCTGGCCTGGGGCGACACCCGGTGACCGTCGATCATTACCGGCTCGGCGAGGGCGGTGAGGATCCGTTCGGCGGCGGCCACCGCGCACCTCTCGGCGGTGTCGGTCAGCAGGACCACGAACTCGTCTCCGCCCAGCCGGCCCACGATGTCGGTGGGCCGGACGCTGCCGCGCAGCCGCTCCGCGACGGTGACCAGCAGGGCGTCGCCGACCTGGTGGCCGAGGGTGTCGTTGACCGCCTTGAAGCCGTCGAGGTCGAGCATCAGCACGCCGCGCCCGGCCCCCTGCGGGACGGCGGCACGGTTGCGGGCGAAGTCCTCCAGCAGGCTGCGGTTCAGCAGTCCGGTGAGGCGGTCGTGGGTGGCCTCGTGGCGCAGCTCGTCCTCCAGGACCCTGGCCTCGGTGACGTCCCGGATGTTGATGATGAAGCCGGAGACGCTGTCGTCGGCCAGGCGGTTGGTCGCCAAGGCCTCCAGCCAGCGCTGGGTCCCGTCGGTATGGTGCGCCGGCAGCTGCATCCGGGCACCGTCGCGGTGGCTGGTCGCCTCTGCCGTCAGCCGCTCGGCGGCAGCCGGGTCGTCGGCGCGCAGCACCTCCTGGAGCTGCCGGCCCACCGCCTGGCGGGGGTCGACGCCGAGCAGCGGGATCAGCGCCGGGCTGGCGTAGCGGACCGCACGGTCGCGGTCGACCAGCAGCGTCAGGTCCGAGGCGTGCTGCACCAGGGAGCGGAAGCGTCGCTTCTGCTGGTTCATGTCCCGCATACCGGCTTTGATCCGCTCGGTGAGCAGGGCGTTGTCGGCGAACGCCAGATGCTGCCGCCAGATCACCAACCCGGTGATCACGGCGGAACCGATGACCATGCCCCAGCCGCGGGCGGTGAAGCCCTCGTGCCAGAGCACGGCCAGCAGCATGATGTTGGCCGAGACGATGGCCAGGTAGGGCAGGCGGCTGTAGCTGCGCCGCTTGTGGGCGGTGAGACCGCTCGGCCGCCCGCCCATCCGGAGCAGTTGCACCCGTGCGGCTATCGCGTACAGGAACGCCGTGGTGACCTGCGCACCGGAGACGAACCGCGCGTCCTCGGAGCTGAGGTTGAACAGGTTGAACAGCGACCACGAGCCGACGATCGCCGCGGCGGCCAGGGGCAGGCCCGCCGCCATGGTGAACGGCGCGAAGCCGCTCAGCAGGAGCTTCACGCCGGCGGTGAGGCCGACCAGCGCGGTGGCGCTGGCCAGCAGGGTGACGACGAACTGCGGCGGGTCCGCGCGCGGGCTTCCCGCCGGCAGCCACAGGATCCACACCAGCATCACGAGCGCGCACATCACGGTGGCCACGTCCAGGCTGAGCCGCAGCCGCTCCGAGCGGGGGGCCCGCAGCGGGAACGCGATCATCGCCCAGCCCAGCGCGGTGACGCTGGCGACGATGAACAGCATCGCGGCCAGGAACAGCCACCGGCCGGCCTCGCCGCCCGCATAGGAGACGATCGTGAGCAGCTCGGCGGGTATGAACAGCAGCCCGGCCAGGCCCAGGGTGCGCCAGAAGGCCCGCACGTCCGGATCGGCTCCCGGCGACCTGATCACCTGCCGGCACAGCCAGGCGAACAGCAGCCAGGTGAGGGCTTCCACGATCTCGACGGCGGCGCCGGTCATGAACCCCGCGGTGACCAGGCTCACCAGCAGCACCGCCGCCACGACGAGGGTCCAGAGTGCGGGATCTGCCGGCCGCCGCCGGGTGTTCGCGGACGCGCTCATCCGTCACCCCCGCCTCGACCTGCCGAATGCGGCCTCGGGCCGGCGCCTGCCGGTGGGCCGTCGCATCGCCGGTGCCAGTGGCCGCGTGTGTCCGCTTCCCACGTTACGGGCCGGGCCGGATCCGGCAAGCCACGACGCTCATCCCGGCCCGGAAACCGGTGCGGGCCGGGGACGGTGGCACCCGTCCCCGGCCCGCATGTGGCCCGCCGGGCGGCTCACGCGCCGCCGGGCAGGGGCGCCTGGGCGCTGACCAGTTGGTTGTCGCGAAGCTCATGCCAGAACGCGTCCGGGACGCGCTCGTCGAGGGCGGCGAGGTCTTCGGCGATGCGGCTGGGCTTGGTCGCGCCGGGGATGACGGCGGCCGACGCCGGGTGGGCGAGGGAGAACTGCACCGCGGCGGCCTTGGTGCTCACGCCGTGACGTTCGCAGATCTCCTTGATGCGGCGGACCTTCTCGACGATCTCCGGCGGCGCGTCCTGGTACTCGAAGTGCTTGCCACCGGCCAGGATGCCGGAGCTGTAGGGGCCGCCCACGACCATGCCGACGCCCTGTTCCTGCGCCATCGGCAGCAGCCGCTGCAGGGCGTGGTCGTGGTCCAGCAGCGTGTACCGTCCGGCGAGCAGGAACCCGTCGGGCTGCGGCTCGTCCAGTGCCAGCGCCAACTCGATCGGCTCGGTGCGGTTGACGCCCAGACCCCATCCCTTGATGACGCCCTCGTCGCGCAGCCGGGACAGGACGCGGAAGGCGCCGGTGCGGGCCTGCTCGAACTTGCTCAGCCACTCGTCGCCGTAGAAGTCCTGCGCGATGTCGTGCACCCAGACGAGGTCGAGCCGGTCGACGCCCAGCCGCTTCAGGCTGCCCTCGATGGACCGCTCGGTGGCCTCGGCCGTCCACTCGTGGACGACCTTGTTCGGCAGGCCGTGCGCGAACAGGCTGCCCTCCGCCTGCGCGCCGAGACCGCGGGTGGCGGGTTCGAGCTCGTCCAGGATGACGCGGCCGACCTTGGTGGACAGCACGTACTCGTCGCGCGGCTTGTGCGAGAGCAGCTCGCCGAGCCGGATCTCGGCCAGGCCCGCTCCGTACAGCGGCGCGGTGTCGTAGAAGCGCACACCCTGGTCCCAGGCGGCGTTCAGCGTCGCGGCGACCTCGTCGTCGGGGACGGCCCGGAACATGTTGCCCATGGGCGCGGTGCCGAAGCCGATACGGCCGGGCAGGATCTCGTGCAGTTTCATGATCTTCGTCCTTTGACGGCTTCCAGGTGGGCCCTGCCATCCGGGGTCGGTGGCGGGGACGCCGCCGTTGCCGCCCCCGCCACCGACCATCTGATGGCACACGCTATCAGATGGTCGGTGGCCTTGCCCCTAATTTTTATGATTCGTACACATAGTTGCCGCTCAAGCCTCAGCCAGGATCAGCCGGCAGCGCGGGCGGCCTTGACGATGAGGTCGGTGGTGGCGTCCGGGTTGCTGATCATGGGGACGTGCGAGGAGCGGACCTCGGTCGTGCCGCGGGCGTCGGCGCGCACCGCCTCGAAGCGCTGCAGGTCGGCCGGGATGACCTTGTCCTGGGTGGCGACGAGGAACCAGGACGGGATGGTGCGCCACGCGGCGTCGGCGGTGGTGTCGGCGAACGCGGAGGCGCTCAGGGGGCGCTGGGCGGCGGCCATCAGGTCCGCCGTGCGCTCGGGCACGTCCGGGGCGAACACCTCGCGGAGCTTGTCGGGCTGCAGGTAGAGGTCGGCGCCGCCGGTGCCGTCCGGGAGCTGGTACGGCACGGGCCGAAGCGCGGTCTGGATCTGGCTGCCGGGGAACTTCTCGCTCAGCGCGCCGAGGGTCTCGCCCTTGTCCGGGGCGAACGCGGCGACGTAGACCAGCGCCTTGACGGCGGGGTTGCCGGCGGCGGCGTTGGTGATGACGGCTCCGCCGTAGGAGTGGCCGGCGAGCACGATGGGGCCGTCGATGCTGTCGAGGACGCTGGAGAGGTACGCGCTGTCGGTCGGCAGGCCGCGCAGCGGGTTGGCCGGTGCGACGACGCGGTAGCCGCGGTCCTGCAGGCGCTTGGCGACCTGGCTCCAGCTGCCGGTGGCGTCGGCGAACGCGCCGTGGACCAGCACCACCGTCGGCTTGGGCTCTTCCCTACCGGCGGTGGCGTCCGGCCCGGCGGCGGTGGCGGCGTTACCGCCGACCAGAGCGGTGATGGCGGCGGCGGCGATACCGGCGGCGGCCGTCAGGGCGACGAAGCGGGGAAAGCGGCGCGGATTCATGTGGGCTCCCGTGAGGTAAGTAGACAGAACGTTCTGTCTGGCATTGACCATAGACCGACCGCAGGCCCGGCGTCCACCTTGCAGAGAACGATCGTTCTATGACGCCCGACACAACCTCCGTGCGGCCGGGCGAGGACCTCCGGATACGCACGAGGCCTGGCAGCGCTCGGGGAGCACGCCGCCAGGCCTCGTGCCACGGCCGCACTCCGCCACCTCAACCCCTGGTGGGTGCATGCCGCGCGGTCCGTATGGGGGGACCATACGGACCTGTTCCTGTTCTCATCCGGTGCAGGCCGAGTCCGGATGCGGAATGCCGCCCGCCAACTCCTCGACGGCATCCCCACAGCGCCGGCTCGATGTGCATCCGGCCACCGCATCAGTAGATACGTGCGTCCGGCGCCGGCGGTTCAACAGCGGGCCCCGGACCGGCCGGTGATCCACGTCATGTCCCCGGTGCGCCCGGAATTCGAGGGCGTCGATCCGGGGTTCGGACCATCATGGCGAACCACGACCCGCACGAGACCGCGCAGCAGCCAGCGCCGGCGCGCGGTGGTCGGCACGCGCGCCCCCGGGCGGCGGTGCGCTCCTGGCTCCAGCCGGTCCTCATCGGGCTGACCCTGGTCGCCGCGTTCATCACCTGCTACGTCGGCCTGGCCCGCGACCCCCAGCCGCACCGCATCCCGGTGGCCGTGGTCGGCGGCCTCGCGGCCGAGGTCGAGACCGCCCTCGGGGAGAGCATCGAGGTCCACCGCGTGGCCGACACCGGCGCCGCGCGGGCCGCGCTCACCGGCAACGACGTCGTGGCCACACTCGACGGCAGCGGCACCGCCCTGACGCTGCACACCGCAGGAGCCAACGGCCGCTCCACCACCAGCGCCGTACACCGGCTCGTCGACGCCTACGCCGCCGGAGCGGGCCGGGACCTCACGGTCATCGACCAGGTGCCGCTCGCCCGGTACGACACCAACGGCCTGGCCGGCTTCTACGTCGCCTTCGGAGTGAGCCTGGCCGGGTTCGTGCTCGCCCAGAACGCCCTCGGCCTGTCCCGGCAGCTGGGGCTGTGGCAGCGGTTCGCGCTGCTGGGCGGCTTCTCCGCGGCCGCCGGTACGGTCGCCGCGGTGCTGGCCGGTCCGGTGCTCGACGCCGTGCCCGCTCCCCTGGCGGCGCTGGCCGTCACGCTGAGCCTGCTCGCCGCCGCGGCCGCGTTCACCACGAAACTGCTCGGCGCCTACCTCGGGCCGGTCGGGGTGCCGGTCGCCACGCTGCTGCTGCTCACCGTCGGCAACGCGACCAGCGGGGCGACCATCGGCGCCGACCTGCTGCCGGCGGCCGCCCGTGCCGTCTCCGCGCTGCTGCCCCCGGGTGCGGCCGTGCGCGCCATCACCGACCTGAGCTACTTCCACGGTGCCGGAGCCGCCCTGCCGCTGCTCACGCTCGCGGCTTGGGTCGCCGGCGCCGCGCTGCTGCTCGTGGCACGCGAACGGCGCGCCGCACCGGCCGCCACACCCGTACACCCGGCCGCGGCGAGCGCCTGACCGGGCACGGTGGGCTCGGCCTAGCTTTCATCGGGCGAATCGGGTGGGATGACGACGATGTCAGGAGTCCGCCAACTTCGCTCCCACTCATCCGGCGCGGAAACCTCGCCGTCCGACTCCTCCTCCTCTGCAATGGGATCAATGAAGGAGTGGGAACCGGTTCTCCGACTCCGGCCCCCCTCCGACCCGGAGGCCGCGCCGCGCGAACCCGCCCTCTCGTGGCTCGAAGCGCCAAAAGTGATGGAAGGAGTCCGCCAACTCCGGTCGTCGGACGGAGCCCGCGCATCGCCGCGCAGGGACGGAGCCGACATGTCGTCGTGCGGCCGCAGCACTTCGTCGCGCGGCGCGGTGTGGCCGCTTTCCTGGAACCGCCAACGGGGCAGCGGCCGAGCCTCCGCTCTCGGGTGCGCAAACTCAGCCAGCCGCTCGCCCGGCCCGTAGCCCGAGACGGCAGCGGCGTAGAAGTTCACCGCGTACCTGACGAGGGTTGGTGAGACCGCCAGCTTGAACTGGTGCTTGCCGACCGAGAAGACACTCGAGCGGATCCGATCGACGTGCGACGTGGGAGTGAGCACGGGCAGGTGCAGCTCATGTACCACTCGCCCGTTGAGGAACGCGGTCGCCGTGATGTTGAGGACGACCTGCCCGCTGGGCCCCGTTCCCGTCCACACCATCGCTCCAGGCATGATCAACAGGTGTGGGTGACGCATGCTCATGTCCAGCAACTCGTCGATGAACAGTTCCCGATCGGCCTCCGTGTACGACCTGCCGTCACGCATGAACGTGCCCTCGGGAAGCGTCAAGACGCCCAGGACCTCTCCCGCCCGCCCGCGCCTCGCGGAGAATCCGCGGTACGCCGCCGTCACGGCATTCGCCAGCAGCGGCACTGGTTCGTCCCCTTCGACGGCCTCACCCGTCGAGGGGTCGATGACCTGAACCATCGGATCACTGACGGCCCTGATGTCCGCGAGGTCGTTCTCCGCCAGGGCCACCTCCGCTGACCGCCGGTAGTAGCTCTCCACCGGAAGCGGTCGCGCCTGGCTCGGACGTCGTTCACGTAGCAGCTCAGCGTACGCACTGTCGACAGCCACACCGAGGTCCTGCACAGCGTTGGCACGCTTGCTCGCCGGTTGGTCCCATTCGCTGGGCTCGGAGTCGTTGTCCCATTCGCTGAACCCGAAGTCGGTCCGCTCGACGATCTTGGAGTTGGTCCACGCGCCGATCGCGTCCCTGAGGTCGGCAAGCCTTGTCTCCGTCGCGTTGTCGACCAGCAGTCCGTCCGGCTCACGGCTGGACACAACCTCGCGATAGGCCCTCACCGCGACGTCGACAGCTCTCAGCTCATTGGACCTGCGTTGCAGGAGGCTGAGCCGGGATACCTCATTCCACCGCGCGAGATACCGCTCCAACCTGGCCGCGGCCGGTTGGTACGGTCGCACCACGACGACCGGCTCGCCGGTCGAGACGAACAACGCCGGCACCTGGACGTCCACCGGTTCCACCAGCGCATTCCGTCGGGGATCGACGAGTCGGGGCCCATCTCGGTCAGGTAGGACGTTGAGCACGGCGCCGACGCCACGGCCGGTCCCGCGCAAGACCACTATTCCCCGGGCCCCTGCCGGCGCGGCGGCGAACGCGGCCAGCAGATCCGGCAGCCATACCCGCTCCGACTTCGCCGCCGCTCCCCCGGCAAAGCCGGAGGCGTACTCATGCAGCCGTGCCAGCACCGCAGTGACGCCATTCGACTCCGAGCGCATCGGCGGGCCCGCGGCAACCCATTCGGGGACGGACCTGTCATCGCCGCTACCGGCTCTGCGACTCCCGCCGTCCGACTCCTCCGACCGGAAGTCGAAGGAACTGACTCTGCGATGCCCACTGACCGGCACCTCCGACTGGTAGTCGAAGGCAAAGCGCTTATCGGCGCGGATCGCCGACTCGACGTAGCTCAGCGCCGCGTCGCCGGGAATCTCGAGGGAAGCCAGTTCCAGGCGCCGGTACGGGATCCCGCCTCCACCCACGTCCCTGATGACGGGGCGGAATCCGGCGTGGGCACGAACTCGGCCCGAGGCGAGCGTGCCGTCCTCCTCCTCGATGTACCGGACTTCGTCGGGCGGCAGACCGTAGGTGAGCAACCTGGCTTCCACCGCACGGACCAGATCCGCGACCACCTGATCGGCCTCAGCCGTTCCCGCCAATCCCACGGATCTGCCGATCACGACGATCAGACGCCGGTCCGCCTCCGCCCGCCTCGCCGCGGAGTACACCTCCCGCGCCAGCTCATCCGCGAAAAGATCCGCCGCCGCCCGGTGCTGCCGGTCTTCCACGGCGCCTTCTCGCAGGTCGAAGACGACGGTTGCGGCAACCGGGTGTAGTGGCACGGCTGGCCCCGTCGATGGGTCCACCCCCGAGGCGGCGCTCCGGGGCGGGACGGCGGCGGGCGAAGGCAGCTGCGACGGCCCTGGCGCCGGCTGAGCGGATCCGGCGGCTGCGGAACCCGTCCGGTTGTCACCGGCACGCCCGGTGAACAGCCGGCTGAAACGGCTCCGCGTGAGCACGGAGGGCTGCCCTGCCGGCGGCCGGTCAGCGTGCGCACCCTGGCGCTGGCGTACGCCCGCGAGCAGGCTCGCCAGCACTCGCTCCGGCAGGACCGTCCCCAGCTCGGCGTAGCCACGCGCCAGCTGCAGCGGGGTCAGCGGCAGGAAGAACACCGGCGCGTGCGCGTCCGGCAGGACCGCCGCGTCCCCCGCCTGCACGTCCACGAACACCGCCGTGTCTTCCTCATGGAACACGTTCACCACGTGCCAGCCGGGCGGCTGGTGCCCGGCGGAGCCCCCGCGCGCGGGGGCGCGGCCGAAGCCCACGATCCCGAGACTGCCCGGGGCCTTCGCCACGGCGTCACGAACCGCCGGCCATCCTCCACTGACCTCGATGAACCCGGGCGAATCCGCGAACACGTCCTTGGCGTAGCGCACCAGGTCCAGCACGGGCGCTTGCTTCGACGGCGGCACCTGATATCCGCCGAAGTCTGGTTGCCCCCATTCGCGCAGGGTCATGTCCCCCGCGATCGCCGCGAGCACACAGTTGGTGATGAACTCTCCGCCGCGACTGTGCCCCGGATTCGCCCGCAGCAGCCACGGATGCCGTTCATGCAGGCGCCGATCCGCGATCCGGTACAGCCCGGACGCAGGCGTCACCGCCCACCCGGACGCATCGCTTCCCACGAACCGCATCAGCCGCCTGAACACCGCCGTCGGGCCGTACGAGACCACGGTCGCGACCGGCTGGGGGTCGAGCGGCCCGGTGAGCGTCGCCGGCACGACGCTGTCGGTGTCGCGCGGCTGCGGGGCCACGGCGCCGTCGTCGGTCGGCTCCGGCGGCGGGATCCGCAGGCGGCTGTTCGCGACCACGACGGGGGTCGGCGCGCTCAGGTTTCGCTGGGGGGCCTGCAGGACGAGGTGTTTGAGGTGGTTCGGCACCGAGAGCTCGATGGTGCTCTCGGGAAGGTGGGTGTACAGCGAAGGCCGCCCGCTGTAGGGGTTGACCGCTCCTCCCCCGGGATTCTGCGGCCTGATCGCCACCAACCAGCGCACGGTGAACACGAGGGTGGTGTACGACCCACCGGTGGTCTTGCTGCCCCCGCCGGCGGAGTTCTTCTGCCTGTTGGCGGCTCCGTCGTCGTGCCGGCCGATGAGGTCGAACCCCTGGAGCACCCCGGCGGACGCCGATCCCGGCCCGTCGTAGTTCTCGTACTCGGGCAGCGCGAAGTCCGGGGCGGCCCAGGGCATACTCGCGAACCCGGCAGAACTGGTCGTCGAGTGGCCGGCGGTGAAGGCGCTCGCAGTCATGTCCTTGCTCATCACGTCGTCGACGGTCGGCTTCTCGACGACGCTGATGGGATCGGCGAGCAGCTCCAGGTAGGCGAGGCGGGCGAAGTAGAAGCGCTCGACCGGATACTGGATGGTCTGCTTGATCCCGGTGGTGAGCAGGTCGGTGATGCGACCGCTCAGGAACGCCTCGCTGACGATGACGGAGATCTGGTCCTCGATGAGCCCCTTCGGGTGGAACCACGACGAACCGGGCGGTGCGTTCCAGAAGTTGTTATCCCACGTGGCGGCCACACTCTGTGCGACGTACTCGATCATCCCCGCGACCCCTCCCAACTCCCCCGGCGATACGGTCACGGGTCGCGGCACGGCGAGGTAGGTCACATCGTCCTTGATGAGTCGCAGGTCGGTGATGAGGCCGCCTGACGCCTCGGCGAGCAGGCCGCCCCTCATGTCGAGGCCTGCCCGCATGTCGTTGAGGTCCTGCCCGTCCTGCAGTTCCCAGATCCCCGGCACCTGGCGGGGCGTCGAGTCCGGTGCCGGCGCCGGGGGGAGGGTCGTCAGTCCGCTCACCATCGGCTGCAGCTCCCGCGGGTCGTACTTGAGCCGGGTGGTCACCTCGAAATCGGCGTGCGCGGCGATCGGCCTGCCGTCGATGTCCGTGCCGTCTCGGCCGACCCGCCACCGGCGGCCGGTCTGCAGTGCGCCTTGGGTGACCGCGTCGACGACCGCCGTCGGCGCCGTCTCGACCCGCACCTCGGCGTGCAGGTCCAGCACGACGTCGAACGTCGCGGCCCCGGCGGTGCCGATGTCGTGCTGCGAGTCGAGCGGGACGCCGTTGTCGAGCGCCCACTGTCGCAGGGCTTCGCCGGAGCGGCCGGTTTCGACGACCAGACCGCGGCTGCGCTCCTGCTGCGTGGCGTGCGTCATCGCGCGTTTGGTGATGCCCCGCAGATCGCCGTGGAGGTTCAGCAGAAAGCTGTTGATGGTCTTGGGCATGGTGGCGAACCAGCCCCGTCCGTAGTCGAAGATCAAACGCCGGTCACGGATGTCGCCCTGCCGCAAGGCGGAGGCGCCGGCCTCGCGGATGCCGAGCCGGTGCAGACTCGCCGCCACGCCCTTGTACTCGGCGCGGGCCGGCGAGGCGTACACCTCGATCTTGATGGTCCGGGCGGCCGGCAGCACGGGGACACGCCACGCCCTCAGGTAGGACGCGACCGGCACGGTGATCGGGACACCGCTGCCGAGCAGCGAGTTGAGCAGCGCGCCGCCGGCGGAGCGGCCGCCCAGCTTGTAGATCTCCTGTCGCACCGCGTGGGCCACGTGCCTGCCGTAGGACTGCTCGACCGAAGCGACGACCTGGGAGACGAACCGGCTCAGGTCCGGGGGTCGCACCACTCGGCCCGCTCCGAGCCCGTGCCGCAGCGTGGGCGGCAGCACGTACTCGATCGTGCGGTCGTAGTGCAGCTCCAGCTCGGGCGGCATCAGTCCGAGCTCGGTCGCGTCCAGCGCGTCGAAGGCCGTGACCCCCTCGGCGGGCGAGGACACGGTGCGGAAGCCACCGGCTGCGCTGCCCGGCAGGATCAGATCCGCGATGCTGTCGCCCCAGGAGCCGATCCGGCCCAGCACTCCCCGGACGGCCCGCTGCATGACGCCGCCGGCGGGCAGCACCGTGCCGGCGGCCTTGCCGACGACGTTCTGCTCGACGCGGGTCGCGATGGACACCTCGACGCAGACCTTGATCCTGGTCAGCGCCAGCCGGGTGATGTTCAGTTGGGACAGGCCGGTGCTGCCGGAGCTTTCCGCCTCGACGGTGGCCGACTTCTCGCGCCGCTGTGCCAGCTGCGGCTGATAGCTGTAGTGGTCGACGTGGACCCCGGGTATGTCCTTCTCGATCTTGATGGGGAAGCGGGGCCGGAATCCGCCCCAGAGGCCCAGCGTGGTCTGCCCGCCGTGCGCGGTGACCGCTTCGACTCCCATGTCGCTGTAGCCGCCGTAGGAGATCGGCAGGCCGATCAGCGTGAAGCCGTCGTCCTCCTCGAACACCAGGCGCATCCCGATGGTGGCCACCACGTGCCGGCGCGAGGCGCCCTCGGCCTCCGTGATCGCGCCGTCGAAGATCTCCCGGTAGACCGGGTTGTCATCGGGTTCGCCCCTGGACAGCGTGGGCAGCCATTCGTCGAGTCCACCGGCGAGCACCCGCTCCAGGACCACCCGGGTGTCGGCGGGAATGCGCCGGTGGCCGAGGTCGGCCAGGGCCTGCAGGACGTCGCGGACGAGGGTGTCGGAGTTCAGGAAGAGCGGCGCCTCCGGGGGAAGCGGCCTGGCCTGGGTCGGACGGTAGTGCCGCGGCCTGCCGTCGGGCCCGTTCAGCGAGGTCACGCCGGCGTCCCTGATCGCGGGCACGTCCAGTGAATAGGGCCGTGACGTGCTCGCCCCGTCGGCCACGACCTCCCTGGTCGTCATGTCGGACGGCATCAGCATGGTGTACGTGCCTGTCACCGGCGCGGCGTGGTGCACGCTCGGCAGCGCGGGCGGGAACGGCGCCCGCTCCGCCGGTTCGGCCAGCGGTATCCCCTGCTCCAGGTCGTCGAGCCGGGGCACGCCGGTGGGCATCGCCTGCCTTCCCAGCCCCTCGATCTGCAGGGTGAACACCACCGGCCCGCGGAACTGGGCCTCGTCGTCGAGGCTGATCCCGTGCATGGCCCAGGTGGCCAGACCGCTGCTGGCCTGCGGGGCGCTGCCGTACTTGAACTGGAGGATGGGACGGAGCTGCAACGACTTCAGATGTCTGGTGTGCACGTGCGACAGTGCCAGCATCGGCTGCGCACCCGCCCAGACACCGAAGTCCCGGATCGCGGTGGTGATGAGGTCCCGGTTGCTGGTCTTGTTCGCGTCCATCTCCGAGAACGGCTGGTGTCGCTTGTAGACGGGATGCTCGAAGACGACCCGGCCGTCGTGCAGCCGGCCGCGCTGGGCCCTGACCCGCACCACGATCGTGTCGCCCCAGCGGCCGGTGACGCCCTTGCGGCTCAGCGTGAAGGAGTACCCGGTCTCCCCCTGGGCGCGCCGGATCAGGCTCGCCGCGCTGTCCTCGTTGAGTTCGTCGCGCACCCTGCGCGTGTTCTCCACCGCCATGCGCGCGTCGTCGACGTGGCTCCAGAAGCCGTGGGCGTAGTGGGTCGCGGAGCCGTCGGGGTTCGTGACGACACCGGGGTAGTACGCACGGATCAGCTCCAGCGCGGCATCGACCAGCGGCTGCGGGCGCGGACCGAGCGCGGCGGGGCCGGCCTCGGTCAGCGGGTCGAAGGTCAGGTCCGAGATACGCGTGACCGGGGTGAGGCTCTTGATGTCAGGCACGTGCAGCGTGAACTTCGTCGAGTCGACGTCGCCCGGCAACGCCGGCAGTATGGCCCACTCCTTCGCGTCCTCCCGCAGCACTCGCTGGTACAGGGCATTGGACAGCACTTCCGGGCGGGACAGGCCGGGCCGGTCAGACCGGCCCAGCATGACGTAGACGTCCAGCTTGGCGACGGCGGTCCGCTCCCCCGTGAAGCGGACACCGGACAGATCGGATACGTCCAGGCTCGGGCCGGACCGGACCCGGACCGCGTCCAGCGTCGGCCAGAGGAAGAAGTACGGCTCCAGCTTCCCGACAGACGGCAGCTTCTGGCCGACCACAGGCAGCAGGACGAAGCCGAAGGCCTGCAGAAAGAGGCCGGGTGGGAGGTCGAAGCCGTCGGCGGCAAGCTGCTCGGAGCCGTAGTGGACCATCGTCTGGTCGTCGATGTCCATCCATGTCTTGTCGTCGCTTTCGATGACCAGCCGCGGGTTCGCCGGCGCGAAGTGGATCGTGACACTCTCCGGAGCCTGCCCATCGATGTCACCAAAGATGATCTCGTAACCCCTCGCCTCGGCCGCGTACACGCCGGCGACCACCCGCCGATGCTTCAGACCTGCCAGCAGTCGCCTGTGCCGGGCCCCGCCCGGCGGCGCCAGATCCGCGACGTGATGTTCGACAATCCTGCGTAGTTGCGCGGTCTTGGTGAACGCCTGTGCCGCCGAGTCTCTCGGCAGCCTGACCCGCGCCCGGTCCCCCACCTTTGAGGGCGCGTCCTCGCCCGGATGCACCGCGCCGGAGACGCTCCTCGCGGCATCGTCCAGCGGCCGTGCCGTCTCCCGCGACACGAAGATCTTGACTCCGTCACGCACCACGTTCATCAGGCTGTTCGTGTACTCGTCCTTCTTCTTCCCGGTCACCTTCACCGCCACCACCGGGTCGAAAGCGAACAGGTAGGAGACGTAGGACGAGCCCTTGATCGTCCGTTCGGAGCTGTGCGCCGCGTTGAGGGTGCTGCTCTCCTCGTGCTCGTGCCACACGATCGTGGCGAGCCCCGCGAAGGCCTCGTTCCAGGTGAAGCCCTTCTCCACCAGTGCCTTCGCATGCTGCAGGTACCAGGTCAGATTCGAGTTCGAGTCGAAGAACTGCATGTGTCCGCGGCTGTGACCGTGCCTGCCGGACTGGCTGGTCGTCTCCTTCCCGCGGATCTCGGCAGCATCCGACGCCTGTCTCCAGGTGCCTTCGCGCGGATTGAGGAAGAGGCTGACCGCGACGTCGTAGCCCAGGATGCGGAAGGTCCACTCGTCGTTGATCAGGTCATACGCGTCGTTGAGCAGGGCCTGCCGGTGCACCATGTCATCGACGGCGGACCGGACCAGCTCCGGATTCTCGACGTGCGCAAACGCCTCGAGGATCGCGCGCCTGACTTCGGTGATCATCTCCTCGCTGAAGTCACGAGGCAGATCCGTGGCGCCGAGGGTGGACCGGCCGCCGTCGTCCGGCACCAGCCACACCGGCGGGGCGAACCGCTCCTGGGGCTCCCAGCCATCGGGCGGCGGCGGAAGTTCCGTCACCGGAACCGGGCGGGCCTCGACCACCTGTTCCAGCTGCGACACCAGCTGCTCCAGCGCCTGCGTCGCCTCTTCGACCTCGCGTCCTCGGTCGGCTGTCGGCTCGACCCAGGGCATCGGCGGCATGGCCGAGTCGGCGGCGAACAGGGCGGCCTCGGCCCGGCCGGCCGCGTGGACCAGCTGCCGGCGGGCGCCGTCCCGGGTCCACTTGATCCCCAGGGGGGACGTGCGCTCGGTCCGGGCATCGCGCTCGTCGGTCGGCAGCCTGGTCAGCAGTTCGTGCAGCCGCTGCACGCGCCCGGCGAGCGCCTGGTACGCGGCGGGACGGTCCGGCGGGGTCGGGAACAGCTTCGCCAGGTCCCCGGTACGCCCGGCCTGGTCGTTGAGGACGTGCCGCCAGACGAAGAAGCCGTGGGCGAGCCGCTCGACCCCCTGCTTCAGCTCGTCGAGCTGAGCAGGGCTCGCTTCGAGGAGCCGGTCGCGGGTCGTCCTGAGGATGAGATCCAGAGTCTCCCGCGGTCCGACCGGCGTCTGCCCGTCCTTTCCCCCCGGCTCCTGCCCGGTCGTCCCGACCGGCGCCAGGGCGAGCGAGCGGCGCATGCCGTCGATACTGTGCAGCATCTCCTGGTGCCGCGGTTCGAACCACCACTGCCAGACCTGGCCCACCGCGTCGGCGGCCGCGACCATCAGCTGCGCCCGTTCCTGGAGCAGGATCGTCAACACCGCCGGCGGCGACGCGGTCTCGTCGGGCACGGTGAAGAAGCCGTCGCCTTCGGCCGGCAGCAGTCCGGCTTCCCGCAGGGCTCCGAGGGGGTCGGCGCGGTCCTCGATCGCCCGCTGGGCGACCGTCAGCGCCTCGGTGAACCTCGCGTCGCCGCCGAGGGGCACCCGTCCGTGCACCAGTTCATCCGCCAGCCACAGCAGCGCGGCGTCGAGCTGGTTGCCCTCCGGAAGACCGAGCCTTTCCAGGCTGCTCCGCACGGGCTCGGGAAGGCTTTCGCCGGAATCGATCCGCCGCGTGAGGCCGTACACGGACGCAAGATAGGCGAGGTCCTCGACGGTCGCAGACGCCGGGTCGGTGAGAATGCGACGGAAGCGCACGACCTGCGGCTGGTCGGCGTGGGGAGCGGTCGCGACCGCCATGGCGGCAGCGGCCGCTCGCATCACCGCCGACCGCCGCAGCGCGTCGCTGCGTTCGGCATGCGCCGGCCTGGCGCCGGTCGCGGGTGCGCCCGATGCTGCCGGACCGTGCCGCGAGCCGTCGGCGATGGCCGCGGCGGTGGCGGTGTGGGTCGACGGGCCGGGCACGGCACCCGGCGTCTCCGTCAGGACGGTGTACACCTCCGTGCTGAACCGGCCGGGTTCGATGTCGTGCATCCAGGAGCGCACCTTGGCGTCGGCGTCTGGCTTTGCGCCCTCGCCGAGCAGTGCGGCCAGGATGGGTTTCGCATCGGCCGGTTGCGGCCTGCCCCCGGGCGGCTGGATGTCGGGGGGCAGCGGCAGCGAGGTGGTGCTGGGCGCGGAACTCCCGATCGTCAGGGCTGGAGTCACCGGCATGGTGCTGTCGCTGCGGTCGTCAAGGTCGGAGCGGTCGTCAAACGCGCTGGTGTGCTCGGTCGGGCCGGTGAGCGTATCGGCGACCCCCGCCATCCGATCGGGCCACGTGCCGTCCGGGCCGTCGTCACCGGGCAGCGCGTCGACCGGCTCGCCGCCCGGTTCTGGGCCGGACCGCGGGTCGCCCGCCATGGACTCGAGCGGTGACGTCACGGCGGTCACGACTGCGACATGATCGGACGGTGACGTCGCGGTGGTCACGACCGCGACCTGATCGGGTGCCGGGACTGCGCCGGGAACACCGACCGGCATCGGCCTGGCGACCGTGTCCGCGTCGTTGACTTCCGGCCCGGTGAGCACTCTGGCCTGCGGCGTCACCGACGCCCCCGCGTTCGCGCCGGCCCTGCCAGCACCGCCGCCGTGGGCGGGCGAGGCGTTGGCCGACGACGTGACCGCCCCACCCCGCACCCCACCCGCATCCACCGACACCGGCGCACCCGGCACCGCCGGCGCGACACCCTTACCCAGCGGCGTGAACGTGCCCGAAAGGTTGAACAGCGCGTCCAGCTCACCGCTGCCACGCACATGCCCCACCACCACACCACGCTCATCGACCCGCAGATCGGCCTTGGCGAACCCGCCGACGAACGTGCCCACCAACGTCCCCGAACCCGAAAACGAACCCGACACCGCCGACCCGTCACCACGCAGGCCCAAACCCGTGAACCTCACCAGCCCCTCGAACACACCACCCGCGCCGAATCTGCCGTCGAACTCGAAATCGCCCCGCCACAGCCCCACCCCGAAGAACCGGGGCCCGCCCCCGCCCGCGTCGCCGTCACCGCCGGCGCCGCCGGTTTTCGGAGCCCACGACGGGATGTCGATGTTCCCGACGTCGCCGTCCAAACCCGCCGACACCCCGTTACGCCGGCCCCGGATCCAACCCCCGAGCTTGTCGACACCGCCCTCGACCAGGCCGTCGACCGCACCCGCCGTCGCCGCCGCCCACGGATGATCGGACTGCATCGCCCGGCCGGTCAGGATCTGATCGGCCAGCTGCTCAGCCGAGAACTCCGTCAACGCGCCCACGAACATCTGCCCAGGGATCGACCCCATCGCACGGTCACCGACATCCGGGCCGTGCCCCCTG
>NZ_BONI01000092.1 GCF_016862635.1 Catellatospora coxensis | reverse complement strand
TTAAGAAGGTGCCCTTCCTTTGTCCGTTAGCAGCGGGGGACGCCGGGGATGAAGCCGTCGTAGCCCGTGTAGACGTAGGCGTCGGAGATGAAGCGGCCGGTGCCGATGCGGTCCCAGATGTTGCTGGTGCCGTACGTTCCGGTGACCGTGGTGCCGGTGGTCTGGCACTGGATGGAGACGGTCGCGCCGTCGTTGACGGTGCCGACGGAGGCGTAGCCGGTGCCGGGGCCGGAGCGCACGGTCAGCGGCGAGCCCGCGGTGTTGACGGTGCCCTGCGCCGCGCCGCCGCCGCAGCCGTTGTCGCTGGTGTAGTTCTTGGTGCCCCAGTACAGGGCGGTCACGCCGTTGAACTTGATCTGGACGGCGGAGCCGCCGGAGCGCTGCTCGTAGTGCAGGTGCGGGCCGGTCGAACCGCCGGTGGTGCCGACGTACCCGATCACGGTGCCGTACTTGACGGTCTGGCCCACGGACACGTTGAACGAGTTCAGGTGCGCGTAGTACGTCGTCCAGCCGCTGCCGTGGTTGATCCGCACGTACTTGCCGTAGCTGGTGTCACCGAGGTTGGTGACCACGTCCACGGTGCCGGGCGCGCTGGCCACGACCGGGTCGCCGAGGTCGTCGGTGCGGTTGAAGTCGATGGCGTTGGCGGGGCTGTGGTTGGTGCGGGTCTGGCCCGACCACACCTGGTTGCAGGGGAAGGGGACTTTGAAGGTCGGGGCGGCCATCGCCGGCGAGGCCTCGACCAGGACGGCGGCGGCCACGGCCACGGCGGTCACGGCCAGCCCCAGGATGCGCTTGACGTGCACGGGAATGCTCCTAGCGGTGAAGGTGGATGCGGGGTGAGGGATCAGGCGCAGTGTTCGAAGCCGGAGGTGTAGCTGTTGCCGCCGGCGCTGCCGCCCCACTTCACGCAGCCCGGTGCGGTGCGGATGACCGGCCCGGCGTAGTAGGAGAAGCTGCCGGAGTCCGTTGTCCGGCTCGCTCCCTGCGGCTCCAGGAACGCGCTGGTGGCCGTCGGGGTGCCGACGCTGGCCATCTTGAGGGTGATGACGCAGTTCTGGCCGGTGGAGCCCTTCCACAGCAGGTTCGTGGTGCCCGCCGAGCCCAGCTTCACCGAGTCGATGACCTGGAACCCGCTGCCGCACTCGGCCGCCGGGTCGTACGAGGTGGCGCAGTTGTTGCTGGTCACGTTGGCCGAGCCGTAGCCGAAGGTGCTGCCGTTGAAGACGGCCTTGATGATGTGCGACTGCGACCGGTCCGGGTAGCGCACCTCGTAGTGCAGGTGCGGCGAGATGCCGTTGCCCGGCTTGCTGGTGTTGCCGACCGAGCCGATGGCCTGGCCGCGCAGCACCGCCTGGCCCGCGGTGACGGCGCGGGAGTCCAGGTGGGCGTAGTACGTGAAGTAGCCGCCACCGTGGTCGATGACGACGAGGTTGCCGTAGCCGTTGACGGAGCCCTGGTGCGCGGAGACCTCGACGGTGCCCGCGGCGGCGGCGACCACGGTGTCGCCGAGGTCGGCGGTGGCGGTGGAGCCGCGGTTGAAGTCGATCTCCCAGGAGACGTGGGCGCTGCTGTTGCTGCTGTTGCCGTTCCACGTCTGGCCGCAGGGGAAGGGCAGCTGGAAAGCGGGTGCGGCCTGCGCGGGGCTGCCGAGCAGGACCGCGCCGGCCAGGCCTATGACCAGCGCGGCGGCGCCGGCGAACAATCGTCTAGGTCGCATATGGACGGTTCCCTTCCGTGGGGTGGTGGAACAGGAGGCCCGTTACTGCGCGGGGTGTCCACAGCGTCGCGAGAAGCGCTCCAACGTTTCTCCAGAACCCCTACAGCCGTTCAGCTGAGTGCTCTGGTCCGATCAGCCGAGCACGCGTAGGCTCAGGCGATCGATCACGGTTCGTGTGGGTGGTTGGACGATGTCGGACCGGCTGGAACTGCGCATCCTGGGCTCCTTCGAGTTGACCCTGGGCGGCGTCGACGCACCCGTGGGCGGTGTCAAGCCACGCCAGCTGCTGGCCACCCTCGCGCTCAACCACGGCCGCACCGTGTCGGTGGATCAGCTCATCGAGGTGCTGTGGGGGCAGGACCCGCCCCGGTCGGCGCTGGCCAACGTGCAGACGTACGTCAGCGCGCTGCGCACCCGGCTGGGCGAGGACCGGCTGCGCCGCCAGGCGCCCGGATACCGGCTGGAACTGGACTGCGGCGAGCTGGACCTGCTGCGCTTCGAGGAGTACGCCCGCGGCGGCGACCCGGACAGCCTCGACGCGGCCCTGGGCCTGTGGCGCGGCGAACCGGTGGAGAACCTGCCCGCCTCACCGCTGTGGCGCACGGAGATCGACCGGCTGGTGGAGCGGCGGCGGGCGGTCCGGCAGACCCGGGCCCGGCTGCGCATCGAGGCCGGCCAGCCGGCGGCGGCCGTGGACGAGCTGCGCCGGCTGGTCGCCGAGGAGCCGCTGCGCGAGGAGGCGTGGTCGCTGCTGGTGACCGCGTTGCGCGACGCGGGGCACCGGGCCGAGGCGCTGTCGGCGTACGCCACCGCGCGCCGCACCCTGACCGAGGAGCTGGGCGTGGAGCCGGGCGAGCCGCTGCGCCGCCTGCACCGCACCCTGCTCGTCGAGCAGGAGGGTCCGGCGGTGCTGGGCACCCGGCTGGACGGCGCGGCCGCGCTGGTGCTGCGCGGCCTCGCCCGGCTGGGCATCGCCGCCGCGCCGGGCTGGGTGCCCGCGGCGCTGCTGGACCGGCCGGACGCGGCGGAGGTGCTCGACGCGCTCGACCGGGCCCGCCTGCTGCGCTCCACCGGCACCGACGAGCTGGGCCAGCCGCGGTACGGCCTGCCCGTGCTGGTCGGGCTGCTGGCCCCGGACCTGCCCGGGGAGGCGATCGGCGCGGCGCTGACCCGAGCCCTCGGCGGCTACCTGGAGCTGGCCGAACGCGCCGCCGCCGGGCTGCCGCCGCAGGTGTTCGGGCCCGGCGTCACCGTCGCGGCCCGCTGGCCGGTGCCGAACGCGGCCGAGCTGGCCGGCGACCCGGTGCGCTGGTTCGCCACGGAACGCGACGCGCTGCTCGGCGCGGTCGGGGCGGCCGCCGCCAACGGGCTGTCCGATCTGGCCTGGGAGCTGGCCCACGCCATGGTCGCCTGGTGCGACATGGGCGGGCACACCGCCGAGTGGGAGCAGACGCACCGCACCGCGCTGTCGGCGTGCCGGGCGCAGGGCAATCTGCTCGGCGAGGCGGTGACCCTGCGCGGGCTGGGGCAGCTGCACCTGTACCGCGACCGCTACGAGGAGGCGGCCGAGGCGTTCAGCCGGTCGCGGCTGCTGTTCGCCCGGCTCGGCAACCTGTGCGGGCAGGCCGCTGCGCTGGCCGGGCTGGGCACCGGGCACCGTATCCGGGCCGAGCACGACGAGGCGCTGGACTGCTACCGGCAGGCGCTGGAGGCATACCGGCTGCTCGGGCACCGGCACGGCGAGGCGTACTCACGCGGCGCGCTGGGCATGGTGTGGCTGGCCAGGGGCGACCTCCCCGAGGCGTACCGCGACTTCACCGCCGGGCTGGCCCTGGCCGAGGAGATCGGCGACGAGCACCGGGCCGCGCTGCTGACCCGCCAGCTGGGCCTGCTCCGGCTGCGCAGCGGCGATCCGGCCCACGCGCGGGCGGACCTGATCGCGGCACTGGACCGGTTCGCGGTGCTCGGCGACGCCCACTGCGAGGCGTACTGCCTGACCGACCTGGCCACCCTGGAGGCCCCCGAGGTGGCCGTGCAGCGGCTCACCCAGGCGCTGGAGATCTTCGAACGGATCGGCGACCGTCGCGCCCAGGCCCAGACCGCCCGCCGCCTCGGCGAACTCCACCGCGGCGACGAGCGCTTCGGCCTGTCCGACGCCTACCTCGCCGAAGCCCGCCGCCTCCAGTCCACCGTCGAGATCTCCCGCACCTGGCTCTGAGCCGCCCAAAGGAAGGGCACCTTCCCATCGCCATACGTAGCGGAAGGGCACCTTGTTAACCCCCGGGCCCGCCCTGGCTGCGGAAACGTCAGCGGCCGCGGAAGGTGCGCCGGTACGACGACGGCGACGTGCGCATGCACCGGCTGAAGTGGTGCCGGAAGGTGGCCGGCGAGTCGAACCCGACCGCGGCGGCGACCTGCTCGACGGGGGAGTCCGAGGTCTCCAGCAGCGGCAGGCTGGCCGCCACCCGCTGGTCGATGAGCCAGCGGATCGGGCTGGTGCCGGTGTGCCGGGCGAAGTGCCGCAGGAAGCTGCGCGGCGACATACGCGCGTGCGCGGCCAGCACGTTCACCGTCAACGGCTCGGTCAGGTGGTCCAGCGCCCAGGCCATCGCGCGGGCCACCCCGTCGTCGTCGATCACATCGCGCACCGGCAGCTCGATGAACTGCGCCTGCCCGCCGTCGCGGTGCGGCGGCAGCACCAGCCGCCGGGCGACCGTGTTGGCGATCTGCGCGCCGTGGTCGCGGCGCACCAGGTGCAGGCACAGGTCCAGCCCGGCCGCGCTGCCCGCGCTGGTGATCACCTGGCCGGTGTCGACGTAGAGCACGTCGGGCGTCACCTCGACCAGCGGGTGCCGCTCGCGCAGCAGCGCGGCGTACTTCCAGTGCGTGGTGGCCGCCCGGCCGTCCAGCAGGCCCGCCGCGGCCAGCGCGAACGCGCCGGAGCAGATGGAGACCAGCCGCGCCCCGCGGGCGGCGGCCGTGCGCAGCGCGTCGACCAGCGCGGGGGAGACCTCGGCGCGTACGTCGGCGACTCCGGGCACGATCACGGTGTCGGCGGCGGCCAGCACGTCCAGGCCGTGCCGGGCGGTGATCGAGAAGCCGCCGACGGTGGCCATCGGCTCCGGCGTCTCGGCACAGACCGCAAGGTCGTACCAGGTGACGTCGAGTTCGGGGCGGGGCAGGCCGAACACCTCCACCACGCAGCCCAGCTCGAAGGGCGCCATCCCGGCGAACGCCAGCACCGCGATCCGGTGCCGGGCGCGGGTCTCCAGTGCCACCGGCGTACGCATGGCGAGATCTTAGTGGACAGCGGCGTTCTCGCCACTTCTGGCCGTCCCGCCGGCCCGACAGGATGAAGAGCAGGTGATCGACCAGAAGGAGCCGTACATGTCCACCTCCGCAGTCCTCAGCACGCCCCCGGCCGCCGCCGGCGTCGCCGCCGCGCACTTCGCCGCCCGCCTGTCGTTCGAGGCCGACGTGTCCGACGTGCACGCCGACCTGGCGTCCGGCACACCCGGTTTCGTGCTCGTCGACTCCCGCTCGCTGGAATCCTGGGAGCAGGGGCACCTGCCCGGCGCGGCGCACCTGCCCACGGCGGAGATCGCGGCGCGGGCCGCCGAGGTCGTGCCGGCCGGCAGCGTCGTGGTCACCTACTGCTGGGGGCCGGGCTGCAACGGCGCGACCCGGGCCGCGCTGGCCTTCGCCCGCCTGGGCTACCAGGTCAAGGAGATGCTCGGCGGGTACGAGTACTGGGTGCGCGAGGGCTTCGACACGCAGACCTTCCTCGGCCTGCGCAAGAACGACGTGGACCCGCTGACGGCCCCGGCGAGCGGCGCGGCCTGCGCCTGCTGACGTGGGGGCATCGACGCCGGTGGGGATGGGCCATTGACGACACGCCGAGCCTATATGGGGTCGCTTTCGTGCGGATGCCACTAGATGTAGTGTGATGGCATCGCTGGTCCACCCCTCCGGCCCTCTCGGGGCCGGGTTTCGGGGTGCGCGCGAGCCGCCGCAGGGCGGTCCGCGCTGAGGGAATCCGGTGCGATTCCGGAGCTGCCCCGCAGCGGTGAGTGGGAACGAAGCCGTCCCGCCCTCCCTCCGCGAAGGGGAGAGCGGACAGCACTGGGCCGGTCCGGCCTGGGAAGCGACGGCGTAGGGGGTCCACGGCAGCACGGTGTCCGCACCGCGCCGCCCGGCCGTGCCCACGAGCCCGAAGACCTGCCGGCGTGCGTGCCGCGGACGGTTCCGCGACGCGCCCCGATCCACTCGTGCCCTGCCCGAGCTGCCGCTGCGCGGCGGACCGGGCCCGGCCCCGCTCTCGCACGGTCGCCCTCGCGACCGCCGGGAACCGGGGACCCGCAGGCGCGGCGAGGACGGGACACCGGGCCGCGCGGGATGGTCCACGGTGGATGGTGCGCTGCCCGGATCATCGCGGGCGGGTGCCGTTCGCGTGCCCTCCCGCGCTTCGACGAGGGGGAACGCACTTTGACCAGCACCACCCACCGCGGCACCGCAGCCGATGCGGCTGCGAGCACCGCCGAACTCGGCCTCAGCGCCGCCACGGCGGTCGCGAGCGCGGCGCCGACGCCCACGACCTCGCTGGCGGCCCTGCTCGCCGAGGCGGCGCAGGGCTTGTCCGACGTGGACCACAGGACAGTGCTGACCCCCGTGGCGGCCGGCGTCTGGCCCGGGGCGACCGAGGCCGACCTGCGGCTGCGGGCCGTCGAGACGGCCGCGGCCCTGGTGGCGCAGGAGCCGTCGTACAGCCGCCTCGCGGCGCGCCTGCTCACCGTGCACATCGCCGCCGAGGCCACGACCCAGGGCGTGACCGACTTCCCGAGTTCGGTGCGCACCGCGCACGCGGCCGGGCTGCTCGCCGACGACCTGGCCGCGTTCGTCGCGGCCCACGCCGCCGAGCTGACCGACCTGGTCGACCCGGCGGCCGACGACCGCTTCGAGTACTTCGGGCTGCGCACCGTCTACGACCGCTACCTGCTGCGGCACCCGGTGACCCGCAAGGTGCTGGAGACGCCCCAGCAGTTCCTGCTGCGGGTGGCCTGCGGCCTGATGGGCGAGGTCGGCGACGCGGGCACCGCCGGGCGGCGGCTGCCGGGCAGCGTCGCCGAGGTCGGGCGGCTGTACGCCATCCTCAGCCGCCTGGCCTACCTGCCCAGCTCGCCGACCCTGTTCAACGCCGGCGCCCGGCGTCCGCAGCTGAGCAGCTGCTTCCTGCTCGACTCGCCGCGCGACGAGCTGGAGTCGATCTACGAGCGCTACGGCCAGATCGCGCGGCTGTCCAAGTACGCCGGGGGCATCGGGGTGGCGTGGAGCCGGATCCGGTCCCGGGGCTCGCTGATCCGCGGCACGAACGGGCTGTCCAACGGCATCGTGCCGTGGCTGCGCACCCTCGACTCCAGCGTCGCCGCCGTCAACCAGGGCGGCCGGCGCAAGGGGGCGGCCTGCGTCTACCTGGAGACCTGGCACGCCGACATGGACGAGTTCCTGCAGCTGCGCGACTCGACCGGCGAGGAGAGCCGGCGCACCCACAACCTGCACCTGGCCAACTGGGTGCCGGACGAGTTCATGCGCCGGGTCGAGGCCGACGCGGGCTGGTCGCTGTTCGACCCGAAGGACGTGCCGGAGCTGGTCGACCTGTGGGGTGAGGAGTTCGACACGGCCTACCGGGCCGCCGAGGCCGCCGGGCGCGCGGTGCGCACCGTCCAGGCCCGTGAGTTGTACGGCCGCATGATGCGCACCCTGGCGCAGACCGGCAACGGCTGGATGACGTTCAAGGACGCCGCCAACCGCGCCTGCAACCAGACCGCGGTCGCCGGCAACACGGTGCACCTGTCCAACCTGTGCACCGAGATCCTGGAGGTGACCAGCGACGGCGAGACGGCGGTGTGCAACCTCGGCTCGATCAACCTGGCCGCCCACCTCGGCGGCGACGGCGTCGACTGGGACACGCTGCGCGACACGGTGTGCACCGTGGTACGCGTGCTCGACCGCACCATCGACCTGTCCTACTACCCGACGGGCGAGGCGGCCGGGGCCAACAACCGGTGGCGGCCGATCGGCCTGGGCGTGATGGGCCTGGCCGACGTCTTCTTCACGCTGCGCCTGGACTTCGACTCGCCCGAGGCGCTGGCCCTGTCCACCCGCATCGCCGAGGAGATCGCGCTCGCGGCGTACGACACCAGCGCCGACCTCGCCGCCGAGCTGGGCGTGCACCCGTCGTACGCGGACACCCGCGCCGCCCGCGGGGTCCTGCACCCCGACCACTACCCGGACGCGACCCGCACCCGCCCGTGGGCCTGGGACGAGCTGGCCGCCAAGGTCGCCCGCACCGGCCTGCGCAACTCGCTGCTGATCGCGATCGCGCCCACGGCCACCATCGCTTCGATCGCCGGCTGCGCCGAGTGCATCGAGCCGCCGGTCGCCAACGTCTTCAAGCGCGAGACCCTGTCCGGCGAGTTCCTCCAGGTCAACCGCTACCTCGTCGACGAACTCAAAGCCCGCGGCCGGTGGACCCCCGCCCTGCGCGAGCGCATCCTCGCCGCCGAGGGCTCCATCGCCGACCTCCCCGAGATCCCCGCCGAACTGCGTACCCGCTTCCGCACCGCCTGGGAACTCCCCCAGCGCGCCCTCATCGACCTGGCCGCCGCCCGCACCCCCTACATCGACCAGTCCCAGTCCCTCAATCTCTTCATGGCCTCCCCCGACATCGGCAAACTCTCCTCGATGTACGCCTACGCCTGGCGAAAAGGCCTGAAGACCACCTACTACCTCCGCTCCCGCCCCGCCACCGCCATCACCCAGACGACAGTAAGGAAGGGCACCTTCCCATCGGTTTCCGTAGAGGAAGGGCACCTTCTTGACGCCGCACCAGCGGTGAGCAGCCCGGCTGCCGGGCTCCCGGCACAACCGCTGCGGACCGCGGCGAGCCTGATCAACCTGAACCTGGAGAACCCGGAGATCTGCGAGGCCTGCCAGTGACCACCGACGCCAAGAAGATGCTGCTCGACCCGGGCCTCGACCTGACCCTGCGGCCGATGCGCTACCCGGACTTCTACGAGCGCTACCGCGCCGCCATCCGCAACACCTGGACGGTCGAGGAGGTCGACCTCGGCGGCGACCTGCCCGACCTGGCCTCGCTCAGCGACGGCGAGCGGCACCTGGTCAACCGCCTCGTCGCGTTCTTCGCCACCGGCGACACCATCGTGGCCAACAACCTGGTGCTCAACCTGTACCGGCACATCAACGCCCCCGAGGCCAGGCTCTACCTGAGCCGCCAGCTGTTCGAGGAGGCGGTGCACGTCCAGTTCTACCTGACCCTGCTGGACACGTACCTGCCCGACGACGGCGAGCGGGCGCAGGCGTTCGCCGCGGTGGAGAACATCCCGTCGATCGCCCGCAAGGCGCGGTTCTGCTTCGAGTGGATCGACTCGGTCTTCGACCTGCCCGAGCTGACCACGGCCGGCGACCGGCGGCGCTTCCTGCTCAACCTGATCTGCTTCGCCGCCTGCATCGAGGGCCTGTTCTTCTACGGCGCCTTCGCGTACGTGTACTGGCTGCGTTCCCGCGGCCTGCTGGACGGGCTGGCCGCCGGCACCAACTGGGTGTTCCGCGACGAGTCCATGCACATGGACTTCGCGTTCGCCGTCGTCGACACGGTCCGCGCCGAGGAGCCGGAGCTGTTCGACGACGAGCTGGGCAAGGCGGTGACCCGGATGCTGGAGGACGCGGTCGACGCCGAGCTGGCCTTCGCCGAGGATCTGTGCGGCGCGGGCCTGCCCGGCATGACCCTGGCCGACATGCGGGAGTACCTGCAGTACGTAGCCGACCAGCGATTGGCGCGGCTGGGCCTGCCGGCGCGGTTCGGGTCGCGCAACCCGTTCCCGTTCATGGCGTTGCAGGACGTGCAGGAGCTGGCCAACTTCTTCGAGCGCCGGGTCACCGCCTACCAGGTGGCGGTGCCCGGCACGGTCAGCCTCGACGAGGACTTCTGATCCTCAACTCCCGGCCAGAATCGCACTGAAGCGCTTCTCGGCGAGGTCGAACTGGGCGAAGATGTGCGCCTTGACCTCGCCGAGAAGCGGCGTGTCCGGCCGGGCCACCAGCTCGCGCAGCAGCGGGACCAGGGGCTGGTACTTGGTGGCGGCGCGCAGCACCTTCGGGCCGATGGTGTGGATGACGCCGACGCCGTTGTCGGTGAAGTCGGAGACCTTGATGACCCGGGCCCACGGGTCGACGTCCAGCGACTCGACGACGTGCTCGCGGTACTGCTCGTCCTTGTCGCGGTCGAGGTCGTACTCCGGGTTGGTGACCGCGTTGACCAGCTGCGCGACGCGGGGGCCGAAGCGTCCGGCGAGCACCGCCAGCGCCTGCTCGCGGGGCGGCGGGCCGCTGCGGTGCGCCTGGCCGACGATGCCCCACGGCTGGTCCTCGACCGAGTCGTGCAGCAGGGCGGCGACCAGCACGTCGCGGTCGGTGATCCGGTAGTAGGTGATGATCCGGATGGTGACGCGCAGCAGGTGGTTGAGGTACGGCTCGCGTACCCGGCGCTGCTCGGCGTGCAGCCGGCCGGCCAGCTCCAGCGCCTCGGCGAGCACGGCCTGGTCGGCGGCGGGCAGGCGCTGGATCTCCAGGGCGAACCGGTCCCGCAGGCCCTGCTCGCCGAGCACCTCCGTGATGGCGTGCAGCGGCATGGTCATGAGGTAAGCCGGGGCGTCCATGCCGCCGTTTATATCGGATCAACGCCGCCCGCGCGTCCCCGCTCATATGGACGCCTACGGATATGGCTTCCCGGTGTCGGTAGGCCGACACCGGGAAGCGAGGTCACCAGGAGCGGGCGGGTCAGCGCGGGATCTTCGTGCGGTTGCGGTCGGCCAGCGACCTGGCCAGGCTGAACGGCGGGTTGACCAGGGGCGGGGCCTCGGTGCCGCGCGGCGCGGGGATGAGGGTGGCCGGGACCTGTGCCCGGTGCTTCACCCGGCTGGCGTCCGCGCCGTCGAACTCCTCCTGCGTCATGGCCTGCAGTGCGTTGAACGTCACCCCGATCAGGCACAGCGCCGACAGCAGCACGATCGGCACGATGAGCACGAACGGGCTGAGGCCCTCGACCTGGCCGGTGCCGCCGACGTCGAGCGTGATCCGGATCGCGGCCATCGCGGTGTAGTGCATGCCGCACACCGCGACGCCCATCACCGCCGCGGCGGCGGTGATGGCGCGCATGCCGGAGACGGTCACGGTGAACCACAGCGCGACGGTCGCGGCCACGACGGCGATCAGCACGGACGCGGCCACCAGGCCGAAGTCGTAGCTGACCGTTCCGGCGACCCGCATCGCGGCCATGCCGCTGTAGTGCATCGCGACGACGCCGAGGCCGGTGAAGCCGCCCCCGGCCACGATCCGCAGCGCGGACCGGCGGCCCTGGCCCGCGATGAACAGGCCGATGCCCACGGTGAGCACGGCGAGCGCGAGGCTGATGAAGGTGACGACCGGGTCGTAGCGGACCGGGCTGTCCGGCACGTCGAAGCCGATCATGGCCATGAAGTGCATGAGCCAGATGCCGGTGCCGCCGATGGACAGCGCGGCGATCACCAGCCAGCGGGCGCGCCGCCCGGCGGTGGGCGCGCGGCGGGCGCGGGCTGTGCAGACCAGGCCGAGCATCGATCCGATGAAGGCCATCACGTACGCGGTCACCGGGTTGAACCAGCCGTACGCGAAATGGTGCACTTCTGCCATGGGAGTGCCTCCGGGAGGTTAGGAGGATGCCATTGGCCCATGAATGACGCTCACTCAATCGCACAGCGTGTCCGTGTCCGCACCGTCGATCACCGCTGGCGTACGCCGGGTAGCGTCAGCGGCATGGCAGGCACGAGTGCGTCGGTGGTCGCCCTGGTCGGCATCGACGGTTCGGGCAAGACCACCCAGGCGGTACGGCTGGCCGCGGCGCTCTGCGCGGCCGGGGTCACGGCCCGTTACGGCCGCAACGCCGGAGGCCGGCGCTTCCTGGGGCGGGTCGCCCGCAAGCTGGGCCGCGACGACGCGGTCTCCCTGCTCGGCCGCCGTGGCCTGCTCAGCATCGAGGCCGTGCTGCGCTGGCTGGCCATCGCCCGCTCGCTGGTGACGGCGCGGCTGACCGGCGCGGTGGCGGTGATGGACCGCTACACCCCCTGCCAGCTGGTGAGCATTCGGGCACATGAGGGCGGCGAGTGGCTGGCCCGGACGGTACGCGCGGCTTATGCCCCGTTCCCCCGACCTGCTGTCATCATCTTTCTCGACGTCCCGCCCGAGGTGGCCTACCACCGGGTGGAGCAGCGTGGCGACGACCACGAGGACATCGAATATCTGAACGCGAGCTACGCGGCCTACAAAGACGTACTGTCGGATGCGGTACACGTCGACGGCAGTGGTGATCCCGACGCGGTCGCCGAAGCCGTGTGGGCGGTCGTTTGGCCGGTGGTGAAACGTGGTTTGGCAGTTGACGTGGGGCTGTCATGAAAGTAAGTTTCAACTGTGGCGAAGAAGTCGAAAGTTTCCGAGGAGAATGACAGCGTCTCGCGCGCCGGTCAGGAACCTGTCGGGCTGATCGTTCAGATCAACGGTCTGCTGCCCGCGCTCTCCCCGGCCGAGCAGCGCGTGGCACGGCTCGTGCTCGCCGATCCGGCCGCCTCGGCCCGCCGCACCATCACCGACCTGTCCGCCGCCGCGGAGACCTCCGAGGCGACCGTCATCCGGTTCTGCCGCTCCATCGGCATGTCGGGTTACCCGCAGCTGCGCATCCGGCTCGCCGCCGAGGCCGCGCGCCGGGTCGAGCCGGCAGACTCGCGGGTGGTCGGCGGGGACATCCCGCCCGGCGCCGACATGGCGCAGATCATCGCCACCATCGCCTTCAACGACGCCCGCGCCGTCGAGGAGACCGCCGAGCAGCTCGACCCCGAGGTCTGCGACAAGATCGTGGACCTGCTGGTGAAGGCCTCCCGGGTCGAGGTCTTCGGGGCCGGCGCGAGCGGCTTCGTCGCCGCCGACTTCCAGGCCAAGCTGCACCGCATAGGCCGTGTCGCGTACTACTGGCCCGACCTGCACACCTCGCTCACCTCGGCCGCCCTGCTCGGCCCCGGTGACGTGGCGCTGGGCATCTCGCACACCGGCACCACCGCCGACACCATCGACGTGCTGGAGCGGGCCAAGGCGGCGGGCGCGGTGACCGTCGCGCTGACCAACTTCCCACGCTCGCCGATCTGCGAGGTCGCCGACTTCGTGCTGACCACCGCGGCCCGTGAGACCACCTACCGGTCCGGCGCGATGGCCAGCCGGCTCGCCCAGCTCACCGTCGTGGACTGCCTGTTCGTCGGGGTGGCGGCCCGCACCCGGACCAAGGCGCGCAAGGCGCTGGAGGTCACCGCCGAGGCGGTGCGCGGACGTCGCATCGGCACTGCCCGCCGCCGGTCCGGCGATGCCTGAGCTGCCCACCGGCTCCCTCCCGGTCCGTGTCGACGCCCCCACCGAGCAGCGCTACGCCCCGAGTGCCGACCTCGACCTGCTGGGCACCCGGCAGATCCTGCAAGTGATCAACGAGGCCGACCGCACCGTCGCCGAGGCGGTCGGCGCGGTGCTGGACCCGCTGGCGGTGGTGGTCGAGGACGCCGTGGCGGCGCTGCAGCGCGGCAACCGCGTGCACTACGTCGGCGCGGGCACCTCCGGCCGGCTCGGCGTGCTCGACGCCGCCGAACTCCCGCCGACCTTCAACGCCCCGCCGAACTGGTTCTGCGCGCACATCGCGGGCGGGCCCGGCGCGCTGCTGGCCGCGGTCGAGGACGCGGAGGACGACACCGCGGGTGGGGCCGACGAGATCGCCCGGTGCGCCCGCACCGGCGACGTGGTGGTGGGCATCGCCGCCAGCGGCCGCACGCCCTACGTGCTCGGCGCGCTGCAGGCCGCGGCGGAGCTGGGCTGCCGGACCGCGCTGATCGCCGCCAACCCGCGCGCCGACGCGGCCTCCTGGGTGGACGTGTTCATCGGCGTCGACACCGGCCCTGAAGTGATCACCGGATCGACCCGGATGAAGGCCGCCACTGCGCAGAAGCTGCTGCTCAACGCGTTCTCCAGCGCGGTGATGGTGCGCCTGGGGCGGGTGTTCTCCAACTTCATGATCGACATGGTGCCGACCAACGCGAAACTGCGCGGCCGCATGCTGAACATCCTCGTCGAGGCGACCGGCCACGACGAGGAGGAGTGCCGCCGCACCCTGGACGAGGCCGGCGGCGACCTGCGGGCCGCCCTGGTCGCGCTGCTGGCCGACCGCGAGGTGGCCGCCGCCCGCGGCGCGCTGGCCGGACACGGCAATCGCGTACGCGACGCCGTCGCCGCCCTCACCGACTGAGGCCTCGACACCCGAAAGCCGGACCCCGTTCGTGGGGAGTTCATGGCCGATTGGGTGTGCTTTCCCCTCGGTGGGGTATACGTGTCCTGCGTTCGGGTGGGACAGGTGTGGAACCGTGCAATAGCGCGCACGCTCGGGCGTCACAAGAAATGGCGACGCAGGTCACAGCGTTGTAGTGAGGTGGATCGCTGTACCTATCGACGCTCCGTGGTGTCATAAATAGGGCATTGCGGACCGGTCGGCTCGCTTCCAGCGAGTCGCTAAGTCGGTATCAGCGAGTTCACAGCTTTTCGTGACAGTTTCGATGGGCAACGCGGAATCATCTCCGGGCGTCATCTGTTGTGAAGGTGTCAGTACCGCAAGGCCCTGCGGCGATTACGTGGGAGGGACCCGAACGTGGAGAACATGACCATGCTGCGCACCGACCAGGTGGCTGAGGAGCGAGACCTCGTCGGTGTATATCTGCACGAGATCTCGCGTACTCCGCTGCTCGACGCGGCGCAGGAGGTCGACCTCTCTAAGGCGATCGAGGCAGGACTATATGCTGAGCATCTGCTGGAGGCCGACAAGCTCAAGCGCGGCCTGAAGCGCGACGAGCTGGAGAAGCTGGTCGCCGAGGGCGAGCACGCCAAGGACCTGTTCATCCGCGCGAACCTGCGGCTGGTGGTGTCCATCGCCCGGCGCTACGTGCGCTCGGGCATGCCGATGCTGGACCTGATCCAGGAGGGCAACACCGGCCTGGTCCGGGCCGTCGAGAAGTTCGACTACGTGAAGGGCTACAAGTTCTCCACGTACGCGACCTGGTGGATCCGGCAGGCGATCAGCCGGGCCATCGCCCAGCAGGAGCGCACCGTGCGGCTGCCCGTCCACCTGGTGGAGGACGTCAACCGGATGCGCAACGTGACCCGCCAGCTCACCCGTGAGCTGGGCAGCGACCCCGAGCCGGACCAGATCGCGGCCGCGCTGGGCGTCACCGTCGAGCGGGTGACCGAGCTGATCCGCTGGTCGCAGGACACCGTCTCGCTGGACACGCCCGTGGGCGACGACGGCGACACCAACCTGGGTGACCTGGTCGCCGACCGCGACACGCCCAGCCCGGAGGAGATCGTCCTCTCGGCGCTGGAGCGCCAGCGGATCGAGGGCCTGCTCAACCACCTCGACGACCGTTCCGCCGGCATCATGCGCGCGCGGTACGGCCTGGAGGACGGTCGCGAGCACTCGCTGACCGAGGTGGCGTCGCGCTTCTCGCTGTCCCGTGAGCGCATCCGCCAGCTGGAGATCCAGGCGCTGGGCCGGCTGCGTGAGCTGGCCCGCGCGGAGGGCCTGCAGTCCGTCTGACCCTTCTCTCCCACTGACGCAGAAGCCCTCTCCCGAGTCCGGGAGAGGGCTTCCTGCCGTGCTGGTCCGGTTACAGGCGCACGCGGCCGTAGCCGTACGGGCTCATCATGTCGACGCTGGCGATCTTCACGACTTCGCCGGTGGTGGGCGCGTGGATCACCTTGCCGCTGCCGACGTAGAGCGCCACGTGTCCCAGGCCCGAGTAGAAGACCAGGTCGCCGGGCAGCAGCTGGGACCGGCTGATGTGGGCGACCTCACGCCACTGCGTGGCGGCCTGGTGGTAGAGGCTCACGCCCGCGGCCCGCCACGCGGCGAGCGTCAGGCCCGAGCAGTCGTACCCGTTCGGCCCGTCGGCGGCCCACACGTACGGCTTGCCCAGCTGCTTGTACGCGAACGCCACGGCGACGCCGGCCTTGCCCTTGTACGCGGGGATGGAGCCGGTGTAGGTGGACGACTTCTCGTCGGTCAGGCCCGCCTGGCGGCGCAGTTCCTTGAGCTTGGCCAGGTCGCGCTCGATGCCCTTGCGCTGGGTCTCGACCGCGGTGAACCGGGTGGTCTGCTCCTGCAGCCGCGCGTCCAGTGCCGCCTTGACCTCGAAGCGGTCGCCGGCGGCCCGGTGCGCCTCGTCGATCTGCGCCCGCTGACTCGTGGCGAGCTGGTCCAGGGCGCTGAGCCGGGCCAGCAGCCTGCCGTCGCCGGACGAGTCCAGCAGCGCGTTCAGGCCGCTGAACGACCCGGTGCGGTACGCGGTCGACGCGATCCGGGCGACGTTGCCCTTCGCCTGGTCGGCCTTGACCTCCAGCGGGCCGAGTTCGCGTTCCAGCGCGGCGGCCTCGGCGCGGGTCTCCTTGAGCTGGGTGTTGAGCTTGTTGTACTGCTCGACGACCTTTTCCAGCTGGTCGGACTTCTGCGTGATCTGCTTGCGGAGCTCGGCGGCGCTGGGCGCGGCGTGCGCGGGGGCGCCGAATCCGAGCAGTGCGATGGTCAGTGCTCCGGCTGGGGCGAGCAGGCGCGCCGCAGCGCGCCGGCCCCTGCCATGGGGGGATGACAAGGTATGGGTGGCCCTTCTCCGCAGCCGCCTACCGAGTTAGCTGACGGGTTCGGGCGAAGGGCGCCCTACTGCGATCACTGTGAGTGACCACAGATTCACCCCGATAACCTGGGTCCCCGGTTCGCGCGCGCCCGCAGGGATCGATCTTCACGGGTGCGCCGCGATTCGGCGGCGCTGGTCCGGTGCCGCCCGGGGGTGGGCGACGGACAACCGGCCAGTGCCAGTCACGGTAGTCCCGGAAAGCGCCAAGCCCAAGGGCGAGTTGGGCGATGTGCCCGACCTGATCCAGGAATGCGGAAAAAGTTCCGTCACATTAGGTGATTCCTGAACGCACATTAGGTTCAGGGAACGTGCCAACTTGCCACCTGGCTGATTGAGAGGCTTCACAACGACGGCTGTCTCGGTCACACTGAGGTCACGAGGCAGCCGGGAAGTCCACCGACGGACGGCTCGCGCGGCGGCTCACAGCATCACCGAAGACACAGAACGAAAAAGACCGACACCCGGCGGCCACCGGATGTCGGTCCACAAGCTCCACCACATGCCAGGCGTCGCCACCTCTGCGGGCACCACCACCAGCCGGGCCCGCGTGTCGAGCAGTTGGGAGACTTCCATGGAGCCTACACGGGCACCGGAACGGCCACCAGAACAAGCCATCGTGACCATCCGCCCGGGGCTGCACATCTCGGCGACATGTTTCCAGGTCGGAGCGCGTCACTTCACCCTCGGCGCCATCCAGAACGTCCACACCCGACAGGCCGGGCACGACCCGCTGACGCGCCGCGTCGGCGCGATGGCCGTGGTCGGCATGGTCCTGCTCGGGGCGTTCGCACCGCTGCTGCGGCCGACCGGCATCGTCGCCGCCGTCGCCGTGCTCAGCGGACTGGCCGTGGCCACACTGATCAGCGCGCGGCGGCGGCCGCGGCGGCTGGAGCTGTGGGCCGACTACCACGGCCACCCCACCCAGCTGTTCGTCAGCGACGACTGGTGGCTGTTCCACGCCGTGGAGCGTTACCTGCGGCGCAGCCTCGTCGAGGCGCGGCTGGGCCACCTGAACCTCCCGCGGCCCCGGCCGAGCCGCGGCGTGCCGCACCCCTCGAACATGCACCCCTCACGGCTGGTTCCCGGTGGGGGCCGGTCCGGCTGGGAACGCGCCGCCTGACCACCCGGCTCAGAAGACAGGGCGTTGCCGCAGCTCGCGGCAACGCCCTCGCGGTGTGCGGGCGCTCACTCGGTCCTGATGATCGTGAACGCCTCGGCCAGCCTGCCCGGCAGGCCGAGCGTCTCGGCCAGGCCGCCCAGCCGCTCGCGCAGCATCACGTCGAGCTCGTGCAGGTGGGCCGTCTGGGAGACGTGCGCCCGCAGGGCGGCGAGCTTGCGGTCGAAGGTGTCGGTCACGTCGACCGCGTGGTCGGGGTCGGGCCCCGCCGAGTACCAGATCTCGCGGACCGTCCAGGCGGCCAGGCCGGCCGCGCCCAGGTCCGGGTGCGCGAACGGGTTGCGGGCGTCGGGGTAGACCGCGCAGGTCACCGCCTCGCCCACGGCCAGGTGGTCGGGGTGGCTCGGCCCGGCGATGCGGTCCCAGCGGCGCAGCGGGGAGCTGGTCAGGATGCGGTCGGGCCGGGCCCGCCGGATCGCCGCCACGAGGTCCTTGCGCAGGGCCAGGCTCGGCGTGACCGAGCCGTCGGCGTACCCCTCCAGGAAGTCGACCTGCTTGACCCCGACGGCGGCCGCGGCTGCCCGCTGCTCGGCCTCCCGCAGGCCCGGCATCGCCTCGCGCGGGGTCTCGTCGAAGCCACCCGCGTCACCCCTGGTGACCAGCAGGTACGACACCTCCAGGCCCTCGTCCACCCAGCGGGCGACCGTGCCTGCCGCGCCGAAGTCGACGTCGTCGGGATGCGCGAACACGCACAGCACCCGCTGCACATCGTCGCAGGGCGCAGCGGAGGGAGGAAAGCTCATGCCGCCGAGCATATGCCGCACGCTGCGGCAAGCCGTTACGTGGTGATCAACGAAGCTCCCCGGCGACGATCACCACTCCGCGGCAGGCCGCTACGTGGTGATCAGCGAAGCTCCCCGGCAACCTTGGCGATGAAGGCCAGCGAGTCGGCCTCGCTCAGCGCCGTGCCGGTGAGCATGGTGAAGGTGTCCCGGTACGGCGCGGCGACCTCGCCGCGGTCGAGGAACTGGCCCCGGTCGGGGTCGCCCGCGAGGGCGCTGTTCAGCTCCAGGTAGACGACGTCCTCGCCGAACGGGAAGGACAGCAGCACGAACGTCGACTCCATGGTGTGGATGCCGCTGGACAGCGGCAGCACCCGCAGGTGGATGTGCGGCGCCGCGCCCAGGGCGACCAGGTGCAGCAGCTGGTCGCGCTGCACGCCGACACCGCCGTTGATGCGGCGCAGCACCGCCTCGTCGAGCACCGCGTGGACCTGCGGCGGGTCCTTGCGCTGGAGCACGTTCTCCTGCCGGCGCAGCCGGATGTCGAGGTAGGTCTCGTGGTTGCGGCTGTCCTGCTCGGGCATGCGCAGCCCGGCGATGACCGCGCGGGCGTACGCCTCGGTCTGCAGCAGACCCGGCACCACCAGCGACTGGTACATCGACAGCGCCGACGCCCCGTCCTCCAGCCCGATGTAGGTGGCGAAGCGGCCGGACATGACCTCGCTGCCGTACTGCGTCCACCACGAGCGCTGGCGCGAGGCCCGGACCAGACTCTCCATCTCCGACATCTCCGAGGCGTCGTCGATGCCGTAGAGCTGCATCAGCGCCCGCACGTCGGTCACGGTCATCCGGACGGTGCCGTTCTCGATCCTGATCACCTTGGAGAGTGACCACTCGAGTTCGGAGGCGACCTGTTCCTGGGTGTAGTCGGAACTCTCCCGGGCGGAGCGGAGCGCGTGTCGTAGCCTGAGACGGGCGACCGCCGGGCTCTGCGCGCTCACGTGGATCTCCGCCTTCCGTTCCCGCCACGGACTGAGCCGCTGGCGAAACGCCGTATGGCTACTTGCGACCAATCTTTCGGACGAGTTTACTGGGGGCGCAGCCCTGCGCGCCAATGACCGGCATGCCAGTAACCGCGCGGGCGTACTCGCTATCCATCGTGACCTGGAGTGAACCTATGACGTCTGTGCTGGGCGCAGCATGGCGCAAGAGCGGCCGCTGCGAATCGGCCCACTGCGTGGAGGTCGCAGACCTCGGCACCACCGGAGTGGGTCTTCGAGACTCGGTGAGCCCGGCGCAGCATCTGGTCGTGTCGGCGGAGGCGTTCCGAGCTTTCGTGGCCGGCGTGAAAACCGGAGAGTTCGACCTGCGCTGACCCCGTACGGAAGAACGGGCTCCGGCCGGCACGCGACGACGACGTGCCGGCCTTCTGTTTGCCCCGGGGGCGGACGTGAATGTGAGCGCGGGAGTGCCGGTCGTTCACGACTCATGGCATGTTCGTGAATTCGCGGATATGCAACAGTGATGAACGGGAACCGGAACTAGGCGTAAGGCGGTAGGCCATGTCCGAGAACCAACAGGACCGCCACTGGCGGCGGTCGTCCCGGTGCGAGTCCGGGCACTGTGTGGAAGTGTCCTTCGACGGTGAACTGGTCCTCGTGCGCAACTCGCGAGAGCCGAACGGCCCGTGGCTGACCTTCGACGCCGACGAGTGGCGGGCCTTCACGGCCGGGCTCGTGGCCGGAGAGCTGCGCGGCTGAGCAGTGTCAATGCATGGCGTTGCCGACGATGGTCCACAGTCGCAGCGACGCCTCCCGGGCGCTGGGCCGCGCCAGCGAGTTCTTGTCCATGCAGGCGCGGCACAGGTCGGAGACCGCCTGCGGCAGGCCGGGCACGGCCAGCACCGGGGTGGGCGCGAGCCGGCGCAGCGCCGCCGGGCCCTGCGGGCTGCGGTTGCCCCCGGCGTACGGTGACTTGCCGGTGAGCACCTGGTAGAGCAGGGCGCCCAGGGCGTACACGTCGTCGGAGGGGTTGGCGAACTCCGGGGTGGCCTTGCTGCCGATGAGCTCGGCCAGTCCGAAGTCGACCACCTTCGGGCCGGTGGTGGTGATCATGACGTTGCCGGGGGTCAGGTCCCGGTGCACGACGCCGCGCCGGTGGGCCACCGCGAGCACGTCGGCGGCGGTGGCGGCGACCCGCACCGCACCGGCCCAGGGCAGCGGCCCGTCCAGCAGCACGCTGGTCAGGGCCTCACCCTTGAGCAGTTCGAGGGCCAGGTAGCCGATGTCGCGGCCGTCCGGCCCGGTCTCCACGCCCACGTCGAGCACCTTGGGCACGTGCGGGTGGCGCAGCCGGTCGGTCATCGCGGCCTCGTGCCGGATCAGGCCGGAGTAGCGGTCGTCGACCACCTTCACCGCGAGCCGGCGGCCGGCGGTCGCGTCGACGGCCTGGTACACAGTGGAGACTCCGCCGCGCGCCAGTGGCCTGGTCAGCACGTATCGCCCTGCCAGCGCCGTACCGATCGGGACCTCCACGGGCGGGATTCTTCCGCAATCAACGACACAAAGCCATTGGACGTACTTGAAATCTTCGCTAAATGATTATCTGCCGACGCAGCTTCCCCACAGGCCGCGCCGCTGGGTCCGCGCCTGCTCGACGGCGTCGTGCAGCTCCTGCTGGTGTGCCAGGTTGGGCCGGATCGCGAGCTCGCGCACGGCCCCGCGGGCGGCCAGCTCCCCGTTGACGAAACGGCCGTCGGCGGTCCACGCGTAGACCAGGCGGCGGCCGTACGGGTCGAGCCGCTGCTCGTCGGGCAGCAGCCACAGCCGGGAGCCGTTCGGGGCGAGTTCCTGCAGCTCGGTGCGGGCGGTGTCGGCCCAGCACCGGGGACTGCCGTCGGCGCCGTGCAGTTCAGGGGCGTCGATGCCGAGCAGCCGCACCTGGACCGGGTCGGTGACGTCGATCACCGGACCCGGCTGGTCGGCCGTGACCTGCAGCGAGTCGCCGTCGAGCGGGAAGTCCACGCGCGCCGCCTGCGCCCCGGCGGGCGGCCGGGCGGGGCGGGGCGACGGGGTGGGCGAGGCCGTCGCGGCCGGAGGCGGGGGGCCGGGGCGGCCGTAGGTGTACCAGAGCCAGCCACCTGCGGCGAGCGCGAGTACGACCAGCCAGAACAGCGTCGCGCGGTGCTCGCGCTGGCGTCCGCTTTGTCGCTTTCGTGGCACCGGACCATCGTCGCACTCCGGCTGCGCGCGTGCGGGGGTGGTCAGCGATTGACGGTGGCCTATTACGTGGACTTTTCGGCTTCCGGAGTCGATGAGATAGGCCACCGTTTATGAAAGGTCGCACCGGTCGCACCGGTCGCACCGGTCGCGCCGGCGCGCGGGCGGCGAGGGCGGCGAGGGCGTGATTTTGATCGCGCGCAGTTTAGTTGTGCACAACCTGAATCGTCGTTAGGTTGAGGGCATGACTCCTCTTTACACGGCCGTCGCGACGGCTACCGGTGATGGACGTGACGGCAAGGTGCGCAGCTCGGACGGGCTGCTGGAGACGGCCGTGGCGACGCCCGCCGAGCTCGGCGGGGCCGGCGGGGCGACCAACCCGGAGCAGCTGTTCGCGGCCGGGTACGCGGCCTGCTTCCACTCCGCGCTGCGGCTGGTCGCCCGGCGGGCCAAGGCCGACGTCGACGGCTCCGAGGTGACCGCGCACGTCGGGCTCGGCCGCGACGGCGCCGGATTCGGCCTGTCCGTGACCCTGGAGGTCGCGCTGCCGGGTGTGCCCGCCGACACGGCGCGCCAGCTAGTGGACACCGCGCACCAGGTCTGCCCGTACTCGAACGCCACCCGTGGCAACATCGACGTCCAGCTCGTGCTTCGCTGAGACCATGACCCGCGCCGACCGCCCGGACCCCGGTGACCTGGACCTGCAGAAGCAGGTCTGCTTCGCGCTGTACGCCGCCAGCCGCGCGCTGACCGCGATCTACCGGCCCGTGCTGGAACGGCTCGGCCTGACCTATCCGCAGTACCTGGTGATGCTGGTGCTCTGGGAGCGCGGCCCGACCTCGGTCAAGGCGCTGGGGGAGTCCCTGCAACTCGACTCGGGCACGCTGTCCCCGCTGCTCAAGCGGCTGGAGGCGGCCGGCCTGGTGGACCGCGCCCGCGACCCGCGCGACGAGCGCTCCGTCGTGGTCAGCCTCACCGCCTCCGGTGACCGCCTGCGCGAGCAGGCCACCGGCATCCCGCGGGCGATCGCCGAGGCGACCGGCGTGCCCGCTTCCGAACTCGCCTACCTGCGTGACACGCTGCGCAAGATCACTGAGGCGGCCACGGCCGTCCCGGACAAGGAGACGACGTGACCGTCGGACGTGAGATCCACCTGGCTTCGCGCCCCGTGGCGATGCCCACCCCGGACAACTTCCGGCTGGTGGAGGTGGCGGTGCCGGAACCCGCCGAGGGCCAGGTCAAGGTACGCAACCTGGTGATGTCGGTGGACCCGTACATGCGCGGGCGGATGAACGACGTGAAGTCGTACGTGCCGCCGTTCGCGCTGGACGCGGTGCTCGACGGCGGGGCCGTCGGCGAGGTCGTCGAGTCGCGCTCGCCCGACCTGAAGGCCGGTGACCTGGTGCTGCACGGCTACGGCTGGCGCGAGTGGGCGGTCGACGACGCGCGCCGCTTCCGCAGGCTCGACCCGGTCGCGCCGCCCAGCGCGTTCCTCGGCGTGCTCGGCATGCCGGGCCTCACCGCGTACGTCGGGCTGCTCGACATCGCCGCGATGAAGCCCGGTGACACCGTGTTCGTGTCGGGCGCGGCCGGCGCGGTCGGCAGCCTGGTGGGCCAGCTCGCCCGGCTGAAGGGGGCCGCCCGGGTGATCGGCAGCGCCGGCAGCGCGGCCAAGGTCGCCCACCTCACCGGCGACCTCGGCTTCGACGCCGCGTTCAACTACCGCGACGGCGACGTGTCCGCCCTGCTCAAGCAGGCCGCGCCGGAGGGCATCGACGTCTACTTCGACAACGTCGGCGGCGACCACCTCACCGCGGCCATCGCGCGGGCGAAGCCGTTCGCCCGGTTCGCGCTGTGCGGCGCGATCTCGGCGTACAACGAGCCGGTGCCGGGGCCGGACAACATGACCCTGATGATCGGCAAGCGGCTCACCATGCGCGGATTCATCGTGAGCGACCACAACGAGCGCATGGCCGACCTGATCCGCGAGGTCGGCGCGTGGTACGCGGCCGGTGAGATCAAGGCCGAGGAGACCGTGGTCGAAGGGCTGGAGAACGCGCCGGAGGCGTTCACCGGCCTGCTGCGCGGGGCGAACACCGGGAAAATGGTGGTGAAGCTCTAGCCGTACGGCGGTCGTCACGGGGCATCGCACAGCGTGACCGGTCACCTAGGATGCCCCGGTGACGATCATCCCGGCCGCCGCCGCGCCCTCGTTCGACCGGGCGGCGGCCTTCCCCGAGGTGCAGTCCGTGCGGACCTGGTGCCGCCAGGGCGACTGGGACTCCCTCGCCCGCCACTTCGCGCAGCTGCAGACCCCCGACGCGGTCTACTTCACCGCAGACGTCGTCGCGGAGGTGCCCGGCGTGATGAACCTGCTCGGCCAGGTGGCGGAGGCGCGGCCGTCGGCGATCCTGCCCAAGCTGCTGATCGGGGCGCGGGCCATCGACATGGCATGGGAGGCGCGCACCGGCGCGCAGGCGCAGCACGTCAGCCGGGAGCAGTTCGCCGAGATGCACGAGTTCCTGCGTTTCGGCGAGGAACGGCTGCTGGAGGTCACCGCCCGCGAGCCGGACAACGGGGCGGCGTGGGCGATGCGCATCACCAACGCGCGCGGACTGGAGCTGGGCCAGGCCGAGGCGCGCCGGCGCTACGACCGGCTGGCCAAGCACCACCCCCACATGTTCTTCGCGCAGACGCAGCTGCTGCAGCAGCTGTGTCCGAAGTGGGGCGGATCGTGGGAGGCGGCGTTCGGGTTCGCCCGCCAGTGCACCGCCGCCGCGCCCGAGGGCAGCATCAACGCGAAGCTCATCACCGAGGTCCACCTGGAGTACTGGCTGGCGTCGCGCGGCGCGGAGCGGGCCGCGTACCTGCACCGGCCCGAGGTGCTGCAGGAGCTCGCCGACGCGGCGCGGCGTTCGGTGCTGCACCCGTCGTTCCGGCCGGTCTACGGCTGGGTCGGCGCGCACAGCGGCTTCGCCTGCTTGTTCAGCCTCGCCGGGGAGCACGGGCGGGCCGCCGCGCACTTCCGCGCCCTGGGCGGTCTCGCGAGCACGTCCCCCTGGAGCTACCTGGGCGACGCGGCGCAGGAGTTCGTCAAGCACCGCGACCTCGCGCTGAAGGTGGGCTGACAGTGGTCGAGATGATCGAGGTCGACGGGGTGCCCACCCTGTTCGCGCCGTCCACCGGGCGGACCGCGGCCGGGCTGATCTTCCGGGTCGGCCAGGCCGACGAGACGCTGCCGCTGCACGGCATCACGCACCTGGTGGAGCATCTGGCGCTGCACGACAGCGGGCTGTCCGACTACCACTACAACGGCGAGACAGCTTCCGTGTACACCCACTTCCACCTGCGCGGCAGCGAGTCCGATGTGGTGGGTTACCTCGGCAAGGTGTGCGACGGGCTCGCCGACCTGCCGATGCACCGGCTGGAGACCGAGAAGGAGATCCTGCGCACCGAGAGCCGCACCCGCGGCGGCACCTCGGCGCTGCCGCTCTGGCGGTACGGCGCGCAGGGCTACGGCCTGCCCAGCTACCCGGAGTGGGGACTGGCCCGGCTTCGCCCGGAGGATCTGCGCTGGTGGGTGGAGAACTACTTCACCCGGGAGAACGCCGTGCTGTGGATCGCGGGCGATCGGGTCCCGGACGGGCTGCGCCTGCGGCTGCGGCCGGGGGTGCGCCGCCCAGTGCCGAAGCCGACCTCGGCCCTGCCGCAGACCCCCGCCTGGTACACCGGTGACGACACCAGTGTGGTGTTCAGCGCGGTGGTCCGTCGCAGCACCGCGGCCAGCGTCTATTCCGGAGTGCTGGAACGGGAGCTGTTCCGTGACCTGCGCCAGGAGGGCGGCTACTCCTACGCCGCGTCCACTTCGTGCGACCCCCGGGGCGACGGCTACGCGACGGTCTCCGCGTACGCGGACGCGCTGCCCGAGAAGCAGGACGCGGTGCTGGGCGGTTTCGTCGACGTGCTGGCCCGGCTGCGCCACGGGACCATCGACCCGGCGGGCGTCACCGCCGTACAGAACAAGTCCCTGGAGAACCTGAACCACCCGGAGATCGAGGCGGCCCGCCTGCCCGGACACGCGCTCAACCTGCTCACCGGCCAGCGCAACCTGACCGTGGACGAGCTGCGCGCCGAGCTGTCGGCGGTCACCGTGGCGCAGGTGCACGCCGTCGCCGTCGAGGCCTACGACACCGCGCTGCTGCAGACACCGTGCCGCACCACGGCCGACTGGGCCGGCTTCGCCGCCGCGCCGACCTCCTCGGAGTGCGAGGCCGACGGCCGCCGCTACGCCCACCGCGAGGACGGCGAGGTCGCGCTGGTGATCGGGCCGGACGCGGCGAGCATCGTGCGCGAGCACTCCTGCTCCACGGTCCACTACGCGGACTGCGCGGCCATGATGAGCTGGCCGGACGGCGCGCGCCGGCTCATCGGCAACGACGGCATCGTGCTGCACCTGGAACCCGCGATGTGGGCCATGCCGTACCAGGAGATCGGCGCGCTCGACGCCGGCGTCGGCCCGGCCCGGCACCTTCCGCAACCGGCGCGCGACCCGGCCTCGATCCCGCGGCCTGCCGCCGCCCCGCCCGCCGCCGCCCCGCCCGCCGACGGCGCCGGCAACGTCGGCGAGATCATCGCGATCGTGCTGCTCGGCCTCGTGGCCGCCGGTCTCGGCCTGCTCACCCTGCTGGGGGTGGTGGTCGGGATCGCCTCGGGCGGCGCCGAAGCGCTCGACTGGGCCTTCCTCGGCTGCATGGCCGTCTTCACCGCCATGTTCGCGACACCGGTCGTGATGCTGCTGCGCCGCCGCCGACGGCGGAGATGACGAAGGGCGCCGTCCGGGACTGCTGGTCCCGATCGGCGCCCCTGTTTCGGGATCAGCCCTTGAGCTTGCCCGTGCGGGCCGGGTCGAAGCTGGCGATGCAGGTGATCGCGCGGTCGCCGCGCGCCCAGCTCTCAGCGGTCGGGTAGAGGTAGTACGTGTCCACTCCCGGGTCGTCCACGGCGTTGGGCGCGTACGACTTGAGCAGGCTCGCGCAGCGCGGGTCGGCGATCTTCTCGATCCCGTCGACCCCCGGGAACGTGGTCTCGGTCAGCTTGAACTCGGCGTATACCTCACCGTCGTGCGGCTCGGTGCACGCCACGACCGGCAGCTCCTCGATCTCGTCCTCGGTGCTCAGGTCGTTGAGGCAGTCGCCGATGCGCAGCGAGTACACGGACGTGTCGTCGCCCGTGCCGCTGGTGCCGGTCGTGCTGTCGTCGTTGGCGGCGATGATGGCGACGCCGATCACGCCGCAGATGACCAGCGACCAGAGCGTGCTGAGGGCCAGGCCGGCGACGGCCATGCCCTTGCCGCCCTGGTTGCGCTTCTTGATCTGCGACAGCGCGACGAAGCCGAAGATGAAGCCGAGCAGGACGCCGCCCATCACGCCGAAGATCAGCGAGGCGATGGCGAAGCCGTTGGTCCCCGACTTCGGCGGCGGCAACTGCTGGTAGGGCGCCCCGTAGCCACCGGGCGGCGTCTGCTGCGGGGGAGCGCTGTAGGGCTGGCTCGCGGCGTACTGCGGGCCGGCGCCGTACTGCGGCTGTCCGGTGCCGTACTGGGGGGCGGCGCCGTAGGGCGCGTAGGGGTCCGCGGGCGGGCCGGACTGCGGCGCGGCCGGCGGCGGTGCCGGAACCTGCGGGTACGGCGGCTGCCCGTAGGGCGGCGGAGTCGATTCAGGTGAGGGGTAGTTCACCGGGGGAAGCTACCACCGACAGGCGACACCGTGTCGCCAGGTTTTCGCAGACCACCAGGCACCTGAGTGCCCGGAACGGCGTAGACCCGATGTGGTGCGCCCGGCAGGACTCGAACCTGCGACCTGAGGATTAGAAGGCCCCTGCTCTATCCAGCTGAGCTACGAGCGCGCGATTGAAGGCTACCGCGCGGGACGGCCGGCGTGATCGGCTACCCGGCGGAAGTTGACCACGATCCTAGGGCAGCGACACGCCCTCCGAACAGCGACTTATATTCATGCCCGCACTGATGCGCGGGTCAGCCCAGCCGGGTCCGGAGCCACCGGTCGGACTCGGCGAAGAAGCGGTCGCGGGCGGGCTGCCGGGACAGGGTCAGATCGTGCTTGCCGCCCTCGATGCGTGCCAGCGTGACCTCGCTGCCCAGCGCGGGCGCCCACCGCACGATGTGGTCCACGTTGAGCACCGCGTCGGCCTCGTGCGCCAGCTCCGACCACACCCGCTGCCGGTACGACGCCGTCGAGCAGCCGACGAACACCGGCACCCGCAGCCCGAGCCCGGCGTGCAGCCGGCGCTGGCCGCTGCGGATCGCCTTCAGCCAGGCCACCCGCACCGGGAAGCCGGTCACCGGCTTCCACTCGACCCGGTAGTCCCACTCGCCGTCGTGGTCGCGGTGCAGGCTCCGGCCGTACAGGCCGGGCAGCTTCAGCGGCACCACCCGGTACGGCGCGCGCTGGGCCAGCGACCCGACCGCCGACACCGCCGGGCGGCGCAGCACCCACGGCGCGTTGAAGTCGAAGAACGGGCTGTTGAGCAGCAGCCCGTCGACGAGCTGCGCGTCGGCGCGGGCGTGCGCCCACAGCGAGGCGATGAGGCCGCCGGTGGAGTGCGCGGCGACCACCATCGTGTCGTGGCCGTCCTCCTCGCGGATGATCCGCGCCGCCTCGTCCAGCTCGGGGAAGTACTCGTCCATGCTGCGGGTGAAGTTCGGCGTCTGGTGCGCCAGCAGGCTGCGGCCGTACTTGCGCAGGTCGAGGGCGTAGAAGTCGTAGCCGCGCTCGACGAAGAAGTCGGCCAGGTGGGTCTGGAAGAAGTAGTCGGTGAAGCCGTGCAGGTAGAGCACCGCGCGCCGGCTGCTCCCGGGCGCGCGCCGGCTCACCAGGGTCGCGATGACCCGGCCCTGGTCGTCGTCGGGGAGCTCGATGACGCGCTGCAGGTAGGGGTCGCCCAGGATGTCGGTCTGCACGGGCCTATGTTACCGCGAAGTAGGGGTCGGCATAGCAGATCAACTCCATGATCAGGCGGTTATCCCCAAGCTGCCGGCCGTCCACAGGACGCCGACCGCGTCGATGGCCCGCCCCGGCCCCCACGGCGCACTCTCTGCGGGTCGGACGTCGAGAGGAGAAGGCAGTGTTCGATACGAACATCACCATCGTGGGCAACGTGCTCACCGCGCCGGAGTGGCGGCGCACCAGCCAGTCCGGGCAGCTCGTGGCCAACTTCAAGGTGGCCTCCACAGCCCGCCGGCTGGACCGGGCCAACAACCGCTGGGTCGACGGGAACAGCCTGCGCGTACGCGTCAACTGCTGGCGCCGGCTCGCCGAGGGCGTCGCCAGCTCGGTCATGGTCGGCGACCCGGTCGTGGTCGTCGGCCGCCTCTACACCCGGGACTGGATCGACGAGGACGGGCAGCGCCGCGTGATGTACGAGCTGGAGGCGGCGGCGGTCGGGCACGACCTGTCCCGGGGCCGGGGCAAGTTCGCCCGGACCAAGCTGAGCACCGCGACCAGCGCGCTCGAGGACGGCACGGGCGAGAGCCGGGTGGGCGGCGAGGAGACCGAGGCAGCGCCGGACATGCGGATCGGACCGGACCTGAACGACCCGCTGTACGCCGAGGACGACGACGCGTCCTTCGGCGGGGCGTTCGACCTGGACGCGATCTCCTCGCTGCGCGGCGGCGGCCTGCAGGCCGAACTCGTCACCGGCGAGCAGGACGCCGACGACGAGGACGACGACGACCTCGACGAGAACGAGGCGGCGGCCCGCTCGCGCGTGCCCGTCGCGGCGTAGACCCCGGGAGGGGAGGGGCGACCGGTGGCATGCTGGGGGAGGCCGGTCGCCCCGCTACCGAGGGGGGAACATCGCGTTCCCCTAGGCTGGGGCCATGAGCGGGATCTTGATCGCCGGCACGACCTCCGACGCCGGCAAGAGCGTGCTGACCGCGGGCGTGTGCCGCTGGCTGCACCGCCGCGGTGTGCGGGTCGCCCCGTTCAAGGCGCAGAACATGTCGAACAACTCCGCGGTCGTCGTCGACGCGTCGGGCCGTGGCGGGGAGATCGGGCGGGCACAGGCGCTGCAGGCGGTCGCCAGCGGCTTGGAGCCGCAGGTGCGGTTCAATCCGGTGCTGCTCAAGCCCGGCAGCGACCACACCAGCCAGGTCGTGCTGCTGGGGCAGGCGGTGGACACCATCGACGCGGCGAACTTCCGGCGGCTGAAGTCGGCCATGTCCGGCGCCGCGTTCGCCGCCTACGACGAGCTGCGCGCCGAGTACGACGTGGTGGTCTGCGAGGGCGCGGGCAGCCCGGCGGAGATCAACCTCCGGGACCACGACTACGTGAACATGGGGCTGGCCCGGCACGGGCGGATGCCGACGATCGTGGTCGGCGACATCGACCGTGGTGGCGTGTTCGCGGCCATGTTCGGCACCGTCGCCCTGCTCGACGCCGAGGACCAGGCGCTGATCGCGGGGTTCGTGGTCAACAAGTTCCGCGGCTCACGAAGCCTGCTGCAGCCCGGCGTCGACATGATCGAGGCGGCCACCGGCCGGACCGTGTACGGCGTGCTGCCGTTCGATGTGGACCTGTGGCTCGACGCCGAGGACGCGCTCGCGTACGGGCGGGTGCTCGGTCGGCCCGGCCCGGCCCGGGGGCGGGAGTGGCTGCGGGTCGCCGTGGTGCGGCTGCCGCACATCTCCAACGCCACCGACGCCGAAGCGCTGGCCTGCGAGCCCGGCGTGAGCGTGCGGCTGACCGTCGAACCGGGCGAGATCGCCGACGCCGACCTGGTCGTGCTGCCCGGCACCAAGGCGACCGTGGACGATCTGCGCTGGCTGCGCGACACCGGCCTGGACCGCGCGGTGCTCGCGCACGCCCGCGCCGGGCGGCCGCTGCTGGGCATCTGCGGCGGCTTCCAGATGCTGTCCGAGCAGATCGCCGACGAGGTGGAGAGCCGCCGCGGCGAGGTGGCCGGGCTCGGGCTGCTGCCGGTGCGCATCGTGTTCGCGCCGGACAAGACGCTGTCCCGGCCGGCCGGTCAGGCGCTCGGCGCGGACGTGCGCGGCTACGAGATCCATCACGGGCGGGTGGCGTACCGCGATCCGGCGCTGGCCTCGCTGATCACCCTGCCCGGCGGCGAGACCGAGGGGGTGGCCGCGGGCAACGTGTTCGGCACGCACTGGCACGGCGCGTTCGAGTCCGACGAGTTCCGCCGCCGCTTCCTCACCCTGGCCGCGGGCCTGGCCGGGCGGCACGGCTTCGAGGTCGCGCCGGACACCGGCTTCGCCGCCATGCGCGAGGCCACCGTCGACCGCCTCGGCGACCTGGTCGAAGAACACCTCGACACCGAGTCCCTCTGGCACCTCATCGAGAAGGGAGCGCCCGTGGGCCTGCCCTTCCTGCCCCCCGGCGCACCGACGCTCGCATGACCTCCACCCGATTGCCTGCCTGCAGTTTCGGGGAAACTGCGCGATCGGTCGTGCCGATGGGTGCGGTTTCCCCGAAACTGCCGGGCGACCGGATCGGAGAGGAGGGGGTGTGGTGACGGACGCGGAGGTGGCGCGGGTGCTGGCGGCTCCGGCGCGGCTCGGACGCAGCCGGTTGGTGCTGGTCGACGGGCCGAGTGGGGCGGGGAAGACCTTCTACGCGGCACGGCTGGCGGAGGCGCTGGGGGAGCGTTCGGTCGCCGTGGTGCACACCGATGACCTGCTCGACGGGTGGGATGACCAGTTCACGTACTGGTCGCGGCTGGAGCGGCAGGTGCTCGCGCCGATCCGGCTCGGCGCGCCGGGCGGCTACCACCCGTACGACTGGCACCTGCGGCGTTTCGGCACCGAGTGGGTGACCGTGTGGCCTGCCGAGATCGTGATCGTCGAGGGGGTCGGCAGTGCCCGCGCGGAGGGCCGGGCCTGGGCCAGTCTAACCGTGTACGTCGACGCCCCGGCCCGGGTGCGCCGGGCGCGCAGCGTGCTGCGCGACGGTCCGGCGATGCAGCCGGTGCTGCGCGCGTGGCGGCGGCGGGAGGCGATCCACTTCGCCGCCGACGGCACCGCGACGCTGGCCGACGTGCGCATCGACGGAACCGGCTGAGCCCGGCGGCGTCGGTGCGGCACCGGCTCCAACCAGCCGATCGCCGTGCAGATCGTCGGCGGGCCGTGACAGGATCATCCTCATGACGACCCTCACTGTTGATGAGCTGCGCGCTGCGATCGAGCGCGAGCTCCCGGGGGTACGGGCCGACCTCGAGGCGCTCGTACGCATCCCCGGCATCGCCTTCGACGGCTTCGACTTCGCCCCGCTGGAGCGTTCCGCCCAGGCGGTCGCCGAACTCATGCGCGGCGTCGGGCTCGACGTGCAGGTCAGCCGCATCGGCGACGGGCACCCCGCGGTCATCGGCCGCCGCCCCGCCCCGCCCGGAGCACCGACCGTCCTGCTGTACGCCCACCACGACGTCCAGCCGGTCGGCGACCTGAGCAAGTGGGAGTCCGACCCGTTCGAGCCGACCGAGCGCGACGGCCGCCTCTACGGCCGCGGCGCCGCCGACGACAAGGCCGGCGTCATGGCGCACATCGCGGCGCTGCGCGCGTTCGGCTGCGGCACCGACGACGACCGGCTGCCCCTGGGCGTGGTCGTGTTCGTCGAGGGCGAGGAGGAGTTCGGCTCCGACTCGCTGCCCGGCCTGCTGGAGAAGCACAAGGCCGAGCTCGCCGCCGACGTCATCGTCATCGCCGACTCCGGCAACTGGGACATCGGCGTGCCCGCGCTGACCACCTCGCTGCGCGGCATCGTGAACAGCTTCGTCGACGTGCAGGTGCTGGAGTCCGCGGTGCACAGCGGCATGTTCGGCGGCCCCGTGCCCGACGCGCTGACCGTGCTGTGCCGGATGCTGGCCACCCTGCACGACGAGAACGGCGACGTCGCGGTGCCCGGCCTGGTCAGCGGCGAGGCTGCGCCGCTGGACTACCCGGTGGACCGCTACCGCGCCGAGGCGGGCATCCTCGACGGCGTCGAGCTGATCGGCACCGGCCGCATCGTCGACCGGATGTGGACCAAGCCGGCGCTGGCGGTGCTCGGCATCGACGCCCCGCGCACGGCCGAGGCACCCAACGCGCTGGTCCCGGTGGCCCGCGCCAAGCTGAGCCTGCGGCTGGCCCCCGGCGACGACCCGAAGTCGGCGTACCAGGCGCTGACGGCGCACCTGGAGAAGCACGTGCCGTGGGGCGCGAAGATCAGCTTCGAGTTCGAGCACGACGGCAACGCGTGCGTGATCGACGCGACCGGCAAGTACTTCGACGCGGCCCGCTCGGCGTTCGCGACGGCCTGGGACGGCACCGAGCCGGTCGAGATCGGCGTGGGCGGCTCGATCCCGTTCATCGCGACCTTCCAGGAGATGTTCCCGGGGGCGTCGATCCTGGTCACCGGTGTGGAGGACCCGCACGCCAAGGCGCACGGGCCGAACGAGAGCCTGCACCTGGGCGAGTTCGCGCGAGTCTGCCTCGCCGAGGCGCTGCTCCTGCACAACGTGGCCGAGGCCGCCAAGTCCTGACCCGCGTGCCGCCCACGCGCCCGCGCACCTGCGGGCCGTGGGCGGCTCACGTTCCACGCCCCGTTTGTCATCGACGTTGGCCTATCACATCGAGTTCGATCTACTCGTATTCGATGTGATAGGCCAACGTCGATTCCAGGTGGAGCGCGTCGGGCCGGTTACAGGGCGGCGAGTGAGCGGGCGTAGTTGACCTGGGCGTGGATGTGGGCGACCACGCGCTGGTCGGTCACCGGGATGCGGATCACGTACTGCCGCGGGCCGTTGGTGATGAGGACCTGCACCGTGCCGCTGTACCGGGTCTCCTTGGCGAGCAGGAAGAGCAGGCTCAGGAAGCAGACCAGGAAGAAGCCCACGACGGCGCAGACCACCGCCCAGGCAGGGATGCGCTGCTGGGAGTGCCACTGGTCGCTGACCGTCCACTGCGAACCGCGCAGCGGGATCTCGCCCGACGGCGTGTGAATGGTGGTCGAGCTGACCGACACCTCACCGAGCTGCACCAGCACCGGCCCAGGCCCGCCGGCCGGCCGCCCTGGGGGCGTGGCCTGCGGACGGGTTGCCGGAGCCGGCTCGCTCGGCAGCTGCAACCGCGGCGGCGCGGGCTGCGTGGCCCGGGCCACGGGCGGCGGCGCGACGGGCGGGGCCGGCGCCGCGGACGCGACCGGAGGCGTGGACACCTGCGCGGAACCT
>NZ_BONI01000091.1 GCF_016862635.1 Catellatospora coxensis | reverse complement strand
AAGCCCCCCTGAGCAGCAATGTTCAGGGGGGCGTTTGCGTTTCCGGCCTGAGGTGCGGATTCGGGCGAGGCGCGTGCGTGGCCGGATCCGGCGCACACGCCGTCGCGCCCGCACCACCGTGGCGGCGCGGGCGTGCAGGCGTCGGAGGGATCAGTCCTTGCGGTTGGGGTCCTTGACGAAGACTCCGTCCCCTTGGCGTCCCTCGATCAGGCCCTCGGCCTTGAGCACCAGCATCGCGCCGCGGACCGAACCGTAGCTGATCTGGTACTCCTCTCGGATCTGGCTGATGGACGGCAGTTTGTCGCCCGGCTTCAGCTCCCCCGAGCGGATCTTCTCGCGGATGGCGTTAGCCAGCCGCTCGTACTTCGCGGTCATACCATCTCCCATGGCTCGCTTCAGTAGTAGATCACCGTCACTCGCCCCGAATCAACTCTTCAGCTGGATATCTAGACATAGTCAACTAGCTCGTTTATGGTGATGGCGGTCTCTTTCCCATGGCTCGCACCCCACGGGAAGAGGGACCGATGGTGTGCCGACTGCTGCGAGGGACGCGTAGGCGGTACGCCGGGCGCGGCGGACGCATCCGGGTTGGTGTGAGCCGCCGCGCCCTCCACGGCGCGGCACTGTATTTGCATGGTCGGATGTCTATATAAGATCCAGTCGGCGTCCGGACCTGGCCATTCGGTCGAGGGGGAGCCGGTGCGCAGAGCGTCGTTACCAAACCGTTACTGATCGCCAAATCTCCACGGTGTGTGACCACGACCACCCGTGAAACGGGCGTCTCGGAAGAAAACCGAGATCACTGATGACATTACGTAGCCGCGAGGGCGCCGGCACACCACCGACTGTTACTGGTCAGTAGCTTGGCACTTGTGGTCCGCGTCATAAGGCGGAAACATCGTCGGCACCCCGAGCGCGGCCTCACCCTGCGCACGGCGAAGACAGACCCCGCTGGCGGAGCGCCGCGGGACGAAACCATCGCGAGGAGGTCCCTGTGAAGGACTCGCAAGGCAATCTGGTACTGGGGCGTACCAGATGGCGGCGCTTCGCCGCCGTGGTGATCCCGGCGACCATCGCGGTCTCCGGCCTGATGGCCGGCGTGGCCAACGGCGCCGTTCCGGTCACCTTCCACGTCTCCGGGCAGACCGCCAAGATCTCGGCGGACGCCCTGGTGGCCAACGGCTTCAGCCAGTACGGCAGCGTGGTCTTCGAGAAGAACGGCACGCCGCACCCGGTGGCGATGTCGGCGATCAAGGACGCGACGCTGACCAACCTGTGCCAGTCGGTGACCACGCCCATCCCGGGCCTGGGCAACGTCACGCTCTTCATCCGGGCCGGCCGTGAGGACGGCGCGCCGGTGAAGGCGACGGACCTGCTCATCGGCATGGACAGCCTGGAGGGCGACGCGGTCTTCACCAACATCAACATCGGTGCGGACGCCTCCGAGCTGACCGCCGGCGGTGCGCACCACGGGCAGGCCGGCCTGTTCGGCCAGGAGGCCGACCGGGCCGACATCCAGGGCGTCAAGCAGGTCGCGCGGCTGACCCAGGCCGGCACGTTCGCGCTGAACGGGCTGTCGCTGACGGTCTCCATGGACAGCACGGGCTGCTTCGCTGGCTGAAGTGTCGACCGGGGACGTGTTGGCTAGGCACGTTCCCGGTCACCTTGATTCTTGGAGGCACCCGTGACCCTGTGGCAACGGTTCAGCGCCTGGCGGCGCAGCCGGCCGTTCTGGGGTGGTCTGCTGGCCGCGCTGGCCGGCGTGGAGATCATCGCCACCACGAAGATGACCCTGGACGGGGCCACCCTCAGCGTCGGCATCAACGGCTTCCAGGCGCTGCTCATCCCGCTGATGCTGGTGCTGGCCGGGCTGCTGGCCTGGTTCACGCCGGCGCAGCGCATGTTCTACGGCCTGATCGCCGTGTTCGTCGCGATCTACTCGCTGCTCGCGGTGAACCTGGGCGGCTGGTTCCTCGGGACGCTGCTCGGCATCGCCGGTGGCGGCCTGATCTTCGCGTGGAACCCGGCCGAGCCGGCCGGCGACGCGGGGGACGGCGGCGAGCCGGAGCCCGACGGCGACCGGCACGCGGACATGGACGGCCTGCTCGACGGGCCGATGACGGACACCCTGCCGCAAGCGGTGAACCCGCTGCGCGACGGTGTGCCCGGCCCCCGGCAGCCCGCCGCCGACGAGACCGTCGTCGACGAGCGCCGGGGCGGCCCGCGCCACGCCGCCATGGTGATCGCCGTGGCGACGCTGGCGACCAGCGCGCTCAGCCTCGTCGTGGCGCAGCAGCCCGCTCGCGCGGCGGACTGCGGCGCCACCCAGACGGCGGCCCGGACCGGGCCGGTACGCGAGATCATCGGCGGCATCGCGGAGGCGGTCGGCGGCCTGCTCGGCGCCGACCAGGCGTCGCCGAGCGCGTCGCCGTCGGCGTCGCCGTCACCCGAGCCGTGCCCCTCCCCGGAGCCCTCGCCGACCGGGGGGCCGAAGCCGTCGGCCTCCCCGAAGCCGGAGCCGTCCGGCAGCCCGTCGCCGAGCGGGTCGGCCTCGCCCGACCCGTCCGGCAGCCCCACCCCGTCGCCCGCGCCGACTCTCAAGGCCGCCCGCGGTCAGCAGCCGGTCGCCGAGCGTCCGGCGCTGATGACCGGCAGCCGGGTGACGATGTACGGGCTCACCTTCGACGGGATCGTCGAGCTGCCCACGAAGGACGGCGGGACCGTGCGGACCCTCCGGTTCTCCATGGACAAGTCGGACACCAACGACTTCCGGCTGCGGGTGTACGGCAAGGACGGCTGGGTCACCGACATCACCACGCCCAAGCTCACGGTGGAGGGCGACCGGGTGTACTTCTACACCAGCCGGTTCCGGGGCAAGGCCCTCGGCGTGCTGGACGTGGACTACTCGCCGGACGAGCCGCCGCTGCTGACGCCGCCGCTGGTGTTCTTCACCGACCCGGTGATCGACCTGGTGTACGTCGACTCGCCCAAGCTGCGGGCGCCCGACATGAAGATCGACGAGCACAAGATCTGAGCACAGTGTGAAGGCCCCCGGCCGCGGAGCGCTCCGCGGCCGGGGGCCTTTTCGTGGGTGAGGCTGGGTCAGCCCGCGACGACGGTGTCGAGCGCGATCTCGACCATCTGCGAGAATGTCTGCTCGCGCTCCTGCGCCGTGGTGGCCTCGCCGCGCTTGATGTGGTCGCTGACGGTGAGGATGGTCAGCGCCCGCGCGTCGTAGCGGGCCGCGATCGTGTACAGCGCCGCCGACTCCATCTCCACCGCGAGCACGCCGTAGTCGGCGAGGGTGTCGTACAGGTCGGGGCGGTCGGTGTAGAAGGCGTCCGCGGCCAGGATCGGGCCGACGCGCATCGTGATGCCGCGCTGCTCGGCCACCTCCACGGCCTTGCGGAGCAGCTCGAAGTTCGCCACCGGCGCGTAGTCGATCAGGCCGTCGAAGCGCATCCGGTTCATGTTCGAGTCGGTGCTCGACCCGATCGCGGCGACCACGTCGCGCAGGTTCAGCGACTCGGCCAGGGCCCCGCAGGAACCCACCCGGATCAGCGTCTTCACGCCGTACTCGTTGATCAGTTCGTGGGCGTAGATGGAGGCCGAGGGCATGCCCATGCCGGAGCCCTGCACCGATACCCGGGTGCCCTGGTAGGTGCCGGTGAAACCGAACATGTTGCGCACCGTCGAGTAGCACTTGGCGTCCTCGAGGTAGTTCTCCGCGATCCATTTGGCCCGAAGCGGGTCGCCCGGCATGAGGACCCGGTCCGCGATCTCACCAGGCTTGGCGCCGATATGCGTACTCATTAGGCGATCTTCCCACGCGGCCGCCGCACCCCGGCAGCAGATCAGGCCCTCGGCCCCACCAGCTCGATCTGCTCGCGCATGCCGGCGAACTCGGCCCGCGCCTGCTCGACGGTCGAGGTGTACCAGAGGATCCAGCCGTAACTCTCCCGGTCGGCCCAGCCGCACGCCGGCAGCACCTTGCCGAGCTCGGTGACCGTCACAGTGCCGCAGGCGGCGCGTCCGCCGAGTGGGCCAGGCGGCACGTCGGCGCTGCCGAGCACCGGAAAGCCCTGCTCGGCCATCCCGGCGAACAGGTTGTCGAACGCGACCTCCTCGCTCGCGAAACCACCCACCTGGGCGTACATGAGCAGGCCGTACTCGCCGTCCGCGCCGCGGTAGAAGCTGCCGGTCCGGTGCACCCCCTCCTTCAGGAGCAGGTCGGGCAGTGCCTTGAGCAGGGTCTCCACGTGATGCGTGTCGTCCATCCGGGGACGGCCGCCGAGCACCGGCGGGGCGATCACAGAAATCTGCCGCGGTTCCGGCTCGGCGAGCACGGCCCGGGCCGTCAGTGCCGTTCCCACACCGCCTGCCAGCAGTCCGCCGACCACGAGCCCCACGATCACGGCGATGCGCCGGGAACGCGGCGTCGGGGAGTCGGGCAGGGCGGACTCGGGTACTGCGATCTCGGGCACGGTGCTCTTTCGGGGTAAAGGAGAACGCCCGGCTGTCCGTGGAGGACTGCCGGGCGTTCTGCCGTTGGCGGTGGCGGAGGGATTTGAACCCTCGGAGGAGTCACCCCCTCACACGCTTTCGAGGCGTGCTCCTTAGGCCGCTCGGACACGCCACCGCCGAAGACTCTACACGAGGGTTCAGCAGGCCCCGAAACCGGTATTGAAGAGCCGGGTCAGGTACTCCCCGTAACCGGCCACGGCCTTCTGCACGGTGGTCCCGTCGTGCAGGAACAGGTAGCCCCGGTCACCCTCGGTGACCAGCAGCCCGTCGAAGCGGTGGCTGCCGGCGGGCGCGGTCAGCACCTGGGCCTGCGGGTATGCGTCCCGCGCCTGCTGCACGGTGCTGCCGGTGTGCACGCCCTCCGGGGTGCGCAGCGGCGCGTCGAACCACATCATGACCAGGCGGTCGTCGGCGGCGAAGACGAGGTTGCCCTGCGGCATGCCGGTCACCTGGGTGCTGCAGCCGGTGCGCGAGGTGTCCAGGCGGGACGCCAGATCGGCGCGCTTGGCACCGAAGCGCACGTCGCGTATCCCCTGCAGGTGCACGATGTCCGGGCCCTGGACGACCGGCGTGGCGCTGACGACGGGCGCCTGTTCGGGCACGGCCGGGGACTGGGTCGCCTGGGCGCAGGCACCGCCCAGCATGAGCACGGTGGCGAGGGCGAAAGCTCCACGCATGGCGGTCCCCCTAAAGACACGGGCCTGTGAGGTGACTCCCACCGGGGGTGAGGTCGTGTCCTCGACTATACGACTACATTGCGTAACTGCCACTTCACGCTGAGGCTTTCTCGGGTCTGCTGGCTGGCATATATATCCACTCCTGTGCGGTTCTATGCGACGCGAATACCTTCGAAGGGGTATCAACCGGACAGCGAGTCGCCGGTAAGTATTTTCATGGCCCTCGGCGAGCAAGGTCCGACCAAGGGACAACGGACGGTCGGTTCCTGCCGCTATGGTGTCGGCGCTCACGGGGCTCCGACATCACCCCGTGCGCGTGCTCCGTCCACCACTCACCCCACGAGGACGCATGCGCAGACATCTGCTGCGCCGGGTCGGGATCATGCTGCTCGCCGCGACGGTCGCCACCACGGGACTGGCCGCCGCCGCGCACGCGGACCCCGACACCGGCACCATCGCCGGCCGATTCACCGACGCCGCCGGAAACGGCCTGCCCGACCGCCGGGTCAACGTCATCTCCGTGCCCGCGGGCATCTGGGAGACCACGGACACGGACGAGACGGGCGCCTACCGCATCCAGCTGCCCGTGGGCGCCTACCGGGTCTCCTTCGCGGTGGGCGCGCAGGAGCAGTACGCGCCGGGCCAGGTCGACGCGGCCCTGGCCCAGATCTTCCCGCTGGCCGCGGCCCAGACCGTCACCGTCGACGAGACGGAACTGCCGCGCGGAGCGGTCGCGGGCCGGATCGTCCGGTCCGACGGCACACCCGCGGCGGGCACCGAGGTCGTGCTCCGGGGGCCGGGTGACGACTACGCCGGATACACCGGCACGGACGCCGACGGCCGGTACCGGATCGACGTGCTGCCGGGCGCCTACCAGGTGATGATCGCGTTCGACTCGGACCACTCGATCCTGCAGTACGTGCCGGGTAAGCGGCTCCCGGCGGAGGCGCAGCTGTTCACCGTCACCGCCGGCAACGTGACACCAGTGGACGAGACGCTGCTGCCCACCGGCTCGGCGAGCGGCCGGTTCACCGACGCCCAGGGCAACGGCATGTCCGGAGTGGACGTGTCGTTCATCGACGAGTACTCGGGCACCTACAGCGGCCGCACCGACGCGAACGGCGACTGGCGGATCGACGAGCTGCTCACCGGGCAGTACTCGGCGATGTTCTTCGGTTGGCAGCCCAGCTTCAGCCAGTACGCCTACGGCAAGACGACCCAGGCGGCCGCCGACCGGATCACCGTCACGGCGGGGCAGAACGTCGTGGTCGACGACTCCCGGCTGGCGACCGGCAGCATCCGGATCACCGCGAAGGACTCGGTCACCGGTGCGCCGGTCGCCGACTTCTACGTGCAGGCCGGCACCTACTACACCGACGCGGTGGACGGCGTCGCGACGCTGCCCGAGATGCCCGTGGGCACCTGGCAGCCGACCGTCTACGCGGCGGGCTACCAGCCGCTGGAGCAGGTCGCTCCGGTGACCGTGGTCGCCGGGCAGCAGGCGGAGATCGAGCTGACGCTCGTGCCGTACGGATCGCTGCGGGCCAAGGTGGTCGACGCGGCCACGGGCGCGCCGGTGGCGGGCGTGTGCCTGTTCACCGAGACCCGGACCAGGTTCCGGCTCTTCGAGGGCTGCGCGGGCGAGAGCGGTGCCGACGGCGAGGTCGTGCTCGACGTCGCGGCGGGCACCTACCAGGTCTTCGCGCTGCCCGACCGGGCCTCGGCGTACGGCGCGCAGTGGGTCGGCCTGACCGGCGGCACCGGGAGCCAGGACCAGGCTCGCAACGTGATCGTGGCGGCCGGGCAGCAGAAGGACATCCACAAGATCTACATGGATCGCAAGGGCTCCGTCACGGGCGTCGTGACCGGTGCCGACGGGGCACCGGTGGCGGGCGGGCACGTCGCCGTCGTCACCCCGGTGATCGGCGACGCCGGGCAGGGCCGGGTGGCGATCGACTCCCAGGGGCGGTACGCGATCGACTTCCTGGGGCCGTACGCGTGGCCGCTGAGCTTCCAGACCTCGACGCACGCCTTCCAGTGGAGCGGGGCCGCGTACCGGCGGCAGAGCGCCGCCCTGGTGCCCGTCGTCGCGGGCCAGACCACCACCTTCGACCAGCAGCTCCAGCTGGGCACCCTGGTCAAGGTGACGGCGACCGGCTCACCGGCGGGCGGCTTCGCGGTCGCGTACAACAACAGCAACGGTGACGTGGCCGGTTTCGTCTGGGTTCAGCAGGCCGGTGGCGAGGCGGTCTACCGCGTGATGGGCGGCCAGCAGGTGAAGCTGGAGCTCGCGGGCGGCCTGCCCGGGCAGGGCTGGTACGGCGGGACCGACTTCGACAGCGCCAAGACGGTGTCGATCCCCACGACGGGGGAGAAGGTCGTCGTCTACCCGTACAGCTGACCCGCAGACGCCAGGAGCCCGGATCGTGTGATCCGGGCTCCTGTACGTTGCTGCTCAGTGAGCGGAGGATACGAGATTCGAACTCGTGAGGGTTTTATCCCAACACGCTTTCCAAGCGTGCGCCCTAGGCCTCTAGGCGAATCCTCCGTCGAGAAGGATACATACCGGGGTCGGGGTCGGCACGTGCACCCCCGCCGGGTACAGTTGCTTAGCCCCCGTGCGGCGGCACCCTGTGAACCTCCCCAGGGCCGGAAGGCAGCAAGGATAAGCAGGCAATACCGGGTGCACGGGGGCCCTTTCATGCCCTCGCACGCGCACCGGCGGGGCCGCCGGGCGAATTTTGCGACACGCCGCCCGGCCGCCGTCCACCTTCATGATCAAAACCTGGTGACGGTGGCGGGGACTAGGCTGAGGGCGACATCCGACGGGTGACTGAGGGAGTGCGGCGATGCGGCCGGGTGGACAGCCGAACATGCAGCAGCTGATGAAGCAGGCGCAGAAGATGCAGGCGCAGCTCGCCTCGGCGCAGGCGGCGCTGGCGGAGGCGGAGGTCACCGGCACGGCCGGCGGCGGGCTGGTCACCGTCAAGATGACCGGTTCCGGCGAGTTCCGCGGCATCTCCATCGACCCGAAGGCGGTCGACCCCGACGACGTGGAGACGCTGGAGGACCTGGTGTCCGCCGCGTTCACCAACGCCGCCGACGAGGTGCGCAAGCTGACCGAGCAGAAGATGGGTCCGCTCTCCGCCGGTCTCGGCGGCATGGGCCTGCCTTTCTAGGCCCGGCCGACCGTGTACGAAGGCGCGATCCAGGACCTCATCGACGAGCTCGGCCGGCTGCCCGGAGTGGGGCCCAAGAGCGCCCAGCGCATCGCGTTCCACGTGCTCTCGGCAGATCCGACGGACATCAAGCGGCTGGCCGCCGCGCTCTCCCGGGTCAAGGAGCAGGTGCGCTTCTGCGTGCTCTGCTTCAACGTGGCCGAGGAGGAGCAGTGCCGCATCTGCCGCGACCCGCGGCGGCGGGACGACGCGCTGTGCGTGGTCGAGGAGCCCAAGGACGTCGTGGCGATCGAGCGGACCAACGAGTTCCGCGGCCGCTACCACGTGCTCGGCGGGGCGATCAATCCGCTGGAGGGCATCGGGCCCGACCACCTGCGCATCCGGGAGCTGATGGCCCGGCTCAGCTCGGGTCAGGTGACCGAGCTGATCCTCGCCACGGACCCGAACACCGAGGGCGAGGCGACGGCGACGTATCTCGCGCTGCTGGTCAAGCCGATGGGCATCATGGTGTCCCGGCTGGCGAGCGGCCTGCCCGTCGGCGGCGACCTCGAGTACGCCGACGAGATCACTCTCGGTCGCGCTTTCGAGGGCCGACGGACCCTCTGAGAGGGCTCCCATTCCCGCAAAGATTCGCATAGCCCGATATCTTCTTGGCTTTTACCTGCGATTTTCTACGCACCTGGCGTCCGTTTTTTATAACGCCCTCATCACGGACCGGCCTGAACTTGGTTACAGGCACCCTGTGAACTTGACGCCGGACGAACTTGCGAAGAATGCTCTGATCATGCGGTGGCGTGCACCACACTCCACCGCTGTCGCCCTGTCATCCGACCGCCCCCACGGTGGACAGAGGGTCGGGCGGCGCGAATCACGCAGGTAACAACCGAGCGGATGTCGCGCGCGGCGCACCGCCCCCCGCCCGTCCGGGCAGACCGGTGCGACGTCGTCGCCTCCGCAGGGAGGCAGCCGGTATATGGCCACGCGAACCGAAACCTCGGCCCCCGAGGCGACCAAGGCGCCCGCGAAGGCGATCGAGGGACGCTCCCTCGGCCGCATCGCCTGGACGCGCCTCAAGCGCGACAAGGCGGCCATGGCCGGCGGCGTGGTGGTGATCCTGCTGATCCTGATGGCGGTCTTCGCTCCGCTGATCGTGAGCTGGTTCGGCCACCCCCCGAACGAGTTCCACCAGGACGCCGACCTGCTCGCGGCGGAACTGGGCGGCCTGCCCCGCGGCGACTTCCTGTTCTTCGAGAACAGCGGGATGAGTGGCGACTTCCTGTTCGGGCTGGAGCCGCAGAACGGCCGTGACCTGTTCAGCGAGGTCGTCTACGGCGCCCGGGTGTCGCTGCTGATCGCCTTCCTCGCCACCCTGGTGTCGGTGCTCATCGGCTCCACCCTCGGCGTGATCGCGGGCTTCTTCGGCGGCATCGTGGACACCGTCATCAGCTTCCTGATGAACGTCTTCCTGGCGTTCCCGCTGCTGCTGTTCGCGATCGCGCTGGTCGGCGTGCTGCCCGACAGGGCGTTCGGGCTGTCCGGCAACTCGCTGCGCATCGCCCTGCTGATCTTCATCATCGGCTTCTTCAACTGGCCGTACATCGCCCGGATCGTGCGCGGGCAGACGCTGTCGCTGCGTGAGCGCGAGTTCGTCGACGCCGCCCGCAGCCTGGGCGCCCGCGGGCCGTACATCATCGTCAAGGAGATGCTGCCGAACCTGGTGGCGCCCATCCTGGTGTACGCCACCCTGCTCATCCCCACGAACATCCTGTTCGAGGCCGCGCTGTCCTTCCTCGGCGTCGGCGTGCAGCGCCAGGTCGTCGGGGAGCCCGGCGTCACCTGGGGCGGCCTGCTCGCCGACGCGGCGCGCAACTCGGTGGTCCACTTCATGTTCTTCCCCGGCATGGCGATCTTCATCACCGTGCTGGCCTTCAACCTCTTCGGCGACGGACTCCGCGACGCGCTCGATCCCAAGAGCAAGCGCTGACCCGAGCCAACGCAACACCACCCACAGCGCGGTTCGAGAAACGAACCGTTCCCCCCAGGGAGGAAGTTAGTGAGAAACAAGGGAAGGGTGCTGGCGGCGGCCTCGGCCGTCTTCGCACTCGCGGTGACCGCAGCTTGCGGCTCCGGTGAGGAAACTCCGAAGACCAATGAGGTGAAGCCGGAGTTCAACGCCGCGCTGACCTCGGTGTTCAACCCGTCTGACAAGCCGGGTGGCACGCTCAAGATGGCCATCTCGTCGGACTGGGACTCGGTCGACCCCGGCGACACCTACTACGGCCTCTCCTGGAACCTGCTGCGCCTCTACGGCCGCTCGCTGGTCATGTTCAAGCCGGCTCCGGGTTCCGCCAGCGGCGAGCTCGTCCCGGACCTCGCCGACAGCCTGGGCCAGCCCAGCGACGGCGGCAAGACCTGGACGTACAAGCTGCGTGCCGGTGTCAAGTTCGAGGACGGCACCCCGATCACGTCCAAGGACGTGAAGTACGCGGTCATGCGGTCGATGGACAAGGAGGTGCTGGTCAACGGCTACACCTACTTCAACGACTTCCTGGCGCTCGAGGCCGACTACAAGGGCCCGTTCAAGGACAAGGCCGCCGACACCAAGGCGATCGAGACCCCGGACGACCAGACCATCGTCTTCCACCTGAAGCAGGCCTTCGGCGGCTTCGACTACTTCGCGATGCTGCCGGCCACCGTGCCGGTGCCGGCCGCGAAGGACACCGGTGTGAAGTACAAGGAGCACGTCGTCGCCTCCGGCCCGTACATGTTCGACAAGTACGAGGCGGGCAAGGGCTTCACGCTCAAGCGCAACCCGAACTGGGACAAGGCGACCGACCCGAACCGCAAGGCTCTGCCGGACGCGTACGACGTCAAGATCGGCCTGAACGCCGACGACATCGACAACCAGCTGATCTCGGGTGACCTGCACGTCGACATCGCGGGCACCGGTGTGCAGCCGGCCGCGCTGCCGAAGGTGCTGCAGGACGCCGACAAGAAGGCGTACGCCGACAACCCGTCGGTCGCCCGCCTCTGGTACACCTCGATCAACCCCAAGGTCGCTCCCTTCGACAAGAAGGAGTGCCGCGAGGCTGTCATGTACGCGATGGACCGCACCTCGTACCAGGCCGCCTTCGGTGGCGAGTTCGCGGGTGGCCAGATCGCGACCAGCATCATGCCGCCGCAGATCCCGGGCTACGCGCCGACCAACGTCTACCCGGCGGGTGCGGACAACAAGGGTGACCTCGACAAGGCCAAGGCCTCGCTCGAGGCGTGCGGCAAGAAGGACGGCTTCGAGGTGACGATGGGCTTCCGGGCCGAGCGTCCCAAGGAGAAGGCGACCGCCGAGGCGTTCCAGCAGGCGCTGGCCCGCGTGGGCATCAAGGTCACCCTGAAGGGCTTCCCGGTCGGCGACTACTTCTCGCTGTACGCCGGCAAGCCGTCCTACCGCAACAGCCCGTCCACCGGCCTGGGCCTGATGGTCAACGGCTGGGGCGCGGACTGGAACGACGGCTACGGCTTCCTGTCGCAGATCGTGGACAGCCGGGTCATCCGTGACTCGGGCGGCTCGTCCAACCTCTCCGTCATGATCCCCGAGGTCGACCAGATGATCGACCAGGCGCTGGCCGAGACCGACGTCAAGAAGCGCGAAGCGCTCTGGGCGCAGATCGACAAGCGCGTCATGGAGGAGGCGGTCATCCTGCCGGGTGTCTGGGCCAAGGCTCTGACGCTGCGTGGCAAGGGCGTGACCAACGTGTTCGTCAACGAGGCGTTCGGTCAGTACGACTACCTCTCCATGGGTGTGGCGCAGTAAGCAGCACACCTGCTCCAACCCACCTGGCAATTACCAAAGGTAGGTGAAGGCGCAGGGTGGCCGGTCCGGTCGGGTTCACGCCCGGCCGGACCGGCCGCCCAAGCCGAAATCGTGGTCACTTTCTTCATCCGCCGGACCATCGGCGCGGCGCTGATGCTCTTCGTGGTCAGCATCTCGACATTCCTGATCTTCTTCGGGCTGCCCCGCCTCGCCGGCGCCACGCCCGAGACTTTCGCCGCGCGATACCTCAGCCGGACCGCCGACGCGCACGCCCAGCAGGTGTTCGCCGAGAAGCTGGGCTTCTACGACCCGCTCTGGCTGCAGTACTGGAACTGGATCAAGGCTGTCTTCGTCGGCACCGACTACGACTACGGCACCGGCATCGAACACTGCGCCGCCCCCTGCTTCGGCTACTCCTTCCGCACCAACCACGCGGTCTGGGACGACCTGGTGGACCGGCTTCCGGTCACCGTCTCGCTGACCGTCGGTGCGTCGATCCTCTGGCTGCTCACCGGTGTCGCGGTCGGCGTGCTGAGCGCGCTGCGCAAGGGCAGCTTCTTCGACCGGGCCGCGATGACGGGCGCGCTGGCGGGTGTGTCCCTGCCGCCGTACTTCACCGGCCTGATGTTCCTCTACTTCTTCAGCTACCAGTTCGACCTGACCGCGCCCGGCGGCACCTACGTCAACTTCACCGACGATCCGGGCGAGTGGGCGTACAGCCTGATCCTGCCCTGGATCACGCTGGCGATGCTGAACGCGGCCGCCTACGCCCGGTTCACCCGGGCCGGCATGCTCGACACGATGGGCGAGGACTTCATCCGCACCGCGCGGGCCAAGGGTCTGCACGAGCGGGTGGTGGTCACCAAGCACGGCCTGCGCGCCGCGCTTACCCCCATCATCACGATCTTCGGCCTCGACGTCGGCCTGCTGCTCGGCGGCGCGATCCTCACGGAGAGCACGTTCGGGCTCAAGGGCCTCGGCTACTTCGCCATCGACGCCATCAACAAGCAGGACTTCCCCCAGATCATGGGCGTGACGATGTTCGCGGCGTTCTTCGTCGTCGTCGCCAACCTGATCGTCGATATGCTCTACGCGGTGGTCGACCCGCGGGTGAGGCTGTCATGAACACTGTGATCTCTCCTCGGCAGGATCCCACTGCGCGGTCGTTCCTCGAACTGCGCGACCTGAAGATTCACTTCCCGACCGACGACGGCGTGGTCAAGTCCGTGGACGGGCTGACCTTCTCCCTGGAGCGGGGCAAGACGCTCGGCATCGTGGGCGAGTCGGGCTCCGGCAAGTCGGTGTCCAGCCTGGGCATCCTCGGCATCTACCACCGCGGCAACGCGAAGGTGTCCGGCGAGATCTGGCTGGACGGCCAGGAACTGGTCGGCGCGTCGCCGGAGACCGTGCGCGGGCTGCGCGGCAAGCGGATGGCGATGATCTTCCAGGACCCGCTGTCGGCGATGCACCCCTACTACACCGTCGGTGACCAGATCATCGAGGCGTACCGGGTGCACCACAAGGTGTCCAAGAAGGTCGCCCGCAAGCACGCGATCGACCTGCTGGCCCGGGTCGGCATCCCGCAGCCGGACCGGCGCGTCGACGACTACCCGCACCAGTTCTCCGGCGGTATGCGGCAGCGCGCGATGATCGCGATGGCGCTGTCCTGCGACCCGGAGCTGCTGATCGCCGACGAGCCGACCACGGCGCTCGACGTGACGGTGCAGGCGCAGATCCTCGACCTCATGCGTGACCTGCAGCAGGAGTTCAACTCCGCGCTGATCATCATCACCCACGACCTGGGGGTCACCGCCGAACTCGCCGACGACGTGCTGGTCATGTACGGCGGCAAGTGCATCGAGTACGGCACCGCCACGGAGATCTTCGAGAATCCCGAGCACCCGTACACCTGGGGTCTGCTCGGCTCGATGCCGCGCCTGGACCAGCCGGTCACCGAGCGGCTGCTGCCCATCAAGGGCACCCCGCCGTCGCTGATCAACGTGCCGTCCGGCTGCGCCTTCCACCCGCGCTGCGCCTTCGACGGGCGCACCGACGGCGCCAGCGACACGGTCGTGCCCGAGCTGCAGCTCACCGGCACCAGCGGCCACCGGGTGCGCTGCCACATGCCCGCGCACGTGCGTCAGCAGATCTGGCTCAACGAGATCAAGCCGACCCTGGAGGGCACCGGCGGACTCGCGGTGGCGGACATGTCTGCCCTGCCCTCCGCCTCTGAAGAGCACAGCGAGGAGACGGCATGAGCGAGCAGAGCGAGCGAATCATGTCTTCAGTCGATGCCGTCGACGAGCGCAGCGAGGAGATGGCATGAGCAACTCGGACAACGCCCTGCTGTCGGTGCGCGGCCTGCAGAAGCACTTCCCGATCCACAAGGGCGTGCTGCGCCGCAGGGTCGGCGCGGTGCAGGCCGTGGACGGGCTCGACTTCGACGTGCTGCCGGGCGAGACGCTCGGCCTGGTCGGCGAGTCGGGCTGTGGCAAGACGACCACCGGCCGGCTGCTGACCAGGCTCATCGAGCCGACCGGCGGCAGCATCACGTTCGAGGGCCGGGACATCTCGCACATGTCGCAGGGGCGGCTCCGCCCGTTCCGGCGCGACCTGCAGATGATCTTCCAGGACCCGTACTCGTCGCTGAACCCCCGGCACACGGTGGGCGCCATCGTCGGTGCGCCGTTCCGGATCCAGGGCGTGAAGACCGAGCTCGGCGTCAAGCGCGAGGTGCAGAAGCTGCTGGAGCTGGTCGGCCTCAACCCCGAGCACTACAACCGCTACCCGCACGAGTTCTCCGGCGGTCAGCGCCAGCGCATCGGCATCGCCCGTACGCTCGCCCTGAAGCCGAAGATGATCATCGCGGACGAGCCGGTGTCGGCGCTGGACGTGTCCATCCAGGCGCAGGTGGTCAACCTGCTGGAGGACCTGCAGACCGAGCTCGGCCTGACCTACGTCGTGATCGCGCACGACCTGTCGGTGGTGCGCCACATCTCCGACCGCGTCGCGGTGATGTACCTGGGCAAGATCGTCGAGATCGCGGACCGGGAGTCGCTGTACACGATGCCGCGGCACCCGTACACGGCCGCGCTGCTGTCGGCGGTGCCGGTGCCCGACCCGCGCCGGCGGCAGGGCGACCAGCGGGAGCGCATCCTGCTCACCGGCGACGTGCCCAGCCCGATCAACCCGCCGTCGGGTTGCCGCTTCCGCACCCGGTGCTGGAAGGCGCAGGACATCTGCGCCACCACACCGCCGCCGCTGGTCCGCCACGGCGACGACAGCGCCGGTCACCTGGCCGCCTGCCACTTCCCGATGGCCCTGGGCGAAAAGCGCTGACCCACCCACGACGAGGCCCCGCGGCACACACCGCGGGGCCTTCGCCGTCTCCGCACCCCCCGCCCCCACCCCCCTGCCGCAACTCTTAAAGAGTCGCGGTCATCGGCCGGCGTGAAGGCGCGACTCTTCAAGAGTTGCGGCAGGGGGTGCGCGGCGAGGCGGTCAGGCGGGGCTGGTCAGTCGAGTTTTTCGAGGTTGAAGCTGCGGCGGAGGGAGTCGACGGCGGCCTGCTCGGTGGTCTGCCGGGCGACGGCGGCGTCGACGATCTCGTCGGTCGGCTCGTCGCCGGGGTCGAAGCCCTCGATGGTGCGCGTCGGCGGGCCGTCGTACTCGGGGTCGTACGGCGGCTCTTCCAGCGGGGGGCCGTCGTCGACGACCGGCGCGCGGCGGGCCGTCTGCTGCGCGGGCGCGGCCGGGGCGGCACCGCCCACGCGGGCCGGGGTCGGCCAGTCGTCTGCCGCGGGGGCGGGCGCGCGGGACGGGGCGGCGGCCTTCTGCGGCGCGCTGCGGGGCGGCGCGGAGGCCGGGGCGACGGCGGCGGCGCGCGACGCGGCACGGGGATCCCCGCCGACCTCGCAGCGCAGCTGCCACTTGCCGCCGAGCACCTGGTGCACCGCCTGCATCAGCGGCGCGGGGTCGTTCTCCACCCCGTTCGCGTGGATCTTGTGCTTGAACAGCAGCACCAGCGTGTTGCCGTCGATGTCGCGCACGACCGCCTCGCGGGCGAACGCCGCCGCCTTCTTGCTGCTGCGGCCGACCATACGCACGATCTCGTCCCAGGACCGGCGCACCGCGGCGGCATCGTCGACCCCGGCTGCCGGGGCGCTCGCCGCGGCGGGTGCGGGCGTCCGGGCGGCCTGCGCGGGAGCTGCGGACTCGGGCGCGCGGGCCGGCTCGGCCGAGGCCCAGGAGTCGGCCGCCTGGCGGACCACACCGGCGGGCTGGGCTGCCCCGGCCTGCCGGACCGGGCCGCCGTCGGCCTGGACCGCCCCGGGCTGCGGGGCCGGGCCGGGATTCTCGGGCGCGGCGGCCCGAGCGGCTTCGCGGCCGGCGCCCGCCCGGTCGTGTCCGGCGGCGGCACTGGCCGCCGCGGCCCGAGCGGCTTCGCGGCCGGTGACGGCGGGCGCGGCGGTGCTCGGCGCGGCGTCGGCCCGCTGGGCGGGACCGGTGTCCCGCGCGGCCTGACCGGCGTCGGCCTGGGACCGGGCCGGGGCGTCGCCGGCCGATCGGGCGACCGCGCCGGGCACGAAGCCGGTCTCCAGCCGCTCCAGGCGCTGGAGCAGGGCGGCGCCGGACTCGTCGGCGGCGGGCAGCAGCATGCGGGCCGCGATCAGTTCGAGCAGCAGCCGCGGCGAGGTCGCGCCGCGCATCTCCACCAGGCCGTTGGCCACGATGTCCGCGCAGCGGGACAGGGTCGCCGCACCGAGCTGGGTCGCCTGCGCCTGCATGCGCGCGAGCTGCTCCTCCGGCACGTCGATCAGGCCCTTGGCGGCGGCGTCCGGCACCTGCCGCAGGATGATCAGGTCGCGGAGCCGTTCCAGCAGGTCGTTGGCGTATCGGCGGGAGTCGTGGCCCGCTTCGGCGACCCGGTCGATGGCCCCGAACGCGGCCGCGCCGTCGCCCGCGGCCAGCGCGTCGACCATCTCGTCGATCAGCGCGTTGTCGGTGACCCCGAGCAGCGCGACCGCCCGCGCGTAGCTCACCCCGTCGGGGCCGGAGCCCGCGATGAGCTGGTCGAGCACGGAGAGGCTGTCCCGGGCCGAACCGCCGCCCGCCCGCACCACCAGCGGCAGCACCAGCGGCTCCACCGCGACGCCTTCGAGCTGGCAGAGCTGCTCCAGGTACGGCCGGAGCGCGCTCGGCGGGATGAGGCGGAACGGGTAGTGGTGGGTGCGCGAGCGGATGGTGCCGAGCACCTTCTCCGGCTCGGTGGTGGCGAAGATGAACTTGACGTAGTCCGGCGGCTCCTCGACAAGCTTCAGCAGCGCGTTGAAGCCGGCCGACGAGACCATGTGCGCCTCGTCGATGATGTAGATCTTGTAGCGGCTGATCGCGGGCGCGAAGAACGCGCGCTCGCGCAGCTCCCGGGCGTCGTCGACGCCGCCGTGGCTGGCCGCGTCGATCTCGATCACGTCGATCGAGCCCGCGCCGTCGGGCGCCAGCGCCTTGCACGACTCGCACTCGCCGCACGGCTCCGGGGTCGGGCCCTGGGCGCAGTTCAGCGAGCGGGCCAGGATGCGCGCGCTGGAGGTCTTGCCGCAGCCACGGGGGCCGGAGAAGAGGTAGGCGTGGTTCAGCCGACCGCTCTTGAGCGCCTGGATGAGCGGCTCGGTGACATGGTCCTGGCCGATCACCTCGGCGAAGGTGCGAGGCCGGTACCTGCGATACAGCGCCAGCGCCACGGGGCGTACACCTCCTACGAACGTCGCCCGCTACCGTACCGCGCAGGTCTGACCACCGGCCTGCTGGACCGGCGCGCGCTGCGGCCGTGCTGGGCGATATGTCACCGCTGTCCGTGCCGATTCCGAACAACGGTTCGGTATCACTTGCCCGCTCGCCCGTGCGGGCACACATCGACGGCCGTTAGGGTCGGCCCTGGGTGACCCTGCGTCGTCGAGTAATCACGCATATAGGACAGAGGTGGCCGCGATGCGCGCGCGACGGTGGCGGATCTGGTCGGCGACGGCCACGGCTGCGGCGCTGCTGCTCGCCGCCGGCTGCACCGGCGGCGACGGCGGCCCGGCGGCCCCGGCGTCCAGCGCGCCCCCGGCGGTGAGCACCGAGGACACCCTGGTCTTCGCCATGGGCGAGATCCGGATCCTGGACCCGGCGCTGTCACCGGACGCCGAGTCGCTGCGCATCACCAGGCAGGTGCTGGAGACCCTGGTGCAGGCCGAGCCGGGCGCCGCGGTGGCCGCCCCGGGCCTGGCGGAGACCTTCTCCGTCGACGGCACGGGCACGGTCTGGACCTTCCGCCTGCGGCAGGGGGTGAAGTTCCACGACGGCACCGCCTTCGACGCCGCGGCGGTCTGCGCCAACTTCGAGCGCTGGCACCGCTTCCCGGCCGCGCTGCAGGCGGGCGACGTCAGCGCGGCCTGGCAGGCGGTCTTCGGCGGCTTCGCCAAGAACGCGTCGAGCCGGCTCGGGGCGAGCCTGTTCAAGTCGTGCACGGCGGCCGACCCGGCCACCGCCCAGATCGCGCTCACCCGGCCGAGCAGCCGCTTCCCGGCGGCCTTCACCCTGCCGTCGTTCGCCATCTCCAGCCCGAAGGCGCTGCGCGAGCAGCTGGCGGACAAGCCCGTCGCGGGCAGCCGCTACCCGGCGTACGGCAACAGCCCGGTCGGCACCGGGCCGTACCGCTTCGTGTCCTGGGACAAGCCGGGCCGCAAGGTGGAGCTGGAGGCGTTCGAGGGCTACCACGGCACCGCGGCCAAGGTGAAGCACCTGGTCTTCCAGACCGTCGAGGCGGCACGGCGCAAGCAGGCGCTGCTCGACGGGAAGATCGACGGATACGACCTGGTCGCGTTCGAGGATCGCAAGCCGCTGGCCGAGCAGGGCTTCCACGTGCTCACCCGCCCCGCGTTCAACACGCTCTACCTGGGCATCAACCAGAGCGGCAACCCGGCGCTGGCCAAACCGGAGGTGCGCCAGGCGATCGCGTACGCCGTCGACCGGCAGCGCCTGCTAGCCGAGGCGTTCCCGGAGGGCGCCAAGCTCGCGCTGAACTTCCATCCCGAGCTGCTCCCCGGCTGGAACCCCGACGTCGCGGCCTACCCGCACGATCCGGCCAAGGCGAAGGAGCTGCTGGCCGCCGCGGGCTACGGCGGCGGGCTGAAGCTGCGCTTCCACTACCCGCGGGACGTGACCCGGCCGTACCTGCCCGATCCGAAGAAGATCTTCGAGCTGCTCGCCGCCGACCTGCGCGCGGCCGGGATCGAGGTCGAGGGGATCGAGCTGCGCTGGACGCCGAACTACCTCAACGCGGTGTCCAAGGGCAAGGCCCACGACCTGCACCTGTACGGCGTGACCGGCAACTACGGCGAGGCGTACGACTTCATGGGCCAGCTGTTCGCCAAGCCCAACGCCGAGTTCGGGTTCACCGACGCCGACCTGTTCGCCCGGCTCAAGGAGGTCGACGGGATCGGCGACCCGGGCCGGCGCCGCCCGCTGTACGAGCAGCTGAACGCGCGGCTGCTGGAGCTGCTGCCCGCCGTGCCGCTGGCGCACGGGCCGGACGCGCTGGTGCTGGACAAGAACCTGATCGGCATCACGCCCAGCCCGCTCACCGACGAGGACTTCGCCGCGGCGCTGTTCACCTGAGCCGGGCCGGCTTGGTCCCCCCGCGGGAACGTCGCGTGTCGTTTAGGGCGGAATGTCCGCTTGTCGACTGATACGCGGTAGCCTGCCACCTTGCCAAAGCAAATCGACCCGCGTCGTGCGGGCCGCGCCGCGCGCACGGGCGACGTGCCGCGCTCGATGGGGGAATCGTGGTTCGTGCCTGGATGACCGTCGCGTTCGGGGCCGCGCTCGGCCTCGCCGCCGGCCTGCCCGCAGCCGCCGCCCCGGCCACGGACGGGCTCAAGCTCGACGTGCCGGCCGCGGCCGGGGCCACCGAACTCGGCGGCGGCGACACCGCGGTCAGCCTGAAGAACACCACCGGCCACGACCTGAGCAAGGTGGTGCTGCAGGTACGGCTCACCGGAGGGCTCGCCCAGCGGGTCGAGCTCGCGTCGGCGGACTGGTGCGACCACACCAAGACCACGGCCACCTGCAAGGTCGACCGGATCAGCCCCGGGCAGGGTTTCTCCGTCCGGCTGGACCTGCGGGCCCGCAAGAACGCCCCGGAGGGCGCGGCGGGCACGGTGTCCGTCAGCGCCCGGGGCGTCGGGGTGCCCGCGGCGTCCGGCACGTTCGCGGTCGCGGTCTCGCCGCCGCCCTACGTCGACGTCACGGCGACCGCCGAGCAGGCACGGGTGGACCTGCACACCGGGGACACCGCGCACCTCGGGGTGCTCTACCGCAACACCGGCCCGACCCACGCCCGGCTGCGGATCGCCGATCCGGTCGCGACCGGGTTCGAGGACGTGACCTGGTCCGACTGCCCCGAGGACGACGGCGACGCCTGCCTCGTCGAGCTGCCGGCGGGGCAGTCCCGGCGGCTCGCCTTCACCATGCGCCTGGCCGGGGCGTCTCCCGCGGAGCCGCACGTGGCGATGACGGTCGAGGGCGCGTACGACCGGATCGTCACCGACAACCTGGCCGTCTACATGGTCTGCGTGTACGACACCGGCCGCTGCACCCGGCACCTGCCCGGCACCCGCAGCGACGTGTTCGCCGCACCCGCGCCGCGGGCCGTGGCCGCCGACCCGGCCCCGAACGCGGACGGGGCCGAGGGCGAGAACCAGGCGGTCGGGCTGACCGAGCCCGAGCACGTGCCGGTGGCGGTGCGGGACGACCTGGCCGGCGAGGAGCCGTACAGCTTCATCGACGAGGTGACCGGCATCCTGGCGTACTCCCTGCTGGCTCTGTTCATCGTCGGGACCAGCGTCGCGCTGGCCCTGCGTAAGCGGGCCGCCGATCGGGCCTGAGGGCCGCTCAGCCCTCGGGGCGGTTCAGCAGGCCCACGGCCAGCAGGTGCAGGGCCTGGGCGGGGTCGGTGACCGGCACGGTCGCGCCGGTCACCGTGTACCACTCCTCGGCGCCCAGGTACTGCACGCGGAGCCGGGCGGTGCCGTCGCCGCCCAGCTCCGTGGCGAGCGTCAGCTCACCGGTGACCACGCCCACCTCGTCGGTCATGACGCCGCCAGGCCCGGCCATGATGTCCGTGGTCAACCCGGTCATGCGGTGAACCCGCTTCGCGGCTTCACCGCATGACCACCGGTGCTCATGATTCGCTCGCTGCGCTCACTCATACACAGGTCCCCAGCATGTCGGTCAGGGCGGCCTTCTCGGCCGTGGTCACGGTGAGTTTCCAATGGGTCTTCACCGTGATCCATTGTTGCGCATAAGTGCACCAATAGTCCTTGCTTGGCGGTTTCCACGTCGACGGGTCCTGGTCGCCCTTGGACCGGTTGCTGGTCGCCGACACCGCGAACAGCTGCGGCCGGTCCAGGTCGTTCGCGAACTGCGAGCGCTTCTCGTTGGTCCACTCGTCCGCCCCGGACCGCCAGGCGTTGGCCAGCGGCACCATGTGGTCGATGTCGACCTTGAGCGGGTCGGTGGTCTTCAGGCCGTCGTACACGCTGGACCACTCGCCGCCGGTGACGTTGCAGCCGTCCAGCTTGACGTTCTTGCCGTCGCGGGCCAGCACGGTGTCCCGCACGTCGCAGTTGGACCCGGCCTTGTTCCAGTGCGGGAACTTCTCGCGCGTGTACCCGGTCATCGGCCGCGCGGCGGCGACCTTCAGGTTGGACAGCGAAGCGAGCGCGTTGCTGCCCGCGTTCGGGTCGACGTTGACGCCGCCGGGACCCGCCGGGTTGGCGGGACCGCTGTCGACCGGGTCGCACGCGGTGGTGGTCGCGGCGGCCGCGACGGCCGCCACCAGGAGTAGGAGAACTCTGGCACGTCTGGGGGGTTTGGGGGATCGCACCCGCTCACCATACGAGCAGTCCTCACCATCACCACGTATCCGTTGCTGAATCCATAGTCGGATGTCAGCAATCCCGGCCTTTCGGTCGGGAAGGTTCCTGCCTCGCCGGAGCGTCACCGCTTCGGTTTGGCGAGGATCCCCGTTTCTGTCCGCTGGTGCGGGGTTGCGCCACCTGCCCGCCCACCCGGCCGCTTGCGGGGTCGGGTGGTGGCGCGGGTCTGACGGTCGGCTCCACGGGGGTTCGACGCTTTCGCGTCCTGGTCTCCGGCCACTCCGGTACCAGCCTTGACTGCCGCCGCCAAAGCGGCGAGGTTGCGGGCCGCGTTGGCATCGCGGTCCATCACCAAAGGGCATTGTTCGCAAGTGAACACCCGGACGTGCAGCGGCAGTTTGGCTTTCACTGCACCGCAGTCCGAGCAGGTCTTCGACGAGGGGTACCAGCGGTCGGCCTTCACCGTGACCCCACCGGCCCACTCGCCCTTATAGGTCAACTGGCGGCGGATCTGCCCGAACCCGGCGTCGGCGACCTTGCGGGCCACGCGGCGGTTGGACAGCATTCCAGCGACGTTCAGATCCTCGACCACCACCGTGTGATGCCCGGCCCGGATCCTGGTGGTGAGCTTGTGCAGGGCGTCGGTGCGCAGGTTCGCGACCTGGTGGTGGACCCGGTTGCGCTCGGCGTCGGCCTTGACCCACCGCCGCGACGGGGTGCGGCCGGTGCGCCGGTCCGGGCCCTGACGTCGGGAGACCCGCCGCGACAGCCGACGCAGCCTCGCCAGGGCGTTATCGAAGTGGCCGGGGTTCGGCACGTAGGTGATCCGCCCGGTGCTGTCGGCCAGCACCGCCAGATGCTTGACCCCGAGATCGACACCGACGACCATGTCGGCCTGGGCCGGGGTGCGCGCGTCGCGCATTACCTCGACCTGGAACGACACGAACCAGCGGCCGCGTGCGTGGGTGACGGTCGCGGACAGGATCCGGGCCGTGCCCGCGGCGAGGCGGCGGGCGAGTTTGCGGGTGTTCTCGTGGGTGCGGATCGTGCCCAGTCGCGGCAGCGTCACATGCCGCCGGTCCGGCTCCACGCGGATCGCCCCGGTCGTGAACCGGCACGACAACCGAGCCTTACGCTTGGACTTACGCCTCGGCCCGCCCATCCGGCGGCCCGCACGGGCACCCTGCTTGGACTTGGTGTAGTTGTCGAACGCTGCCGCCGCATTCGCCAGCCCGGTGCTGTAGGCCTCCTTGGAATTGTCGGCCCACCAGGCGGCGAAACGTGGGTCGGTGTGCTTGACCTCGTTGAACACCTTCCGCAGCGCAGGCAGCGACAACGGCCGCCACGGGGTGAGGTCCTCCTCTGCGATCCCGTAGGACTGCTCGGCCCTGCGCTGCCACCACGTCGCGGTCACCCACGACACGGCCCAGTTGTAGGCGGCACGCGCCGCACCGCAATGCGAACGCAACGCCCGCTCCTGACCCACGTTCGGGTCGAGAGCGAACCGGTACGCCTGCACCACGAAACCAGCCCGCGGCTCGAACCTCTTCACGCCCGCCTGCTCCCTAACGCAGCGGCCCACACGCCAGGCCGGCACGGCCCGGAACACGCAGGAGGCGAGGCGACCTCACGGTCGGCCGGCAGCAGGCGAAACAACACACAGTCACCATACATGACGATGTTTCAGTACCTTCGCACAGAGAATCGGGAACTCTTTCGAACCCTCACCTTCGCGTTCTGCGGCGCGGCGGGCGGCCCGGGGACGACAATGGACCGAATGGAGGCGGCCGGGCTGCGGATGAGCAGCGCCGCGGGGCGGGGCACGCTCGCCGCGGCGGTGCTGGCCTCCGGCATGGCCTTCCTCGACTCCACCGTGGTCAACGTCGCGTTGCCGACGCTCGGGCGCGAGCTGGGCGCGAGCCTGGCCCAGCTGCAGTGGGTGATCAACGGGTACACCCTGACGCTGGCCGCGTTCGTGCTGCTCGGCGGAGCGCTGGGCGACCGGCTCGGGCGGCGTCGGATATTCGTCACCGGCGTCGTCTGGTTCACCCTGGCCTCCCTGGTGTGCGGGATCGCCCCGAACGTCGAGACGCTCATCGCGGCCCGGGTGCTGCAGGGGGTGGGCGGAGCTCTGCTCGCACCCGGCTCGCTGGCCCTGCTGCAGTCGTCGTTCCAGGAACAGGACCGGGCCCGCGCCATCGGCGCCTGGTCCGGGCTGGCCGGCGCGACAATGGCCCTCGGCCCCTTCATCGGCGGGGTGCTGATCGACCAGGTCTCCTGGCGCTGGATATTTTTGATCAACGTGCCGCTGGCCGCCGTGATCGTCTGGCTGAGCCGCAGGTACGTCCCGGAGAGCCGGGACAGCGCGGTGGCGCACCACTTCGACGTGGCGGGAGCGGCGCTCGGCGCGGCCGCGCTGGGCGGGGTGACCTACGGCCTGATCGCCTGGCCGGAGCACGGGTTCGTATCGCTGCCGGTGCTGGGCGCGTTCGTGGTCGGGCTGGCCGGGGCGATCGGCTTCCTGCTGGTGGAGCGGGCCAGGGCGGCGGCCGCGATGATGCCGCTGCGGCTGTTCAGCTCCCGCGTGTTCTCCGTGCTCAACCTCTACACGGTGCTGACCTACGGCGCGTTCGGCGGCTTCTTCTTCCTGCTGGTCATCTACCTGCAGACCGGGCTCGGCTACGACGCGCTGGAGGCCGGGCTGGCCACCCTGCCGATGACCCTGCTGATGCTGGTCGGCTCGGAGCTGTCCGGGGCCATGGCGACCAAATTCGGGCCGAGGCTGCAACTCACGCTCGGTCCACTGTTTTGCGCCGCCGGGGTGCTGATGATCCGCACGATGACGCCTGGGGTGAGCTACTGGACCGGGATCCTGCCGGGCGTGCTCGTCTTCGGCCTGGGCCTGACCCTGCTCGTCGCGCCGCTGACCGCGACCGTGCTGTCCGCCGTCGACGTGCGCTTCGCCGGGGTCGCCAGCGGCGTCAACAACACCGCGGCCCGAGCCGGGTCACTGCTCGCCGTGGCCGCGCTGCCGCTGGTGGTCGGCCTGTCCGGCGAGGACTACGAGAACGCGGCCGCCCTGGGCGCGGCCTTCTACCAGTCCGGCATGTGGTGCGCCGCGGTGTTCGTCCTCGCGTCGGTGCTGGCCCTGTTCGTCTGCGGCGGCGTACGCCTCGACCGCCCCGGCCGCGCCCCCACCCCCGCCCAGCGCACCGGCCACCTCCCCCAAGTCCTCCAACGCGGCCGCTGCCCCTGACCAAAAAGAAAGGAAGGGCACCTTCATAACGGACGTCCGTGTAGAAGGTGCCCTTCCTTCGCCTTCGGGGCTAGTGGCGGTTGACGGCGCTGGCTACGGCCTTCAGGGAGGCGGTGACGATGTTGGCGTCGACGCCGACGCCCCAGCGGGTCTCGCCGTCCACGTCGCACTCGACGTACGCGGCGGCCTGCGCGTCACCGCCCGAGGTCAGCGCGTGCTCGGCGTAGTCCAGCACCCGCACGCTCACCCCGTGGTCACTCAGCGCATGGATGAACGCGTCGATCGGGCCGTTGCCGACCCCGGTCAGGCGACAGGCACCGCCGTCCAGATCGGCCTCGGCGACCAGCTCCACCTTGCCGTCGACGGTGGCCACCGAGTACGAGCGCACCGCCAGGCGGCGGTCGGTCAGGTACTCGTCGGCGAACGCGGCGTACATCTCGGCGGGCGTGACCTCGCCACCGGCGTCGTCGGTGCGGCGCTGGATCACGCCGGAGAACTCGATCTGCAGGCGGCGCGGCAGGTCCAGCTGGTGCTCGGACTTCATGATGTAGGCAACGCCGCCCTTGCCGGACTGCGAGTTCACCCGGATCACGGCCTCGTACGAGCGGCCCAGGTCCTTCGGGTCGATCGGCAGGTACGGCACCGCCCACTCGAACTGCTCGACGGGCACCCCGGCCTTGGTCGCCTTGCGGGCGTGCGCGTCCAGGCCCTTCTTGATCGCGTCCTGGTGCGAGCCGGAGAACGCCGTGTAGACCAGGTCCCCTGCGTACGGGTGGCGCTCGTGCACCGGCAGCTGGTTGCAGTACTCCACGGCGCGCTTGATCTCGTCGATGCCGGTGAAGTCGATCTGCGGGTCGATGCCCTGGCTGAACAGGTTCAGGCCCAGCGTGACCAGGTCGACGTTGCCGGTGCGCTCGCCGTTGCCGAACAGGCAGCCCTCGATCCGGTCCGCGCCGGCCAGCAGGCCCAGCTCGGCGGCGGCGACGCCGGTGCCCCGGTCGTTGTGCGGGTGCAGGCTCAGGATGACCGAGTCGCGGCGCGGCAGGCGGCGGTCCATCCACTCGATCGAGTCGGCGTACACGTTCGGCGACGCCATCTCGACGGTGGCGGGCAGGTTGATGATCAGCGGGCGGTCCGGCGTCGGGTCGATGACCTCGATGACCGCCGAACACACCTCCAGCGCGTACTCCAGCTCGGTGCCGGTGTAGGACTCGGGGGAGTACTCGTACCGGATCTCGGTGTCCGGGGTGATGATCTCCGCGTACTTCTGGCACATCCGCGCGCCGTCCGTCGCGATCGCGGTGATGCCGTCCTTGTCCAGGCCGAACACCACCTCGCGCTGCAGCGTGGAGGTCGAGTTGTAGAAGTGCACGATCGCCCGCTTCGCGCCGCGCAGGCTCTCGAAGGTGCGCTCGATCAGGTGCTCGCGGCACTGGACCAGCACCTGGATGGTCACGTCGTCCGGGATCAGCTGCTCCTCGATGAGCTGCCGTACGAACGAGAAGTCGGTCTCGCTGGCGGCCGGGAAACCGACCTCGATCTCCTTGTATCCCATCCGCACCAGCAGCTCGAACATGCGGCGCTTGCGGTCGGGCGACATCGGGTCGATCAGGGCCTGGTTGCCGTCGCGCAGGTCCACCGCGCACCACTGCGGGGCGGCGGTCACGCGTCGGGTCGGCCAGGCGCGGTCCGGCACCTCTACCTGGAACTGTACGTGGTAGCCGCGGTAACGCTGGTACGGCATCTTGCTGGGGCGCTGAGCAGCAGCAGACATGGCTTCCATGCTCCTTGACATCATGTGTTTCACGCGTGGTCCGGCGGCGGATTGTGCCCAAAGGAACATCGGCCGTCATCAGATTCGTTGAACCGGCAACTTCTTCCGGCAAACAGAAAAACGTGGCGGGACCAGCGGGCGAGCGCACGTCGCTACTCCGCGACGAGGTGCCGGTCGGTCAGACCTCGTCGCGGCGGCGAAGCAGGAGGCTCACGCAGCACATGATGGGGGCCACTGTACGCCCATAGATCGCCGTCCGGGCTCGATGTCCACGAAATGGGACACCGTGTCCCGTCAGGCAGGCACCGGGGCCGGCACGCCGGCCAGCTGCTCGCGGGACCGGGCCGCGCGCCGGGCCGCCGGCCCGATGAGCAGTGCCGCGCCGAGGAACAGCCCGGCGATGGCGAACCAGCCCCAGCCGCCCGAGGTCACCGCCAGCGCGATCAGCGACGCCGGGGCGATCATGGACTGGGCGGAGCCGCCCATCCGGAACGCGCCGACGTACTCACCGCGCCGGTCGGCCGGCGGCAGCTCGGCCATGAACGTCCAGGCGCCGGCCGACTGCCACAGCTCGGCCATGGTCAGCAGGATCGTCGCCAGCACCAGCAGCACCATGGTCCAGACGCCGCTGGTGGCCCCGGTGAGCAGGTAGACGGGGCAGCCCAGCGCGGCGACCAGGCCGGCCCGGCGGGAGGCCGCCGCCGCCCCGCCGATGGTGTGCGCCCCCTTGGTCACCGCGACCTGCAGCGTCGTGGCCATGAGCGTGTTCGTCACCGTCATCACGCCGAGCCACCACTTCGGCGCGTCGGTCCGGTGCAGCAGCCACAGCGGGGCCACCTCCATCAGCACGGTCATGTAGCAGGTCAGCACGGCGCATACCGCGGTGACGGCGAGGAACGGCCGGTCCGCGAACACCGCGCCGACCCGCCGCCGGGCCCCGGCGGCCGCGGAACGCGGCACGCGCGGCAGGCGGCCGATGAAGTACGCGTTGGCCAGCAGCAGCGCGCTGTTGAGCAGGACCAGCGTGTAGTACGCCGGGGTGGTGTCGATCGCCAGGGCCAGCGCGGCCAGCCCGGCCCCCAGCGACCAGCCCACGTTCAGCCAGGAGCGGGAGAACGCCTGCGTGCGGACCCGCGTCTCGGGATCGAGCGCCTCGATCAGGTACACGTTTCGCCCGGCCTGCCCGACCGTGGCGACCAGTTCCAGGCAGGCGATGACGAGCAGGAAGCTCCAGAAGCCCCGCGCGAACGGCCAGGCTGCGAAGAGCAGCCCCTGGGCCACGACACCGCCGGTCCACATCCGGTGGGCGCCGAACCGGTCGGTCAGCGCGCTCAGCGGCACGGCGGTGACCAGCGCGATCGCGGCCGCCAGCGACAACCCGATGCCGATCTCGTGCGGCCGCAGGCCGACCACCCGGGTGAAGAAGACGGCACTGCCGGTGAGGAAGGTTCCCGCGCCGACGCCGAAGAGCAGGTTCTGGGTGGCGAGACGGCGGGGGAGTCCGGGCGGCGGGATGAGGTTGTCACGCAGGGCCATGCCACCGATTCCAGCCTGAGTCGGCCGGGTTTCTCCAGCCGATATCCACCATCCGGCGCTTTCCTTCACCCGATCCACACATCCCGGGCTGCGGGGCGACGGATCGCGCCGAACTCTGCTAGAGGCGTCAGGCCTTCGGCGAGGGGGAGGCGGAAGTGCTGGTGGACGGCTTCGGGGACGGCGGCGCGTTCAGCGGCAGCGGGTTGCCGGGCACCACCGGGCCGGGCAGCTGCACCGAGGGCGGAGCCAACCCCGGGGTCCCCTCCAGCAGCAGGGTGCCGAAGGCGACCTTGGCCGCGGTGAGCGTGCCGTCGGTCTCGTAGCAGTAGATGCCCGCGTCCAGCGGCAGCGTCATGCTGGCCGCCGACGACTCCACCGAGTAGCACTTACCGCGAGCCCCGGGCAGCGGGGCGACCTCGGCCACGGCGATCGCGAGCCGCCGGTCGGTCAGCATGTTCTGCCAGTCCGTGATCAGGTGCTGGATCTTCAGGTCGGCCTTCGCCGGCAGCGCCCCGTTGATCTTCACGCATCCCGAGTACGGGTGGTTGCCCGCCGCCAGCGCGCACTGGTGCAGGGTGTTCGCCGCGAAGACCAGCGCGATGTCCACCGCGCCGCCGTGCGCCCCGCCGGGCACGTCGATGCGCCAGGTGCCGTCGACGGCCCGGGTGACCACCACGCGGCGGTCGGGGCGCTTCGGGCTCTTGAAGGTGTACATGGCCACCTGGCGCAGGTCCTTGGCGGCGGCCGCCCGGGCGGCGAGCTGCGCCCGGGCCCCGGCCGGCTCGGGGAGCGCGGTGGAGACCGGGGCGGCCGACGTCGGAGTGGTCTCCGGCGTGTCGCCGCCGCAGGCGGAGACCGACCAGCAGGCGGCGATGAGACAGAGGGAGAGGACAGCCCGGCGCACGCGCCCATTCTCAACCCGGCGCGCGTCATCTCCGGTATGACGCGCCCCGGCCTACACAAGATCGCGTGATGAGCAGGCAACGCGCGGTCTGTGGTGCGCGTCACAGGCGTTAAATCCTGCGGCGGCGATGCGGGGGAGTCGGGTGACTGCACGGCGCCGGAAGCCGTACGAAAGAGGATCTCGGACTTTCTCGGCGGCGCTGCCCGACAGCTGGGATCGACCGGCGAGGAGCGGCGGGAGCCGCCGCTAAGCTGAAGCGTCTTTAGTCCCTGAGGTGGAGAGGAGCCGTGCAACCGTGGCCCTCGTCGTGCAGAAGTACGGCGGCTCGTCAGTCGCCAACGCTGAGCGGATCAAGCGGGTCGCCGAGCGCATCGTCGCGACGCGGAAGGCCGGCAACGACGTCTGCGTGGTCGTCTCCGCGATGGGCGACACGACCGACGAGCTGATCGACCTGGCGCACCAGGTCAGCCCGCTGCCCCCCGGCCGCGAGTTCGACATGCTGCTCACCGCGGGCGAGCGCATCTCGATGGCGCTGCTCGCCATGGCCATCCACAACCTGGGCTACGAGGCGCGCTCGTACACCGGGTCGCAGGCCGGCGTCATCACCACGTCGGTGCACGGCAAGGCGCGCATCATCGACGTCACCCCGGGCCGCCTGCGCGGCGCGCTCGACGAGGGCGCGATCGTGATCGTGGCCGGCTTCCAGGGCGTCGCCCAGGACACCAAGGACATCACCACGCTCGGCCGTGGCGGCTCGGACACGACCGCGGTGGCGCTGGCCGCCGCGCTGAAGGCCGACGTCTGCGAGATCTACACCGACGTGGACGGCGTGTACACCGCCGACCCGCGCATCGTGCCCAACGCGGCCAAGGTCGACCAGATCACCTATGAGGAGATGCTGGAGCTGGCCGCGTCCGGCGCCAAGATCCTGCACCTGCGCAGCGTGGAGTACGCCCGCCGGTTCGGGCTGCCGATCCACGTCCGCTCGTCGTACTCGAACAACACCGGCACCCTGGTGACGGGATCAATGGAGGACCTTTCCGTGGAGCAGGCACTCATCACCGGCGTCGCGCACGACCGGAACGAAGCGAAGATCACCATCGTCTCCGTGCCGGACGAGCCGGGCGAGGCCGCGTCGATCTTCCGCACGCTGGCCGACGCCGAGATCAACATCGACATGATCGTGCAGAACGTCTCCACCGAGGCCTCCGGCCGCACCGACATCTCCTTCACGCTGCCCAAGGACGACGGCCCCACCGCGATGGCCGCCCTGCAGAAGATCCAGGAGCGGGTCGGCTTCAAGGGCCTGCTCTACGACGACCACATCGGCAAGATCTCGCTGGTCGGCGCGGGCATGCGCTCCAACCCGGGCGTCACCGCCACCTTCTGCGAGGCGCTGGCCCGCGCGGGCGTCAACATCGAGATCATCTCGACCTCGGAGATCCGCATCTCGGTGGTCTGCCGCGACACCGACCTCGACTCCGCCGTGCGCGCCGTGCACGACGCGTTCGAGCTCGGCGGCGACGAAGAGGCCGTGGTGTACGCCGGGACCGGCCGGTAGCGCGATGAACCCGCGAAACAAGCGAACCGGCGGCCGCACCTGGAGCGAGGAGAAGGCATGAGCCACAAACTGCCCACCCTCGCCGTCGTCGGGGCGACCGGTGCCGTCGGCACGGTGATGCTCGACATCCTCAGCAACCGCCGCAACGTGTGGGGCGACATCCGGCTGGTCGCGTCCGCGCGCTCGGCCGGCCGCCGCCTGCTCGTGCGCGGCCAGGAGGTCGAGGTCGTCGCGCTCACCGAGGAGGCCTTCGACGGCGTCGACGTCGCCATGTTCGACGTGCCCGACGAGGTCTCCGCCTACTGGGCGCCCATCGCGGCGGCCCGCGGCGCGGTCGCGGTCGACAACTCCGGCGCGTTCCGGATGGACCCCGACGTGCCCCTGGTCGTCCCCGAGATCAACCCGGCGCAGATCCGCAACCGGCCCAAGGGCATCATCGCCAACGCCAACTGCACCACCCTGGCGATGATCGTGGCGATCGCCCCGCTGCACAACGCGTACGGCCTCAAGGAACTGGTGCTGGCCTCGTACCAGGCCGTCTCCGGGGCGGGGCAGATCGGCGTGGACACCCTGCACGACCAGATCGCCAAGGTCGCCGGGGACCGGGTGCTCGGCACCCGGCCGGGCAACGTGCGGCACGCGGTCGGCGACGAGCTGGGCCCGTTCGCGGCGCCCGTCGCGCTGAACGTGGTGCCGTTCGCCGGCTCGCTGAAGGACGGCGGCTGGTCCAGCGAAGAGCTGAAGATGCGCAACGAGACCCGCAAGATCCTGGGGCTGCCGGACCTGAAGGTCAGCGCCACGTGCGTGCGCGTGCCCGTGGTCACCGGGCACTCGGTCGCCGTGCACGCGGTCTTCGGTTCGGAGGTCGACGCCATCGGGGCCCGGGAGGTGCTCCAGGGAGCGCCCGGCGTGATCGTCGTGGACGATCCGGCGGCGGGGGAGTTTCCGATGCCCATCGACGCCGTCGGCACCGATCCGTCGTGGGTCGGCCGCATCCGCCGCGCCGTCGACGACCCCCGCGCCCTCGACTTCTTCGTGACCGGCGACAACCTCCGCAAGGGCGCCGCCCTCAATACGGCCCAGATCGCCGAACTCCTCGCCGCCGACCTCTCCCGCTGACCCAAGGCAAAGGAAGGGCACCTTCTTAACGCTCCGCGTTGTAGAAGGTGCCCTTCTTAACGTCTGACATGCGTTGAGCTGCACCAACGCAGCAGCGCACCCGCATGGCGGTCTGGGGCGGCGCTGGTGGGTGGCGATTTTCGGATCTAGATGAGTTGTGGTCGTCGGGGCGACCACAACTCATCTAGATCCAGCAGTTTCACGGTGGGCGAAGCGTTCCGGGCGTGCAACAGCGCGGGATCGGGTGGCTACGGGGCCAGGCGCACGCCGTTGCGGCCGTTGCGCTTCACGGCGTACAGCGCCTGGTCGGCGCGGTACATCGCGGCCTCCGGCGGCTCCAGTTCGCCCTGGATCGCCACACCGACGCTGATCGTGCGTCCGGTGGCTCTCGCCGCCGCGACCAGGCGCTCGGCGACCAGCAGCGCCTCCGCGGCGCTGGGCACGTCGACCACGGCCACGAATTCGTCACCGCCCACGCGGAACAGCTCGTCGCCGAGGCGCAGCGCCTGCTGCAGCGCGCTGGACATCTGCACCAGCACCCGGTCGCCGGCGGCGTGGCCCAAGGTGTCGTTGACCAACTTGAACTGGTCGATGTCGATGGCGAGCAACGCGGTCCGGCCGGGGGTGGCGTTGGCCAGGCGGTCGCCGAACGGCCCGCCGTGGCCCAGTCCGGTCAGCGGGTCGGAGTTGGCCTGCAGATGCAGGCGGCGCAGCGTGCTCAGCTTCTCCAGGCAGGTGCTGGCCTGCGCCGCCAGCAGCTCCAGCAGGTTCACCAGCGCGCTGTCGGGCACGATCGCGGTCTCGTCCAGCACCACCAGCGCGCCGACCGACGAGGACACCACGGGTGTGCCGGCCCCGAGCGGCACCGCGATCATGGTGCGCACCCCGGCGGCGGTCAGCGCCTCGAACCCGCGGGCGTCGAGCACCGCGGGGTCGCCGAGCGTGTACGAGGCCCCGTACCGGCAGGCTTCGTCGAGCAGCGCGGCGAGCCGGTCGGGATCGATCTGCGCGAGCCGGGCGACCAGCGGCCGGTCCCGGGGCTCCGGGGAGCTGGCCGCGATGACCACCCGCAGCTCCTGCTCCTCGGGCAGCAGGTCCGGGGCGGGCCGCAGCAGCACGGCGGCGGCCAGGCCGGTCACCTCCCGGGCCGCGCGGCAGGCACGGACCAGCACGTCGGCGTCGGTCTCGGCGTTGGTGAGCGCGAGCGCGTGGCGCAGCAGCTGCTCACTGCGGGTCTCTGCGGGCGGCCCGCCCAGCTCGGACAGGCGCGCGCCGAGCAGCCGCCCGGCCTCGGTGAGCGTGTCCGCCCAGCCGTCCAGCGGCTGCGCCTCGGCCCACTCGGCGTTGATCACGCCGACCGGGTGCCCGGTCCGGTCGATGATCGGCGCACAGATCTCGGACGTGATGGGTGGCCCGAGCCGGATGTAGTCCGGGTCGTTGGCGACGTCGAGGATGGTGACGGCCTTGCCGCTGGCGTACACCCGGCCGACCACGCCGTGGCCCAGCGGCACGGCGGAGAACACCTGCCAGGCTCCGCTCGCCGAGACGCACCGGAGCTGATCCTTCACATGCAGCAGCGCCTCGATCAGGGCGGGGGTGTGCCGGCTGAGCACGGAGACCGTGGCATTGCAGGCTTCCACCGCGCTGCGGGAGGTTCGCAGTGCTACGGAAACATCATCAACGATGCGAGGAAGGGGCACGGGGCAGAATTTCGCTCTTCGTCTGGGGTGAGGGGGCTTACGGCGGCCAAGCTTACTCACCGTAGGCGGGTTAAGCGGCCATTATGAAAATCGTTCGGTCCGCGTGACCATCGGATGAGTGGGCATGCCTGCCCTGCTTACGGCCCATCGGGTAGGCGGTTCCCGGCGGCGCCTCCCCTTACCCGGAACTTCGGTGCCCGGCTGGGGCGAACGCGAACTTCGGGCCGTGTTCGACGGTGGGTGACCGGCTCAGTCCGCGGAGTCGACGATCTCGGTGAAATGAGTGTTACGCCACATCTCGTGGTCGAACAGCAGCCGTGCCACCGCGTGCACCGCGAAGTTGATCAAACCGATGGCCAGCAGCACCCAGCCGAGCACCCCGGCGAACGGGCTGAACGCGCTGCCGGGTTCGCTGGCGGACCCGGCGACGCCCAGCACGCCGAAGAAGGTGGCCACGATCGCGATGTGGAAGAACCTGCTGGTCTCTGCCGGATGTCTCACGACTGCTCCTCGGAGGGGGTTACCCGCAGCGTACGAGGTCGAGGCCAGCCCTTGATACACCGAAGGCCCGAGCCAGATTTCTCTGACCCGGGCCTTCTTTCGGTC
>NZ_BONI01000090.1 GCF_016862635.1 Catellatospora coxensis | reverse complement strand
GAGCCGGACTGTGCCCATGATTCCCTCGCTCCGCTCGCTCATGCCGCCGCCTCCGGCGTCGCCATGAGCCGGACTGTGCCCATGATTCCCTCGCTCCGCTCGCTCATGATCACGCCGCACCGGAGGCGAAGGCGTGCGGGGTGTGCAGCTTCTTGAGCACCGAGCCGTTGCCGGTGTACATGTGCACGCCGCAGGGCAGGCACGGGTCGAAGCTGCGTACCGCGCGCATGATGTCGATGCCCTTGAAGTTCTCCTGGGAGTTCTCCTCGAAGATGGGCGTGTTCTGCACCGCGTCCTCGTACGGGCCCGGGGTGCCGAAGCGGTCGCGCACGCTGCCGTTCCAGGGCGTCGGCGGGTACGGGTGGTAGTTGGCGATCTTCCCGTCGCGGATGACCATGTGGTGCGACAGCACCCCGCGTACCGCCTCGGTGAAGCCGACGCTGTTCGCGTCCTTGGGCACCTTGAAGGGCTCCCAGGTCTGGGTGCGCCCGGCCCGCACCTCGGCGAGCGCCTTCTCGCAGGCGTGCAGCGCGACGGCGGCGGCGTACGCCTGGAAGTAGGTGCGGGCGCGGTTGCGCTCCAGCGCGTTGCTCCACTTCGGGATCTTCCACTCGAAGGTGGCCTCCGGCCGGGTCAGCGTCTTCGGCAGGTTGATCACGACGCTGTGCCCGGTCGCCTTGACGTAGCCGATGTCGACCAGGCCGGACAGCGCGGTGGACCACAGCCGGGCGATCGGGCCGCCGCCGGTGTCCAGGGCCAGGTGGTCGCTGCCGTCGAACCAGCGCGGCGACATGACCCAGGAGTACGCCCCGTCGAAGTCGCGTTTCTGCGGCCTGGGCAGGGTGTGCTGGTTCCACGGGTGGCGCACGTCGACCGGGTTGCCCAGCGGGTCCCGCTTGACGAAGACCTCCTGGCCCTGCCAGTCGTCGTAGTAGGAGCTGCCGAGCAGGATGCGGATGCCGAGGTTGATGTCGACCAGGTCGTTGGTGACGAGCTTGCCGTCGACCACGATGCCCGGCGTGACGAACATCTTCTTGCCCCACTCGCTCATCCGCTCGTAGGTGAAGTCGCAGTGGTCGGGGTCGTTGAGCGCGCCCCAGCAGCCCAGCAGCACCCGCCGCCGGCCGACCTCCTCGTAGCCGGGCAGCGCGTCGTAGAAGAAGTCGAACAGGTCGTCGTGCATGGGCACGACCCGCTTCATGAACTCGACGTAGCGCATCAGCCGGGACAGGTAGTCGGTGAACAGCTGCACCGTGGCGACCGTGCCGACACCGCCCGGGTACAGCGTGGACGGGTGCACGTGCCTGCCCTCCATCAGGCAGAACATCTCCCGGGTGGACCGGCTGACCTGCAGCGCCTCGCGGTAGAACTCCCCTTCCAGCGGGTTCAGCGAGGTCATGATCTCGGCGATGGTCTTGTAGCCGTGCTGCTCGGCGTGCGGCGCGGGGGTGTTCTTCGCCTTCTCCCACACGCCCGGGTTGGTCTCGCGGACCATCTTCTCGCAGTAGTCCACCCCGACCAGGTTCTCCTGGAAGATGTTGTGGTCGAACATGTACTCGGCGGCCTCGCCGAGGTTGACGATCCACTCGCCCAGGTGCGGCGGCTGCACGCCGTACGCCATGTTCTGGTTGTAGACCGAGCAGGTGGCGTGGTTGTCGCCGCAGATGCCGCAGATCCGGCTGGTGATGAAGTGGGCGTCGCGCGGATCCTTGCCCTTCATGAAGATGCTGTAGCCGCGGAACACCGACGAGGTGCTGTAGCACTCGACGACCCGGCGGGCCTTCCAATCGATCTTGGTGTAGATGCCGAGGCTGCCGACGATCCGGGTGATCGGATCCCACGACATCTCGACGAGGCCCTCCGCGGCCGTCTGCGTCGCCATGCTCGTCCTCAACGCCTTTCTGATCAGGCTGTGTCACGGATCGCCCGCAGTGCGGGCTCCCTGCCGCTGGTCAGCGGTGGTAGCCGGTGGTGAGTTCGGTGCCCCGGCGCCGCCACTTGGGCTCCTTGTCCACGGTCTTGCCGGTGATGTTGCGCAGCCGGCGGATCATCGCGCCGTACACGCCGCTGCCGGCCGAGGACACGGTCGCGCCGGGCGGCTCGTCCATGAACGGCATGAACTTGTCCGGGAAACCCGGCATGGTGCAGCCGATGCAGATGCCGCCCACGTTCGGGCAGCCGCCGATGCCGTTCATCCAGCCGCGTTTGGGCACGTTGCACTTGACGACCGGGCCCCAGCAGCCGATCTTCACGATGCACTCGGGCGTGCCGTAGTGCGTGGCGAACTGGCCCTGCTCGTAGTAGCCGCCCCGGTCGCAGCCCTCGTGCACGGTCTGCCCGAACAGCCACTGCGGCCGCAGCTTGTCGTCCAGCGGGATCATCGGGGCCTGCCCGGCCGCCTGGTAGAGCAGGTAGGTGATGGTCTCGGCGAGGTTGTCCGGCTGGATCGGGCAGCCCGGCACGCACACGATCGGGATGCCCGCCGCCGAGCGCCAGTCCCAGCCCAGGTAGTCGGGCACGCCCATGGCCCCGGTCGGGTTGCCGGACATGGCGTGGATGCCGCCGTACGTGGCGCAGGTGCCGACCGCGAGCACCGCGAGGGCCTTGGGCGCGAGCCGGTCCAGCCACTCACTCGTGGTGATCGGCTGCCCCGTTGCCGGGTCGGTGCCGAAGGCGGCCCAGTAGCCCTCTTCCTTGATCGACTCGTTCGGGATGGACCCTTCGATCACCAGCACGAACGGCTCCAGCTCGCCCCGGTCGGCCTTGTGGAACCAGGACAGGAAGTCGTCGGCCCCGCCGTCCGGCCCGCACTCGAAGTCGATCAGCGGCCAGTGCACCGCGATCTTCGGCAGGCCCGGCAGCGCGCCGAGCGCGATCTCCTCGATGCTCGGCTGCGTCGCCGCGGTCAGCGCGACCGAGTCGCCGTCGCAGCTGAGTCCTGCGTTGATCCAGAGAATGTGGATCGGCCGCTCATCGGTGTCAGCAGGCTGTGCCTGTGTTGCGGTCATCAGCGAACACCCCCTGTGCCGCCCCCGGGCGGCTTCGGGCGCCGGCCAGCTCCGCCACGGTCAGCTCCCACAGCACGTGGCAGGTGGTGGTCTGCGCCTCCTGGATGCGGTGCACCGACGGCGACCGCACGACGAACAAGTGGTCCACGGCGCCCGGCTCGGCCAGCCGTCCACCGCCGCCGCCGCTGAACCCGACGGTGACCATGCCGCAGCGGCGCGCCCGGTCGAACGCGGCGAGCAGGTTCGGCGAGTTCCCGCTGGTGGAGAAGCCCACGGCGACGTCACCGGGCCGGGCGTGCGCGGCGACCTGCCGGGCGAACACCGCCTCCACGCCGACGTCGTTGGCCAGCGCGCTGACCACCGCCACATCGGCGCTGAGCGCGTACGCCGCCAGCACCGGCGCGCCGTAGCCCGGCGGCGGGTCGACGAACAGGTCGGCGCAGGCCTGGGCGTCGGTCGCGCTGCCGCCGTTGCCGAACGCGAACAGCCGCCCGCCGGTGTCCAGCGCCACGGCCAGTGCCCGCGCGCACGCGGCCAGCGCCTCGCCCTGCTCGGTGAGCACCTGGGCGCGCAGCGCCGCCGCCTCCCGCAGCTTGCCGGCGGTGGACACCACCAGCTCGGCCGTGAACGCGTCCACGGCCGGCGCGGGCTGCGCGTACAGGAAGGGGTACAGGGCGCCCAGGTGCGCCGGGGCGGCGTTGCTCACCCGGCCACCTCCGGCAGCACCCGGATGGCCTCACCCGCGTGCACCAGTACGGTGTCGCCGACCCGCGCGGCGACCAGCGCGACGCTGATCTCCTCCGGGCCCGCACCCGCGTCGGCCATCGCCAGCCCACCGGGCAGCAGCAGCACCACGGTCGCCGGGACCGCGGTGTCCGAGCAGGTCACACACGAGCCGCCGGCCAGGTCGGCCACGGCCCGCAGCTCCACCGGGATGGCGTGCCTCATGGCGCGACCCCGTCCGGGCCGTGTTCCAGCAGCGCGTGGGTCAGTTCCCAGAGCAGGTGGTACGCCGACACCTGCAGCTCCCGCAGCACGAGCGGATCGTCGGCCGGCAGGCTGAGCAGGTGGTCCACCCCCGGCCCGGCCCACCGCCGCCCCACCAACGCCACCGTCAGCAACCCGCGCTCCCCCGCCGCGGCCAGCGCCGCCGCGACCGGCCCCGCGACGGGCGAGGGCTCGGTGACTCGGAGTACGGGGGCGGCGCATACGGCCAGGGCGAGGTCGGACGGGGCGGCGTGGCGCAGGTGGTGGGCGGCGCGGGAGGCGTGGTGGGCCACGGCGGGCAGGGCGCGCTTTCCGACGATCACCGGGTGGACGAACTCGACCGCGATGTGGCGGGCGTCGGCGTCGTCGTCGCCGAAGGCGTGCAGGACGCCGCCCGCACGGAACCGCCGGGCCATCGCCGTCGCGGCCGCCACGAGGTCCGGAGCGGACTCGACCAGGTCTGCCCCGGGCCGCTCGCGCCGCTGCGCGAGGGCCGTGGTCAGCACCGCGGCCGCGGTCATACCTGCCCCCCGTGGCTAGGTTCCGTCCTGACTCACCATAGCGGCGATATCATCTCAAGAGCCGCGAATCGCCCTAGTAGCCGTGGATGCGGGTCGCCCCGCGTGGCGGGCATACGCGATGATGCCGCGCATGGCGTCCCACCTGGAACATCCCGAGAACGGCACGGGCGGTCCGGAGCACACCGACACCGACACCGGCGCCGGCACGCCGCCCGGCCCGTCGCGGCGGCCACGGCGCGGGTGGCGCATCGCGCGCCGGGTGGTGCTGCTCGGCGTGCTCGCCGCGGTGCTCGCGCTGGTGGGCAGCGTCGGCTGGGTGCGCTGGCAGGCCGCCGGGCACGTGTACACGGCCGCGGACGTGCCCGAGGCCCCGGTCGCCCTGGTGCTGGGCGCGCAGGTGCACGACAACGGCTCGCCCTCGGGCTTCCTGGAGGCCCGCCTCGACATCGCCCGCCGGCTCTACGAGACCGGCAAGGTGCGCGCCGTGCTGGTCTCCGGCGACCACGGCCAGTGGACCTACGACGAGCCCGACGCCATGCGCCAGTGGCTGATCGACCGCGGCGTGCCCGACCGCAAGGTGGTCGCCGACCACGCCGGCTTCGACACGTACGACTCCTGCCAGCGGGCCGTCCGGGTGTTCGGGGTACGGCAGCTCATCGTGATCACCCAGAGCTTCCACATCGACCGGGCCGTCGCGCTGTGCCGCGAGGCGGGCATCGACGCCACCGGGGTCGGCGACGACACCGCCCGCCGCTTCGGCTCCTTCTGGACCAAAGCCGTCGTCCGCGAACAGGGCGCCTGCGTGAAAGCCATGCTCGACGTGCTCACCAACCGCGACCCCGTCTTCCTCGGCCGCCACGAGCCCGGCATCGACGACGCCCTCCGCGACTGACCCGGCTCAGGCGGCCGCGGCCACGTGGAGGCGGGCGGCGGTGACGTCCTCGAACTCCTTGGTGCGGGCGGCCAGGGCCATGGTGAGGAACTGGCCGGCGTCCTCGCCGACCGGCAGGCGCAGCGGTGGTTCGGCCAGGCCGACCAGGCGGTGGACCGCTTCGGCGAACAGTTCCGGCGGGTTGAGCTCCGGATTGCCGCGCATGGCGCGCAGGCCCTCGATCATCGGGCCCTCGACCTGCTCGTAGGCGCCCACCCGCCGGCGCGGCATGGCCGCCGACTCGCCGTACAGGGTGCTGAACCCGCCGGGCTGCACGATGGTGACCTTCACCCCCAGGTGCGCCGACTCCTGCGCCAGCGACTCGGCCAGACCCTCCAGCGCGAACTTGCTGGCCGTGTACGCCGCGAGCCCGGGGAACGGCACCATGCCCGCGATCGAGGAGACGAACACCGCGTGCCCGCCGCCCTGCGCTCGCCACAGCGGCAGCACCAGCCGGGCCAGCCGCCACGGCCCGTACACGTTGGTCGCGAACTGCGCCGCCAGCTCCCCGTCGGAGACCTCCTCCACCGCGCCGCACTGGCCGTACCCGGCGTTGTTGACGAGCACGTCGACGCCGCCGAAGCGACGGGCCGCGGCGGTCACCACGGCCGCGCAGGCGACCGGGTCGCAGACGTCCAGCGCCAGGGTCAGCACCGTGTCCGGATAGCGCTCGGCCAGGTCGGCCAGCGTCTCGGGCCGGCGGGCCGTGGCCACCACCCGCTCGCCCGCCTGCGCCAACCGCTCCACCAGCGCCCGGCCCAGCCCGGTCGAGCATCCCGTCACCAGCCAGCGTCGTGCCATCGCCGCCACCCCTCGCGTCTCCCGCGGTCCCCTGTGGACCGCTGGGTGACCAGACTGGCAGCGGATATGTACGTACGACAATGTAAGATTACGGACGGGAATGATTTAGCCACATAGCGTGAGTCACGATCGCGAGCGGCACTGCGGCCAGCGCGACCAGCCACCCGCCGAGCACATCGGACGGCCAATGCACGACCAGCGCCACCCGGCTCGCCCCCACCAGCAGCGCCCAGCCGCCGACCCCCGCCACCAGCGCCACCCGCTGCCAGCTGGCCCGCAGCAGCGGCCAGGCGAGCACCAGCAGCAGCAACGCGCCGGTCGCGAAGTGGCTGGTGTGGCCGGACGGGTAGGACCAGCCCGCCGCCAGGCCAAGCATCTCCTCCGGGCGGTGCCGGGCCACCAGCGCGTGCACGGTCAGCCGCAGCGCCGCGCTGGCCGCCACCGCCGCGCACACGAACCCCAGCTGAGTGAGCAGCCGGCGGCGCAGCAGGAAGCCGAGCGTGAACGCGAGCACCGATAGCAGCACCACCGTGTCACCGGTGCGGGTGACCGCGGTCATCGCGGACCGCCACATCGGATACTCCAGCGCCAGCCGGTGCGCGGCCGCGCTGACGACGGCGTCCTGCTCCACCAGCGGCGTCCAGGTGGCCTCGACCGCGAAGGTCAGCAGCGCGTACGCCGCCACGGCGGCAGCCGCCGTCCACAGCCAACGACGACGGGCGTCGGGTTGCACCAGCATGGGAAGTTCTTACCGCCCGGCCGTGACGCCGGTCACACGGGGGTGCCGGGCGCTAGCCGGCCCGGCGCCGCGCCCGGCGGGCGGCCAGCTCGTCGGTGACGCCCAGTGGCAGCACGGCCGGCGCGAACGGGGTGACCGTCGCCTCCTCGACCTCGGTGCCGCGCTCGGCGGGCAGGTGCGACAGCGAACCCTGGATCTCCTTGAACGCGCCGCCGATGGCGATGCCGAACACGCCCTGCCCGCCCTGCAGCAGGTCCACGACCTCCTCCGGCGAGCGGCAGTCGTACACCGAGGTGCCGTCGGAGATGAGCGTGATGGTGGCCAGGTCGTCGGCGTCGTACGCCCGCAGCGTCTCGATCGCGCGGCGGATGTTCTGCAGCGACACCCCGGCGTCCAGCAGCCGTTTGACCACCTTCAGCACGACCAGGTCGCGGAACGAGTAGAGGCGCTGGGTGCCCGAGCCGGACGCGTCGCGGATGCTCGGCACCACCAGCCCGGTGCGGGCCCAGTAGTCCAGCTGCCGGTAGCTGATGCCGACCGCGTGGCAGGCCGTCACGCCCCGATAGCCGAGCGAACCGCCCTGCACGTCCGAGTCCGCATCCTCCGCCACGCCGCCGCGCAACGCGGCCGCACCACCGGGACGACCTGGGTCACTACCAGAGGTTTGCGGATCGTGGAGCTGGTTCATGCGACTACCTCCCGCTGAGTGTCGACTTGGACCAGCCTATAGCGGATCGCGCCGACCGGCGGGGAGGTAACGCTGCGACACGCCACATTCGAGACTCGGAGCGTCACTTTTCGGTGACCCGATCGTTAACGGGCGCCTTCCGCGCTCGCTAGCTCGCGAAGTCCTCCGGACGCACCTGCTCCAGGAACTCGCGGAACTTCTCGACCTCGTCCTCCTGCTCGTCCGGGATGATGATCCCGGCCTCGTCGAGCACGCGCTCCGCGCAGCGCACCGGCGCGCCCACCCGCAGCGCCAGGGCGATCGCGTCGCTGGGCCGCGCCGACACCCGCACCGAGTCGCCGATGAGCAGGTCGGCGTAGAAGATGCTGTCCTTCAGCTCGACGATCTCCACGGCCTTGAGCGGCGCGGACAGCGCCTGCAGCAGGTCCCGGAGAAGATCATGAGTGAGCGGCCGGGCCGGCTTGACGCCCTGCTGCTCGTAGGCGATCGCCGTCGCCTCGACCGCGCCGATCCAGATCGGCAGGTAGCGGTCCCCGTCCACCTCACGCAGCAGGACGATCGGCTGGTTGGTGGGCAGTTCGACCCTTACCCCGATCACGCTCAGCTCGCGCACCGTCTCGCCTCCGTCGCGTCTGCCTGGGGCCGGTGTCCGGCGGGCCCGCCTGGCGGCGGACCGTACGACACTGCGCCTCTCAGCCTCTCCTACTGCACGCTACACGCCCACGCGCACCGTCGGCTCGTACGACCGCCGGTCAGCCGCCGAGCGCGTCGTTGAGCCCGGAACGCAGCAGCGCCACGTGCAGCCGCTGCGACAGGACGGTCAGCTCCCGCATCGTCTCGGCCGCCCGCGCGCGGGCCGTGGGATCCTGCTGGCGCATCAGCGGGGCCACCAGCTGGGCGTAGAGCCCGGCCTCCCGGTCCGCCGCGACCCGGTACGCGCGCAGGTGCCGAGGCTCGACGCCGTACTCGGCGAGCTGGCCGGCCACCTCGGCGACCGCCAGCGCGTCCCCGTCGAACCACTCCCCGGCCCGCGCGGTGACCAGCCCGTGCCGCTCCAGGTCGGCCAGCAGCGCCTCGGTGATCCCGGCGCGGTGGCACAACTCCTGGCGGCGCAGCCGCTCGTCGACCGGCTCCGCCACGGCCTCGGGCCGGTGGTCGTCGCCGACCGCGACCAGGGTCGGGCGCGCCTGGGTCAGGTGCGCGCCTTCGGACAACTGCTCGCGGATGACGCGCAGGGGCAGATACTGGTCACGCTGCGCGGCAAGGATGAAACGCAGCCGCGCCACATCCTCGCGGCTGTATTTGCGGTAGCCGGACGACGTGCGCTGCGGCTCCACCAGACCCTCCGTCTCGAGGAATCGCAGCTTCGAGATGGTGATGTCCGGAAAGTCGGAACGTAGCAGCCCGAGCACCTCGCCGATGCTCATCAGCGCGTGTGCCCGCGCCGCCCCGCTCCCGCCGCCGGCCGACGCCGGCACCGCTGCTGTCATGCCTCCTCGGCGCGCGGGCCGGCCACGTACAGCAGGCGGAACTTGCCGACCTGCACCTCGTCGCCGTTGTTGAGCGTGGCCGACTCGACCCGCTCCCGGTTGACGTACGTGCCGTTGAGGCTGCCCACGTCGCGCACGGTGAACGTGGACCCGTCCCGGTGGAACTCGGCGTGCCGGCGGGAGACCGTCACGTCGTCGAGGAAGATGTCGCTGTCGGGGTGACGGCCACTCGTCGTCACGTCGTGGTCGAGCAGGAAGCGGGCGCCCGCGTTGGGGCCGCGACGCACCACCAGCAGGGCCATGCCCGGCGGCAGCTGTCCCGAGACCCGCCCCGGGGCCACGTCAGACTCCGGCCCTTCCAGCGCCTCCTCCAGGGAGCCGAGGTGCAGGGTCGACGTGACGTCGAGCTGGGGGAACTCGTCGTCTGGTCGCGTCATCGGACCACCTCACGGTCATATCGGCCACGAAATACGTGGAACTGCTATGGGCACCGGGTAGGGCATTACTCGACGTCAGCGGCGAGCTTAGGGAGCGAGCCTAGCGACCCTGGAAATGAAGGGTCAACCGGACTCGCGGGTCCCGATTCACGCCCCTGAATGAAGGTTCAGCTCTGGGTCAGCTCACGGTACGCCGCCGCGTCGAGAAGCGCATCCAGCGCGGACGGATCGGCGATCTCGATCTCGACGAGCCAGCCCTCGCCGTACGGGTCCGTGTTGATCAGGTCGGGCGAGTCCACGAGGGCCTCGTTGCGGGCGGTCACCGTGCCGCTGAGCGGGGCGTAGATCTCCGACACGCTCTTGGTGGACTCGACCTCGCCGAAAGACTCGCCGGACGCCACGACCTGGCCGGTCTCGGGCAGCTGCACGTACACGATGTCGCCCAGCGCGTCCTGCGCGAAATGGGTGATGCCCACCCGGACCGACCCGCCCTTCGTGGTGACCCACTCGTGCTCGGCGGTGTACTTCAGGTCCTCAGGAATCACGGTCGTGCCCTTTCGCTCCAGGCCGTCGTGTGGCCGCGCCCGTCAGGAGACGGGCTTCGCGTACTCCAGGTTCGGCGTGCCCCGCACCGCGGTGATGTCGACCGGGTGCGGATCACTGACGATCACGTTACCGCCGTCGCCGCGCACATCGTCAACCACCCCGCCGCGGAACTCCATGGCCTTGTCCAGGTCTTCCGGGCCGATCGCGGTCACCGTGTACGGCCCGGTCAGCCGCACCCCGTCGACGTCGATGCCACCGCCGCCGACGTCGACGAAGTGGGTGGATGCGATCACCCGCACCGAGCCGCCGGTCCCGTCGACCTGGATCGCCTCGGCGCCCGCACCGCGCAGCTCCTGGATCGCGTTGACCAGGTGCTCCGCGGTGATCGGCTCGGCGCCGTCGGAGAGGGTCAGGGTGATGCCCGAGCCCTGGGCCTTGAGCGTGCCGGCCAGGATGCCCAGGTCGTCGGCGCGCTCCTGCGCCTCCTTGAGGATCTGCTCCCGGCTGGACGCGCCGGAGGCCAGCTCGCGCTTGTTCGCCTCGAGCTCGGTGATGTCCTGGCGCAGCCGGGCCGCCCGCGAGTCGAGGTCGGCGAGGATGACGTAGAGGTCCTCCTCGCGCAGCGACTGGTAACCCTCGTCCGCGGAGTTGCTCTTGAGCTGGACGGCCAGCGTGAAGCCGAGCAGCACCAGCAGCAGGCCGATGACCGCGCCCGCACCGCTGAGCCGCCGCTTCGCCGCGCTGTCCGGGGCGTCGTCGGAGGCGTCCGCCGCCGGCCGCTCCTGCGCCCCCGTGCCGCCGGGCTCCGTGTCGCCAGGGCCCGTGTCGCCGGGCTCCGGGGCGGCATCCGGCACCGCGGTGTCCGCCGCGTCGGCCGGAGCGCCCGCCACGGGCACGGTCGGCTCGTCGCCCTGCCCGGGGTCGATCGGCTGAGTCTTCTCGTCGCTCACCGCTGCACCTAAGCCTTGAACAGCCGGCGCCGGATCGCCGCCACGTTGCCGAAGATCCGCACGCCGAGCACGACGACGACGCCGATGGACAGCTGGCCACCCACGCCCAGCTTGTCACCGAGGTACACGATGAAGGCCGCGACCAGGACGTTCGAGATGAATGAGATCACGAACTGCTTGTCGTCGAAGATCCCGTCGAGCTTGGCGCGCAGGCCGCCGAAGACCGCGTCCAGCGCGGCCACCACGGCGATCGGCAGGTAGGGCTGCAGCGCGTCCGGGACGGTGGGGTTGAGCACGACGCCCAGCACCACCCCGGCGATCAACGCCAGTACTGCGATCACTTGCCACCTCCCGAGGGCGAGGTTGAGGGTGCGGGCGAGCCGGAGGGCGAGGGCTGCGGCACGCGGGCGAACTGCAGCCGCGGCATCACCGCCGCCGGCAGCTCCAGGTCGTCCTTTTCGTCGACCTCGAAGCCGACTTCGAAACGCTTGTCGTCGCGCAGGTTGCGGAAGTTCTCCGCCGCCGCCGAGTCGTTGAACCGGTCCGCCATGTTCGACGGCCCGATCGCGGCCACCTCGTACGGCCCGATGATGTGCGCGTTGCCGATCAGGATCGCCGAGCCGGCGGTGCGGATCGGGGTGACCGAGGTCAGCCGCCGCCCGTTCACCGAGATCGCCTCCGCGCCGGCCGCCCACAGCGCGTTCGTCACCTGCTGCAGGTCGTAGTCGAGCACCCGGGCCAGCCGCTCGGTGCCCGCGTTGGGGCCGTCGGTGAGGGTCACCACCACACCGTCGCCGGTGACCTTGCGCACTCCGGTCGCGGCCTCCAGCTCGCGCAGCCGGCCGATGGCCGTGTCGTCCAGCGCCTGCTCCCGCAGCCGGTTCACCTCGTCCTGGAGGTTCTCCGCGTTCTGGTCGAGCTTGTCGGTCTCCGCGGTGCGCCGCTGGATGTCCTTGATCAGCTCGGTGCGGGTGGTGGCCCGCGCCGGCGCCCGCGCGATGACCTGCTGGTATGCCACGGTGAGCAGCACACCGATGAGCACGCAGGCGATCACGGTGAAGCCCCGGCGGGTCCACCGGGTCGCGGGCGGCAGCGGGCCGCGCTCGCGCCGGGCCCGGGCCGCGTCGGTGTACCCGCCGTCGAGCGGGTCCTGGAACAGGTCGGTGAGCATGTCCGTCTGCCACACCCGCTGCCCCGACGGCGGCGTGGACACCTGCTGCAGCAGCTCCCGGTCCGGGTCGCCGCTCATGCCGTCACCTCGCTGCGCTCACCGACGGCATCACCCAGCCTGCTGATTCGCTCGCCACGCTCGCTCATGCCGCCACCTCGCGGGAGCGCCGCACCACGGCGGCGAACTGCACCAGGTAGAAGATGCCGGCGATCCAGTACAGGACGATGCCCCACCAGCACAGCGCCCAGCCGCTCGCGTACGCGACGGTGTGCACCGGGCCGGTCGGCACGGCCCAGGCGAGCAGCAGGATCGGGAAGCCCATCAGCAGGATGAAGGTGGCCGTCTTGCCGATGTAGTGCACCGGCAGCGGGCCGTAGCCGAGCTTGCGCAGCACCGGGAAGGTCAGCATCAGCAGCACGTCGCGGGCCAGCAGCGCGACCGTGAACTGCCACGGCACGATGTCGCGCACGGTGAAGGCGAGCAGCGTGGCGAGGATGTAGAGGCGGTCGGCGGCCGGGTCGAGCAGCTCGCCGACGCGGCTCACCTGGCCGAGCCGGCGGGCCAGGTAGCCGTCGATCCAGTCGGTGGTGCCGCCGAGGCCCAGCACGACCACGGCCCAGCCGATCTCGTCGGCGACCAGGAAGAGGTAGAGGAAGACCGGCACGCCGAGCAGGCGGGCGAAGCTGATCAGGTTGGGGACGGTGAGGATGCGATCGCGCGATTGCGCGCGGACATCGCCCAGCGGCTGCTGAGCCACCGAGGCCTCCCCTCCGCCGCCGGCTGTAAAAACGACAGCCGGCGCAGGCCGGCCGTATTCACCCGAATCTCCGGACATGATCCGCCGATTCACGACCCCCAGTTGTACCACGTTGCCAGGGGCGGTTGCCGACACGGCGGCAGGCGTCGGTGACGGTACGGAAAAAGGGCGCACCCGCAATGCAGATACGCCCTTTTTGTCCTTTTTATCAGAGCGCCGTGCAGACCGGCACCGGGGTGCCGTTGGCGCCGGTCCAGCTGGCGAGGAACCCGGCCGCGGTGCCCGCGCCCGGTGCCAGGGAACCGTTCCAGCTCACGTTGAGCGTGGTGACCGTGGAGCCGGTCTGGGTGACCTGGCCGTTCCAGCTCTGCGAGATCACCTGGCCGTTCGGGAAGGTGAACCGCACCGACCAGCCGCTGATCGGCACCGTGCCGTTGTTGACCACCCGCAGCTCACCCTGGAAACCGCCCGGCCACTGCCCGACGACCACGTACGTCACCGCGCACGACTTGCCGGTGTTGCCCGACGGCGAGGGCGACGGCGGGCGCGACGGGCTCGGCGAGACCGAGGGCGACGGCGGGGCCGACGGGCTGGGCGAGGCCGACGGGGACGGCGGGTTCGACGGGGTCACCCCGCTGAGCGCCGCGGTCAGCGCCGGGTACCAGCGGTCCGACATCTTCTGGTCACCGGCCGCGTTGGGGTGCACCCCGTCGTACGTGTCGGTCGCGGTGTTGAAGCCCGTCCACTGGTCGACCACGGTGATCGGCGACTGCGCGGTGGTCTTGCCCGCCGCCCAGGCCGGAATGGCGTTGTTGAACGACACCACCCGCGCGGCGCATTCGGCGCAGCTCGACGGGTTCATCGGAATGATCTTCGCCACCAGGATCTTCATGGCCGGATTACTCGCCCGCATCTGGTCGACCAGCTTGCCGAAGGCGGTGAGGATCTGCGTGCTGGGCAGGTTGGACCACACGTCGTTGGTCCCGAGGTGCATCAGCACGACGTCCGGCAGGGTGGCCGACAGCCAGCCGACCAGCTGGTTCTGGTTGGCGATGTTGGTGGCCAGGAAGCCGCCGTGGCCCTCGTTGTCGCCGTCGTGGGCGACCCCGCACCCCTGCGCCGGCAGCGTGCCGACCATGTCGATGTTGGTGTAGCCGGTGCTCTGCAGCCGGTTCCACAGCGTCGCCCGCCAGCAGCCGGGCGACCCGGTGATCGAGTCGCCGAGCGCCATGATGCGGGTCGGAGCGGCGGCGGCGCTGCCGCTGGGAGCGGCGACGACGACGGCCGTCGCGGCCACGAGTGTGCCCAGCAGCGCCGTCAGCGCTGCCCTCACGGTGGGCCTGGACATGAGCGAATCCCCTCACTGGGACGCGCGAAGCCGCCCGCTGCCCACGCGGAGGACCCCACGCTGGTACGAGACAGGACGCCGACGCGGCACGGCGCGGTCGGCGAGATCAGGGTGCGGCCCGGCTCCCGGGGGCCGTCAGAGCCCGCCGTCGATATTAGAGGGTGCGGCGCTACGGCGAAACCGAGCTGACCAGCAGCATGAACAGCAACGCCACCGCGACGATGCCCACACATGCCGCCACCAGCACCAACGTGTGCTGCGGCAGCCGCCGCGCGACCGGCTCGGCTTTCGGGCGGCCGACCGCACGCGCCGGCTCGGCCGACGGCGCGGACTCCGTCAGGTACGGCGGCAGGTACACGGTCGTGCTGAAGGCCGGGGCGGCGAGCACCGACGGCGGCTCGTACCCGGCCGGGGTCAGGTGGTCCCACACCGCCGCCTGCTCCTCCTGCGGCGGCGCCCACGGGCCGGCTGGGTCCGGCTCGACGCCGCTTCCGCCGACACCGCCCGCCCACGTCGCCGTGTCCGACTCGTCGTCGCGCAGCCGCCGCGCCCAGGAGTCCTCCGGAACCGGGTCGGGCTGCGGCACGACAGCCGGCGGCGGGTCCACGGGCCGGGCGGGTCGCGGCTGCCCCGCGAGTTCCACCGGGGAGATCGGGGTGTCCGGGATCAGCCCGACACCGCAGCGGTGGCGCGGGTCGGCGACGGCCCGGCCGGCCGCGGTGATCATCGTGTGCACCGGGTCGGCGGGGTCCAGCCCCGCGGCGTGCTCGCGGGCCTCGGCCAGCAGCTCGTGCGCGTCGTTGAAGCCGCCGCAGTCGCGCCACATCGCGGCCAGCCGCAGCTGCATGCGGATGCCCACGGGGTGCGCCGCGCCGTGGTGCCGCCGGTGCTCGTCGATCACCGTGGCCAGGCGCAGCCGCGCTGTCACGCAGTGGCCCTGGGCGTGCTCGACGGTGGCCAGGTCGCCGCGCGCGGCCAGTACCCGGTCCGAGTCCGGCCCGTCGAGGTCGGCGTACGCGGCGATCAGGTCGAGGTAGCGCTGCACCGCGCGGGCGTGCACCCCCACCCTGGCCAGCACCGCGGCCAGCAGCCCGAGCGCGTGCAGGGTGCGCCGGTCGCGCTCGCCGTACAGCGCCCGCGCCGCCGCGAAGCCGTACGCGGCCCAGCCCCGGGCGGCGTACGGCTCCCCCAGCCCGAGCAGCACCCCGGTCTGCAGCACCACCGCCTCGGCGACGACCGGCGTGGCCTGGGCCGGGTCGGCGGGCACCGTGCCCAGCGCCGCGGACAGCAGGTCGTGCGCGGCCGCCAGCGTCCCGGCCGCGACGTGCTCGCGCGCCCGTGCCACCACGTGCTCTCCGACCGGCATCGCCGCCCGCACCCCCTCGTCACCCGATCGCGGACCGCCACCATGCCGCGTGGAGGCCCCCGAGCGCCAGCCCCGGGAGGGTTACGTCACCAACCTGACCCGCCACCGCCGGCCGGCGAACGGTCGGCGGTGGCGGGAAACGGCGCTCAGACCACCGGCAGCGGCGAGCTGACATCCAGGATGATCTTCCACTTGCCGCGCTCGCGGACGAAGGTGAGCGCGTTGTAGAAGTGCTGCTTGAAGCCCACCGACGGGATGGCCAGCGTGAAGTCGACCACCAGCGTCGCGCCGCGGCAGCCGTCGACGTGCTTCTTCACCTCGGGGAACGTGGCGGTGAAGTCATAGGTGAACAGCCCGGTGAAGTTGGCCTGGATGGCGGCCTTGTCCTTGCGGTACGCCCCGTTGGAGCCGATCTGCACGGCGTCGTCGTGGTAGTACGCCATGACCGCGGGCAGGTCCTTGGCCAGGAAGACCGCGTCGAAGTCCGCCACCGCGGCGTCGAAGTGCCGCTCGCAGCCGCGCGCCGTGTCGCCCGGCCCCGCACCCGCGGCGCCGGGCACCGCCAGCAGCACCGCCAGGCCCAGCGCCGCCATTGCCGCCGCATACCACTTGCGCACGTTTCCTCCAGCAGTCCAGGTGAGACAGTCACTCACATCGAGCACGATCATAAGAAGTTGATCGATACCCGCACCTTGGACGATCAGCCCGACAACGCGGCACGGTCGGCGGCCACGTCCGCGCGAAATCGGGACCCTGCGCGCCGCGCGCTCGGTGTAAGCCGCCGGGCACGGCCGTTGCTGATCCGCACCGTCGCGGAACCGGCTCTCGGGGACCACCGCCCCACCGTGAACCGACCTAGGATCGGCCCATGGCCCACCCGGCGACTCCGAATCCCTGGCCGCGCATGACCGACCGCCATCAGGCCGACCCCGACCGCGTAGCGATCATCCTGCCCGGCGGCGGCTACACGCCCGCCCGGCCGCTGCTGCACCTGGCCCGCACCGTGCTCGCCCACCACGGCTGGTCCGTGCAGGAGTTGTGGTGGACCCCGCCCGCCACCATCGACCTGGACGAGCGCGCCGTCTGGGTCGTCGCGCAGGCCGTCGCCGCCATCGAGGCGGAGTCCGCGAAACGGATCATGCTGGTCGGGAAATCGCTCGGCACCCTGGCGGCGCCCGTGGCCGCCGAGCGCGACCTGCCCGCGATCTGGCTGACGCCCCTGCTGTTCCACGCCTCGGTCGTCGACGCGCTCGGCGCGACCGACGCCCCCACCCAGCTGATCGGCGGCACCGGGGACTTCTCCTGGGATCCGCGGCTGGCAGACGACCTCGGCCTGCCCTGCCTGGAGCTGTCCGGTGCGAACCACTCGCTGGAGCACCCGGACGACCCCGTCCGCAGCGCGGAGAACCTGGTCCGCGTCACCCGCTGCCTGCACGGGTTCGTGGCCGGACTGTGACCGGCCGGCCGACGTCCTGCGAGCGCGACCGGGCCGGGGTCGGTTCGCCGGGTCCGGCGAACCCGAGCGCCCGCGGATGAAAGCCTCCCGGCTGGTGTCGCTGCTGCTCACGCTGCAGCAGCGGCGTTCCGTGCGGGCCGCCGAGCTGGCGTCGCTGTTCGAGGTCTCGGTGCGCACCGTGTACCGCGACGTCGCCGCGCTGCAGGCGGCCGGGGTGCCGCTGTGGACCGAGCCCGGCCGCGCGGGCGGCATCCGGCTGCTGGAGGGCTGGCGTACCCGGCTAGACGGGCTCACCGGCGCGGAGGCGGCCGCGCTGTTCGCCGGGGCGGCCCCGGAAGCCCTCGCCGAGCTGGGCCTCGGTTCGGTGCTGCTGACCGCGCAGGCGAAGGTGCTGGCGACGCTGCCCGAACCGCTGCGCGACCAGGCCCGCACCATCGCCCAGCGCTTCCACCTGGACGCGCCCGGCTGGTTCCACCGCGGCGAGGAGCTGCCGCACCTGATGACCGTCGCCGAGGCGGTATGGGAGCAGCGCCGCATCACCGTGCGCTACCGGCGCGCCGACGGCTCGGTGCGCCGCGAGCTGGAGCCGTACGGCCTGGTCCTCAAGGCCGGGGTCTGGTATCTCGTCGCCCGGGTCCCGGCCGACGACGCCGTGCGCACCTACCGGCTGGCCCGGGTCGTCGCCGTCGAGGCGCGCGGCGAGCTGTTCGAGCGGCCCGAGCGGTTCCGGCTCGCGCAGTGGTGGGCGGAGTCGGCCGCCTCGTTCGACCGTTCGCTGCTGCGCGACCTGGTCCGGCTCCGGGTGAGCCCGCGCGGTCTGCGCCTGCTGCCGCTGGTCACCGACCCCGCGGCCCGCGGCGAGGCCGTCCGGCACACCGGCCCGCCCGACGCGCAGGGCTGGTGCGAGGTGGAACTGGCCGTCGAGTCACCGGCCGTCGCGCTCGGCCAGCTGCTCCCGCTGGGCGCGGAGGTCGAGATCCTGGCCCCGGCGCGGCTGCGGGCCGAGTTCGCGGCCGTGGGCGCGGCGATCGCCGCCCGCCACGCCTGAGCAGCCGCGCAGGCATACCTCTGCGCGCGGCCACATCATTTTTGCTGTACGCACATCAAAAATGAGGTAGGCGCGTCATGTCATGTCCGCCGTCGTCCGGCTACGGCGGGTGCCCGGCCACCGGTTAGCGGTAGCCGGCCGGATCGATCGGCCCATGCTCGGCGGTGCCGTGCTCGGCGAAGTAGCGCCAGATGTCGGGGACCGAGCCGTCCACGTCGGTGAGGCCGTACGCCTGCGCGAGCGACGTGCTGGACAGCGAGCTGCCCGTCCACCGGGCGCGGTCGGGGTCGGCCGCCAGCGCCGCCACGCCCCGGCCCAGGTAGGCCGGGGACTCGGACAGGATGAAGTGCGGCTCCTTGGCCGCGCCGTCGCGCCAGTCGGCCTCGGTGACGCCGAAGTGGTCGAGCATCGCCTCCGAGCGCAGGAAACCCGGGGTGACCACGACCGCGGTCCCGCCGTACGGCTTGAGCTCGGCGGACTGGGCCAGCGCGATGCGTGACACCGACGTCTTGGTCAGGTCGTAGAAGAAGGAGTCGCGGTACCTGCGGTTGTACTCGTCGGTGCCGTCGGTGACCTCGACGACCAGCCCGCCCGGGTGGCGGACCAGCAGCGGCAGCGCGGCGTGGCTGGTGATGATGTGAGTGTGCAGGCCCAGCCCGAGCATGCGCAGGCCGCCGTCGAGCGACTGCTCCCACAGCGGCTTGCCCCACTCGGCGTAGCCGTCGCCGCCCCACACGTCGTTGACCAGGATGTCGAGCCGCCCGTGCGCGGCGTCGACCCGCTCGACCAGGGCCCTGACCTCGTCGGGCACCAGGTGGTCGACGCGCACCGCGATGCCCTCGCCGCCGGCCGCGGTGACCAGGTCGGCGGTGTCCTCGATGGTCTCCGGCCGGTCCATCTCGGACCGCTGGGCGCGGGTGCTGCGACCGGTGACGTAGACGGTCGCGCCCGCCCGGCCGAGCTCGACCGCGATCGCCCGCCCGCACCCGCGGGTCGCCCCGGCCACCAGCGCGATCTTTCCGTGAAGGTTCTGCTGCATGGGTCCATCGTGGCGGCAATCCTTGACATGTCCCGTCAGGTTTTCCCCGCGATTCCCGCAGCGGCGACACTGGCCCGATGCTGATCGTTTTCTCGGGACTGCCCGGCTCGGGCAAGACCACGCTGAGCCGGCCGGTCGCCGCCGCGCTGGGCGCGACCTGGCTGCGGGTGGACGCCGTCGAGTCGGCGCTGTGGCGGGCCGGCGTCGACCGGGCGCAGCCCACCGGCCTGGCCGCGTACGTGGTGGCGGACGCGCTCGCCGACGCGCACCTGGCGATGGCCGCCACGGTGGTGGTCGACGCGGTCAACGCGGTCGAGCAGGCCCGCGCCGGCTGGCGGGACCTCGCCGCGCGGCACGGCACAGTGATGTACGCCATCGAGGTGATCTGCGCCGATCCGGCCGAGCACCGCCGCCGCGTCGAGCAGCGCCGCCCCGAGCACGATCAGGCCATGCAGCCCAGCTGGGAGGACGTGCGCACGCGCGAGTTCACGCCGTGGCGCGAGCCCCGGCTGCTGGTCGACACGGCCGCCTGCGACACGCCCGACCTCGTGTCTCTCATATTGCGGGGCATTCGCGCGCACGGCACGCCCGCGTGAGCTAGCGTCGGGCCCATGCCTATTCGCACCGCAACAGCCCGCTGGCAGGGAACGCTCACCGAGGGGTCCGGCACCATCGCGACCGGCAAGGGTGGCCTGCAGGGCAACTATTCGTTCAAGTCCCGTTTCGAGGAGGGTGAGGGCACCAACCCCGAGGAGCTCATCGCCGCCGCGCACTCCGGCTGCTTCTCCATGGCCTTCTCCAAGCAGCTGTCGGACGCGGGCTTCCCGCCCAACGCCGTGGTGACCAACGCCAACGTCCACCTGGACAAGACCGACGCCGGCATGACGGTGACCCGGATCGACCTGGTGACCACCGGCGACGTGCCCGGCATCGACGAGGCCCAGTTCCAGAAGCTGGCCGAGGCCGCCAAGGCCGGCTGCCCGATCTCCCGCCTGCTGTCGCCCGGCGCGGAGATCACCCTCAGCGCCACGCTGCAGGCGTGACCCGGACCCGGCGCGGCCGCTGACCAGCGCTCGCGCCGGGACTCCACGACAGGCCCAGCACCGGGTCGGGACCAGCGGACAGCCCGCCGGTCCCGGCCCGGACGTGTGTCCAACCCGGTCAGGCCCCTCGGCGGGCGACCGTGAGCAGGTGCGAGCCCGCGCCCCACAGCTCGCGTACGCCTTCGAGCTCGCGCATCATCGCCAGCGCCTGCGCGGTCCGCTGCTCGTCGGCGAGGATCTCCGGCAGCCGCGCCATGGTCCACAGCGGACCTTCGATCGCGGCGATCCGCTCCAGTTCCAGCCCGGCCTCCGCCACCTCGGCGGGCAGCTCGTCGGGCCGGTGGAAGTACGCGGTGGTGAACCAGTTCGGCACCTCGTCGGGGTTGCGATGCACGCCGGTCGTGAGAGCGCCGTCCACCATCCCGGCGAACACCGGGTCGTCCACGTGGCCCTTGGCGAACCCGTCGAGCAGCGAGGCGTACCGGCTGATCGTCGCCGCGAGCACCAGCCCGCCGGGGCGCACCACGCGGGCGGCCTCCCGCCAGGCCGCGATCCGGTCGGCCCGGTCGACCAGGTGGTACAGCGGACCGAACAGCAGCACCACGTCCCGGCTGGCGTCGGGTTCACCGAGCCGGCGGGCGTCGCCGGCGGCCGCGGTCACCCCGGGCAGCGCCGACGCCGCCGCGACGTGCTCGGGCAGCGGGTCGACGACGTGCACGGCGTGCCCGGCGGCGGCCAGCGGGCCCGCGTACACGCCGGTCGCCCCGCCGACGTCGAGCACGGCCAGCGGGCCGGGCGGCAGCAGCCTGGCGAGCAGGTCCCAGGTGCGCAGGAACTCCCAGCGCCCGGACCCCGCGTCGAGGCGGCGGGTCTCGCCGCCGCGCTGGTAGTACCGGGTGACCTCAGTCAGCATGCCGGTGATCCTGCGCGGTCGCGCCGGACCCGGCAAACGGGTTTCGGCCGGTGAGCGCCGCGGTCAGCAGCTCGATGTCGGCGCGGTCCTTGTCGCGGCGGGGCAGGCCGGGCACCCATACCGGCATCATCTTCTTGATCTCGATCTGTGCCTGCGGGCTGACGATGGGACAGGTCAGGCCGTCCAGGTGACCGGGTGGGCCGTCGAGCATGCCCGCCGGCCAGCGCGCGCCCGCATGCGGACCCGCCGGCACCACCGCGTGGCCTTCTGCGTCCCGGCCGAGCAGGGCCACGCCGAGGTCGACGCCGTCGCGCAGGAAGTCGCGCTGCAGCCGCCGGTCGTGCTCGCCGTACTCCCGGAAACCCAGCTCCACCAGCACCACCGTCAGCCGGTCGGCGGCGGCGGCCCAGCAGAACCAGTCGACGTCGGCATGCGGGCGGGTGATCCGGCCGAGATGGAAGTCCATCGCCCAGCCGCCGCGCAGCCATACCGCGATGCCTTGCCGGCCGAGGCGGGCGGTGATCTCCGCGATCGCCGCGAGCTGCAACTCTGTCCGAACGTCCACATCGCGATGGTAGGCAGCGCCGGTAGTCTCACCGCGTGACGGAGCCGCAACTGCTGGTGCCCCCGACCCTGGGCGTCGTCGCGTCGATCGGCGACCTGGCCGAGGGCCGGGCCTGGCTGGACTCCCTGCCGGGACTGATCACCGAACTGCGCGAAGCCTGGTCACTGCGCCTGGGCGCGCCCTGGACCGGTGGCTCCTGCTCCTGGGTCGCGCCCGCGGAACTCCCCGACGGCCGCGCGGCCGTCCTGAAGATCAGCTGGCCGCATCCGGAGATGATGGGCGAGGCCGCCGCGCTGCGGGTGTGGCAGGGGCACGGCGTGGTCACCCTGCACGCGCACGACGGCGTACGGCACGCGATGCTGCTGGAACGGGTGGACCCCGGCACGACACTCGGCGACCGCGACTGGCTGCCCGCCGAGGAGCGGCTGCTCGTCGCGGCGCGGCTGCTGGCCCGGCTGTGGTCGGCGCCGGTCGGCGACGCGAGCGGGTTCGACCTGCTGAGCCACGTGACCGCCCGCTGGGCCGGGCTGGTCGAGCAGCGCATGGAGCGGCTGCGGCCCGGTTTCGATCCCGGGCTGGTGGCGCACGGCATCCGGCTGCTGCGCGAGCTGCCCACCACGGCGCTGCGGCGGGTGCTGGTGCACGGTGACATCAATCCCGGCAACATCCTGGCCGGGCAGCGCGAGCCATGGCTGGTCATCGACCCGAAGCCGATGTACGGCGACCCCGGCTACGACCCGTGGAAGCTCGTCGAGCAGATCGACGACCCGTTCCGGCACCCGAACCCCGCCGCCGTGCTGCGGCGACGATTCGCGATCTTTGGCGAGGTCACGGGCGAGGACCCGGCCCGGCTGGCGGCCTGGGCCACGGCCCGGCGGGTCGAGGACTCGCTGTGGTGGGTGTCTCGCGGCAACCAGCCCAGCCACCGCGCCATGTCCGAAGCCGCCATCCTGGCCTCCATCGCCGGCCTGTGACCTCTCACTGATCGAGCTTCGACAACCCTTCGAAGTCGAATCCACCCTCGTCAGCAATCGCCTGCAACTCGGCTAGCGCTCGTTCGCGTCGGGCACGACTCTGCCCGACGACGAGGCGGAGCGCGGTATTGACCGTATCCGTGTCCGTCGCGGTGCCGAGCGCCGCTGTCGCCTCCGCCAAGAGATCCTGGTCAACGTCCAGCAAGGTCTTCGCCATCATGCCCTCTCGAAACGATTGGAGGTCCAAATCAAGCCTTTACGCGTACCAACAAGCTATGCGGCCTCGAGGAAGGCGCCGGCGGCGCGGGCGGCGCGGTCGGGGTCGGTGGCGCGGATGGCTTCGACGAGGTCGTCGTGGGCGACGTACTTGTCGGGGGTGAGGGTGTCGCCGATCTGCTGGCTGAGGCTGGCCCGCAGCGCGCCGCCGAAGGAGGCGTAGAGCTCGGCGAGCATGGCGTTGTGCGCGGCCGCGACGATCGCGACGTGCAGGTCGGCGTCGGTGGCCACGAACGCCGCCGCGTCGCCGTCGCGCCACAGCTGCTCGCGCCGGGCCAGCAGGGCGTCCATCTTCGCCAGGTCGGCGGGTGTACGCCGGACCGCCGCGAGCCGCGCCGCCTCCACCTCGAAGGCGCGGCGCACCTCGACGGCCTCGGCGACCTCGGCGGCGGCCAGCCGCCGGGCGACCACCCCGGTGAGCTCGTGGGTGGCGGTGACGTAGGTGCCGGAGCCCTGACGGCACTCCAGGACACCGGCGTGCACCAGGGCGCGCACCGCCTCCCGGACCGTGTTGCGGCCCACGCTCAGCGCCGCGACCAGGTCGGGTTCGGTCGGGATGCGGCTGCCGACCGGCCACTCACCGCTGCTGATCTGGGTGCGCAGCTGCTCGATGACCTGAGGCACCAGAGTCTGGCGGGAAGGGGTGCGCAGTGTCATTGCTTACATCTCCGGTCCGAAATTCATCCCATGATTCTACGATCGGAGGTATGCCGCCGCCAGTCACCGCCGTCGAAACGCCGCCGATCGTGTCGCCGATGATCGCACCTTCCGTGACCCGGCCGACACCAGCCGTACCGGCACCGCGCTCAGCGGTGCTGATCCTGGTCGGCATCCTGCTCGTCGCGCTCAACCTGCGCGCCGCCATCACCAGCCTCGGCGCGCTGCTCGACGAGGTGACCACCGGCCTGCACCTGTCCGGCACCGTCGCCGGTGTCATCACCACGCTGCCCGCGCTCGCCTTCGCGGGCTTCGGCGCGTTCACGCCGTGGCTGGCCCGGCGCATGTCCCCGGCCCGCATCCTGGTCGGCGCGATGGGCCTGCTGGCCGTGGGCCAGCTGCTGCGGGCGGTCAGCGGCTCGCCGTGGACGTTCGTGCTCACCAGCGCGATCGCGCTGGCCGGCATCGCGATCGCCAACGTGCTGCTGCCCGTGCTGGTCAAGGAGCACTTCCCGCACCGGGCCGGGCTGATGACCGGCGTGTACTCGATGACGCTGATCCTCGGCACCACCACCGCGTCGGCCGCCTCCGTGCCGATCGCGCACGCCGTCGGCGACTGGCGCGCCGGGCTCGGCGTCTGGGCGCTGCTGGCCGCCGTGGCGATCCTGCCCTGGCTGGGCCCTGCCCTGCGGCGTACGCCCGGGTCCGCGGGCGCGGCACAGGCGACCCGGACCCGCGTCCGGCCCGCCCGGACCCGGCTGGGCTGGGCGATGGCGATCTACTTCGGCGCGCAGTCGCTGTCCGGGTACGCCACCATGGGCTGGCTGGCCAAGATGTTCCGCGACGCGGCGTTCACGCCCACCGACGCCGGGCTGCTGCTGGCCGGGGTGACCGCGATCGGGGTGCCGTTCGCGCTGCTCATGCCGACCCTGGCCGGCAAGCTGCGGAACCTGCGGCCGCTGGTGCTGCTGATGTCCGCCGCGATGATCGCCTCGTACCTCGGCCTGGCGCTGGCCCCGCACGCGGGCGCGATCGCCTGGGTGGCCCTGCTGGCGCTCGGCCAGGCGGCGTTCCCGCTGGCCCTGGCGATGATCGGGATGCGGGCGCGCACCGGCGAGGGGGTGGTGGCGCTGTCGGCGTTCGCGCAGAGCACCGGTTACCTGATCGCCGCGCTCGGCCCGCTGCTGGTCGGGGTGCTGCACGAGCTGACCGGCGGCTGGCAGCTGCCGCTCGGCTTCCTGATCGCCGCCGCCGTGGTGCAGGCCGTCGCCGGGCTGGCCGCCGCGCGGCCCCGCTACCTGGAGGACGAGGCGGGGCTGGTCAACGCCGAGCGGACCGTCGCGGCGACCGCGTCATGACCGCGGTCACAAAGCTCCCGGCGCGGCGGCGCGGGATGGTTGGGTAAGGACCGTGACTCCCCCGCCGGCCCAGCGACGCACCCTGATCCTGGTCCTCGGCAGCATGTCCGCCTTCGGCGCGCTGTCGTTCGACATGTACCTGCCCGCCTTCCCGACCATCGCCGCCGACCTGCGCGTCTCCCCCGCCGCCGTGCAGCTCACGCTCACCGTGGCACTGATCGGCATCGCGCTGGGCCAGTTCGTGATGGGGCCGCTGTCGGACCGCTGGGGCCGGCGCAGGCCGATCACCGTGGGCACCGTGCTGTTCTCCGTCTCCTCCCTGCTGATCACCGTCGCCCCGAACATCGAGGTGATGACCGGGCTACGGCTGGTCCAGGGCTTCGCGGGCGGCATCGGCATCGCGATCTCCCGCGCCGTGGTGCGCGACCTGTACTCGGGCGCCGAGGCGTCGCGCTTCTTCTCCCGGCTCACCCTGGTGTTCGGCGTCGCGCCGGTCGTCGCGCCCACCGTCGGCGCGGCCGTGCTGGAGTTCACCAGCTGGCGCGGGGTGTTCGCGCTGCTCGCCCTGTACGGACTGGTCATGGTGGGGGTCGGGTGGCGCTTCCTGCCCGAGACGCTGCCCGCCGAGCGCCGCCGCACGGGCGGGCTGGCCGAGGTCGGCCGCGCCTTCCAGGTGCTGGCCGCCGACCGCCGCTTCTGGGGGTACACCGCCGCGCAGGGCCTGACCTTCGCCGGCATGTTCGCCTACCTGTCCAGCGGCTCGTTCGTGCTGCAGGAGGTGTACGGCGTCTCCGCCCAGGCGTACGGGCTGATCTTCGGGTTGAACGCGCTCGGCCTGGTCGCGGTCGGGCAGCTCAACGCCCGCCTCGTCGGCCGGCGCACCCCGCGGACGCTGCTGTTCGCCGCGCTGGCGGGCGCGCTGGCCGCCGGCATCCTCATGATCGGCGGCGCGGGCCTGCACAGCCTCACGATCGTGGTGGCCATGCTGTTCGTCTACATCGCCAGCCTGGGCATGGTCGCCCCGAACAGCACCGCGCTGGCGCTGGACGGCCACGCGCAGATGGCGGGCACCGCCGCCGCGCTGATGGGCGCGGTGCAGTCGGTGATCGGCGCGATCGCCGGCCCGATCGTGGCGGCGCTGGGCGCGTCCAGCGGTATGCCGATGGCGGCGGCCATGTTCGGCTTCGCCGCCCTGTCCGTGCTCACCGCCACCGTGCTGACCCGCCCCGGCCGGCCGAGCCTCGCCTGACCGCCGCCGGCCTTGACGGCGTCGCGCGAGTACGGCATCATGGGAGCGCTTCCATCTTTCGATGTCTATGCGATAGACATCACCCCTCCGGTGTGGACCGGGGCCCGGCGCCGCAATCCGCCGGGCCCCGAGGGCTTCGGCGGTCCCGCCCACGCCGGATGATCCACCGGCGGTAACCTGCGAGCATGGCCGACGCGACCCGCAGCACGCTGTACCGACCGCTGACCTCGCGCTCACCCGACGAGCCGCACCGGGCCGCCACCCCGCTCGAACTGTTCTTCGACCTGTGCTTCGTGGTCGCCGTCGCCCAGGCCGCCAACGAACTGCACCACGCGATCGCCGAGAACCACCTCGGGCAGGGCGTGCTCGGCTTCCTGCTGGTGTTCTTCGCGATCTGGTGGGCCTGGGTCAACTTCAGCTGGTTCGCCTCCGCGTACGACAACGACGACGTCGCCTACCGGCTGACCACCCTGGTGCAGATCGCGGGCGCGCTGATCCTCGCCGCCGGTGTGCCCCGCGCCTTCGAGCACGGCGACTGGAAGCTCATCACCCTCGGCTACGTGGTGATGCGGCTGGCCATGGTCACCCAGTGGCTGCGGGTACGCCGCGACGACCCGCCCCGGCGCGCCACCGCGACGCGCTTCGCCGTCGGCATCCTGCTCGTCCAGATCGGCTGGGTGCTGCGCCTGCTGCTGCCGCCCCAGTGGGGGCTGATCTCGTTCTTCGTGCTGGTGGTGTGCGAGATGCTGGTGCCGCTGTGGGCCGAGCACGGCACGCCGACCCGCTGGCACCCGCACCACATCGCCGAGCGCTACAGCCTCTTCACGCTGATCGTGCTCGGCGAGTCCGTGCTGGCCGCGACGGTGGCCATCGAGTCCGCCTCCGGCACCGGCCACACCACCGCGCTGGTCTGGCTGGCCGCGGCCGGGCTGGTCATCGTGTTCGCGATGTGGTGGCTCTACTTCGACCGCTCCGCACACGACCTGCTGACCTCGTTCAAGCGGGCCTTCCAGTGGGGCTACGGCCACTACTTCATCCTGGCCTCGGCCGCTGCGGTCGGGGCGGGGCTCGCCGTCGTCGCCGACTACGACACCCACACGGCGCACGTGCCGGGCGTGGTCGCGGCGTACGCGGTCGCCGTGCCGGTCGCGGTGTACCTGGTCAGCCTGTGGCTGCTGCAGATCTGCCCGCACCACCGCGGCCTGGTGGTGTACGCCTTCCCGGCCACGATCGTCCTGGTGCTGCTGGCCCCGTTCACGCCCGCGCCGATCCAGGTGATCGCGGTGCTGATGGCCGCGCTGGTCGCCGTGGTGGTGCTCGCCGGCGGCCCGAGATCGGTCGACTTGCCAGGCAGACGGGCGTAAGCGAGCTCGAGAAACGCACAGGTGCCTGGCACGTCGGACGACCATGGGTACGGGTCAGTGCGGGGACCAGCGGAAGTCGGGGCGGCGGCGTTCCACGAAAGCGGTGATGCCCTCGGCGGCCTCGCCCGACTCGGCCATCTGGCGGTGCCAGTAGGACACCCGGGTGTCGTCGTGGTGGCCGTCGCCGGCCATCGTCACGATCTCCTTCGCGGCGACCTGGGTCAGCAGCGACCGGGACGCCAGCGTCGCGGTGAACGCCGCGACCCGCTCGGCGAGCCGGTCCGCCGGGTGCAGCTCGTCGACCAGGCCCACCCGCAGCGCGCGCTCGGCGTCGACCAGTTCGGCCGAGTAGAGCAGGTGCTTGGCCGCCGACGGGCCGATCAGCGACACCAGCCGCCGGGTCGTCGGCGCGGGATACACGATGCCCAGCCGGGCCGGGGTGACCCCGAAGCGGCTGCCCTCGGCGGCGAAGCGCAGGTCGCAGGCGACCGCGAGCTGGCAGCCGCCGCCCACGCAGTCGCCCACGATCGCGGCCAGTGTCGGTTTCGGAAACCGGGCCAGCCGCTCCTCGGCCAGCACCGCCAGGCTGCGGTCCCCGTCGGCGATCAGCCGGTCCACCTCGGTGATGTCGGCCCCGGCGCAGAAGGTGCCGCCCGCGCCGGTCAGCACGAGTACCCGCACGTCAGGGTCGCCGGCGAGCTCGTCGAGCAGCTCGGGCAGCCGGGCCCACATGTCGTTGGTCATCGCGTTGCGCCGCGCGGGGTTGACGAACCGGATCGTCGCGACGTGCCCGGACAGCTCCAGGTCCAGGCGAGGCGGTGCGGCGGCGGTCTGCTCGGTCACCTGGCGGCCTTTCTGCGGGTACGGCGGGCGGGTGCATCGTGCCACAATGCCGAACGTGGACGAGCGGAGATCGCCGAAGGTGCTGTCGCTGGCGTGGGGCGAGATCGAGATCGAGGGCGTCGGCGAGGTCAAGGACGCCGTGCTGTACCCGGGCGGCGGTGGCGAGTGGGACTGGCGGGTCACCGGCACCCGGCACTCCCCCGGCATCCAGCCCGCCGACGTCGAGCCGCTGCTCGCGGCGGGCGCTACTTCGGTGGTGCTGTCACTGGGCCAGCAACTGGTGCTGGAGGTGATGCCGGAGACCGAGGACTACCTGGCCGAACGCGGCATCGACGTGCACATCGCGGAGACCCGGGAGGCGGTGCGCGTCTACAACCTGCTGGCCGACGCGGGCGTACGGGTGGGCGCGCTGCTGCACTCGACCTGCTAGCCCATGGCGACGCGGTCCAGCCAGCCTTCGAGCAGCGCGCGGTCGCCGTGCACGTGGACCTGCGCGAAGTCGAGCGGCAGCCGCCGGTGGAGGATCAGCAGCAGTTCAGTCAGCGGCGCCTGCAGCGCCACGTCGGCCTTCTCGTGCCCGTGCCGCCAGGTCACGCCGTCCGAGCCGAGTTCGATCAGCCACTCGGCGTCGAGGCCCTCGACGGTGTCGGTGGCGTGCAGGTGAATCGAGCGCGCCGGGCCGAACAGCTCGGGCAGCTTCTTGAACACCCGCGTGCCCAGCTGCGGGTCGGTGGCCAGCTCCAGCAGTTCGTCGAGGGCGTCGGCGGCCAGGTCCGGCGCGATGGTGAAGCCCGCGCCGGTGGTCAGCGCCGCGTCCGCGCGGTGCACGAGGATGTCGCAGGCGGCCCGGCGGGCCCAGAACGTCAGCGTCCGCGGCATGCCGAAGATCTCGGCCACGTCCTGCGCATCGCGTTCGCGCAGCGTACGGGCGTACGCGTCCGCGCCGTCCTGCATCCAGGCGGTCAGCGTGTCGGGGTCGTCGGTGTCGGGCACCCCGGCCCGGGTGGGGTCGCCGATCGCGGGTCGCGGGCCCGGCTCGCCGCGCACCGCGGCGTCGGTCATGTGCACATTGCCGCCGACGTGGCGGACCAGGTCGGCGAGCGTCCACTGCGGGCAGGTCGGCACCTTCGCGCTCAGGTCGTCGCCCGGCAGCACCTCGCGCAGCAGCGCGGTCTGGGCGGACACCTCGTCGCAGTACCGGTGATAGGTCAACCGTGCCATGCCACCAACCTAACCGCAGGTCGGGGACGAGGATCGCGGGTACGCGGTGCGCGTGTTCCGCTCACCGCGTACCCGCGCTTATCTCAGATCTTGCGGATGTTGGCCGCCTGCGGGCCCTTCTGGCCCTGGGTGATCTCGAACTCGACCCGCTGGTTCTCGTCGAGGCTCCGGTAGCCGTTGGACTGGATCGCGGAGAAGTGCGCGAACACGTCCGCTCCGCCGCCGTCCGGGGTGATGAAGCCGAAGCCCTTTTCCGCGTTGAACCACTTCACGGTGCCGACAGCCATGTCGAATACTCCTTGGTGAGGCTGCGAGTCCACTTCGTGTGAACTCTTCGCCTCCCGTACCGCACCAATGCGGACAGCGCCCGGGTCGTTTCTCGGGCGCTTCGGATATACGGGAGGACGAGGTTATAACCCGGGGAATGTAACACGCATGCGCACCCGAACTGCGCCGATGAACACCGTGTCGCACCGGCGATGGCGAGGACCCGCTACCGTCTGCGCTCGTGATCGACGAGACCCGCGTGTACCGCCACTGGCCGACCCTGATCCTCGCCGGGGTGCTGCCCGCGCTGCTCACCGGCGGGATATGGGCGATGTGGCTGGTCTACAACGACGGGTCAGCCGGCTCGCTGGTATGTCCGGTCGCCACGACCGCTGTCCTACTGCCCGCGGCCGGCTACGCGCTGCGGCAGCGGGTGAGCCGCGACGCGAGCGGCATCCGGGTGCGGCGCACGTTCCGCACGGTGCACGTGCCCTGGACCGACCTGCGCCGGATCGACGTCGACACCCACCTTCACCTGCATCTGCGGGACGGCCGGATCGTGAGCACCGGGGCGGTGGGCACCGCGCCGGTCAAGCTGGCGACCCGACGCGAAGGGTTCGGCGAGCGGGTGGCCCGTGAGCTGAACGCGGAGCTCGGCCGTCGCCGCGGCATCGCCGCCCCGAAGATCGACGCCGACCGGACGCCGGCCGGCAAGCGTGAGAAGTCCGTCCACCTGCTGTTCCTGTGGGCGGGCATTCCCCTGACCAATCTGCTGCTCGGCATGGGGTGGCGCCGGGGCGTGCCGTGGCTGTTCGCGGCCGGGCTGCTCGCGGCCGTGGTCACCGCCACCGGCTGGTACGCCAACAAGCCCCGGCGCTGACCCTCCCCGAGGACCTGCGCTCAGGCCGGGCGCAGGGCGCGTTTCTCCCGGTACAGCTCCTCGTCGGCGGCGCGCACCACGGCGTCGAGGTCACCGCCCGCGGGCAGCGCCGCCCAGCCCATGCTCATGCCGACCGGGGTCCCCGGCACCAGCGCCTCCCAGTCCTCGCCCACCACCGCGGCGATGATGCGCCCGCCGACCTCGCGGGCCTCGGCGAGCCCGGTCTCCGGCAGGATGACCATGAACTCGTCCCCGCCGAACCGGGCGGGCAGGTCCTGGCCGCGCACGCTCTGCGCGAGCAGCCCCGCGATGCGCTGCAGCACCAGGTCGCCCGAGTTGTGGCCGTGGGTGTCGTTGACGGCCTTGAACCCGTCCAGGTCGATCAGGCCCACCGCCGCGTCCGCGCCGCGGCCCGCCAGCTCGGCGGCGAACGCCTTGATGCGCCGCCGGTTGGGCAGGCCGGTCAGCGGGTCGCTCATCGCCGCGTCGGCGTGCTCCTGGGCGATCTGCCGCAACCGGTCCTGGTCGAGACGGGCGTTGACGCTGTCGATGTAGCGGTCGCGCAGCGTGCCGTCGTCCCGGGTGATGATCCGCACCATGGCCCGCTCGGCCTCCACCGCGCCCGCGTGGTCGCCGATGCGCGACAGCGCGATCGAGCGCAGCCGGTGCGGCTCGGCCTCGCCGAGCCAGGTGCCGCTCGCCGCGGGCTCCCCGAGCAGGCGCAGCGCCTCGTCCGGCCGGTCGGCCGCGATCGCCTCGCAGACCGTGGTCAGGTACACCACCTGCGAGAACGAGCGGTCGGGGCTGTCCGGCGTGGTCCCACCGGGCACCTGGTCGCCGCCGGCGGGGCGATGGCCGAACACGGCGAGCCGGGCCGCGGCATACCGCAGATAGGTCCGGTCGGACACGGTCAGGTCCGGCTCGGCCGCGCGCCCGAAGGTCACCACCTCCCACAGCTCGCGTACGCAGTCGTCGGACATGCCCTGGTGGTCGCGTGCCACCGCCGAGCGCACCAGCGTCTCCAGGCAGGCGCAGTCCGCCTCGGCGATGCCCGCGGCCACGCACACGCGCCGGCCCGCCCGCATCGCCTCGACCGCCTTGGCGTGGAAGCCCATCGCCGAGTACGTCACCGACATGTCGTGCCAGGTGCTCACCGCGGCCTGGTTGACCTCGGTCATGCCGCGCAGCATGCGCTCGGCCTGCACCAGGTTGCTGACCGCGGTGCTCATCGACCCGTCCGCGAACGCCGCGTACGCGGCGAGCACGTGGTACTCGCCGCTGAGCCGCGGGTGGTGGCCCGCCCGCCGCAGCAGCTCGCCGATCCGGTCCAGCAGCGGTGCGGGGCGCGCGGCACCACCCTGGTTGAGCAGGCCCGCGACCTTCTCGATGAGGGCCTGGGCGACCCGCAGCGGATCGCCCGACTCGGCGGCGATGCGGTCGGCGAGCGCGATGGCGTCAGCCGACCGACCCGCCACGAGCAGGTCGCGGAACGTCACCCACTCCGCGGCCAGCAGCTCGCCGTGCGCGTGTGCGGGCGGATCGTCTCGCCTAGCCACACCTCATTCCACCTTCTTCAGCCCACCGCCCGACGGTGATTCCCCGTTCGGCGCACCGGCCCGGGTCGGTCCGCGCGGCAGCCTCGCGGTTGCCGCGCGGACCGGCGGTCAGTCCAGCACCGCCACCGGGGCGTCGGCGGTCGCGACCCCGGCGGGGAGATCCACAGTACGCCGGGGTCCGGTGAACCACTTCCGCGCGGACACGATCCACCACACCCCGATCAGCAGCATCACCGTACCGACCGCGATCGGCGCGTAGTTCACCGCGGACCAGTCGAACTCGTCGCTGAACGGAACACCCGCCGGCACGGTCGGCAGGATGAAGTACACCGAGATGATGATGATCTCGATGGAGGCGATCCAGCCCAGCACCTTGTAGCGCCTGCCCAGGGTCCACGGGCCCGGCTCGAAGCTGTCGCCGGCCTTCAGCCGCAGCATGATCGGGATGAGGAAGGCCAGGTAGAGGCCGATCACGGCGACGGAGACGACCGCGTAGAAGGCGATCGGCGCGCCGTTCTTCTGGTACAGCGCGGGCAGGGTGAGCAGCCCGCCCGCGACGCAGCCGGCGACGACGGCCCAGACGGGGGTGCCGTTGCGGTCCAGCCGGGTCCACAGCCGCCAGCCGGGCACCGCGCCGTCGCGGCTGAACGCGTACATCATCCGCGACATGCTGGTCACGCAGCTCATGCCGCAGAAGAACTGCCCGACCGTGGAGATGATGATCACGGCTTTGAAGAAGCCGGACGACAGCGCGCCCTGCAGCAGCACCCCGACGAAGCCGTAGCCCTCGGTGACCGCGCCCGCGTCCTGCACCGCGAACAGGAACGCCAGCAGCAGGATCCAGCCGCCGATCGCCGAGTAGAAGATGGACCGCCACAGCGCCTTGGCCGCGTTGAGCGCCGCGCCGCGGGTCTCCTCCGCCACGTGCGCGCACGCGTCGAACCCGGTGATCGTGTACTGGGTGAGCAGGCCGCCCAGGGGCAGCACGTACAGCCAGAAGCCCAGGCCCGAGGTGCTGCCGCCGGTGAATCCGTTGCCGTTGATCGTCTCGGTGAAGACGAAGGACGGGCTCTGGTGGCTGGTCGGCACGATGATCAGGATCGCCACGATGACGGCCGCGCCGAACACGTGCCACCAGACGGAGATGTCCTGCAGCCGGTTGATGATCCGCGCGCCGAAGACGTTGATCAGAGCGTGCAGCACGAGGATGCCCAGGAACAGGTAGAACGCCTGGGTGAACGTGCCCGCCCAGCCCGGCACGGTGTTGGCCAGCACCAGGTTGAGGAAGGTGGCGCAGCCGTAGTCGACCGACGCGGTCACCGCGACCAGGCCGATCAGGTTGAACCAGCCGGTGAACCACCCGTGCACCGGCCGGCCCAGCTTCGCCGCCCACCAGTAGATGCCGCCCGCGGTCGGATACGCCGAGACCAGCTCCGACAGGCACAGCCCGATGATCAGGATGAACGCGGAGATGATCGGCCAGCCCCAGGAGATGGCGATCGGCCCGCCGTTCATCCACGCCTGGCCGAACGTGGTGAAGCAGCCGGCCAGGATCGAGATGATCGAGAACGAGATGGCGAAGTTGGAGAAGCCGCTCCACCCACGGTGCAGTTCCTGCTTGTAGCCGAGTTCGGCGAGTCGTGCGGAGTCGCTGTCTGTTGTCTGCGCGGGATCACTCATGGCTGCCCCTTCTGGCGCTCGACGATGCACGAGTGTCCAGCGCTACAGAGACATATGGCAATACTCCGTTGAGCCGATCGCCCACGCGGCCGGGGCTACACCTTTCCGGCCATGATGAGGTTGTAGTACTCAATGATCTTGTAGCCGAGGAAGAACGCGATCGCGACGGCGAACAGCCACGCCATGACGGCGTACGTCCGGGGGAAGCGCCGCGACAGCCGGGGCCGGTCGCGCACCGCCCGCCATGCGCCGCCGAACCAGGGACTCCGGCTGAACCACTGGGTGACGCGCCAGTACAGGGTGGTGCGCACAGGTTCGGCGTCCTTGCGCATCCAATCCGGCAGTGATGAGCCTTCTCTGGTCATGGGCGGCCATTCTTCCGGACAGCGTCACTCTCCGCTGACCCCTTCGCCGCCACCTGCGCCTTCGTCCACCGCCGCAGCCCAGGGCCCTGCGGCCTGCGGGTCATTCGCTGAGAATATGCTGGTTTATCCGGCACGTCGGGGCACACCGGCGCAGTTCGCCTGGTTACCTGGAGTACCGGCTCAACAGGCTCGCAGGAGGTGCCGCATGTCGCGCGTGATCCGTGCCGCGC
>NZ_BONI01000089.1 GCF_016862635.1 Catellatospora coxensis | reverse complement strand
ACGATCTTGGCGAAACGCTTGAGGCCGGAGTGGTGTGGGTCACAGGGGTTGGTTGAGGGAACAACCAAGGTCGTCCTGGACTTGAGTGGGTAAGACTCAAGTTCAGAATGGCAGGTGTCGACGATGACCACACTCCCCGTTCTTCCCCTGGACGACGCCGTTCTACTGCCCGGCAACGTGGTGGCGGTGGCGCTCCAGCCGGACACCCAGGCCGCGATCGACGCGGCGCGGGCGTCCGGTGACAAGACCGTGCTGGCCGTGCCGCGGCTGGACGGCGAGTACGGCTCGTACGGTGTGACCGCCGTGATCGAGAAGGTCGGCCGCCTGCCCAGCGGCGAGCGTGCCGCCGTGCTGCGCGGTGTGACCCGGGCCCGGATCGGCTCCGGCGTGCCCGGACCCGGCGCGGCGCTGTGGGTCGAGGCGACCCTGGTCGCCGAGCCGGAACCGGCCGGCCGCGCCAAGGAGCTGGCCCGCGAGTACAAGGCGCTGGTCACCGCCGAGCTGCAGCAGCGCGGCGCGTGGCAGATCATCGACGCGGTCGAGCGGATGACCGACCTGAGCGAGCTGGCCGACTCGGCCGGGTACGCCCCGTGGCTGACCCTGGCGCAGAAGGTGGAGCTGCTCGGCTCGCCGGACGTGACGGCGCGGCTGGAGCTGCTGGTCGGCTGGGCGCGCGAGCACGCGGCCGAGCAGGAGGTCTCCGAGAAGATCAACAGCGAGGTGCGCGAGGGGCTGGAGAAGTCCCAGCGCGAGTTCCTGCTGCGCCAGCAGCTGGCCGCGATCCGCAAGGAGCTGGGTGAGGACGAGCCCGAGGGCTCGGCCGACTACCGGTCCCGCGTCGAGGCCGCCGACCTGCCCGAGAAGGTGCGGGAAGCGGCGATGCGCGAGGTCGGCAAGCTGGAGCGGGCCAGCGACGCGTCCCCGGAGACGAGCTGGATCCGCACCTGGCTGGACACGGTGCTGGAGATGCCGTGGAACGTGCGTACCGACGACAACACCGACCTCGCCGCGGCGCGGGCGGTGCTGGACGCCGACCACGCGGGCCTCGACGACGTCAAGGACCGCATCCTGGAGTACCTGGCGGTGCGCAACCGCCGCGCGGCCCGCAACCTGGAGCAGGTCGGCGGGCGCGGCTCCGGCGCGGTGCTGGCCCTGGCGGGTCCGCCCGGGGTGGGCAAGACCAGCCTCGGCGAGTCGGTCGCGCGGGCGCTCGGGCGCAAGTTCGTCCGGGTGTCGCTGGGCGGCGTGCGCGACGAGGCGGAGATCCGCGGCCACCGGCGCACCTACGTCGGCGCGCTGCCGGGCCGCCTGGTCCGGGCGCTGCGCGAGGCGGGTTCGATGAACCCGGTGGTGCTGCTGGACGAGGTCGACAAGATCTCCGCGGGGTACGCCGGCGACCCGGCCGCGGCCCTGCTGGAGGTCCTCGACCCGGCGCAGAACCACACCTTCCGGGACCACTACCTGGAAGTCGACCTCGACCTGTCCGACGTGCTGTTCCTGGCCACCGCGAACGTGGTGGAGACGATCCCCGGCCCGCTGCTGGACCGGATGGAGCTGGTCACCCTGGACGGCTACACCGAGCGGGAGAAGGTCGCCATCGCCCGGGACCACCTGCTGCCCCGGCAGCTCGACCGGGCCGGCCTGACCGCCGACGAGGTGTCGGTCAGCGACGGCGCGCTGGGCGCGATCGCCGCCGAGCACACCCGTGAGGCGGGCGTACGCCAGCTGGAGCGCGCCCTGGCCCGCATCCTGCGCAAGGTCGCCGTCAAGCAGGCGGGCGACAGCGCGCAGGTGCAGGTCGACGAGGGCAACCTGAAGGAGTTCCTGGGCCGTCCCCGGTTCACGCCGGAGTCGGCGGAGCGTACGGCGACGCCCGGTGTCGCGACCGGACTCGCGGTCACCGGCGCCGGCGGCGACGTGCTGTTCATCGAGGCGACCTCGATGGACGGCGAGCCGGGGCTGACCCTGACCGGCCAGCTCGGCGACGTGATGAAGGAGTCGGCGCACATCGCGCTGTCGTACCTGCGCTCGCACGGCCGCAAGCTGGGGCTGGACCCCAACGCGCTGGCAGGGCGGCGGATCCACCTGCACGTGCCCGCGGGCGCGGTGCCCAAGGACGGCCCGAGCGCCGGCATCACCATGGTCACCGCCCTGGCGTCGCTCGCGTCCGGACGTCCGGTCCGGCCGGAGTTCGGGATGACCGGCGAGGTCACCCTGAACGGGCGGGTGCTGCCCATCGGCGGCGTCAAGCAGAAGCTGCTGGCGGCGCACCGGGCGGGCCTCACCGAGGTGATCATCCCGGCTCGCAACGAGCCCGATCTGGACGACGTGCCCGCGGACGTGCGCGAGGGTCTGACGATCCACGTGCTGTCCGATGTCGCCGACGTGCTGGCACTGGCCCTGCGGCCGGTCGAGCCCGAGGTGGCGGCTCCGGCCAGTCCGGCCGAGCCCGCCCTGGCCGGGGCGTGACCCTCGGGGGTGGACGGAAAGGGCGTCCCCGCCACCTGTACGGTGGCGGGGACGCCCTTTGCTGCACTGATCAGAGCGGGTGGACGTTAGCCGCCTGCGGGCCCTTCTGGCCCTGGGTGACCTCGAACTCGACCTGCTGGCCCTCCTGGAGCTCGCGGTATCCGCCACCGGAGATGGCGGAGTAGTGGACGAACACGTCCGCACCCCCGCCGTCCTGCTCGATGAAGCCGAAGCCCTTCTCAGCGTTGAACCACTTGACGGTGCCGGTTGCCATGAATCCCTCTCAGGGGCCGTCGACTGCCCCGCACCGCACTGCGCGGCGCGGCTATTGCCCCACAACCGCTGACCCTAGCGCGCCAGGTACGGGAAGGATGACTTTTGCCGACGAACAGGGCGATTCTGCGACCGTTGGAGCGCCGGATCGGGCATGCTGGGCCGGTGACAGGTCGCGTTGATTACGCAATGCATGACCTTCAGGACAAAACGCTACCGGCGCAGAGTGACGGACTCGACCGGCTGAGCCTGACCCCGGTGCCCCTCGTGCCCGAGATCCGCCTGCACCTCGCGGTCGACGCGATCGTGTGGTGGGCCCGGATGGAGGCCGAGGCCGGACGCGCCATGCCCACCCCGTACTGGGCCTCGGCCTGGGCCGGCGGGCAGGGCGTCGCGCGGTACGTGCTCGACCACCCCGAGGTGGCCCGCGGACGCCGGGTGCTCGACCTCGCCGCGGGCTCCGGCCTCGCCGGGATCGCCGCCGGGCTGGCCGGGGCGGCCACCGTCACCGCCAACGACATCGACCCGTACGCCATCGCCGCGGTCGCGCTCAACGCGCGGGCCAACGGGGTGACCGTGACAGGCCGACAGGGCGACCTGCTCGACGGCGACGGCGGCGACGCCGACCTCGTGCTGGCCGGCGACGTCTTCTACAGCGACGAGATGGCCGCGCGGGTGCTGCCGTTCCTGCGCCGGGCCGCCGACCGCGGCGCCCGGGTGCTCGTCGGCGACCCCGGCCGGGACTTCCTGCCCACCGCCGAGCTGGTCCAGGTCGCCACCTACGACGCCGGCAGCGCGCTGACCTTCATCGACTCCCAGCTGAGCCGGATCAACGTGTTCCAGCTCGGCGGCTGAGCAGCCGGCTCGGCCGCCGCACGGCCGGCGGCGGCGACCGGCTGGCTCGGGCCCGCTAGCCTTGCCGCGTGCTGCGCTCGCCCTCGCTCCCGCCCCTGGACGGCTCGCCCGCCCGCGCCCTGGATCCCATGTCGCCCGGCACGGTGCCCTGGCTCGGCCTGGCCATGCTCGCGATCGGCGGCTGGCTGCTGTGGCGTGCACGCCGACCGGCCAATCCGTCCCGGGTCGAGGAGCGTCGCGGCGGCGCGGTCTTCGCGGTCCTCGGCGCGGTGATCGGCGTGGCCGGGCTGATCGGGCTCTGGCTGGACTGACGCACCGGCCGCCGCCCCGGACGGGCCGGTCGGCGCGCGGCCGTGGCGGTCAGCCGTCCTGCCCGGACAGCAGGTGATGCAGGTACACCTGCGGCTCGGCGAGGAACGAGCGGGTCAGCGCGACCGGTTCGGCCTCGTCGAACCCGACGGGCGTGATCCCGCCGCCGCTGTCCAGTTGCAGGATGCGCGCCCCGGGCACGGCCAGCAGGATCGGCGAGTGGGTCGCGATCACGAACTGCGAACCCTGCCCGGCCAGCTCCTGGATCCGCGCGATGACCGCCAGGCAGCCGTACACCGACAGCGCCGCCTCCGGCTCGTCCAGCAGGTACAGCCCTTGCGGTCCGAACCGGTACGTGACCAGGTCCAGGAACGACTCGCCGTGCGAGCGCTCGTGCAGGTTGCGCCCGCCGTAGGAGCCCTGCACGGCCAGCCGCTCGATCTCGGTGGCGACGTTGTAGAACGACTCCGCCCGCAGGAAGAACCCGGTGCGCGGCTTGCGCAGCCCGCGCACCAGCGTCAGGTGCTCGCCGAGCACCGACTCGCTGGCCCGGGTGGCGAAGTGGAAGTTCTGCGAGCCGCCCTCCGGGTTGAACCCGGCCGCCACCGCGATCGCCTCGACCAGGGTCGACTTGCCGGTGCCGTTGTCGCCGACGAGGAACGTCACCTTCGGGTCCAGCTCCAGCCGCCCGGCCTTGCGCAGCCCCGCCACCACCGGCAGCGAGAACGGGTACGCCCGGGCGTCCGCCCCGGCGTCGTCCAGCTCCACCCAGCGCAGGAACCCGCCGCCCGCCTTCGCCATCCCCCGACGGTAACGCCGCGAGCCCGGCGGAACAGCCGCCGCGCCCGGCGAGGCTCCGGCATGCTGAGACCATGACCAGCAAGGGAGTCTGGCCGGCGTTGCCGCTGGCCGAGTGGAAGGACACGCGGGACACCCTGCACATGTGGACCCAGGTGGTGGGCAAGGTACGGCTCGCGCTCGAACCCATGATCAACCAGTGGTGGCAGGTACCCCTCTACGTGGACGTACGCGGCTTCACCACGTCGCTGATGCCCTATGGATCGGCCGGGCTGGAGATCACGTTCGACTTCCAGCGGCACGTGCTCGACCTGCACACGACCGGCGGCGAGCGCCGCGAGGTGGAGTTGCGCCCGCGCAGCGTCGCCGACTTCTACGCGGCCGTGATGCAGTCCCTGGACTCGCTCGGCATGCCCGTCGACATCATGGCCCGCCCGGTGGAGATCCCGGTGGCCATCCCGTTCGCGCAGGACGAGCAGCACTGCGCGTACGACCCGGAGTACGCCCACCGGTTCTGGCTGGCGACGGTGCAGATGCACCGGGTGTTCACCGCGTTCCGGGCCCGCTTCCAGGGCAAGGTCAGCCCCGTGCACCTGTTCTGGGGCGCGCTGGACCTGGCGGTGACCCGCTTCTCCGGGGAGACCGCCCCGCAGCATCCGGGCGGGGTGCCCAACTGCCCCGACCGGGTCAGCCGGCTGGCCTACGACCACGAGGTGAGCAGCTGCGGCTACTGGCCGGGCGGCGGCGCGGAGGGCGCGTTCTACGCGTACGCCTACCCCGAGCCGCCCGGATTCCGCGACTGGCCGATCTCGCCCGAGCGGGCCCGCTACGACACGGAGCTGGGCGAGTTCCTGCTGCCGTACGAGGTGGTGCGCACCGCCGACGATCCGGACGCGACCCTGCTGACGTTCCTGCAGTGCACCTACGAGGCCGACGCCGAGCTGGCCAACTGGGACCGCCACGCCCTGGAGGTCCCGGTCGCGGCCTGACCCGCGCGTGCCATCCGCGCCCGCGCGGGTGGCCCAGCGCCTAGCGTGATGACATGTCGGAATTGTCCCCGCAGCAGACCCGGGACCGCGCGCTCGAACTCATCAGGCACCCCGAGTACCTGCGCGTGCTCGGCATCGCCGGGCTGGTCGGTGTGCCGGTGTCGCTGATCGCGTTCGGATTCCTGGCGCTGCTGCACGCGGCCGAGCACGAGGTCTGGCACACCATCCCGCAGGCGCTCACCGGCGGCGACCAGCCGCCCTGGTGGTGGCCGCTGCCCCTGCTGGCGCTGGCCGGCGTCGGCGTCGGCGCGGTCGCCCGCCGGGCGCCCGGGCGCGGCGGGCACACCCCCGTCGACGGTATGGGCGGCCCGCCGCCGACCGCCGCGGAGCTGCCCTGGGTGCTGGTCGCCGCGCTGATCAGCCTGCCGCTGGGCGCGGTGCTCGGCCCGGAGGCCCCGCTCATCGCCGGTGGCGGCGGGCTGGCCCTGCTGGCCGCGCACGCGTTCGGCATCTCCCCCGGCAACCGGCGCGCCCTCATCGTCAGCGGCGCCGGCGCGGCGTCGGCGATCGCCGCGATCTTCGGCTCGCCCATCGTCGCGGCCGTGCTGCTGATCGAGATGGTGCAGCTCAGCGGCGCGGCCCTGTCGGCGGTGGTGCTCCCCTGCCTGCTGGCGGCGGGCGTCGGCTCGATCGTGTTCACCGGGATCGGGCTGTGGTCCGGCCTGCCCATCGGCTCGCTGACGCTGCCCATCCCGCCCGGCAGCGCCGTCCGGCCCGACATCGGCGACCTGCTGTGGGCGCTGCCGCTCGCGGTCGCCGCGGCGTTCGGCATCCGGCTGGTACGCGGCCTCGCCAAGCAGCTCGCCGCCCGCGTCGCCGCCCGGCCGCTGCCGGTCACCGTGCTGGCGGCGCTCGGCGTGGGCGCCTGCGCCGCCGCGTACTCCCTGCTCACGGGTCGTTCCCCGGCCGAGGTGGCGCTGTCGGGCCAGCAGACCCTCGCCGCCCTGGCCGCCGACCCCCGCGCCTGGCCCGAGGCGGCCCTGCTGGCCCTGGTCGTGTTCAAGGGACTCGGCTACGCCCTGTCCCTGGCGGCCCTGCGCGGCGGCCCCATCTTCCCCGCCGTGAGCCTGGGCGGCGTGCTCGGCGTGCTGGCCGGCCCGCTGCCCGGCTTCGGCGCGGTCCCCGCGATGGCCGCCGGCATGGCCGCCGCCACCGTGGCCATGCTCCCGCTGCCCGTCAGCGCCGTGGTCCTGGTCGTGCTCCTGCTCGGCCCCCTCGGCTTCGCGATGACCCCCGTCGTCCTCATCGCCACCGTCGTCGCCTACATGACCGAACAACTGGCCGAACACGGCCTCAACCGAGCCCCCCTCACCCCCTGACCTCGCCTCCCCCACCCTTCGCCACCCCACTCGCCCCCCGCCCCGCCCCCGCCCCCCGCACGATCGACGTTGGCCTATCACATCGAAAAAACGCGTCTCGGATTCGATGTGATAGGCCAACGTCTATGACAAGGCGGGTGCTCGGACCAGCTGCCCCGGGGCCGGGTCGGTCACTCGGGGCGGGTCTTGCCGTAGAGCCAGGGTTGGAAGAACGCGGTCAGGGGGCGGCCCGCGACGCGTTCGGCGAGGGTGACGAACTCGGCGGTGCTGGCGTTGCCGTCGCGCTGCTCGGCGGTCCAGGTACGCATGATGGTGAAGAACTTGTCGTCGCCGACCAGCTTGCGCAGCGCGTGCAGGGTCATCGCGCCGCGCTCGTAGACGCTGCTGGAGAAGATGCCGTCGCTGCCCGGGTCGGCGGTCGGCACCCGCCACATCCGGTCCTTGCGGTCGCGGTAGCGCCGGTCGTAGTGCTCCTGCACGGTACGCCCGCCCTGGTGCTCGTCCCACAGCCACTCGGCGTACGTCGCGAAGCCCTCGTTGAGCCACATGTCGCGCCAGGACTGCACCGAGACGCTGTCGCCGAACCACTGGTGCGCCAGCTCGTGCGCCAGGATGATCGTGTCCGGCCCCTTCGCCCAGGTCTTGGGCAGGTACAGGGGGCGGGTCTGGTTCTCCAGCTCGTCGGAGACCCGGTTGTCGCCGACCACGATGCCGCCGTACGCGTCGAACGGGTACGGCCCGAACAGGCTCTCCAGGAAGTCGGCGACCTCGGTGGTGCGGGCCAGGTTGCGGTCGGCCTCGCCCACCGGGACGCTCGACGCCACCGCGTAGACCACCGGCTTGCCCCGGTGCAGGCTCTGCGTCACCCGGTACTCCCCGACGACCATGGTGGCCAGGTAGGACGCCATCGGCGAGGTGACGTCCCAGCTCCAGGTGGTCCAGTCGCCGTCGGTCTTCTTGCCCTTGAGCACGCCGTTGCTCAGCCCGCTGAGCTTGTTCGGCACGGTCACGTCGATGGTGTAGAGGGCCTTGTCGCGCGGGTGGTCGTTGACCGGGAACCAGGCCGCCGCGGACTGCGGCTCGCCGATCGCGACGGCGCTGTCGCGCCCGACGTAGAAGCCGTTGTGCTCGGCGTCGCGCTCGGGGCTCTCCCCCGGGTTGCCGTGGTACCTCACCACCGCGGTGAACGCCTGCCCCGAGTCGATGTGCCTGCTCGGCGTGATGACCAGCTCGTCGCGGTCGCGCTTGACCTCGGCGGGGTCGCCCTCGACCACCACGGAGTCCACGGTGAGGCCAATCAGGTCGAGGTGGAAGCGGTCCAGCGGCACGGTGGCCTTGGCCTTGACGGTGGCGGTGCCGTCGAGCCGGCCGGCGGCCGGATCGAACTTGACCTTCAGCGCGTACGACGCGACGTCGTAACCGCCGTTGCCGTAGTTCGGGAAGTACGGGTCGCCGACCCCGGCGAGGTCCACTTCGGCCGGGGTGTCGGCCTCCAGGCCGGGTTCGAGTCCCATCGGCCCCGGCTGCGCGGGCGGCGGCGAGCCGGTGCACCCGCCCAGCAGCAGTGCGCCCACCAGCAGCCCGGCACTCCAAATCCTGATATCACGCACTACTGGGACGATTCGCATGAAATCACATTAGAGCGTGCTCAACCAAGATCGGGTGCAGCCAGCCGAACCTCCTCGGCGGACTCGTCGTCGGGCTCCTGCTGCGACTGCCGCTCGGCCTGCACCCGTGCCGTGTAGACCTCGATCTCCTGCTCGATCTCCTTGTCCGACCAGCCCAGCACCCCGCCCATCAGCCGGGCCACGGTCGGGGCCGCCTGCACCCCGCGCGACCAGGTCTCGATGGACGCCCGGGTGCGCCGGGCCAGCACGTCGTCGACGTGCAGCGCGCCCTCGTGCGACGCCGCGTACACCGCCTCCGCGCCCAGGTAGTCGTCCGCGCCGGGCAGCGGCTCGGCCAGGGACGGATCGTCGGCGACCAGCCGCAGCAACTCGTGGATCATCGAGCCGTACCGGTTGAGCAGGTGCTCGATGCGCACCACGTGCAGCCCCGACTCCTGCGCCAGCAGGTGCCGCCGGTTCCACAGCACCTTGTAGCCCTCGGCCCCGGCCAGCGGCACCTCGTGCGTCATCGACTCCGGCACCCGCTGGTCCAGGCTGCGCACCGCCTCGTCGACGGCGTCCTTGCCCATCACCCGGTACGTCGTGTACTTGCCGCCCGCGATCACCACGAGCCCCGGCACCGGGTGCCCGACCAGGTGCTCGCGGGACAGCTTGCTGGTCTCCTCGGACTCCCCGGCCAGCAGCGGGCGCAGCCCGGCGTACACGCCCTCCACGTCGGCCGTGGTCAGCTTGGTGACCAGCACCGAGTTCACGTGGTCCAGGATGTACTTGATGTCGTGCGCGGTCGCCGCCGGATGGGCCAGGTCCAGCTTCCAGTCCGTGTCGGTGGTGCCGACGATCCAGTGCCGGCCCCACGGGATCACGAACAGCACGCTCTTCTCGGTGCGCAGGATCAGCCCGGTGCGCGACTGGATGCGGTCGCGCGGCACCAGCAGGTGCACGCCCTTGGACGCGCGCACGTGGAACTGCCCGCGGGTGTCGGCCATGCGCTGCGTCTCGTCGGTCCACACGCCGGTCGCGTTGATCACCTGCTGGGCGCGGATGTCGTACGTCTCGCCGCTGAGCACGTCCTCGACCGTCGCGCCGACGACGCGCTCGCCCTCGCGCAGGAACTCGGTGATCCGGGCCCGGTTGGCGACCATCGCCCCGTACGACGCCGCGGTGCGCACCACGGTCATGGTGTGCCGGGCGTCGTCGACCTGCCCGTCCCAGTACTGCACCGCGCCGACCAGCGACGCCTTCTTCAGGCACGGGGCCTCGCGCAGCGCCCGCCGGTGGCTCAGGTGCCGGTGGTGCGGCACCCCGCGGCCGCTGCCGGTGCCCAGACCCATCGTGTCGTACAGCAGCACGCCCGAGCCGACGTACGGCCGCTCCCACACCCGGTGCGTCAGCGGGTACAGGAACTTCACCGGCTTGACCAGGTGCGGGGCGAGGCGGGTGAGCAGCAGCGCCCGTTCCTTCAACGCCTCGGCGACCAGCCCGAAGTCCAGCATCTCCAGGTAGCGCAGGCCGCCGTGGATCAGCTTGCTGGACCGGCTGGACGTGCCCGAGGCCCAGTCCCGCGCCTCGACCAGGCCCGTCGTCAGACCCCGGGTGACCGCGTCCAGCGCCGCGCCGGCGCCGACCACGCCCCCGCCGATCACCAGGATGTCCAGCTCACGAGCGGCCATGTCGGCCAGCGCCTGACGGCGCGACTCAGCGGAAAGCGCGACGACGTCCATCGGTGGCCCCTTACCCGACCTCGACCCAGTTCAGGGTCCGCTCGACGGCCTTCTTCCAACCCTGGTACCCCTCTTCGCGCTGCTCGTCGGTCCACGTCGGCAGCCAGCGCTGGTCCTCGTGCCACTGCTCGCGCAGCTGGTCGGTGTTCTGCCAGAAGCCGACGGCGAGCCCGGCCGCGTACGCCGCGCCCAGCGCCGTGGTCTCGGCGACCACCGGCTTGCTCACCGGCACGTTGAGGATGTCGGCCTGCAGCTGCATGCACAGCTTGTTCGCGGTGATGCCGCCGTCGACCTTGAGGAAGTCCAGCCGGACCCCGGAGTCCTTCTCCATCGCCTCGACCACGTCGCGCGACTGGTAGCAGATCGCCTCCAGCGCGGCCCGCGCCAGGTGCGCGTTGGTGTTGAACCGGGACAGGCCCACGATCACACCGCGGGCGTCGGAGCGCCAGTACGGCGCGAACAGGCCGGAGAACGCGGGCACGAAGTAGATGCCGCCGTTGTCCTCGACCTGCCGGGCCAGCGACTCGCTCTGCGCCGCGCCGCTGATGATGCCGAGCTGGTCGCGCAGCCACTGGATGGCCGAGCCGGTCACCGCGATGGAGCCTTCCAGGGCGTACACCGCGGGTTCGTCGCCGAACTTGTAGCAGACCGTGGTGAGCAGGCCCGACTTGGAGCGCACCAGCTCGGTGCCGGTGTTGAGCAGCATGAAGTTGCCGGTGCCGTAGGTGTTCTTGGCCTCGCCGGGCGAGAAGCACACCTGCCCGACCGTGGCCGCCTGCTGGTCGCCGAGCGAGGCCGGCAGCGCGACCTCACCGGCGAACGGGCCGTTGGCCCTGGTCTTGCCGTACAGCGACGGGTCCGACGACGGGCGGATCTCCGGCAGCATCCCGCGCGGGATGTCGAAGAACGACAGCAGCTCGTCGTCCCAGTCGAGCGTCTCCAGGTTCATCAGCATGGTGCGGCTGGCGTTGGTCACGTCGGTGATGTGCACCCCGCCGTCGGCTCCGCCGGTGAGGTTCCAGAGTGTCCAGGTGTCGGTGTTGCCGAAGATCGCGTCCCCGCGGTTGGCGGCCTCGCGTACGCCGTCGACGTTCTCCAGGATCCACTGGATCTTGCCGCCGGAGAAGTACGTCGCGGGCGGCAGCCCCGCCTTGCGCCGGATGGTGTCGCCGCGCCCGTCGCGGTCCAGCGCCGCGGCGATGCGGTCGGTGCGGGTGTCCTGCCACACGATCGCGTTGTAGTAGGGCCGGCCGGTCCGCCGGTCCCACACCACGGTGGTCTCCCGCTGGTTGGTGATGCCGACCGCGGCCAGGTCGGCCGCCTGCAGCTTGCGCTGGGCCAGCGCCGTACGGATCACGGCGCTGGTCCGCTCCCAGATCTCCAGCGGGTTGTGCTCCACCCAGCCCGCCTGCGGCAGGTACTGCTTGTGCTCCAGCTGGTGCTTGCCGACCTCGTTGCCGCCCCGGTCGAAGATCATGAACCGGGTGCTCGTCGTCCCCTGATCGATCGCTCCCACGAAGTCAGCCATCTCGCGTCCTCTCCCTGAACGTGCTCGGCCTGCTCACGCGTCGTTGACCTGCGTGCCGGACTCCTTCACGCCGACCGTGCCGACCGGCGTCTCGGCCTCTTCCACCTGCTCGGGCGTGAGGTGCCGGCCGATCAGGAGGTGGTACAGCCAGGCGCCCAGCGGCCCGCCGATCAGCGGCCCGAGGATCGGCACCCAGAAATAGAGATTCCCATACTGATCTCTGAACGCGGACTCGTAACCGGTCAGATAAGACGCCAGCCGGGGCCCGAAGTCACGGGCCGGGTTGATCGCGTAGCCGGCCGCGGTGCCCCAGGCCATGCCGATCGCGACCACCAGCAGGCCGATCATCAGCGGGGCCAGGTTGGCCAGCGGCGGCAGGTTGAGCAGGTCGGTCAGCGCCAGCACCATGAACAGCAGGATCGCCGTGCCGATGATCTGGTCGCGGAACGCGCCCCAGATGTCGATCGGCAGCGAGCCGTTGCCGGGCAGGGTGGAGAAGACACCCTGCGTCTTCATGGTCAGGCCGGGATCGACCGCGTGCAGCATCTCGGTGTAGTTCCAGCGCACGATCAGCGCGGCCACGAAGGCCCCGAGGAACTGCGCGATGATGTAGGGCACGACCTTCACCCAGGGGAATCCTTTGAAGATCGCCAGGGAGAAGGTCACCGCCGGATTGATGTGCGCGCCGCTGATCCGCGCGGCCGTGTAGACGCCCAGCGTGACGCCCAGACCCCAGGCCCAGGCGATGCTGTCGTGATCGCCCAGCCCACCGGCGACCACCTGCGCCACCACGCCGACGCCGAACAGGATCAGGATCATCGTGCCCGCGAACTCGGCGCTCAGCTCGCGCCACAGCCCCGCGGTGGGTTTCGGTTTCTCTACGGTCCCGGAACTTGCCATGTCTGTCCGCCCCCCAGTGGTGTCCGCGGGTGGGGCGGCGAGGCCGTGCGGCTCGTGCGTCGTGTGCCGTCGCGGCAGGAAAACCGCCGCCGACCACCTGAAACGGTGATCCACTCGCGCTACGTGTCCAGCATAGAACGATTCGCGTCCCGCCTGGATCGCTCTCCGATACCCGCTGTCGGGTATGCGTTCGTCGGGGGTGATCCGTACTGAATGGGTTTTATGTCATCGGCCCGGCCGGCTCCAGCGTCGTGTCACGAACCGCGGCCCGCACCTCGTCCAGCGCCGTCGGCGCCGCCGACAGGATCCGGCAGCCCGCCGACAGCAGCAGCGGCACCAGCGCCGGATCACCCGCCGCGTCGCCGCACACCGACACGTCCCGGTCGTGCCGGCGACCCGCCCGCACCACCGCCACGACCGCCGCCAGCACCACCGGGTCGGCGATCCGGCCGGGCGTCAGCGCCGGATCGCGCCGGTCCAGCCCGAGCAGCGCGGCGGTCAGGTCGTTGCTGCCGATCGACAGGAAGTCCGCCGCAGCCGCGAGCTCGTCGACCACCGCCACCGCCTCGGGCAGCTCGATCATCGCACCCAGCGGCGGCGCCGGCACGCCCCGCTCGGCGGCCGCCGCGTTCAGCAGCTCGCGGCAGCGGTCCAGCTGGGCCACCGAGACGACCATCGGGATCATGACCCGCAGCATGGCCCCGTCGGCCTCGTCGAGGATCGCCGCGAACTGGTCCGCCAGCGCCTGCGGGGCGTCCAGCATCAGCTCCAGCCCGCGGTGGCGCGACGAGGTCCCCCACAGGAACGGCGGCAGCTTGTCCGGTGCGAAGTCGAGGGTGCGCACGGTCGCCCGGTGCCCGGCCAGCGCCGCCAGCACCGGCCGCAGCGCCGCGGCGTGCTCGGACCGGGTCGGCCAGTGCCGGGTGTGCAGGAAGGCGACCTCGGTGCGGATCAGCCCGGACCCCTGCGCCCCGGCGGCCAGGCCCGCCACCGCGTCCGCCGCGGTCGAGACGTTGACCAGCAGTGTCACCGGGGTGCCGTCGCGGGTCACCGCGGGCTGCTCGCGTCCCGCCGCCAGCTCCTCCCGCCGCCGCAGCGCCGCCGAGACCGACCGGCGGGCCGCCTCCACCCGGTGCGGCGTCGGTGACACGGTCAGCGTCGCCACGACCGCGTCCAGCACCGCCTCCCGGCCCGCCGACGACGCCGGCACGTTCACCCCGAACAGCAGCGGCACCCCCAGCGCCCGCGCCACGATCGCCACGTGCGCGTTCGGCCCGCCCAGCCGGGACACCCCGCCCACCACGGTCACCGACGGGTCGAGCAGGTCGTCGGCGCCCAGCTCCTCGGCGACCAGGATCACCGGCTCGTCCTCCGGCCCCGGCGGCGGACCGGCCCCCAGCCGCAGCTGCTCGACCACGCGGCGGCCGATCTGGCGCACGTCGGCGGCCCGCGCCGCCAGGGTCGGGTCCGACAGCGCGGCCAGCACGTTCGCGTACCGGTCCGCCGCGTCGAGCACCGCCCGGTCGGCCGGGGTGCCGTTCTCGACCCCGCCGATCGCGGCGGCGCGCAGGTCGGGATCGTCGGCGATGAGCGCGGTCGCCTCCAGGATGTCGGCCGGCGTGCCGTTCGCGCCGCGCCCGCGCATGCTCTGCGCGGTGCAGCGCAGCCGGGCCGCGACCGCGTCGAACGCCGCCCCGACCTGGTCCGGCGTGGCGGTCGCCGATTCGCCGTTGGTCCCGTACGCCAGATGGCGCAGCCTGCCCACCGCGACGCCGGGCGCGCCCACCACCCCGGGGTAGATCTCGGGCCTCATGGCGCGGCGGCGTCGGCCAGGGCCTGGAAGATCAACCAGGTCGAGGTGGCGCCCGGGTCCTGGTGCCCGATGCTGCGCTCGCCGAGATAGGACGCCCGCCCCTTGCGGGCCTGCAGCGGCACCGTGGCCCGCATGCCCTCGGCAGCGGCCTGCGCGGCGGCCCGGGCGGCCGCGGCCAGCCCGCCGTCACCGTCGCCGCCGTGCTGGCGCAGCGCCGCGTCGTAGGCGTCGACCGCGGGCAGGTACGCGTCCACGATGGTCTTGTCGCCCGGCGCGGCCCCGCCCAGCTTGCGCAGCGCGTCCAGCCCGGCCCGCAGACCCGCCCCGAACGCGGCCGCGTCCACCTCCGGCCCCTCCGGCAGCGACTTGCCCAACGCCCGCAGCGCGCTGCCGTACAGCGGCCCGGACGCCCCGCCGACCTTCGACACCAGCGTCGACCCGGCCAGCGTGAACACCGCGCCGACACCGCCGGGTGCGGCCCCCGCCAGCGCGGTGCGCACCGCCCCGAACCCGCGGTTCATGTTCACGCCGTGGTCGGAGTCGCCGATCGCGGCGTCCAGCGTGGTCAGCTGGTCGGCCTGGGCCGCGATGGCGTCCGCGGCGGTGTCCAGCCAGGCCTTGGCGAGCGCGACGTCCATCTAGACCCCCCACCGCAGGGCCGGGGTGCGCACCGGAGCGTCCCACAGCCGCAGCAGCTCCGGGTCGGCCCGGCACACCGTCAGCGACATGCCGGCCATGTCCAAGCTGGTCACGTAGTTGCCGACGAGGCAGCGCGCGATGCGCACCCCCGCCGACTCCAGCAGCCCGGCGAACTCGCCGTAGAGCAGGTACAGCTCGATCAGCGGGGTCGCGCCGAGCCCGTTCATCAGCACGATCGCGTCCTCGCCCGCGGCGACCGGTTTCGCGGCGAGGATCGCCTCCAGGGTCATCGTGGCGATCTCGCGGGCCGGCCGCAGCTTCTCCCGGCGGCGGCCCGGCTCGCCGTGGATGCCGACGCCGACCTCCATCTCGTCCTCGCCCAGCTCGAAGCCGGGCCGCCCGGCGGCGGGCGTGGTGCAGGGGCTCAGCGCGATCGCGAACGAGGCGCTGGCCTCGTTGACCCGAGTGCCCAGCGCGGCGACCGTGGCGGCGTCCGCGCCCTCCTCGGCCCGCGCCCCGGCGATCTTCTCGACCAGCATCGTCGCGCCGGTGCCGCGCCGGCCCGCGGTCCAGGTGGAGTCCTCGACCGCGACGTCGTCGTCGACCAGCACCGACTGCACCTCGATGCCCTCGTCCCCGGACAGCTCCGCGGCCATCTGGAAGTTCATGACGTCACCGGTGTAGTTCTTCACGATGTGCACCACCCCGGCCCCGCCGTCGACCGCCTTGGCCGCGGCGAGAATCTGATCGGGCACGGGCGAGGTGAACACCTCGCCGGGGCAGGCCGCGTCGAGCATGCCCAGCCCCACGAAACCGGCGTGCATCGGCTCGTGGCCCGACCCGCCGCCGGAGATCAGGCCGACCTTGCCGGCCCGGGGCGCGTCGGCGCTTACCACTATCTGCTGTTCCAGGTCCACCCGCAGGTCCGGGTGGGCGGCGGCCAGCCCCACCAGCGCCTCGCGGACCACCGCGTCGGGGTGGTTGATGAACTTCTTCACGGCCGGGCTCCCTTCACGGCGTCTCCGGGCACGCGATCCGGCCCGGGGACGCGACCGTCGCGCCGCCGGTGGGCGTCATACGTCCATCCTGCCCCGACCGGGCGCAGTGTGCCTGGTTTACCGGTCCGCGGGCTACCATCCCCACATGAGCGGCACCGTTGGCCTGGTCCTCGTCTCGCACAGCGCCGATCTGGCGGCCGGGCTGCGCGAGCTGCTGCGGCAGGTGGCCGGCGACGCCGTCGCGGTCACCGTCGCGGGCGGCGACGACGACGGCGGCCTGGGCACCTCGTACGACCTGATCCGCGACGCGATCGCCGAAGCGGGCTCCGGGGCGGGCGTGCTCGTCCTGCCCGACCTGGGCAGCTCGGTCCTCACCGCGAAGGCCCTGCTGGAGGATCACCCGGACCCCGGGGTCCGCCTGGTCGACGCCCCCTTCGTCGAGGGAGCCGTCGCCGCCGCCGTCATCGCCGCCACCGGCGCCGACCTGGACACGGTCGCCGACGCCGCCGAGGAGGCCTGGCATGCCCGAAAGCTCTGAGACCACCATCGCCGAGACCACCGTCGTCCTGCCCGCCCACCTGCACGCCCGCCCCGCCGGCCAGGTGGTCGTCACCGCCGCCAGGTTCACCAGCACCATCGAGATCGCCTACGGCTCCAAGACCGCCAACGCCCGAGGCGTCCTGGCCCTCCTCGCCCTCGGCGCGACCGCCGGCGAGACCGTCACCATCCGCGCCACGGGCCCCGACGCCCCCCAAGCCGCCGAAGCCGTAGCCACCGCCCTCCGCACCACCACCTGAACCAAGCGCACCCCCGAAAGGAAGGGCACCTTGCCATCGCTATAGGTGGTGCAAGGGCACCTTCTTAACGGGTTACCCATCGTGACCTGCGGGTCCGTCGGCCAGTTCGGCGCGGCCAGGCGAATGAGGGCCGTTCGCGCTGCGCGGCTTCCACTTCCATAGACAATGGCCTATCACATCGGAAAATCGCGGGTCGGATTCGACGTAATAGGCCATCGTCTATGAAGAGGGGGAGGTTCGCGGGCGCGGGTCACTGCCAGGGCAGGGTGGCGCGGTGCTTCCAGTACTGCTCGGCAGGCTCGACCAGCACCGCGAGCCGCGTCAGCTGGTCGTCGGACAGGCGCACCCGGGCCGCGGCCAGGTTCGTCGCCAGCTGCGCGGTCGTGGCCGCCCCCGACAGCACGACGCCCGACCACGGCTGGTGCAGCACCGCCGCCAGCGCCACCGCGTCCTGCGGCGCGCCCACCTCCGCCGCGACCTCGGCCAGCACACCGAGTTCCGGCGACGGTTCGGCGAGGCGGCCGTTGGCCATCGCCTCCTTCACGATCACCTGGCAGCCGGCGGCGCAGGCGGCGGCCAGCGCCCGGCCCGCGGACGGTTCGAGCACGTTCCACGTCGCCTGCACGCTGCGGAAGAGCGGCACCCCGTCGACCTCGATCGCCAGCGCGGCGTCGATCGCGTCGGCCTGCCGGGGCCCGCTGCCGGAGAAGCCGACCGTCACGCCGGTCGCGGCCAGCCCGGCCAGCCGCCGGTGCAGCGCCGTATCGGTCAGCGCCGGGCTCTCCACGGTCAGCGAGTGGATCTGGTACAGGTCCAGCCGCTCCCCCAGCAGCTCCCGCGTCTCCCCCAGTTGCCGCTCGAACGTGGCCGGCCCGTGGTCCTTGGTCTCGTGCACCGCCGCGTCGACCCGCCACCCCGCGGTGTACGTGTACCCCCACTTGCTCCCCACCACCATGTCGGGCACGTCCCGCGCGCCCAGCCACCCGGCGAGGAACTCCTCGGCGCGGCCGTACGAACGCGCCGCGTCGGCGTACCGCACCCCGGCCGCGTACGCCGCGTCGAGCAGCTCGTACGTACGCTCCCGCAACGCCTCCACGGTCCGCTCGGCGGGCAGATCGCGGTCCCGGCGCACGTTGATGTACCCCGGCCGCCCCACCGCGGCCAGCCCGAGCCCGATCCGGGCGGCGGGGCTGCTCAGGTCGAGCCGTTCCAGCGACATGCCTACATCATTCCGCCTGCGCCGGCATTCCGCCCGCACCGGCGGCCGTCGATCCGACTTCGCGCCGAACCGGCTCGCGCCGCGGCCCCGGCCGGTAGCCTCCGAGCTGGGCATACGAGTCCGCGCGTGTCCACGCCGCAGTGGCTGCACAGCACGCGCTCACCTCCGTCGACACCTCACGGGAGGTTCCGGATGGTCGACCGGCGTACCTTCGGCAGGATCCTCGGCACCGGCGCGGTTGCCGCCCTGGGCGGCCTGGCCGCGCCAGCCACCGCGAGCCGTGCCGCGAGCCGTGCCACGGTTCCCGCCCCAGGCGCTCCGCCGGGGCGCGGCGGCCGCCTCGGCGCGACCGTGCCGGACGCGGAGACCCGGGCACAGCCGGAATTCGGCCCGGTACGCCAGATCGACGCCGACGAGCTGAACGTCGGCTATGTCGAGACCGGTCCCGCCGACGGCCGGCCGGTGTTCCTGCTGCACGGCTGGCCGTACGACATCCACAGCTACGTCGCCGTCGCGCCGCTGCTGGCCGCGCAGGGATACCGGGCGATCACGCCGCACCTGCGCGGCCACGGCACGACCCGGTTCCGGGACGGGGCGGCACCCCGCACCGCGGAGCAGTCGGCGTTCGCGCTGGACCTGGTCGCGCTGATGGACGCGCTGGGCGTCCGGCGGGCGGTGCTCGCCGGGTACGACTGGGGTTCGCGCACCGCCGACATCGTGGCGGCCCTGTGGCCGGAGCGGGTCAAGGCGCTGGTCTCGGTGACCGGATACCTGATCACCAACCGGGAGGCGAACAAGCAGCCGCTGCCGCCGAAGGCGGAGTGGGCGTGGTGGTACCAGTACTACTTCAGCACCGAGCGCGGCAGACTCGGCCTGGACGAGAACCGGCACGACCTGGCGAAGCTGATCTGGACCTTCAACTCGCCGACGTGGAAGTTCGACGACGCGACGTTCGACCGCACCGCGGCGTCGTTCGACAATCCCGACTACGTGCCGATCGTGATCGGCAACTACCGCTGGCGGCTGGGCCTGGCCGAGGGCGACCCGCGCCACGACGACCTGGAGGCGCAGCTGGCGAAAGGCCCGCCGATCGCGGTGCCCACGATCACGGTCGACGGCGAGGTGGACCCGTTCACGCCGCCGGGCGACGGTGCGGCGTACCGGGCCCGGTTCACGGGGCCGTACCAGCACCGCACGCTGCAGGGCATCGGCCACAACGTGCCTCAGGAGGCCCCGGAACCGTTCGCCCAGGCCGTCATGGACGCCGATCAGCTGAAATAGCCACAAGAACCCGCAGGTCAGCGCTAGGACGACGTTAAGAAGGGCACCTTCTACAACGCATAGCGTTAAGAAGGTGCCCTTCCTTTACCCGAGCAGCGTCAGCTGATGTTGAGGGTGAAGGTGGTGGTGGTGTTGCGGATGTTCTGGAAGTTGTTGCTGAAGGTCAGGTTGTTGAAGGTGGCCGAACCCCTCGCCGGACCCTGACCCGCCTCGGGCATCTCGTTGACCCAGATGCCGATGCCGGACTTGGCGTCGTACGCGTCACCGCTCTTCTGCGCGCCGCTGATGCTGACGTTGGTGAAGATGGTGTCGGTGACCAGCTGCTGCTCCGGGTACTTCGACTGGAACATGATGCCGGAGTACGTCGGGTCGACGATGTCCACATCGGTGATCCGGATGCCGCGGAACTCCTTCGAGGCCGCGAAGATCCAGATGGCGCCGAAGGTCTGGTTGCCCCAGAAGTGGCCGCCGGCCCGCACGAGCGAGATGTTCTCGAACCGTGTGGGCGTCGTGCCGAACCCGACGAACGGGTATCCGAAGTCCAGCGAGCTGATCGTGATGCCGGAGTACGTCAGCATGTCCGCGATGTACAGGTTGCGGAACACGTTGTCGTAGCCGCCGTACACGGCCAGACCCGCGGCACGCCAGGTCAGCGTCGCCGAGAGGTTCTCGAAGACGTTGCCGTGGTTGCCGACCGAACCACCGGAGTCGATCGCGGAGAACAGCGCGAACGCGTCGTCTCCGTTACCGCGGCCCTCGACGTTGGTGACGAGGTTGTTGGTGGAGTCGTTGGTCAGGTTGATGCCGTCGGCGAAGGTGTTGCGGACCCGGCTGTTCTTGACGGTCCAGCCGCTGACGTTGACGCCCCACCAGCCGCAGACGGTGTGCTCGACCCAGACGCTGTCGAAGGTCAGGTTGTTGACCGTCTTCAGCTCGCCCCAGACCTTTCCGGGGCCGTCCTGGCGGATGGTGTAGTTGCCGAAGAACGCCAGGTGCTCGAAGGACGAGCCGTTGGCGCTGCTCTCCACCCGGAAGCCGGCGTCGGTGTTCTCCTGGCCGGTCGGGGTGTTGAAGCGGGTGTACCACATGCCCGCGCCGACGACCTTGACCGGCTTGCCGTAGACGCTGAGTTTCTGCGCCGTCTCGTAGTTGCCGGCGGGCAGGTAGACACCGACGAACGTGCCGGTGGTGTCCATCCGGACCGCGTCGAGGGCGTTCTGGACCTCCTGGTGCGAGGTGCCGGTGGGCACCTTGTACCGGGCCGGGTCCGGGTTCGCCCGCGGGCTGACCAGCTCCAGGTTGATGAAGTCGATCGCGAAGGTGCCGCTGTTGGCCGCGTCCTTCTGCAGCTTGATCGTGGCGCCCTGCGGGATGGTGGAGTCCAGCAGGATGTTGGCCTCGTCGTACAGGTGGCGGGCCGGACCGGCGCCGGGCGAGTTGCTCGGCCCCGCCTCCGCGCCGTAGAGCCACGCGTACTTGGAGGTCAGCGTGATCGACTTGTGGAACACGTTGTTGACGTAGATGTTCAGCGTCGACGTGGTGCCCGTGCCGCCCGCGTTGTCCGGGATGGAGAACCGGGTGACTAGCGCGTTGGCCGCGGACTTGGTGGTCCACTGCACATACTGGCCGTTGCTGTTCAGCGTCACGGCCTTGCGGCCGCTGGCCTCACCGGCGAGGTCGCCGATGGTGCGGTTCGGGCCGACGACGGTCGCGCCGCCACCGGTCGAGCCGTCCTCGGCCTCGTACATGTCGTAGTTCATGTTCGCGCCGCGGCCGACGAACAGCGGCGTGTTGCTGGTGTTGTTGGCCTGCTTGACCGCCAGCTCGTTGCCGTCGTTGGCCAGCACCACGCGGACCGTGTACCGGCCGTTGGCCGCGGTCCAGGTGCCCAGGTTGACCGCGCTCGACGTCGCCCCGGCGTTGATCACCCCGGAGTACGAGCCGGTCAGCGTGCGGACCACGGTGCCGCCCTCGTTGAGCACGGTGAGGGTGATGCCGTGCGCGCCGCTCGCCGAGGCGATGGTGCCCTGGTTCTTGATCGCCACCGAGAAGGTGACGGTGTTGCCGGCCGACGGGTTGCTCGGCGTCCAGCTCAGGTTCGCCACCAGGTCGGAGGACTGCACCGGGCTGACCGTGAGGTTGCTCGACGCGGTGAGGCTGTTGTTGGCCTCGTTCTGCTCGATGACGCTGTTGGCCTCGTCGACCTTCGCGGTGACGGCGTACGAACCGGCGGTGCGGGTGCCGATGTTGGCGTTGACCGTCGTCTGCGCGCCGGCGGCCAGCGAGCCGACCGAGCCGGTGCCCACCAGGGTGGTGCCCAGGTAGAAGTTGACGTTGGTCGCGCCCGAGGTGTTGGTGCCCGCATTGCGGACGACCGCGCTCAGGGTGACCGCGTCGGTCTCCACCGGGGAGGCCGGGGACCAGGTGACCGAGGTGACGGTGAGGTCCGGGTTCGGCGCCGGGGTGCCGATGACCTGGAGCTCGGCGACCTGGCCGCCCGGGGCGCCGGTGTTGCCGGTGAACTGGAGCCGGATGTCGGCGTAGCTGCCGGAGGCGTTGATGGTCACCGTGTTGCCGGTGGCCGGGTTGAAGTTGTACGCCGCCGACGAGACCACGTTGACGAACGACGACGAGCTCTGCTCGCGGCCCAGGACCTGCAGGGTCTGGGTACGCGCGCCCCACGCGCCGTCCGGGTTCAGCTTGATCACGATCGAGCTGACGCCGACGTTGGAGCCCATCGCCACGGTGAGCTGGTTGGGCGACGTGCTGCCCTCCCAGTACGTGGTGAGGTCGCCGTCGTTGGCGTTCTCCGGCGCGAAGATGTGCGTGTGGCCGTTGTCGGTGATCGGCTTGTTGAGCGCCTGGTTGGTGCCGCCGCCACCGGAGCCGTTGCGGGTGACGATGTTGCTCATCGGCGAGATGTTGCCCGCCGCGTCCTTGGCCCGCACGTAGTAGCTGACCGTCGCGGTGTCCGGCTGGCTGTCGGTGTAGGTCAGGGTCGAGCCGTTCACGCTGGCCCGCAGCGCGCTGTTGGCGTAGATGTCGTAACCGGTCACGGCGACGTTGTCGGTCGACGCGGTCCAGGTCAGCCGGATCTGGCCGGAGGCGGGCAGGGTGTAGGCGAGGCTGCCGGGCGCGGTGGGCGCCTGGGTGTCGCCGGTCTGGCCGGTGCGGGTGACCGTGTTGCTGTTGCCCGACTGGTTGCCGGCGGCGTCGCGGGCCCGCACGTGGTAGCTGACCGTCTGGCTGTCCGGCCGGCTGTCGGTGTAGGTCAGCGTCGAGCCGCTGACGCTGGTCAGCAGGTCGCCGTTGGCGTAGATGTCATACGCGGTGACGCCGACGTTGTCGGTGGAGGCGTTCCAGGTCAGGCGGATCTGGCCGGCCGCGGGCTGCGTGTAGGCCAGGCTGCCCGGGGTGGACGGGGCCTGCGTGTCACCGGTGGTCGGGCCGTAGATCTCGAACTCGGAGATCTGGCCCGCCGGCCAGCCGGTGTTGGCGGTGATGTTGATCCGCACGTACCGGGTGGATGCGGTGGCGAAGTTGATCGTCACGGTGTTCGCGCCGGTGAAGTTGTACCCGGTCGAGGCCACGATGTCGGAGAACGTGGTGCCGTTGGTGCTGCCCTGCACGGCGAGGGTCTGCGTGCGCGCGCCCCAGCCGCTCGGGATCTTCAGCACGACCCGGTTCACGCTGACGGTCGAGCCGAGGTCGACGCGCAGCCACTGCGGCCACGCGTTGTTCACGCTCTCCCAGTAGGTGCCCTGGTTGCCGTCGTTGGCGTTGCCCGCGCCGTACACGTCGGCGTGGCCGCTCTCGGTGATCGACTTGCCGATGGCGAGGTTGCCGGACGAACCGCCGCCCGCCACGCCGTAGACCTCCAGCTCGGACAGCTGCGCGGCGGCCCAGCCGGTGTTGGCGGTGATGTTGATCCGCACGTACCGGGTGCTGGCCGCGGCGAAGTTGATCGTCACCACGTTGCCGGAGCCGGGCTGGAAGTTGTACCCGGCCGAGGCCACGATCGTGCTGAACGAGGTCCCGTTGGCGCTGCCCTGCACGGACAGCGTCTGGGTGCGCTCGCCCCAGCCCGCGGGCAGCTTCAGCACGACCTGGTCGACGCTGACGGTGCTGCCCAGGTCGACCTGCGCCCACTGGGCGAAGGCGCCGGAGCTCTCCCAGTACGACCCCTGGTTCGAGTCGACCAGGTTGCCGGTCACGTAGGGTCCGTTGACACTGCTCGCCGTGGTCGGCTTGCCGGCGGCCAGGTTCGGCCCTCCGGCGGCCGTGGCCGGTGACGTCGGCCCCGCCACGACGGCCAGGCTGGCGGCGACGGCCGTCGCGAGCAGCCTGATCCGGACATTCTTGAGTTTCACTGCACTCCTCCCTGCATTACCTCTCCTGCGTTCATCCCGCCGCGAATCCGCGGTCGCCGTCGCGAGGACGGCCACCCCGTGGTGCGGAAGGCGACCCGGCCGGAGCGGATTGCGGCGACGTGCCAGCTCACGCGCACACGCCGCCACGGCCGAGGAGCCACCTGCCACCTGAAGCACTGTTACGAGCTCAAGTCATCGGTGTTTCTGACTGTGGTAGCAAAACGTTAGAGCCTTGGTAGTTAGAAGTCCACAGTCCAATGCAAAAAACGTAGCAACAGTCGGGTGAGGACGGACGGTGATCATTTTCGGTGCGTACGCCCCGGGGCCGCCCCCGATCAGCGGCGATCACCGCCGGTGACGTCCAGCCATGACCGTTGATCTCGCGTCTCTCCGCTTTGGAGGCTCCGCGCGGTCCCGCGCCGCGAGGGTGAGCAGGCATGCCCGGCGGCGGCGAGCGGGCCGTGCCATGCGTCGCCGGGGAAGGCAAGCGTTGCGCCGTCACCGTCCGCGATGTTTCGAACGGCATTGCAAACTTGCACGGAACTCTATCGTTTTTGCGCAGCGATCAGGTCGCCGTCGCATGGGCCGGCGTCCAGCTCCGCCGTCGACGCCCGGATGTCACGCCGTTCCGGCGTCCCGATGAAGTCGGCCAGCGCGAGCGCCTCGTCGCGGCAGGCGCGGGCGGCCCCGGTGTCGCCGCCGTGCCGAAGGTCGCGGACCGCACCGGTGAAGTCGCCGAGCTCCCGGCGGCCGCCGGGGACAGGCCCCGTCTCAGTGCCGGATGCGCCATACATCCCCCTTCCTGTCTCGTCGCCGCGCACGGTGGCGCTCGAGTCGAAACTAGGGAGCTGGACGTACGGATCGCGTACTGATCGCGCTCCGGCGGCGTTCGCGCGGGCTAGGCCTCGTCGAGCATGGCGTGGCGGATGATCCAGCCGAACGCGAGGACCTCCTCGCCGTGGAACTCCAGGCCGACGATGCGGCCGAAGAGGTGGTCGAGCTGCGTGTCGCCCATCCGGTGCACCGCGCAGGCGATCCAGCCGGAGCGCGGGGAGGCGGGGGCGGACAGGAGGACGTGCTTGCCGCAACGGTGAGACATGGGCTGACCTCGGGGTTCGGGGGCTGTCGACGGTAGCACCGCAGCGGCGTGCCCCCAAGGTGTGCGCGGGCTGTGCGCGCCCTGCCAGCGGCCCCGCCCACCCTGGTCGCGTGGACCAGGGAAGGAAAAGATCATGACCTACGCTTTCCAGGCCGAGGGCCTGGTCAAGCGGTACGGCAAGACCACCGCGCTGGCCGGCGTCGACCTCGCCGCCCGGCCGGGCACCGTGCTCGGCGTGCTCGGCCCGAACGGCGCCGGCAAGACCACCGCGGTACGCGTGCTCGCCACGCTGCTGCGCCCCGACGCGGGCCGGGCCGTGGTCGGCGGCTACGACGTGGTGCGCGACGCCGACCAGGTGCGCCGCCGCATCGGCCTGACCGGCCAGTACGCCTCCGTCGACGACGACCTCACCGGGCACCGAGAACCTGGTGCTCATCGGCCGCCTGATGGACCTGCGCTCCGCCGACGCCCGCGCCCGCGCCGCCGAGCTGCTGGCCCGCTTCGACCTCGCCGACGCCGCCGGCCGCCCCGCGCGCACCTACTCCGGCGGGATGCGCCGCCGCCTCGACCTGGCCGCGAGCCTGGTCGGCCGCCCCGAGGTGATCTACCTCGACGAGCCGACGACCGGCCTCGACCCGGCCAAGCGCGACGACGTCTGGAACATGGTCCGCGCCCTGGTCGCCGGCTCGCAGCACGCCTACCTGCAGTTCCTGCTGCCCGCGATCATGGTGCAGACGGCGATGTTCGCCTCGACGGCGATCGGCGTCAACCTCAACAGCGACATCAAGAAGGGCGTCTTCGACCGCTTCCGCAGCCTGCCCATCGCCCGCTCGGCCCCGCTGATCGGCGCGGTCGCCGGCGACGTGATCCGCTTCGTGGTCGCGATGGTCGTGCTGATCGGCTTCGGCAGCGCCCTGGGCTTCCGCTTCGGCAACGGCCCGCTGCTCGGCCTCGCCGCCTGCCTGCTGGTGCTCGTGTTCTCGTTCTGCCTCAGCTGGACCTCGGTCCTGATCGGCATGCTGGTCCGCGAACCCGGCGCGGTGCAGGGCATCTCCTTCCTCATCATGTTCCCGCTCACCTTCGGCACCAACATGATGGTCCCCACCGACACCCTCCCCGGCTGGCTGCAGGCCTGGGTGAAACTCAACCCCGTCACCGACGTCATGGCCGCCGCCCGCGGCCTCATGCTCGGCGGCCCCATCGCGGCCCCCGTCACCTCCACCCTCCTCTGGTCGGCAGCCCTCCTCGCCGTCTTCGCCCCCCTCGCCTACCGCCGCCGCACCTGACCCCCGGCAAAGGAAGGGCACCTTCATAACGGACGTCCGTGTAGAAGGTGCCCTTCCCATCTCTTCACCGGACGGGCACCACTCCACCGTGGAATCGGCGCAGAATCAGGCCCGTGCCCCCGGCCATCGACACCTTCGGCAGCCTGCTGGACCGCTCAGTGGACGACATCGCCCGCCACTGCGCCGACGCCCGCGCCTTCGACCGCCAGGCGATCTACCGGCTGTCCGACATCTGGGACAACAACACCTTCCCGCTGCTGTACGCCGCGACGGCGCCGACCGCCTGGGGACGCTCCCGACTGGCCCGCCGAGGGCTGCGCTGGATGGGCGAATTCGGGACGTCCCGCTACGACTGGGTGGTCGAGGCCGCACCGTCGCTGGTGGACATGCTCTCCCGGCCGGCGGAACTCCGGTACTCCCGCGACCACATGGGCCGTCTGTACTGCTGGTCGGTGCCGTTGACCGAGGCCGGGGTCGTGAGCCTCGACGTCGACTACGACCTCGCCGGGGCCACGGTGCGCTCCCTCGACGTGGAGCGCGCGGGCTCGGTGCTCACCGCACGGTGTTCGATCGAGGCGAATCGCCGGTACGCCACCGGAGCCGCCGACTCCGAGCGGGCGGTGCTGCACTTTGTCCTCAACGACGTCGACCGGGTCCACTTCGACGCCGCCGACCGCAGCGGATCGTCGGTCACGGTGACAGCGAAAGGTGTCGCCCTCGGCCTCGGCAGGCACGGCATGGTGCGCGGCGCCCGTGGCGAGATACGCCCGGACGACATGTACTGGCACCTGTCCCAGGCCGGGCAGGCGGCCGACAAGGTCGTGGCCCCCGAGCGGCCCGCGCGCGACCGGGGTGTGACCGTGCGCTGGCTGCGCGCGGCGCCCACCCAGGCCGCCCGGGTGCTGCACGAGGCGATGCTCCACGTCCGCGCGGTGCGGCACGGCCACCTGGCCCCCCGGATCCCCGCCGCCGAGATCGCCGAAGTCCTCGCCGGAGCCGGCAGCGCCGTCGTCGCCGCGGGCCGCAGCCGGAGCCGCGCCTCCGACGACACGTTCCGGCAGCTCGCGCGGCGATGGCAGGAGCGACTCCGCCCTCTCGACATCCGGCCGCCGGCACCGCTGCCCGAGGGAGCGGCTCACCTGCGCCGTGTCGTGTTCACCGCCGAACACCTCCAGTGGAGCACCACCCGCCCGGCCTCCGTCTCCGTCCACCTGGCCGTTCCCGGCAGCCAGGACACCGCGCCATGGCGGCTGGCCGGCGAACAGCTCACAGAACCGACCCGCTTCCAGCTGAACCTGCCCACCACCGACGAGCCCGCCGACCTGCGCCGCAACCCCGAAACGCTCACTCTCGGCACCACCCTCACCATCCACGCCACCCCCGACCCCGACGCCGGCTGAGTCGAGCGCCTTGGATCTAGCTGATTTGTCGTCGCTGGGACGACAACAAATCAGCTAGATCCAAGCGCACTTCGGAGCAGGTGGTGGGGGTCCACGGCGTCGAGGGCGGTGGCTCGGTCCAGTAGGCGGCCCTCGGTGAACGGGGCGGTGAGGGGCGGGTGGGTGGCGAGCCAGGCGGTCAACCGCAGGACGTCCGGGCTGGCCAGATCGCGGCTGCCGCGCAGCGCGTCTACCGCGCCGAGCACCCGCGCCGCTCGCACCCGGTCGCCGCGGGCCTGCCACACGTCGGCGACGCCCACCCCGACCCGCGCCACCACGGGCATGTCCTTCACCGCGAGCGCGCTGCCGTACGCCTCGACCAGGCAGGCCGCCGCGTCGTCGAGGTCCCCGGTCTCCACGGCCAGGTGCGCCTGCGCCGTCAGGATCAGCGAACGGAACTGCGGCGACGCCATCACCGCGTCGGTGAGCTGCACCAGCGCCTGCCGGTAGTGCCCGCGGGCGGCGTCGCGGTCCCCCCGGTGCCGGGCCAGGTCACCGAGCCCGAGCCGGGCCCCGCAGGCGTACCGGGTCGAGCCGTGCTCGGCGATCTCCCGCAGCACCTGCTCGGCGGCCTCGGTCTCGCCCCGGTGCCCGCGAGTGCCACCCGCCACCCCACCCCGTCCCCGCACCGCGTGCGGCGAGCGGCGCGGCGCGGCGCGGCGCGGCGCACGATCGTCGGACTTGCCGGGCAGCTGTGCGTATCTTGACCCGCGATACGCCCGGTTGCCCGGCAAGTCCGACGATCTCGAACGTGGCGGCCGGCCCCGCCATGTCGGGGCCGGCCGTGGTGCGGTTACGGGAGCTGGTAGTTGGCGTTGAGGGCCGCGCCGCGGCCCGGCTGGGTCTCGTCGTAGCCGCGGGCGTTGCACTGCAGGCCGCCGCGGATGCAGTGGTTGACCAGGGCGGCCTGCGTGGCCGGGTCCCAGGCGTTGAAGAAGTCGTAGTGGAACGAGTAGCCCCGCCCACTCGACAGCCGCACCTGCGACATGTCCCCGCTGACCGGGAACGCCATCTTGAACTCGATCATCGGCAGCGCCACCGGGTGGCTGGCCGGGCAGACCAGGTTCACCGGGTACGCCATGTGGCTCTTGTGGTCGGGGGTGTCCAGGTGGAGGCCGTTCCAGCAGCTGGGGGCCTGGTAGCGGACGTTCACCTGGGTGCCCGCCGGGCAGTACGCCGGGAAGTCGGCGTTGTGGTAGCTCTCGCCGCACTCCCAGCCCTCGACCGAGCCGAACATGAACTGGTCGGCCGTGGCGTTCGGGCTGCCGACGACGAACCGCAGGCCCGGCGGGAACGGCCGGACGCTGGTGTAGTCGTTGACGCCCGTCTTGTAGTAGATGACCTGCGGCCCGACCGGCGTGATCACCTGGTTGCCGTTGTACAGCGTCGGCATCCAGTACCCGGACTTGTCGCCCGGGGCCACGCAGGTGGTGCCGCCGGCCTGCAGCGTGGACAGCGTGCTGGTGGCGTTGGTGGTGCGGTTGCCCATGAACGTGTGCATGTGCGACGCGCCCGGCAGGCCCGGGTAGACGATCGGGTCGTCGGGCCGGTCGTGGCTGAACGCGCAGTTGGCCTGGAACTCGTGGAAGTAGGCGTGCGGCGGGTTGTAGGTCGACGGCGTCACACCGGTGACCTGCGGGTTCGCCAGCACGTACCCGGTGGCCGGCGGCGTGGTGCCGTTGTCGCCGTACACCTGGAACTCCCACAGCGAGTAGCCGTAGCCGCCGTTGCGGGCGGTGCCGTACATCCGCACGTAGCGGCCGTTGCCCGTGACGTTGAGCGTCTGGGTGCCGCCGGTGCCGCTGGTGGTGCTGTAGATCGAGGTCCAGTTCGTGCCGTCGGCGGAGACCTGGATCTGGTACGCGGTCGCGTACGCGCCCTCCCACTGCAGGACCACCTGGGTGATCGCGGCGGTGGAACCGAGGTCGACGCGCAGCCACTGCGGGTCGCTGAACTGGCTGGACCAGCGGGTGGCGGGGTTGCCGTCGACGGCCGCGGTGGCAGGGGTGCCGCCGTTCTCGGTCGAGGACGCGGTGGCCGGCCTGCCTTGCGAGAGCAGGGTGACGGCCGCCTGGGCGGACTGCATGGGCACCACGGTGACCAGTGACGCGAGCAGGGCCGCGGCGGCTGGTCCCGCGAGCCTGGAGCGCCTCGGCCGGCTCTGGCCGATGGATGTCATCGAATCTCCCGGAGGGTGGGGGCTCGCCGGCACCGGGGCGGTGCGGCGAGCCGGGACGGACGGTCCGCACCACGGGGCTGATGACGGGCATGGCGTCTCGACACCGCAGTACGATGGAGAGCGCTCTCCAACAGTGTTACGCCGCAGCCGCACATCCGTCAATGCGTCGTCCACTTTGCCCGCCTGGAGGCACCTGCCGCGCCGCCCCGATCACCGAGCCCATCGGGTGGTACGCCAACGACGCGCCCTCGAAACCCGCAGCTAACCCTTTAATTCGGACCGATTCGGCGCGGGTATTGACGAGCGGCAACATCCGCGTAACATCTCCGCTGTGGAGAGCGCTCTCCATCGCCGGTGCCGCTCCTGGATCCGAGGTCGCGGCACCGGCGTCAGGCACCGTGAAGGCCCTCGCAGGCCGGACCGGTCAACCGGGGCGCGCCCGCCGCACGACGCACGCCCCCGCGTCGCGAACGCTGCTTCCGGTCAGGACCTGTCGGGCGCCCGCTGGTCCTGGCCGGGCAGATCGAGCGCCGTCCGCCGCCACGACCCCGAACCGGGCACCCCGGCGGTGACCTCCAGCGCGTCGACGCTGTTCACGGCGAGCAGCGCCCGGCCGTCAGCGAAGACCAGCTCCAGCCCGCCCAGCAGCCACGCTTCGACCAGACCGCCGTCGGGCGCGGTGAGGCGGAAGTCATGCTCCAGCACCCGCACCGCGGTCACCGTCGCACCGACCAGGAGCGCCAGCTCGGGACGGATGAGATCGGCCCAGCCGACCTCATGTTCGGGGTCGTCCTGGTCGTCGGTGTCCGGCAGCGGGTCCGCGGCCAGCTCGTCACGGCTCACATAGAGCCGGTCGAAGCCCTCGGCGGCCAGCTCCAGCCGCGCCTCCGCGAACTCCAGCACGACCGGCAGCGTCGCACACCGCTCGCCGTCGCCGACGTAGCAAAGGCCGCGGATCCGGGTGAGCACACGCCCGACCAGCGAACGCAGGTGGTCGTCGTGCGCATCGAGCAGGCCGGCGACCGTCGTCACCGGCATCGGCCGATACCCTGCCATCCCCCACACCGGCGCGATGCTACCGGCGGCACCGGCCCCGCACGCGACGCCCGCAGCCGGTGCGCCCGGCGCGGCTACCGGTGGCGGTCGCCCTCGGTGCGGGCCTCGACCGCGTCCAGCGCCGCGCCGGCGCGTTCGGCGTCGGCCGGGGCCAGCCGTTCCACGATCCTGCGGATCTCGCGGAGCTGGTTCTTGATCTCTTCCTGCTCCTCGTGCTGGAACGCGTCGTTGTCGACGATGAGCTTGCTCGCGAAGTGCGCGGTGATCAGCGGGATCACGAAGAGGATCATGACCGAGATCAGGATTCCGGCCATCACCCGGCCCGGCCAGGTCTCCGGATACGTGTCGCCGTATCCGACGGTCGAGGCGGTCACCACGGCCCACCAGAGCGCGTCGCCGAGGGTCTTGCCCTCCTCGACCAGCCGGTAGATGGCGGCCGAGGCCATGATCAGCAGCAGATAGCTGACGACCAGCGCCTTCGGCGAGTTGGTGAAGCGCTTGAGCAGGTTCACGGCACACATTGTGCAGCCGCGCGCCACACCGCGTCAGTGGCCGACCGGACGGCCCGAAGGGCACCCGATCGGACGGCGCGAGGACGCGGAAATGTCGCCCCCGTCGATTAGAATGTGTGTACGAAAAATAATCGCTGAGCTGCGAACGGAGCCGACATGCCCACCCCTCAAGCGACCGTCGCCGACACCCCCGCCAAGCCCCTGCTGCCCTACGCCACCCTGCTGGCGTTCACCCGCTACGTGGACCGGTCCGGCCCCGCCAAGGCGGCGTTCGTCGGCAAGCTGCGCAAGCAGCGCGAGACCGGCCGCGGGTTCAACCCGCACAGCCGGCTGATCAAGGCGCTCAAGACCGACATCGACCAGCACACGCCCGGCACGCACCTGGTCGAGGTCAACGACGTCGTCGACCCGCGCTGGCAGCGGCTCTACGCGTCGCTGACGGCCGGGGCGGCCAGCTACCTGACGTCCATCGAGGGGCAGGGCTGTCGGCTGACGCAGACCAACGACGCCCTCGCCATGATCGGCGACCTGCCGGTGCGCATCAGCGCCCACTTCGGGCTGCGCTACGACGACGGCCGCAGCGAGGCGGTCCGGCTGCACTTCGACGAGGAGCCGCCGACCGCCGACCTGATCACGGCGACGCTGCACCTGCTGCGGTCGAACATGGACCAGATCCTGCCGCACGCCGAGCCGGTGCTGGTCGACGTGCGGCGCGGCATCGCCTACCGGGGCGAGGCCGGCAAGGGCGCGGACGTGGACCGCTGGCTGACCGGCGAGGCGGCGGGCTTCGCCGCGATGTGGAACGCCCCGCAGCACTGACCCGCACGCACGGCGCCCCGGCCCGCGAACTCGCGGGCCGGGGCGTTCACGTGTGACGGTCACCCCCGACCGTCACCTGGGCTGAGCGCGACGGACGGGCAGCGCTCAGACCGGGCTGCTCACAGGCCGTTGTCGCGGATGACCTGCGTGTACCAGCGGGCGCTGTCCTTGGGCACCCGGCGCTGGGTGTCGTAGTCGACGTAGACCAGGCCGAAGCGCTTGTCGTAGCCGTACGCCCACTCGAAGTTGTCCATCAGCGACCAGGCCAGGTAGCCGCGCACGTCGGCGCCCCGCTCGATCGCCTTGTGCACCGCCCGCAGGTGGCCGTCGAAGTAGGCGATCCGGTCCGGGTCGGCGACCCGGTCGCCCTCCAGGATGTCGTGGTACGCCGACCCGTTCTCGGTGATCATCAGCGGGGTGCCCGGATAGTCCCGGGACAGCCGGACCAGCGTGTCCGACAGGCCGGTCGCGTCGATCGGCCAGTCCATGCCGGTGACCGGCAGGCCCTGCGGCGGGAAGTCGACACCCTCACTGCCCGGGTAGTTCGCCTGGCCGACCGCGCCGACCTTGGCCCGCACCAGCGCCGGCTGGTAGTAGTTCACGCCCAGCAGGTCGATCGGCGTCGAGATGGTCTCCAGGTCGCCGTCGCGGATCGCGTCCGCGGCGCCGAAGCGCTCGAACAGCGGCAGGATGTCGGCCGGGTAGTGCCCGCGCAGCACCGGGTCCAGCCAGATCCGGTTCTGCAGGCCGTCGACGAGCCGGGCCGCGTCGCGGTCGTGCGCGTCGTGCGGGTTCTGCGGGTCGACGCGGGTCAGCACGTGCGTGATGGACAGCTCGCGCGCGCCGCCGGCCCGCAGCGCCTGCGCGGCCAGGCCGTGGCCCAGCAGCAGGTGGTGCGCGGCGAGGTACGCGGCCTTCGGCTCCCGCCGACCCGGGGCGTGGTCGCCGCTGGCGTAGCCGAGGAACGCCGAGCACCACGGCTCGTTCAGCGTCGTCCAGGTCGCGACCCGGTCGCCGAGCCGCGCGATCGTCGCCGCGGCCAGGTCGGCCAGGTAGTACGCCGTGTCCCGGTTGGTCCAGCCGCCGTGGTCCTCCAGCACCTGCGGCAGGTCCCAGTGGTACAGCGTCACCATCGGCGCGATGCCGTTGGCCAGCAGCTCGTCCACGAGGCGGTCGTAGAAGTCGAGGCCGCGCGGGTTGACCGGGCCGGAGCCGTCGGGCTTGATCCGCGGCCACGCCACCGAGAAGCGGTAGGTGCCCAGGCCCAGCTCCGACATGAGGCGCACGTCGTCGCGGTAGCGGTGGTAGTGGTCGCAGGCCACGTCACCGCTGTGGTTGCGAAACACCCGCCCCGGCTCGCGGGACATCGTGTCCCAGATCGACGGCATGCGCCCGTCCTCGGTCGCCGCGCCCTCGATCTGGTACGACGCGGTCGCCGCACCCCAGCGGAATCCCTGGGGGAAGGACAGCCGCACGGGCGCGGCGATCTCCTGTGGCAGAACGCTGGTCATCCCTTGATCGCCCCTTGCATGATGCCTCCGATGATGTGCTTGCCCAGCGCCACGAAGACGATGAGCAACGGGACCGTCGCGATGATCGTTCCGGTGAGCGACAACGAGAAGTCCGTGATGTAACCGCTGGCCAGCGCGGAGAGCGCGACCTGCACGGTCGGGTCCTCCGGGGTGAGCACGACCAGCGGCCAGAAGAAGTCGTTCCAGGCCGTCATGAACGTGAGCATGCCGAGCACCGCCGCGGCCGGTTTCGACACCGGCAGCACCACGTGCCAGAAGATGCGCAACGTGGTGCAGCCGTCGGCGCGGGCCGCCTCGATCAGCTCGGTCGGCACCGCCTCGCCGAGGTACTGCGTCATGAAGAACACGCCGAACGCGCTGACCAGGCCGGGCGCGACGACGGCATACATGGTGCCGGTCCACTCGATCTTGGCCATCAGCATGTACAGCGGGATGATGCCCAGCTGCGTCGGGACCATCATCGTCGCGATGACCATGACCAGCAGCGCGTTGCGGCCCCGGAAGCGCAGCTTCGCGAACGCGAACCCGGCCAGGGTCGAGAACAGCACCACGCTGATCGTGATCGCCGTCGACACCATGAACGAGTTGGCCAGCGCCTTGGCGAAGTCGATCGTGCCGAACGCGCGCTCGATGTTGGCGAACAGGTTCGGGCCCAGGCCCAGCGGCGGCGGCACCTCGCCGAGCACGCCGTTGTCGTGCGAGCCGACGACGAAGGACCAGTACAGCGGGAACGCCGAGAACACCGCCAGGCCGGTCAGGGCCAGGTAGGCGAGCTTGCCGGGGCGGCGCTCGCCGAAACCCTTGAAGCGCTTGGCCGGAGCGGGCTCGGCGGCGTCGGCGGCGCGCTTCGGACGGGTCATGGTGACGGTCATC
>NZ_BONI01000088.1 GCF_016862635.1 Catellatospora coxensis | reverse complement strand
GACCGGTCGCGTGCAGCATGCGGCAGGTGGCACGGGCCTCGGACAGCTCCGTGCGCGCGTCGACCAGCACCGCGTCCGGAGTGGGGGCCGACACCAGCGTGCGCACGTCGCGAGGTGCGGTGCGCACGGTGTGCGGGAGCAGGTCTATCGCGGGCAGGACCGCCGATGGTTCACCGGCGCGTGCCGTCACCAGGAGCAGGATTTCCACGGTTCGCCTCCGTCGGCTCGCGGTTCACACCGAACCGGCGACCGCGGCGCACCGGCCGAAAGCCGATGTCGCGGGTGTGCGGTGCCGTGTCGGTCCCGGCGTCACTGACGGGTGATTAGCCATGAGCATAGCGGCGGACACGATAAAGACCAGTGTTTGATTTCTTTGTCACTAGTGTCTTTGCGCGGCTATTCCGGGCAGTTTTCCGGCATGTTTCCTGACCTGATCGCCCATGCTTTCCGGACCCGGCCGCCGCCCGGTGCCGGGTCCGGTCTGGTCGCCGCCGTACAGCTGGGCCACGCCCTGGCTCAGCTCGTGCGGCGCGACGCCGAGCTGTGCCGCCGCCGCCTGCAGCAGCAGCTCGACGTCGCCCTGGCGCACCGCGTCGAGCAGGTACGGCGCGACCGTCCGGAAAGCACGGACCCGCGCCTCCGGCCAGTCGCCGTGGAAGCCTTCGGGAAACGCCTTGGCCAGCGCCCGCTCGACCCCGAGCAGCGGCAGCGGGCGCTCGGCGGCGAGCAGATCCAGCAGCGCCTCGTCGCGACCGCGGGCTTCCAGCAGCGCCGCGATGTCCTTGCACCCGGCCGGTGCGGTGCCCGCGACCCTGCCGTGCGGCCAGGTGACGGCCAGCGGGTAGGCCCGTTCCAGCGCCCGGTCGCCCGCGCTGTCGGCGTCGAACGACATGATCAGCGAGGTGTCCGGGCCGGCGCAGGCGGCGAGCAGCTCGAACTGGGCCGTGGTGAACGCGGTGCCGCACGGGGCGACGGCGACGGTGGTCACGCCTTCCCCGGCGAGCCCGCGGTAGGCCAGGTGGGCGGCGATCGCGTCGGTGGGCCCTTCGACGACGAGGAACTGGGTGGGCGCGCCCTGCTCGCGCAGCTGCGGGGCGAGCCCGTAGAGCAGCTCGCTCTTGCGGAAGACCGCCGTTTCGGGGGTGTTGTAGAACTTGGCCTTGCTGCGCCCGGACAGGTCGCGGCCGGTGAACCCGGCGATCCGCCCGTCGCGGGCGTGAATGGGGAAGACCAGCCGGTCGCGGAAGACGTCGTACAGCGCACCGCCGTGCAGCCGGCTCGCGGCGACCAGCCCGGCGTCGAGCATGACCCGGTGCGAGTAGCCGAGCTCCCGCAGGTGCCGCAGCAGGGCGTCGCCGTGGGCCGGGGCGACCCCGAGCTGCCAGCCGCCGCCGGGTTCGGCGGCCTCGGCGATGCCCCGCGACCGCAGGTAAGCCGCCGCGGGACGGCTCGTCGGCAGGTGGGCGGCGTAGAAGGCCGCGGCGGCGGCGTTGACGGCGTACAGCCCGGCGGGCTCCGGCTCCGCGGCCCGGTCCGGCCTGCGCTGCGCCGGGAGGGGCGCGCCGCGCCGCCGCGGCGCGGGCTTCGGCGCGCTCACCGCGGGCCGGCTCAGTGCCCGCCGCAGGCGGGCGGTGAGCACGTCGGCGTTGTCGATGACCGCCGTGACGGTGTGCACGACGGCCCGGTCGGCGGCCGCCGGGTCCAGCCCGTCCCGCCAGCGGACGAGGGGGGTGGCGTCGGGTGGCTGCAGGCCGAAGCGCCGGGCGACGACGTGGGCGACGCCGGCGGCTCGCGCGTCGCGGGCCGGGCCGGCGGGCAGCAGCCGCTGTGCCAGGTGCTGGACGAGGTGACCGGCGGTCGCGGAGATCGGCAGGTGGGTGGCCAGGTCGAGCCGGTCGCCCTCGGCGACGGCCGCGGCGGGCAGCCCGCGGCGCAGCCGCACGGTCAGCCCGGCCTGCTCGGCCATCGCCGCCAGCGCCGCGACCACCGGCACCAGATCATGGGCGGGCGGCCGGGGCGCGGGCGGCGCGTTGGTCTGCGTGACGTCGAAGGCGGTGACGACGTCGAAGGCGTCCCCGGTGTCGTCCAGCGGCTGCAGCAGCGACATGCCGCGTTCGCCGCGGCGCACGTGCGCGCCGCGCTCCCGCCACCGGCCGTAGGTGGCCAGGTCGGTGGCGTCCGGGCGCTGCCGCGCGATCAGCAGGACGTCGTGCACGCCGCGGCCCGGGTGGCGGGCCGCGATGTCGAACAGCCGAGACCAGGCCGACGTGCTGTGCAGGTCGGCGATCGCCAGCCGCAGGGTGAGCATGGTGGCGTGGAGCCCGGCGTGGTGGGGTGATTGCGTTCGCGTGGTCATCGATCCCCTTCCGCTTCGGCGGTCCGACAGCGGGGCCGCGATGCCGGACATCGACGGACCCGAGTATTGCGAGGCGTGGAAGCAGTGCTTCCTTCATACCGGTGACCGCTGACAACTTTCCATTTCTGCAGGCCACAGCGCCGGGGCAGGTCGGGCAAAACGCGCGAGGCAGAATGAAAGGGGTGCCCATGGAGGTGGACGATGGCGAACAGGACACGCTGGATCATCGAGCTGGACATCCAGGAGGTCCAGGAGGAGCGCCGAACCAACGCGGTGGCGCGGCTGCGCCGCGACGGGACGAGCCTGGAGGGCACGGGCACCGCCCACCGCCATCCGCGTGACCTCGACCTGGCGCGCGTCGGCGACGATCTCGCAGCCGCCCGGGCCCTGGTCGAGCTCGCCAGCCTGCTGCAGACCGACGCGGGGCAGGTCCTGGAGAAGTTCGGCGCGACCCCGCCCGAGTGACCGGCCGCGTGTGGCAGGCCCGGAACCCGGGTACGCAGCAGGACGACCTCGTGCTCCGCGCGGGACGGCTGATGCGATGGCTGGTGGCGGTGTGGACGGCGTAGACGCGGTGGTGGTGGGCGCCGGACCCAACGGGCTCGCCGCGGCGGTGACCCTCGCCGAAGCCGGCCTGCGGGTGAGCGTCTTCGAAGCCGCCGGCACGGTCGGCGGCGGCGCCCGCACCGAGGAGCTGACGCTGCCGGGCTTCCGGCACGACCCGTGCTCGGCCGTGCACCCGCTGGGCGCGGGGTCGCCGGTGCTGCGATCCTGGCCGCTGGAGCGCCACGGCCTGCGGTGGCTGCACCCGGACGTGGCGCTGGCCCACCCGTTCCCGGACGGCACGGCGGCGACCCTGTCGCGTTCCGTCGCGCAGACCGCCGCATCGCTGACCGTCGACGCGGCGCAGTACCGGCGGCTGGTCGGGCCGTTCCTGGGCCGCTGGGACGAGCTGGCGCCCGACGTGCTGCGCCCGCCGCTGGGCGCGGCGCCCCGCCACCCGCTGCTGCTCGCCCGCTTCGGCCTCCCCGCGGCGCTGCCGGCCGCGATGCTGGCGCGCTGGTTCCGCGGACCGCTCGCGCGGGCGCTGCTGGCCGGGCTGGCCGCGCACACCACCTCCCCGCTGGGCTCGCCCGGCACCGGCGGGGTCGCGCTGATGTTCGCCCTGGCCGCGCACGCCGCCGGGTGGCCGCTGGCCCGCGGCGGATCCCAGTCGATCTCCGACGCCCTGGCGGGTCACCTGCAGGAGCTGGGCGGGCAGGTCCACACCGGCCGCCTGGTGACCAGTCTCGACGAGCTGCCGCGGGCGCGGGCGTACCTGCTGGACGTCGTGCCCCGGCACCTCGCCGAGCTGGCCGGGGGCCGGCTGCCGGAGCGCTACCGGGACCGGCTGCGCCGGACCCGGCCCGGACCCGCCGTGTTCAAGATCGACTATGCGCTGTCGGGCCCGATGCCGTGGACGGCCGCGGCCTGCCGGCAGGCGGGCACGGTCCACCTCGGCCCGTACGACACCGACATCGGCGCGGCGCTGCGGGCCGTGCACCACGGCTCGGCTCCGGACCCGCCGTTCCTCATCGTGGCGCAGCCCAGCCTGTGCGATCCCACCCGCGCCCCGGCCGGCAGGCACGTGCTGTGGGTGTACGCCCACGTGCCCAACGGCTGGACCGGCGACCTCACCCCCGTGATCGAGGCGCAGCTGGAACGGTTCGCGCCCGGCTTCCGCGACCTGGTGCTCGCCCGGGCCGTCGCCGGACCGGCCGAGATCGCGCGGCGCAACCCCAACTACCTCGGCGGCGACATCGCCGGCGGCACCTGCGAAGGTCTGCACCTGCTGTTCCGGCCGACCTTCGCGCCGGTCCCCTACGCCACCCCGGACCCGGCCGTGTTCCTGTGCTCCTCGGCCACCCCACCCGGACCCGGCGTGCACGGCATGTGCGGCTTCCACGCCGCCCGGGTCGCGCTGCACCGGGTCTTCGGCGTGCGGACACCCGAACCAGGGCGCTGACATGGACTGGTTCAGCGCGCCCGAGTACTGGTGGAGCCGGCTGCTGTTCCAGCGCGGCCTCGCCGCCGTCTACCTGCTCGCGTTCCTGGTGGCCGCGAACCAGTTCCGGGCCCTGCTCGGCGAGCACGGCCTCACCCCGGCGCCCCGTTTCCTGGCCCACACGCCGTGGCGGCGCGCGCCGAGCCTGTTCCACCTGCGCTACTCCGACGGCCTGTTCACCGCGGTCGCCTGGACGGGCGTGGCGGTGTCCGCGGCGCTGCTCGCCGGTGTCGGCGACGCGGTGCCGGTCTGGGCCGCGATGGCGATGTGGCTGCTGCTGTGGCTGCTGTACCTGTCGATCGTCAACGTCGGCCAGGTCTGGTACGCGTTCGGCTGGGAGAGCCTGCTGCTGGAGGCCGGCTTCCTGGCGATCTTCCTGGGCAACGCCCGGGTCGGCCCGCCGATCGTGATGCTGTGGCTGCTGCGCTGGCTGCTGTTCCGGCTCGAGTTCGGCGCGGGGCTGATCAAGCTGCGCGGCGACCGGTGCTGGCGCGACCTGACCTGCCTGTACTACCACCACGAGACCCAGCCCATGCCCGGCCCGCTGAGCTGGTGGTTCCACCACCTCCCCCGCCCGCTGCACCGCGCGGAGGTCGCGGCCAACCATTTCACGCAGCTCGTCGTGCCGTTCGGCCTGTTCCTGCCGCAGCCGGTCGCGAGCGTGTCCGCCGGGCTGATCATCGTCACCCAGCTGTGGCTGGTCGCGTCGGGCAACTTCTCCTGGCTGAACTGGATGGCGATCATCCTGGCCGCCTCGGCGCTGGACCTGTCCGCGCCGCTCGGCACCGGCGCCGCCGGCACCGGACCCGGCTGGTATCAGGTGCTCGTGCTCGCCGCCGCCGCCCTGCTCATCGGCCTCAGCTACCGGCCCGCCCGCAACCTGGTGTCCCGGCACCAGCTGATGAACTCCAGCTTCGACCCGCTGCGCCTGGTCAACACGTACGGCGCGTTCGGCAGCGTCACCAAGGTCCGGCACGAGATCGTCATCGAGGGCACCGACGACCCCGACCCCGGCGCGCACACGCTCTGGCGCGAGTACGCCTTCAAAGGCAAACCCGGCGACCCCCGCCGGCTGCCGCCGCAGATCGCGCCGTACCACCTGCGCCTGGACTGGCTCATGTGGTTCGCCGCCATGTCCCCGCTGTACGCCCACCCGTGGCTGCTCGCCCTGCTCGGCCGCCTGCTCGCCGGGGACCGCCCGGTGCTGCGGCTGCTGCGCGCCGACCCGTTCCCCGGCAAGCCCCCGGTATACGTACGGGCCCTGCTCTACCGCTACCGGTTCAGCACGGTCGCCGAGCGGCGCGCCACCGGCGCCTGGTGGCACCGCACCCTGGTCGAGGAGTTCCTGCCACCCGTCGCCCTGCGGCACAGCGTCCGCTCTCCCGAAGGCCCCTGACATGCCCGCAGCGCCCGTCACCCGCCATCGCGGCGGCCGCCGCCCCGCCGTTCGAGCGGGGTGGCGGCCGCTGGGCGCCCGCCCAGTAGGCCGGTCAGTCCGTCGCCCCGCGAAGCCTGCGGCGGCCCCGGATCAGCAGTCCGGCACCTACCGCGAGCGCCAGCGCGGCGACGACGGCCGGCCCGATCGTCCGGTCCCGTTCCGCGAAGCCGGGCTGCGGCTCGGTCAGCGCGACGGCGTTCAGTTCCGGCGCGGCCCCGGCGGGCGTCGCCGCCACGACCTCGGCCTGCCTGCCGGTGACGACGGTCGCGTTCGGACGGCCGGCGGCGCCGGTGTCGCGGCGGGCCGCCGCCGGGGCGGTCGCGGCCCACGGCTTGGCCGACGTGGCCTTCACCTGGAGATGGCCCAGGGCCGCGTCGAGCAGCACCACCCTCCCCAGGGAGACCTTCAGCCGCAGGGTCGCCGCCTCGGCGGCGACCGCGGAGTCGGTGACGTTCCGGCTCACCTCGCCGATCGACACCTGCACCGACAGCAGCGACGGCCGTGCCGTCCCCCCGCGCAGCGACGCGTCGACGAACACGTCGGCGGTCGTATTCTCCGCCGACAGGCTCGCCACGGGCCGTCCACCTGCGGTCACCTGCAGGACCGCGGGCTGGTGTTCGACCAGCGAGCCGGCTTTGCGGCCCGCGGCGACCACCATCAGCTTCGGCTGGCTGACCACCTTCACCGCGACCTCGGCCCCGGTTCCCTCGAACAGGGACACGCTCGCCAGCGAGCCGCCGGCACCGGCCGCGACCCCGACCCGGCCGTCGGCCAGCCGGACCAGCTCGGTGAACGTCTGCGCCGCGCCAGCCGAACCGATCCGCAGCAGGCTCGTCGACGCCGCGGACCCGTCGGCCGCCGCCGCCGAGACCCGGCCGCTGCTGCCCGGCAGCAGGGTCAGCGAGGCGACGTTGATCGAGGCGCGGGTCAGCGGTCCGGTCTGCCCGCACCGGTAGCCGGGCCGCCACGACGCGTCCGAGGTCAGCGTGCCCGCCTCCGCCTCCAGCAGACCCGGCACGGTCAGCGCGGCGAGCTGAGCCTCGCGCGGTCCGGCCGTCCCGGCGGCCGATGCGTCGCTCTGCGCGGCGAGCACCTTGCCGGGGTCGATGCCGAGCAGCTCGGCGTCGGCGAAGCTCGCCCGCGCGACGCTGGTCCCCTGCTGGGCCTTGCTGTCGACGGTCCCGGCGGCGGTGGCGAGGTTCAGCGCCGCCAGCGGGCGGCCGCGCAGCACCGGCAGGTCCAGCAGCCGCAGCCGGAGCAGGTCGGACTGCGCGGTCGCGGTGAACTCCGCCGGGCACGGCGCGGCCGCCGGGGACGCCGTCGCCGGCAGCAGGGCGACGCCGAGCGCCACCGTGATCGCCGCCAGCGCGGCTCCGGAACGTTGGATGGTGCGGACATTCATGGATGCTCGTCCTCCGGTCGTGTCGGTTTCGGACATCCGGCCAACGACGTCAGCCACCCTCAGATATCGGCCGTAATCGACTCGTTACCTCGACCGCGAGGTCCGCGCACACGCGGTCCGTCGATGCGAAGCGGACGCGCCGGCCGCGGCGGCTGGTCACGGTACCGTCTCGATCGCATCTCCACTGGTCAACGGGCGCCACACGAGGCGGCCCGACCCCTAGGATCGCGGCCGTGCCGTTGCCGAATCTGTCCGCCCTGCTGGGCAAGTCCAGCCACCACGACCGGGTCCACCACTACCCCGACCTCGCGCCGCTGCGGGCCGCGCTGCGGGCCAAGGACTGGCCGGCCGTGGTCGCGTACTTCGAGCGCCTGCCGGAGCACAACGACCCGACGGTGGCGACCTACCTGGTCGCGGAGACCCGGGGCGTGGAGAAGTTCCTGCGGACCGCCGGCGGCGGGCCGGCGTCGTCCACCCTCGCCGGCTCCCTGCTGGGCGCACGGCTGGTCATCATGGCGTGGGACGCCCGCGGCGCGGGCCGGGCGGACGTGACCAGCGACAGGCAGTTCCGGGAGTTCCACAAGATCCTGCTGGAGGCCGAGCAGGTGCTGGGCGACGTCACCGCGGAGAACCCGGGCGACGTGGCGGCGTGGACGTCGCGGCTGAAGACCGCGCGCGGCCTGAGCATGGGCCTGGACGAGGCGAACCGGCGCTACGAGCGCGCCGCCAAGGCGCGGGCCAACCCGGTCGCCGCCCAGTCGAACCACCTCCAGCAGCTGTGCCCGAAATGGGGCGGCTCCCTGGAAAGGCTGCACGCCTTCGCACGCGCGTGCGCCGACAACGCCCCGGCCGGCTCGCTCAACGCCGCGGTGGTCGCCGAAGCGCACCTGGAGCACGCGTACCACGAAGGAAACCTCCACTACCTGCGGCAGCCCCCGGTCCTCGCGGAGATCCAGGACGCGGTGGCCCGCTCGGTCGGGCACCCGGACCACCGCCCGGTGCACGGCTGGGTCCAGGCCGAGGCGTGCTTCGCGTTCGTCCTGTGGCACGCCGGCGATTACGCGGGCGCGGCCGAGCGCATGGCGGCGCTGGGCGACAGGGTCACCGATTCCTACCCCTGGTTCGACAAGGACGAGTTCGCATCGGTGCGCCGCATCCTGCGCGGGATGGGCGGCGCCCGATGATCGAGCACCAGATCGACGGCGTGCCGGTCCTGTTCGTCGAAGCGTCCGGACCGCTGCGCGCGGGCCTGATGTTCCGGGTCGGCCGCGCCGACGAGCCGCTGCCGCTGGCCGGCATCACGCACCTGGTCGAGCACCTGGCGATGCACCGCCACGGGCTGATGGACCACCACGCCAACGCCAGCGTCGGCGCGATCGTCACCCACTTCTACACCGGGGGCACCGCCGCCGAGGTCGTCGCGTTCTTCGACAAGCTCTGCGCCTCCCTGGCCGACCTGCCGCTGGAGCGGCTCGGCGTCGAGAAGGAGATCCTGCGCACGGAGGCGTCCGGGCGCGGCGGCGGCGTCAACGGCAGCCTGCCCGTCTGGCGCTACGGCGCGCAGGGTTACGGCCTGCTCACCTACAACGAGTTCGGCGTGTACCGGGCGAGCGCCGACGACCTGCGCGGCTGGACCTCCGCCAACTTCACCCGCGACAACGCCGTGCTGTGGCTGTCCGGCGAGGAGATCCCCGCCGAGCTGCGCCTGAGCCTGCCCGCCGGAACCCGCCGGCCGGTGCCGGAGCCCACGTCCGCGCTGCGCGGCACCCCGGCGTACTTCCACGCCGACGCCGCCGGAATCGTGCTGGACACGGTGGTGCCGCGCAGCGTCGCCGCGCAGCTCTACTCCGCCGTGCTGGAACGCGCCCTCTACCGGGAGCTGCGCCTGGACGCCGGGGTCAGCTACACCGCCAGCACCGACTACTCGCCTCGCGGCGACGGCATGGCGGTCCTCACCGCGTACGTCGACGCGCTGCCCGAGAAGCACTCGGCCGCGTTCAACGGCTTCGTCGACGTGTTCAAGCAGCTCGCGAAGTCCGGCATCGACGCACAGGAGCTGGAGGCCGTGCGGACCATGGCCCTGGCGGGCGTCGACCACCCCGACTACGACAAGGCCCGGCTGCCCGCGGTCGCCCTCGACCTGCTCACCGGCCGACCCGTCCGGACGGCCGCCGAGAACGCCGCCCGCGTACGCGAGGTGACCGTCGCGGACATGGCCGCGGTGGCCGCCGACGCGTACGCGAACGCGCTGCTGCAGGTGCCCTACGGTGTCATCGCCGAGACGTCCGGTTTCGTGTGCGCCCCGGCGACGTCCGAGTCCGCGGTGACCGGCCGGCGGCACCCGGCCCGCGGCGGCGGTGACACCGCCCTGGTCATCGCCGCCGACGGCGTGTCGGTCGTGGACAAGTCCGGCCAGGCGCTGACCGTGCGCTTCGCCGACTGCGCGGCGCGGCTGCGCTGGCCCGACGGAGCTAGCGCGTTCATCGGCAAGGACGGCATCGTCGTCACGATCGAGCCGACCCTGTACGACGTCGACGCCCCGGCCCTGGCCGCCCTGGACCGGGGCGTGCCGGACAGCCTCACCGTGCCGATGCCGGCGCGCAGCCCCGACCGCATCCCGCAGCCGCAGGCGCAGCAGCGCAGCTCGGCACGCTGGCCCGCCCGGAAGATCACCTTCGCCGTCGTCACGCCGCTGACCGGGCTGCTGATCTGGCGTTTCATCAGCATGGCCAACGCCTGGACGCCGCGCGACGGCGAGCTGAGCGAGCAGATCATCCTGAGCATGCTGCTGCTGTCGGCCGCCGGCACGATCTGGGCGTCGCTGCTCGGCATCAACCGGCTGAAGCTCGGCCGCTGGTAGAGCTCCACAGGTCAGCGGTCGCGCGGAGCCACCAACCCGGACTCGTACGCGAACACCACCAGCTGGGCGCGGTCGCGGGCGTGGAGTTTCACCATGGCCCGGTTGACGTGGGTCTTCGCGGTCATCGGGCTGATCACCAGCCGCTCGGCGATCTGCTCGTTGGACAGCCCCTGCGCCACCAGCGTGACGGCCTCGCGCTCGCGGTTGGTCAGCCACTTCAGGTCCGCGCCGGCGGCCGGGGGCGGCGGCGCGGTGACGTACCGGTCGATGAGCCTGCGGGTGATCGACGGTGCCAGCAGGGCGTCACCGCGCGCCGCGACGCGCACGGCGTGCAGGAAGTCCTCCGGCTCGATGTCCTTGACCAGGAACCCGGCCGCGCCGGCCCGCAGCGCGTGGAAGACGTACTCGTCGAGGCCGTAGTTGGTGAGGATCACGACGTGCACCCCCGCCAAGGCCGGGTCCGCCGCGATGCGCCGGGTCGCCTCGATCCCGTCGACGACCGGCATCTGCACGTCGATCAGCACCACGTCGGGCAGGTGCGCCCGGACCGCGTGCAGGCCCTCCTCGCCGTTGCCGGCCTCGGCCACCACCGCGACGTCGTCCTCGGCGTCCAGCAGCGCCCGGAACCCGCTGCGGATCAGCGGCTGGTCGTCGACCAGCACCACCCGGATCACGACGCCTGCTCCACGGGCAGCTCGGCCTCGACCGTGAACCCGCCCCCGCCGCGCGGCTCCGCTCGCAGCCGTCCGCCGAGCGCCGTGACCCGCTCGCGCATCCCGAGCAGCCCGACCCCGGGGATCGCCGCGCCGCCCGGCGCGGCCCCGCCGTCGTCGTCGACCCGGATCGCGAGGGCGTCCGGGCGGTAGTCGATGCGCACCGAAGCCGTCAGCGCGGCGGCATGGCGGGCGACGTTGGTCAGCGACTCCTGCACGATCCGGTACGCGGTCCGGTCCACCGCCGCCGGCACGTCGCGGCGGCTCCCCGCGATCGTCAGCGTCGCGTCCAGACCGGACGTACGGGCCCGAGCCACCAGTTCCGGCACGTCGTCGAGCCCGCGCGGCGGCGTGCTGCCGTCGTCGCGCAGCGCCTGCAGGGTCGCCCGCAGCTCCCGGGACGCCTCGCGGCCGGCCTGCTCGATCGCCAGCAGGGCCTCGGGCACCTGCTCGCCCCGCTTGCGGGCCAGGTGCACGGCGACCGCGGCCTGCACCTTGATCACCGAGATCTGGTGGGTGAGCGAATCGTGCAGCTCCCGCGCGAGGTGCAGCCGCTCCTCGTCGGCCCGCCGCCGCGCCGTCTCCTCCCGGGTGCGCTCGGCCTCGTCGGCCCGCCGCTCGGCCTGCCGCAGCGCCTCCCCGGCCGCACCGGCCGCCACCAGCCACGCTATTTCGAGCGCACCCCGCGACCGGGCGAGCGCCTCCCCCACGGGCAGGTCCGGCGACAGCGCCAGGGCCGCCAGCGGCAGCGCGACGAGCATCGTCACCGCCGCCGCCACCGTGACAGCGCGGTGCCCGGCGCGTACCGCGGCGTACACCGCGAACAGGAACGCGACCGCGGGCACGTCGAAGCCGAGCGCCTGGTGGCCCACCGCGCACAGCCCGGTGACCACCAGCACGGCGACCGGAGCCCGGCGGCGCGCGACCAGCGCCAGACCCCCGGCCACCAGCAGCGCGTACCCGAGCAGGCCGGCATCCGTGCCGGGATGCTCCCCGGACAGCCCGGCGACCAGCAGCGTCGCCGCCACGCCGACGGCGATCGCCGCATCCGTCACCCCGGCCGGAACACCGGGCCATCGCCTGCTCACCCGCCGAACTCTAACCGGACCGGGACGCGGGCCGACTCCTGCGCACGAACGAGCGGCCGCATACCGCAGCCGCAGTACTCCCCCGGCGGCTACGGCGGCCGCGGCAGCCGCCTGCGCCGGCGGCGGCAGCGTGAAGTGCCCGCGTCTGCGGGACGCCCGGCGGTGCGCCCGGCGACATGCTCAGGTGACATCCCCTCTCGGCAACGAGACGTACTGACAAGGAGCGGAACATGATCGCACCAGCAGCCCGCACGGCAGCCCGATCCGCCGTCGCCGCGGCCGCGGCCGCCCTGCTCGGCGGGTTCGGGCTCGCCGCACCGGCCGCCGCGGCCCCGTCGGCCGCCAGCGTCTACACGATGAGCGCCGGGCGGCTCGGAGCCAGCGCGGGAGCCCTCATCGGACTGGCCGGCGTGATCATCGGCTGGCTGGCGCTGGCCCGGCCCACCGGCCGGTTCGGCACCGGCAACGGGCGGCTCGGCGCGACCGTCGCCCTCGCCGCGGGGCTGCTCGGCCTCGCGCTCGGCGCGCTGGTCGTGGCGACCTCCGACAGCGGCATCGGCACCGGCAACGGGCGCGGCGGGGCGTACGTCGCCCTGATCGTGGGCCTGATCGCCACCGTCCTCGGCGGACTGGCCCTGCGCCGCACCCGCCGCATCGGCTGACCGCCCGACGCCGGGCCGGCACGTGTGACGAGTCCCCCCTGAGGGGTGTGGCCGGCACGGACCCGGCCCGGCTTCGGCATTTCTGCGTACGATCTACCTCACTCACCACCTGCGACAAGTGCCGCAGCCGGACGCCCGAACACCCGGGATCGGAACCGTCACCGGTTCGGAACCGGACCCGCCGAGATATACTCGCCTTTTACCGGCGATATCAGGTCGGACCGGGAGGAGCCATGAGCCAGGACGGCGGGCAGGGCGACAGCATCGACGGCGTCGGCCAGTGGGACGAGATCGAGGACGAGGGCGTGCTCGACGCCTCCGACACGCTCGACGGCGATCCGGTCACCGACCCCCTCGACACGGGCGTGGTCGCCACCGACCGCTGGTCCGGGGCCAACCGCTTCGGCACGACACCGGCCGAGGCGCTGGCCGGGGAGTCCCTCGACCAGCACCTCGCCGAGGAGGAGCCGGACATCGACCCGTACGCGGACCCCGTCGACGAGGACGAGGACGAGCTGATCCGGCGCGGCTACGACCGCGAGCCGCGAGCGGGCCGGCTGGTCGCCGACGACCAGGGCTTCGGCGAGGACGACCAGCCCGACTCGGTGGCGTGGGACGTGGGCATCGACGGCGGCGGCGCGAGCGCCGAGGAGGCCGCGATGCACATCGTGGACGACCCCGACGGCCAGGGCGACGGCCCGCTGGACTAGGCGTCAGCTGGTCAGAGCAGCTCGGACAGCATCTCCGCCGCCCGTGCCGCGCCGTCGCTCTCCACCGGCCGGTAGGCGACCTCCCGTCCTATCTCGTCCGCGACGGCCCGCGCGAGGACATCCGGCGTCAGGTCGTCGTAGTCGAGCCGACGCCCGGCGCCGTACCGGTCGAGCCGGTGTGCCACGTGGAAGTTCTGCTCGAAGTGGTGGCGCAGCGGGATGTAGATGAAGGGACGCCGGGCGGCGGCCAGCTCCATGCACGTGGTCAGACCGCCCTGCACCACCGCCAGATCGCTCGCGGCCAGGTGCCGGTGCAGGTCCGGCACGTAGGCGCGCACGTCCAGGCCCGCCCGCGCGGTGATCGAGGCCGGGTCGATGCGCGGCCCGGTCACGACCAGCATCCGCAGCCCCGGCACGAGCCGGGCCGCCGCCTCGTAGCAGTCGACGACCCGGCGGAGCAGGTGGTGGCCGACCCCGGAGCCGCCCACGGTCACCACGCACACCCGCTCGTCCGGCCGGTACCCGAGTTCGGCGCGCAGCGCCGCCCGATCGGCGACCGTGCCGGGATCGAACCCGGTGACGTACCCGGCGAAGTCGTAGTGCTCGCGGGTCCAGTCCCGGATCATCGGCAGATCCGGTCCGAAGCGCTCGTCCACCACGTCGTCAGGGTTGCCGACGAAGATCGCCCGGTCCCTGATCCGCGGATACCGCGCGATGTGCTCGATCATCTCGGCGTTGTAGTCGGCCGTGACCAGCGCCTCCCGCGCCCCGCCGTCGGGCATCGGCAGGAAGCCGACGAAGTCGGTGAACCACGCGTACGCGAACCGTTTGAGCTCCGGGTTCTCGTGCAGGAAATGGTCGACGTCCCACGCCTCGTCCCCGACCACCAGGTCGTACGCGGTCTCCCGCACCACGTCGTGGAACACCATGAAGTTGGCCACCAGCACCTCGTCCATGCTGCGCAACGCCTCGAAGCAGTGCAGGTCGTGCTCGCCCGCCTCGCCCTCGATGTGCGCGGACTCGTTGGCCAGCCACCGGCTCGCCGGGTGCAGCCGCTCCCCGGCCTGTTCGAGCACCCGCGTCACCGGATGCTGCGCCAGCCAGTCGATCTGCACGTCGGGGTGGCGCAGCCGCAACTCCGCGGCGATGGCGGCATCACGGCGGGCATGGCCCAGGCCGATCGGCGAGCACAGGTAGAGCACCCGCTTGCGCCGGTGCCCGAACCGCGACCAGGTCCGCCGCCGCGGGGCGGGCGCGCGGAACCGCTCGGCGAACTGGTGGACGAGCAGGTTCACCTTCACCGGGTCGCGGGCGAGCGGGATGTGCCCCGCGCCTTCGAGGACCACCAGGTCGCCGCCGGTCAGTTCGGCGAGGACCCGGCTGCGGTGGACGTGGCTGATCCGGTCGTCGTCGCCGTGGATCAGCAGGACCGGGCTCTTGATGCGCTCGCACCAGCCGGCCAGGGTCCGGTTGTCCGGCCAGGGGGCGTGGCTCTTGGCGACGAGCACCTCCCCCGAGGTCTGCCGGCCCCAGCCGACCGCGTCCTCGATCTGCTTGGTGGAGTGCGGCTCGCTGAAGCACTGGCCCATGAAGAACCACAGGAAGTCGTCGTAGTTCTCCAGCCAGTACTCGCGGTTGTACTTCAGCCAGTGCTCGGGCGGATCGCCGCCGAGAGCCGGGACTTGCGACGGCCCGAGCTCGGGAGCAGGACCGTCGACGCGGTTGTGGGCGGAGCGGGCCGAGTCCGGCGGACCGGCGATGGGCACGGTCGGGCCGATCAGGACGGTGCCGTGGACCCGGTCCGGATGGTCCGCCGCGAGTTCCAGCGCCCAGTTGGCGGCCATGGACAGCGCCACCGGGATCGCCCGGCCGGTCCCGGTGGCGTCGAGGACCTTCAGCGCGTACGCCACCTGGTTGTCCTGCCGGTAGGCGGCCGGGTCGAGCGGGCGGTCGGACCGGCCGTTGCCGGGCCCGTCGTAGACGACCACGCGGTGGTGCCGGGCCAGGTAGGGGACCTGCGCCTTCCAGAACCGCTTGTCGATGACCGTCCAGGTCGGCATGAGCAGGACGGTCGGCTCCCCGTCGCCGTACACCTCGTAGTGGATCCGCACGCCGCCGTGCTCGACGAATCCCTCCTTGTCCGCCTCCCGTGCCCGCACCGTCAGGCCTCCGCCCGCTCCGACACCGGCCGGGCCCGGGGAATGAAGCGGGGCACCTGCCGGGCGTAGCGCTCGTACGGCTCGCCCAGGCTCCTACGCAGGTCGTGCTCCTCGAACCGCACCGCGATCAGGATGTACCCGGTGGCGGCCCCGGCGAACAGCAGGTGCCCGACGGTCATGTCCGGCGTGGCCCAGAAGGCGATGATGAAACCGACCATGATCGGGTGCCGTACGACGCGGTAGAGCAGCGGCTGCCGGAACCCCGGCTCGGCGTAGTCCGCGTCCCGGGCACGGGCCAGCACCTGCCGCAGCCCGAACAGGTCGAAGTGGCCGATGAGGAAGGTGCTCAGCACGAGCACGCCCCAGCCCAGCCCGCACACCGTCCACAGCAGCACCCGCAGCCAGGCTGTCTCGACCGACCAGACCTCCGCGGTCAGCGGCCGCCACTGCCACAGCAGCAGGCCGACGGCGAGGCTGGACAGCAGCACGAACGTGCTGCGCTCGACGGCGGCCGGCACGAAGCGGGTCCACCACCGCTTGAACCACGGCCGGGCCATGACGCTGTGCTGGACGGCGAAGACGCCGAGCAGGCCGGCGTCCACGGCCACGGCGAGCCACGCCGGACCGGCCACGCCGTCGTCGACGCCCTTGGGCACCAGCGTGTTGGCCAGGAAGCCGATGGTGTACACGATCGCCGCCAGGAACGCGGCGTAGGCCAGCACGCCGTAGCCGACCGCCAGAATCCGCCGGATCATGGGATCCTCCCCTTCGTTCGGTCGATCGACCGAATCTGCGGTACGTTAACATTCGGTCGACCGACCGAACAAGGGGTATCGATTGACCACGGCATCGACGAAGATCATGGAAGCCGCACGTTCGTGCCTGCTGTCCGAGGGATACGCCAAACTGTCCACTCGCAAGGTGGCCGACCAGGCAGGCGTGCCGCTCAGCCAGATCCACTACCACTTCGGCGGCAAGCAGGGCATGGTCCTCGCCCTGCTCGACCACGAGAACGCACGGCTCGTCGACCGGCAGCGCCAGATGTACGCCGCCTCCGAACCACTCTGGCGGCGCTACGAGCAGGCGTGCGAGTTCCTCGACGACGACCTGGCCTCCGGCTACGTACGCGTGCTGCAGGAGATGATCGCCGCGGGCTGGTCCGACGCCCAGGTCGCGCAGCGGGTGCTCGCCATGCTGCAGGGATGGATGACCCTGCTCGAAGAGGTCGCCGGCGAAGCCGAGGCACGCCTGGGCTCACTCGGCCCCTTCACCGCCGCCGACATCGCGGTCCTGGTCGGAACGTCGTTCCTCGGCGGCGAGGCGATGATCCTGCTCGGCGACGACGACTGGACCCAGCGGGTCCGCACCGCCCTGCGCCGTGTCGGCGACCTCATCCGCACGCGGGAGACCCGCACACCCGTCTAGCTGAAATGCAACACACGACAACCTGAATCAGAATGATCAGGGGCCTTCAGCCGACCTCGTATCGCGACGCAGCGCGACGATGAGTGCCTGCTCACCACCCGCCGTCAGCGCCACCGTGAGTGCCCGCTGGTAGGGCACCTGTTCCATGAAGCGTTGCGCGAGGAGCAGGTTGACAGCGTCTCTGACCGCAGCCTCTTTAACGCACGCATGCGCCGACAGTGCGTCAGTCAGTGTCCGGACAGACCAGTGCCGCTTGGGCTGGGCGATCAGGGCCGAGTAGATGCGCCTGCGGGCGGCGCTGAGTGTCCCGACAGGCATTGCTGTCATTTCGCGCCGATGGGGCGTGCGGACCTTTGAGACGCCGAGAGGTCGGATGATGTTCGGCGGTCGTCGCATCGGCGTGACAGATACGACGCGTGCACTGCCTCCACCAATCTGGTGCCGCTTCCGGGAACACGGTAGGCGACCATGGCCGAGTTGCCGTCCGTGTCGATTACCTGGGCAGGAAGCCAAGACCCGGCGACGTATGCCCACACGTCCGTTCCGCGTGGGTAATCGGATGCGATCGCCAGCGAACCGGATTCCCGGCTGAACGGTGTTCCGGTCGGCGCCTGGACACCTCCTGCCTGGCCTGTCCAGGGCTGTCGACCGGCCAGGCGGCGCACAAGGTTGCACAACGTCGAGGTCCGCTGGGAGATGGCACCAACGCCGACTTGTGCCTGCGCCGGCCGTGTCGAGGTGGCGATGCTGGTCGTCATGTCTGCTCCAAGAGCACGTTGAGGAGCGGGCGGTTGCCGTGGCCGAAGTCCCACCCGCCGCTACGCTTCGCTAGCGGCAACGGCAGGCGGGACGCCCGGTGTGACGTGACGGACGAGGGTTTGGGCCGCTTGGCTCGGTGCGTGAGCCAACGGTTCCCGTTTCGTATGCCCGCGTCCAGCGTCACCACGATCGACGATGTCAAACATTGAGCAGACCCACACCTGCCAGCCAGTGCGCTACGGGACGTCCTTATGGGCGACGGCTACCAGCGGAGCTACTCGCATTTACAGGAGTTGCCCATTCCAGTGGGTAATCTGTCTTGCGCATGGAACCTCACATCGGAGCGAGGCTCATGGACAACCGGACGATCGGCCAACGCAGTCCGCAGACTCGGGGGCGAGAACTGGCCAGGCATGGACAAAAACTCTGGCGCGAGCTGGGCACCGTCAAGATGGCTGCCAGCGAACTCATGAACCGGCACCGGGACCTTCCCTGCATCCAGGCGTACCGGTATGCGGCCGGGCTGTCCCAAGACCAGGCAGCCCTGAGATACAACGAGGTCGCTGAGCATCAGACCACCCTCGGGGGTACCACGATCAACTCATGGGAGACGTGGTCCAGAGGGAAGGGGGCGGGCGGATCTCCGCCTGCATACTCCAGTCTGTTGATACTGGCAACCGCATATGGACGAGGACCGCTCGGCGTGAGCGAGGAGGACCTTTCGCCAGCCGATCTTGTCGCAGACTGCTATGAGCGCTTACCACCCGAAGACCAGTTGTCCTTGAAACGGCTGAACGGCAGACCGCGTCCGAGCACTCCCATCGCACGTGCATCAGCCGGACCGAACTCGGTGGTGCCGGTCCCGGACACCACCAACACCATCGGAGCTGACTTCACATTGGCCGTGCCCGCCGTTACGCATGGCAACCCGGCGATCCGGCTGTTCTCATTGCCCAATCCACGACCCGGCCAGTTGCTCGACCTCACGTGGGAGACGTTCGGATTCGGTATCGAGAGGCTGCGCCGCCAGATCAAGGATCTCGGCCGTCGGCTGGAGGTCGACATCTGCTTCGGCATCAATGAGGCAGGCCTCGTGATGGCCACGTTCCTGGCATCCGCCCAGTTTGGGCGATGCTCGATCGGGTACCTCAAATGCAACAAGATCCGGGACGAGGTGACGCTCGCCCCCGACTCGCACATGCCGGACGCTCCGGAGACAGCCACCATCGTCATCTGCGACTTCGAGGTCAAGCATGCGGACGTTGTCGGCTACATCGCCAGGACGGTACGCGAGCGCTACCCAAGAGCCATGCTCTACTTCGCCGTGTTCGGCGCCATGACCAAAGGCAGTGATCTCGAAGTCTCCGGATTCGAGGACCTGACCGGGGCGGAGATCATGAAGGCCGCCGGGTTCGACGCGATCTTCATTGCGGCCACCATGAGCCCTCCGGGGATCGAACCCCCGCTGGAACTGCGTTAGCAAGAGGGATCACAAGTTGACCAGATACGAAAACATCCCCGAACTCGGTCGCCAGCTAGCCGATGCAGTGACCCAGGCCATGACCGACATCAGGCCAAAGCTGATGCACGCGGCGCTGACCGGGGATGTCGGCGAGAGCGAAAACGCCCGGCACACCGACAACTTCCTGTCCGAGCACGACCTGTGGATGCACGAGCGATATCGGATGCTGCTGCAGCAGCGCCTTCGCGGATTCGTGTACGCGTCGGAGGAAGCTGAGCCCCAAGTCGTTGGCGCGGACCCCGACCCCGACCTCTGCCTCCTCGTCGACCCACTCGACACCAGCGAACTCGCCGTTCGAGGGCTTCACGGCTACACGCACGTCATGGCCTACTCGCGTTCGATGGGCCGCCCAGTCGCGGCTGTGATCGGCGACATCTTCCACCACGTCCGGCTCTACATCGCCGCATACGACGGAACCGAGGATCACGCGTTCCTGATCACGTCCACGGGCGACGTGCATCGACTCGGCAACCGCCGCACTCGCGCGCTGACCGACTCGATCGTGACGAACTTTCTGATGAAGCCCGCCGAGCGGCTAACGCCGCTTGCCCGGCAACACCGCTTTCTGAAGGCGCTTTCTCAACCCAACGACGCGGGCAAGCCCAAGGGCAGGATAGGCGTGGACTTCGGGTCAGTAGGCCTTTGCCACGTTGCGGCGGGCTTCACGGACGCCATGATCGAATTTGCGAAGGGGTTCGCGATCTGGGATCTGGCCCCGGGCCACTACGTCCTTCACGCAGCCGGCGGCGTCGTCACCGACCTCGACGGCATCGTACTTCCGCTGGACTACCGACTTTCTCACCTGGATGACATCGCTACGGCGATGGGCGTACGAAGAAAGTTCATCGCCGCAGGTACCTCCGAACTTGCCGCCGATCTCGCTCAACTGCTGGTCCGTTGACCCGGGCAACCGGTACCGCCATAGCGGACATCCGCGATTCGCGGGCACGGGCAGTGCCCGCCCGGTGAACCGGGCGGGCACCTTTGAGCACGGTCGGCTGCCGCCGATCAGCTCCAGGCGATGGAGAAGCTGTTGTCCGTGAACGCCGCCGAACCGCTGGTCCCGCTGATCTCGAAGCCGAACTGGGCCTCCCCCACGGTCACGTCACCCCACCAGCCCTGGGTCCGCAGCCAGTTCATGATGGCGCGGATGTCGACCGTGCCGGAGTTGGTCTTGCTGGTACGCAGGAACGAGAACACCGCGTTCGCCCCGTTGGAGCCCCGGTAGATGTTCCAGGTGTGCCCGCCGAGGCTGACGTTGCGGAACGCCGGCACGGCGCCGTTGGCGTCGTACTGCTCGGCGATCGGCCCGACGTTGCCGTTCCAGTTCATCCACAGCATGACCTCGTACGCCCAGTTGTTGGCCCAGATGTCATAGGTGGTGGAGTAGTCGCCGCTGCTGGGCACGCTGACGTTGAACGAGCTGGTCAGCGAGGCCAGCGAGCTGACGGTGCGGTTGACCGAGCCCTTGACGGTGTGCGGGTAAGACTTCACGCCGGAGGTCATCGGGTGGTTGGCGATCACGCCCCAGCTGGTGCCGGAACGCGCCCAGACGGTCTGCGATCCCGCGCCGGAACCCCAGATGTTGTTGTAGACCGTGAACCCGTTGTTGTTCCAGGTGTCCCACTGGCCCGACGCCTGCCATACGGCGTCGGAGGGCACGCCTGGCGTGCCGCTGCTCGGCGACGGCGTGATCGAGCGCGACGGGGACGGCGACGGCCCGGCCGTGCGGGTCGGTGTGGGGTTGGCGACGCCGGTGCAGGTGACGCCGTTGAGGGTGAAGCTCGCGGGGACCGGGTTGCTGCCCGTCCACGAGCCGTTGAAGCCGAACGACGTGGTCGCGCCGGTGCCCAGCGAGCCGTTGTAGTCCACATTGCGGGCGCTGACCTGCGCGCCGCTCTGGGCCAGCGCGGTGCTCCAGTACTGGGTGACCTGCTGGCCGGCCGCGAAGGACCAGGCGAGGGTCCAGCCGTTGATCGGGTCGCCGAGGTTGGTGACGGCGACGGAGGCGCCGAATCCGCCCGGCCACTGGTTGGTGACGGTATAGGCGACGCGGCAGCCGGTGGCCGCGTACGAGGGAAGTGCCGTGATCACGCCCGTGCCGACGGCGGCCAGGACGGCCGCGGTGAGCGCGGCGGCGGCGGAGGTGCGTCTGCGCATGACTGGTGACCCTTCGTGAGTCGGTCGCCGCGGGGGTGTCCGGCCGGCCGGCGCGCTGGCGCTGCCCTGGGCCCGGACCGGAGCGACCTGGCGGGATACACCGTGGCGACGCATTTAAGTTTATCGTATTGACAAACTTAAGGGCTCGGCCCGGCGAGGTCAACCGGCATCGCATGCCCGATCGCCCGTGCCGCGGCCGGGACAGGCGTTCCGCACGAGCGCCCGCCATGTCCGACAGATCGGCATTGACACATATGAGTATCGGACGTAGCCTCCGTGGCGGAAAACGCTTTCCGTGCCTGGAGCCGCCGATCACCCCGGCCGCGGACAGTCCCCCGATGGAAGGAGGCAACATGCGACCCGAGGTGGCACTCACCCGGAAAGGACGCCGGTGGCGGCTGCCGCTGGCCGGCCTCGCCACGGCGGCGCTGGTAGCCGCCGGCACCCTGGTGTCCGGCGGCACCGCGCAGGCCGCGACGATCGACACGTCGGCCAACTACGTGCTGGTCAACCGGCACAGCGGCAAGGCGATGGACCTCTGGAACTGGTCCACCGCCGACGGCGCGCCGGTCAACCAGTTCACCCGCAACGACCTCGCCGTGCAGCAGTGGCGCTTCGTCGACGTCGGCAGCGGCTACTACCAGATCCGCTCCGTGCACAGCGGCAAGGTCCTGGAACTGCCCAACGCCAACGACGGCATCCAGCTCGTCCAGAACACGGCCGTCAGCGGCAACACCCGCCAGCACTTCGGCGTCACCGACTCCGCGGGCGGCCACGTCCGGTTCATCAACCGGCACAGCGGCAAGGCCGTCGAGGTGTGGAGCTGGTCCGCCGCCGACGGCGGCATGCTCTCGCAATACCAGGACCTCGACGGCTACAACCAGCAGTGGCAGCTCGTCAAACTCGGCTCCGGCGGCGGCACCGGCTGCGGCAGCGGCTCCTTCCACGCCGAGGCCGTGCTCAGCGGCTCCACCTGGACCGCCCGCAACGGCTCCAGCACCGTGTACACCGGCTCCGACCTGCGCTCCGCCGTGCAGGCCGCGGTCAACAGCCTGTCCGCGGGCCGCACCGCCAAGCAGCGCGTCGTCGTACGCGGCTCCGGGTCCATGAGCGCCAACGCGCGCATCTCGCTGCCCAGCTACACCACGATCGACGTCTGCGGCACCATCAACGTCACCGGCACGGGCAGCGGCGACCAGGCACCCATCTACTCCCGCGGCACCACCCAGGTCGAAGTCCAGCACCTCAACCTGACCGGCACCCCGCTGTACGGCGTCTTCATGCGCAACGTCACCGACGTCGTCCTCGGCCAGCTCGACATGCGGCTGTCCGCCGGGCTCGGCGTACGCATCGACAACCGCGGCGACACCAGCCAGTGGACCCGCAACGTGCGCATCGACAACGTGTACGTCTCCGGCGCGAGCTCGCACGCCGTGGAGACGTACGGCGTCGACGGGCTCACCGTCGGCACCGTCACCGCCCGCAACGTCGGCGAGTCCGGCCTGCTGCTCAACCAGACGATCAACGCCACCGTCGGCACCGTCGACGCCGAGAACGCGGGCGCCGGCACCGGATACGCCGCCTTCCGCATGGCCAACCGCAACGGCCGCATCGGATCGGCATACTCGACCAACATCCGGGTCGGCACCGTCCGGGCCCGGGGCGGCGGCCGCGGCATCTTCTGCGTGTCCGAGAGCGGCGGCGCGGCCATCGACCGCGTCGACATCGCCAACACGGGCAACAACGCGATCCTGATCGAGAACTGCTACAACGTGAACATCGCGGCCAACGGCGGCACCATCAGCGGCGGCGGCGAGGTCCGCCTGGCCGAACGCACCGAATTCCCCGGCAACCGCGACATCACGCTGCGCAACTTCACCCTGGTCGACAACCGCATCGTCGAGAATCCCTGCGCCGACAACCTGACCATCACCGGCATCACCCTCACCAACTCGGCCATCACCCGCTGCTGAAGAAAGGAAGGGCACCTTCCACAACACATAGCGATGTGAAGGTGCCCTTCCTTTCCATGGGACGGTGGCGGAGGGTGCGTCAAGCGTCGATATACGACACATCGGGCGCGGCGTGTCCGGTCGCCACCGGGTGGACTGCGGCGGCACCATCGAGCGTGTGAGCCGCGCTGGACAACCCGCCGTCGACGTCGCCGAGCAGCTCGACTACTACCTCGTCTTCGCCAACGTCCGGGCCCGTGAACGCGCGCTGCCACCGGAGGGCATCGTCGTCGAGGAGTTCGTGCTGCGGGCGGACGGGACGGCATCCGCACTGGACAGTGCGGGATGGACGGCCGGCGGCACCTGGTGGAGCGCTGCCGCGTTCAGCCGGGGCCTGCGCAGCGACGCCCGTCTGCAGGCCAGGGTCACGCCCGTCGACCGGGCCGGCGCGGACGTCGCGTACCGGATGCTCGGCGGCGGGGACCTCGGCTCTGAGCCGGAGCTGCGCCGGCACTTCCTCGACCGCCTCGACCTGCCCGGCGCCGCACCGCTGCAGCTGGTGCCCGCCCAGGCCACCGGTGAGCGCCGCATCTACCGGGTGCTGCTCGCCGGTGACCTGACCGAACCCGGGCTCGCGGCGCTGCGCGGCGGGTGGCGGATGCAGCCGTTCGACCGGCACGACGACGCCGCGCACCGCATCGCCGGACGAACCCGGCGCACCCTGGACGGGCAGACCGTGACCTGGACGCTGCGCCGGATCGGCGTCGACACCGCGTGGGCCGTTGACCTGGCCACCGACCGCGCCGCGGACGCCCCGGACCCCACGGTGACCGCGCTGCTCGGCCGCCTGCGCGCCGACGCCCGCAACCAGGGCCTGATCCCGGTCACCGTCGAACGACTGCGCTGACCATCTCAGCACGCCGGTGGTGCCCTGACCGGGCGCTCAGCGGCATGCCCAGGATTCCGGTGCCCGCGGCGGGTTCGGAAGTTGACGGTCCCGGCCCGGCTCGAACGGGCTGCCTCCCTCTCCGACAGCGGGCACGCCCTTACCGGGTAGACGTGCCTAGGGCGGGTCCAGGCCAATGTAGGTCGGCCGGGGCGGCCAGGCAACGGATATCGGCCCAGGTCACAGGCCCCGCTACGGCCGCCTGCCGGGTCGTGGAGCACCCGTGCGGACCGTCTCCGAGCAGCGCCGGTATCGTCTCGCGAACCCAGCGCAGCGACGGAGCGGACACCGATGTTCTCCATCAACCTCATTTCAGGCGCGATCGCGGGCTTGATCATCGGATTCGCGTGCCGGAAACGGGCGGACGTCGGCCCGGGCCCGAGCAACCTCGCCCTCGCCGCGGGCATCGCGATGCTGGTGAACAGCGTACTGCTGGCGGCGGCCATCTCCTTCTTCGACGACACGGCCGCCGACTGGGCTGTGCGCGGCCAGGAGGTACCGATGGCGTGGCAGATCGCCCACAACACGGTCAAGTCATTCTCGGCGATCCTGGAGATCACCGTTGTCGGGCTCCTGGCCATGGCCGTCTTCGCACCACGGTCCGCTGCGCACGGCGCCCAGCCGAAGGCCGGGACCGACGGGCGTTGATCGCGGACTGCCTGGTCACCGCATCGTCATCCGTCGAGTGTCACCACGGCCAGTGCGCCGCGAGGTGCGCCGGATCGTCTCCTGGTGACACCACGAACACGCAGTCGCCACCGTCGTCGCACACCAGCCATGGTCCCGACTGCGACGCCAGCGCCAGGATCGCGGCCAGCACCGCGCCGCCGGCCGGTTTGCGAAACCCGATGTCGGTCACGGCGTCGCCCGGCTCCAGCGGCTCGGACCTGCTGCGACCATCGACGCCCAACATGACTTCGCCCAGGTCGAGCCCGCCTACCGTCGAACAGTTCACGTGATCCGGACACACCGCAAGTCCAGTGCCGCAGTCGGGCACGGCGAGCCGGAACCACGCGTCGCCGTGGCAGCCCGCCTGCCGGAACGCGGACAGGACCTGCACCACGGTCGGCGGCTCACCGGCGACCGGCGGCTCGTCGGGCAGCCCGAAGGACAAGGACGCGTCTGCGGCCCGGGCCAGGCCGCCGTTCTCCAGCGCGACGTGCAGCGGCATCGCCACCATGAACCAGCTCACGACATGTATCGTGCCAGGTCGCCAAACCCCGGTACCTGCAGCCGGAATGCCCGTTTCAGGAACGCGTCAGACCCGCGTCAGCGCCCGCTGCGACCGTCGTGTCCAGGTACGACACGACACAGGAGGGCATCATGAGAAGGCTGATGGTCGCCGCGCTCGCGGTGGGCACCACGCTGGCGGTCGCCGGCGCGGCGGCCCCCGCGCTCGCGGGCGACAGGGCGGGCGGCAAGGTCGACTGCGTCGTCGAGCAGGTCGACGAGCGCGGCGAGGTCCGCGGCACGTCGACGGAGCCCGAGGGCGCGCAGGTCGGCGAGTTCCGCTGCGTGGCCGGGCTGTGGCAGTTCGGCTGGGCCCCGTACGAGGCCGACGACCTGATCACCGCACCGGCCGTGCAGGTCGGCCCCAAGGGGCAGGTGTCGGTGCGCCGGTTCCACCGGCCGGAGCGCGGCGGCGATCTGACGTTCGGCGAGATGGCCGAGATCGCCCGGGTGATCACCGGCGGCAAGGCGGCGGTGTTCCAGCGGGCGGTGGTGACCGTCGACGACGGCCGCGAGCGCACCCCGGCCGAGGTCGAGGCGATCCTCGCGGGCAAGGACACCACCGGGGCGAAGGTGCTGCGCACGGTCGACAAGCTCGACCCGGCGTCCACGGTGCAGGACGTCGTCGACGGGGCCGGCGGCGGCGAGCCGGTCGTGGTGTACCTGCTCAGCGAGATCTGGGATGCGATCACGGGCGCGGTGTCGGCGGTCATCGACTGGGTCGTGGACGGGATCGACGGCATCGGCGACTGGATCCACGACCACTGCACCTGGTTCCCGCCGCCGCCTCCGGGCAGCGACACCATCCCGATCGTCACCTGCCAGTTCTAGGAGGACGTCATGCGAGTCGTGTTGGCGGCCGTGGCGGTCGGGCTGGTCCTGGCCGGGTCCCCGGCGTACGCGGGCGAGGACCGGCCGACGGTCGCCGTGGCCGACCAGGCCGGGGCGCCGCGGGAGATGCTGGAACAGTTGGCGAAGGTGGCCGGGCGTCCGCTGGGCGAGGTGCAGCGGGTGCTGGCGGTCGACGCGGGCAAGGTCGAGCTGACGGCTGAACAGGCCGAGAGGCTCGTCGCGGGTGGCGAGGTCGACGGGGTGAAGGTGCTCGGCACGATGCCGGGCGGCAAGGACCTGCTCGGCACGACGTTCACGGATCTGTCCGACGGGGCGTTCGACGGGCCGGGCGAGGTCGCGCCGTTCCGGTCGGCGCTGATCTTCGGCGGGTACCTGCCCGACGGCCGCGAGTGGTGCCTGACCATGTGCATCAGCACGGGGCGCTCGGTCGCGGAGTGCGTGCTGCTGTCGAGGAGTTGACGGCGCATCAGCGCCGTTTCAGGACGGGGTGGCAGGGTGAGCCCGCCACCCCGTCCCCTCGTGAAGGAGCCATCGTGGCCCACCTGAGCAGAATGCTGCGCCTGGCAGCCGTCGCCGTGCTCGCCGCCGCCGCCGTCGGCGTGGCGCCGAGCGCCGCGACCGCCGGCGAGGAGCCCGCGCCCGGCGGCATCGAGCCGAAGACCCTGGTCGCCGTCTGCGAGCAGCTGCGCGGCGCGTTCTATGAGGACCCGAAGTCGCTGTACCCGTACGGCTGCGTGCTGCCCGACGGGGAGATCAGCTGTCGGGAGTCGACGGCGTGCGCGTTCCGGCCGGTCGGGGACCTGCCGCCGCTGGAGGAGACCTGCCGTCGGGTCGGCGGCCTGTACCACGTGGACGTGCGGATCTTCGTCTGCGTGACCGAGATGTACGCCGTCGAGGTCGCCTGTGACGACGACCTGGGCGACTGCTCCACCAGCGTCGCGAACGAGCAGCCGATGCCCCGGCCGAAGCTGGTCACCCGGCCAGTTTGACCCTGATCCGGCCCGCGTCGGCGTGACCGAGCCGGTCGAGGATGTCCACCGCCTGCGCCCAGGCGGTCCGGGCGGCGGCCGGGTCGCCCGCCGCCCGGTGCGCGTCGCCGAGGTGGTCGAGCGTGTCGGCCTCGTAGTAGCGGTCGTCGTGGCCCCGGTACAGCTCCAGGGCGCGCAGGTAGTGGGCGATGGCCAGCTCGTGGTTGCCGAGGTGGTGGTGGATGTAGCCGAGGCTGTCGGAGGTGCCGGCCTGGAAGGCGTGGTCGCCGAGGCGCTGCATCTGGGCCAGGGCCAGCTCGCAGCGGGGGCGGGCCCGGACGAAGTCGCCGCTGAGCGCGTACCCCCAGCCGAGCGAGTTGAGGGTGCGCGCGGCCATCATCGGCTGCCCGGCCGCCCGGTACAGCCGCAGCGCCTGCCGGGCGTGGCGCACCGCCTGGCCGTGCCGGCCCTGCCGGTTGCACAGCCAGCCGAGCTGGTACTGGACCTTGGCCTGGCCGCCGCAGTCGCCGAGCCCGGCGAACAGGTCGAGGGCCTGCTGCAGGTGGTCCTGGGCCCGGTCGTGGTCGCCGAGCCGGGCGTACGTCGTCGAGGCGCTGATGTGCGCGTGCCCCTGCGCGGCCGGCAGCCCGAGCCGCCCGGCGGCCGCGGTCGCCAGGAGCTGGTTGGCCACCTGGTCCTCCCAGTGGCCCCACCGGTCGAGGAAGTCCTGCACCGCCCAGGCGAGCTGCCACACGTGCTCGTCGTGGCCGCCGTCGGCGGCGCGGCGCAGCATGGCCTGCAGCGCCTGCCGCTCGTCGTGGAACCAGGCCACGGCCGTGTCCCGGTCGGCGGGCACGGCCTCGATGGCGTGCCCGGCCGCGGCGAGGCCGGTGAGGGGCTGCCGGGCGGGGGTGAGCAGCATCGCCGCCCGGACCGAGGTGTGCAGGTAGTGCTCGCGCAGGCGGCGGTCGGCGGCGGCGAGCCCCGCCGCGGTCTCGTCGACGCCGGCCCGGTCGAGAGCGTACGCCCGCAGCAGGTCGTGGAAGCCGAACCGGCCCGGCACGGACTCCTGCAGCAGGTTCGCCCCGAGCAGTTCGGCGATCAGGGGACCGACCGCCGCGACCGGGACGCCGGTCAGGCTCGCGGCGACGGGTGCGGTGAAGTCCGGCCCGGGGTGCAGGCCCAGCAGCCGGAACAGGCGTGCGGCGGCGGGGCCGAGCGCCCGGTACGACCAGGAGAACACGCTCTGCAGGGCGCCGAACGGCCCCGCGGACCCGCGCAGCTGCCGGTTCACCTCCGCGATCGCCAGCTCGGGCCGGGTGACGCAGCTCGCCGCGGCCAGCGCCAGGGCCAGCGGCAGCCGGGCGCACAGCGCGATGACGTCGTCGACGGCGGCCGGCTCGGCGGCCGTCCGGTCCGCGCCGATGCGCCGGGCGAGCAGGTCACGGGCCTCGCCGTCGGTGAGCAGGCCGAGCGTGACCGGCTGCGCGCCCTCGAACGCGACCAGCTCGGTGAGCCTGCTGCGGCTGGTCACCACCACCGCGCAGCCGGGTGAGCCGGGCAGCAGCGGCCGCACCTGCGCGGCGTCGCGGGCGTTGTCGAGCACGACCAGCACCCGCCGGTCGGCGAGCACGCTGCGGTACAGCGCGGCCAGCTCGTCGGACCCGGCCGGGATGCGATGCCCCGGCACGCCGTACGCGTCGAGGAAGCGCCGCAGCACCGCGGGCGGGTCGATCAGCTTGTCGCCGCCGAAGCCGCGCAGGTCCACGTACAGCTGGCCGTCGGGGAACGACCGCCGGACCTGGTGGGACCAGTGCACGGCCAGCGCGGTCTTGCCCGCGCCCGCGGTCCCGGACACCACCGTGATCAGCATCGTGCCGGCGGCGCGGCTGTCGGCGAGCATCGCGTCGAGCCCGGCGAGTTCCCGTACCCGGGGCGCGAAAGCCCTGGTCGCCAGTGGCAGCTGGGACGGCACCGGCGGGCCCGCGACGGCGATCCGGGCCGAGCTGTCCGGGGTGTCCAGGGCCGGGTCCTGCCGCAGGATCGCCGTCTCCAGCTCGCGCAGCGCCGGGCTCGGGTCGATGCCCAGCTCCTCGGCGAGCAGCCGTTTGAGCTGCTGGAACCGCTCCAATGCGGCGGCCTGCCGGCCCGACCGGTACAGGGCCGTCAAAAGCAGGCGGTGCAGCCCCTCGTCGAGCGGCCGCTCGGCGACGAGCTGCTCCAGCCCGGGGATCAGCTGCCGGTGCTCGCCGAGTTCGAGCCGGGCCTCGGCCAGGGACCGGACCGCCTCGTGCTCCAGCAGGTCGAGGCGGTCGGCCTGCTCGGCGAACCAGCGCAGTGTCGTGACCCCGGTCAGCGGCCGGCCCCGCCACAGCGCGACGGCCTCCCGCAGGCATACGACCGTCCGCTGCGGATCGGCGGCCTGCCGGCCCGCGCGGATCAGCCGCTCGGCGGCGAGCACGTCCGTGGCCTCGTCGCCGAGGACCAGCTGGTAGCCGGACGCCCTGGCCGTGATCGTGTCCTTGGCGCCGAGCAGGTCGCGCAGATAGGAGACGTGACGCTGCAGGGTGTTGAGCGCGGTGGCGGGCGCGTCGTCCGCCCATACCGCGTCGATCAGCCGGTCGCTGCTGACGATCTGCCCCGGGTGCAGGCCCAGCATCGCCAGCACGGCCTTGCGGCGCAGCCCGGGAACCGGCCGCACCGTGCCGCCGACGACGACCTCGACCGAGCCCAGCAGCCTCACCTGCATCGCGCGCACCTCCTGTGTCGCACCAGGAAAGCAACCCACCATAAGGGACGGCGGCAGGCAACCGGCGGTCGCTCGATGTCGGAAATGGCACAGTCGTGCGGCGGGCCGGACGTGCCCGCGCCCCATGGCGACCGGCGGTAGGCTCCGCCCGGTGAGAGAGATCGTGACCTACGTGCACATGACCGACCAGGAGCAGTTCCGCCCGGCGGCCCCGGTGCCCGGCCTGGCGCTGGCGGCGCTCGACCGGCGCTCGCCACTGGTCGTCGAGGTGCAGGCCCGGATGGGCGCGCCCTACGGCTGGGGAAGCGCGGTGCGCACGGCGCCGGAGTGGGATCTCTGGTTCGCGCGGCACCCCGACCGGGCCTTCTGGCTGCTTTCCCACGAGGGCGAGCCCGCGGGACTGCTCGCGTGCGATCTCCACCCCGACGACGAGGTGGAGATCGACACGTTCGGGCTGGTGCCGGAGTTCGTCGGGCGGGGCCTGGGCGGGTACGCGCTGACGCTCGCCGTCCGGCAGGCGTGGGACCTGACCCCGACGGTGCGGCGGGTATGGCTGCACACGTCCTCGGCCGACCATCCGGCCGCGCTGCCCAACTACCACCGCCGAGGCTTCAGCACGTTCAAGGTCGAGGAAGGCGAACGGGCCTGAGCCGCTGTCGTGGCTCGCGTGCCGGGCGCATCGCGTCGCCACGCGCCCGTGCCGGTCAGCTCGCGGCGTAGCGGTTGACCACCGGGCGGGCGAGCAGGGGGTCGGTGTCGGGGAACGAGCCGTCGCCGAACAGCACACGTGCCGCCGCGGCCCGGCCGGCCCGACCGCGCAGCGCGGCCACCGCCGCCTCCGCGGCGGCGTGCGACCGGACACCGGCGAGCACCCGGCGCAGCAGCAGCCGGCCTCGGAACCGGCCGCGCAGCGCCTGCCCGTCGTAGCGGCGCAGCTCGTGCTGGTCGCCGGTGCGCAGCCAGCCGGCGGCGACCGACGCGGCCAGCTCCGACATCCGCAGGCAGGGGTCGAGCCCGCCTGCCGTCAGCGGGGACACCGCACCGGCCGCGTCGCCGACGAGCAGCCCGGCGGGGTTCGCCAGCCGGCGCAGCACGCCGCCGACCGGGATCGGGCCGCCCCGCCGCTCGACCGGGCCGGTCGGGTCGGCGTGGCCCGGCGCGTCGGCGGCGAACTCCTCCAGCAGGTGGCGCACCCCGGCACGCATCGCGTCCGGATATCCCGCGACCCCGACGTGCGCGTGGTGGCCGTCGTCGATCACCCACCCGAGGTAGCCGGGGGCGACCCGCGGGTCCAGCACGCAGTGGAACGCCGGGGTGGTGGTGCCCGACGCGATCGTGTGCACGAGTTCCGCGCCGACGATAAGTCGGTGGTTGACGTCCAGCCCCAGGTCACGGGCCACCCGAGAACGCGCGCCGTCCGCGCCGACGATGAACCTGGCCCGCACCGGTTCAGCGCCTTCGAGCCGTACGACGCCGGCCGACGAGCCGTCGTAGCGCACGCCCAGGACGACCCGGGCCCCTGCCGACTCGGCCGCGCGGCGCGCGTGCTCGTAGACGCCGGGCATGTCGGCGACCCGGTACTCGTCGCGGTCGCTGGTCAGCCGGATCGGGTCGCGCCGCGACGGCGGATACAGCAGCACGTCGCGAACCCCGGGGCCGAGCAGGTGGTCGGGCAGGTCGAAGTCTTCGAGGGTGCGCCGTACGAAAATCCCCGTCGTGCGGATGCCCGCCGACAGCGACCTGCGGCGGTCGACCACCATCACGTTCAGCTCGTGTCGCGCGAGCAGGCGGGCCGTGTGCAGGCCGGCCAGACCGGCACCGACGACCAGGACATCCACTGTCTGCATACCTAGAGAATCTAGGTATAGAAAACGTCCCGGAACGGTCTCATCACGTCACCCACCCGCGACCTACACAGTCTCGTCACATGCTCAGGCCGCGGGCGGCAGGGTGATCCGCAGGAACTGCGTGTCGAGCGTTCCCGCCGCTCCGGCGGTGGCGCTGACGACCCACAGCGTGCCGCCGGAACCGGGCTCGACCGTGAGCAGCTGGCCGTAGGCGCCGACGAGCACCGCCTGCACCTCGGCGAGGAGGCCGTCGCCGTCGAGCACCGCCCGGTAGAGCCGCGAACTGCCCGCACACGCCACGTAGACGACGTCGCGCACGAACACCAGGCCACCGCAGCCGCCGTCGTACGCCGGGAAGGTCTGCTGCGGCGCGACGTACCCCGGGTTGGCGCAGCCGGCCCCCTCGGTGCCCTCGCACGCGGGCCAGCCGTAGTTGCCGCCCTTGACGATCAGGTTCGTCTCGTCCGTGAGCCCGTCACCCGACTCCTGCACCCAGGCCCTGCCCCGCGCGTCGAACGCGAGCCCCTGCGGGTTGCGGTGGCCGAGGCTCCAGATGTAACCGCCGAACGGGTTCCCGGATGGCACGGTGCCGTCCGGATTGAACCGGAGCACCTTGCCGGCCAGGCTGCGCTGGTCCTGCGCCAGCCGCGGGTTGCCGGCGTCGCCGAGGGCGGCGTACAGCTTGCCGTCGCGCCCGAACCGCAGCCGCCCGCCGTTGTGCAGCTTGCCCCGCGGGATGCCGACGACCAGCGACTGCATCGAGCCGCCGTCCAGCTCGTCTCCGCGCAGGCGCAACCGCACGATCCGGTTGTCGGTCGCCGTCGTGTACAGCACGTAGACCCAGCGGTCCCGGGCGAACGTCGACGCCACGGCCAGGCTCACCAGGCCCCCGTCGCCGCCCGCGCGCACCCCGCCGGGCACCGTGCCCAGCGGCGTGGCCTGGCCGGTGGCCGGATCCATCCGCACGATCTCGTACGTGTCCCGCCGGCCGTAGAGCACCGACCCGTCCGGCAGCGCGGCCAGCCCCCAGACGACCCCGGTGTCCTTGCCGACCGGGGTGATCGCGCACAGCAGCGTGCACGCCGCGCCCGCGGTCACGTCGACCCCGGCACTGCGCGACGAGGCGTTGCCCTGCCCGTCACGGGCGCTGACCTGGTAACGGTGGCTGGCCGACGCGGGCACCCCGAGGTCGATGAAGGTGAACTGCGGGCCACCGCCGCCGGAGACCGTGCCGACCTTCGCCCCGTCCCGGAACACGTCGTACTCCGCGACACCGACGTCGTCGGTGGCCCCGTCCCAGGTCATGGTGACCGTGGTGCCGTCCGCGGTGGCCTTGACCCCGCCCGGCGTGCTCGGCGCCTTGGCGTCCGCGCCGCACGACGGCGGCGTCACCGACACCGCGCCGCCGGCCGGGGACACGTTGCCTGCCTCGTCCCGCGCCTTGACCGTGACGTTCCAGGTGCCGGCGGGCACCTCCGTGAGCACCACCGACCGGGCCTTGCCGCCCACGCTGGTGACGACCTGACCGTCCCGGTGCACCTCATACCCGGTCACCTCGGTGTCGTCCGTGGACCCGGACCAGCTCAGCGCGATCGACCTGCAGGTCGTCTCACCGAGGCTGAGCCCGCCCGGCGCGGACGGCGGCTGCACGTCCGGCGGCGGCTCCGGCCACCGCACCACCAGCACGGCAAGACCCACGACCGCGATCAGCAACAGGCCGCTGACCAGCCGGGAGCCGCCGGAAGCCGACTCGACCGGCGACGGTGCGACGGGTGTCATTGACGGAATGTACAAGCCCGACACCGCGGACACCAGACCTCACCGACGCAGACCATCCGGCAGCGCCATGGCCGCAGGAGCCTGGCGCGGAGCCGGGGCGCGGGGGCCAGGCGGCGCGGGCGCGGCGCGGACCGCCGGCGCACGGCGGCCGGAACGCGTCAGGCGCGACGAAGAACGCGGCCCAGCGGCATCCGCATGATCGGCGGGTGTCAGACCGGGCGGCTATCCTCCGCATGCCGCCTGGCCACGCAGGCCGGGATGAAGGAGCCCGCACCATGCACAACGACCTCGCCGCCGACGCCATCGCGGTCGCCCCGATCGTCGACCCCGCGCACGCCCGGCCGCACGCCACCCGGGACGAGTACCGGTCGGCCGTCGAGCAGGCCCGCGGCGCGGCCGCCGCGTACTACGCCGGTGAGCAGAACCTGCTCGACGACGCGGACTACGACGCGCTGTACGCCCGGATCGTGGCCAGCGAGCGAGAGCACCCGCAGTGGCGCACCGGCGACTCCCCCACCGCGGTCGTCGGCACCGTCGGCGGCGACGTCGAGCACAGCTCGCCCATGCTCAGCATCGGCAACGTCTTCAACAGCGAGGGCCTGCGCGACTGGGCCGCCAAACTCGACCGCACCCTCGACCGCCCGGTGACCCGCTACACCGTCGAACCGAAGATCGACGGGCTCGCCATCGCCGCGCGCTACACCGAGGGCAGGCTCACCCAGCTCGCCACCCGCGGCAACGGCTACACCGGCGAGGACGTCACCAGCCAGGCCCGCCTGATCGCCGGCCTGCCCCAGCGCCTGTCCGCGCCGGTGACCATCGAGGTGCGCGGCGAGGTCTACATGACCGACACCGACTTCGCCAAGGGCTGCGACCTGCGGCTCGCCCACGGTGAGCCGGTGTTCGCCAACCCGCGCTCGGCGGCCGCCGGGTCGCTGCGCGCCCAGCGGGTCTACGACGTCCCGCTGTCGTTCATGGCGTACGCCGCCCACGGCGTGCCCGAAGAACACGCCCACAGCCACTCCGCGGTGATCGACCACCTGGGCGCGCTCGGCGTGGCCACGACCGCGCAGTCGTCCGCCGGGCTCGCCGTCTGCACCGACATCGACGAGGTCACCGCCGCCGTCGCCGCGCTCGGCGCCCGCCGCGGCGACCTCGGGTTCGGCGTCGACGGCGTCGTCGTCAAGGCCGACCTCACCGCCGACCAGGAGCAGGCCGGCTACTCGACCCGCGCGCCGCGCTGGGGCATCGCGTACAAGTTCCCCGCCGACACCCGCACCACCACGCTGCTGCGCATCGACGTGCAGGTCGGCCGCACCGGCGTCATCACCCCCGTCGCCGTGCTCGAACCCGTCCAGGTCGGCGGCGTCGTCGTCACCTCCGCCACCCTGCACAACTTCACCGACCTGCAGCGCCGCGACGTACGCGCCGGCGACACCGTCTACATCCGCCGCGCCGGGGACGTCATCCCGGAGATCACCGGCGCGGTGCCCGACGCCCGGCCCGCCGACGCGGAACCGTTCAGCCCGCCGGAGCACTGCCCGCGCTGCGGCGGCGACATCGACCGCAGCAACCTGCGGTGGCGCTGCGCCCGCGGCCGCGCCTGCGGCGAGAAGGCCACGCTGCTGTACTACACCAGCCGCGACGCGATGGACATCGAAGGACTCGGCGACAAGATCCTCGACGCACTGCTCGCCGCCGGCCACATCACCGACGCCGCCGACCTGTACGCCCTCGACGTGCCGACCCTGGCCGCGATGGACCGGCTCGGCACCGTGTCGGCCACGAACCTGGTCAACAGCATCGCCGCGACCAAGGCCCGGCCGCTGTCGCGGGTGCTGACCGGGCTGGGCATCCGGATGACCGGCCGCACCCTGTCCCGGCGGATCGCCCGCCACTTCGGCACCATGGACGCGATCCTGGCCGCGACACCCGCCGAGTGGGAGCAGGTCGACGGCATCGGCAGCGAACGTGCCGCCGTCATCCTCGCCGAACTCGCCGAGGTCGCCCCGCTGATCGCCAAACTCGCCGCCCACGGCGTCAACATGACCGAACCGACCGGCCCGGCCGCGACCGCCGACACCGGCGCCCCCGCGGACTCCGCGCTGCCCCTGCGCCGCCCCGACGGCACCCCGATGACCGTCGTCGTCACCGGCTCCGTCCCCGGCCTGACCCGCAACCAGGGCAACGAGGCCGTCGAGGAACTCGGCGGCAAATCCTCCGGCTCGGTCTCCTCCAAAACCGACTTCGTCGTGGTCGGCGACGGCGCCGGCTCCAAAGCCACCAAAGCCGCCGACCTCGGCCTCCCCATCCTCGACGCCGACAAGTTCGCCCGCCTGCTCGCCGCCCACCGTGCCGGCGACCTCACCACCACCACCGAGATCCTCACCACCCTCTCGCGTTGATCATGAACTTATGGGCAGGTTCGACGGCGTGTCACTGCCCTAACTTCATGATCGATCAGGCTGGGCTTTGGTCGGCATGATGATCGCTGCTTTCCGGTCACGATCTGCGGTCTTGCCACGGATTCTGACCGGAAACAGCGATCACTGTCCTCGGCGACTCTGGCCGACGATTACGGGCAT
>NZ_BONI01000087.1 GCF_016862635.1 Catellatospora coxensis | reverse complement strand
TGCTTTCGTATAGGTCACCTGGCAGGACACGGCGGCGTGGGCCGGGGACGCGATCGTCGCCCCCGTGACCACGACCATGGCGCCGACCGCGACCAGCGCGACGCGACGCCTCAACGTGCGGATACTCACGAGATCTCCTCATGGAGCGGGTGCCGGCCGCATGTCCCGGATCGGGCCGTGGACGGGACGGATACGCGGCGGCCGCGCAGCGGCCAACCAGGCGCCGTCCGGTCCCACCGGTTGCCCTCGGCCGCCCGATCCGCGTGAGGCTCCACACGAGTAGATGCATCGTCGCATCGACCCTTGCTGATCACAAGGGTCGATCATGCAGCACTTTTCAGCGCCCTCTCAACGTTCCCAGGCAATGCACAGCAGGCCGCGAGCCCGCATCACCTGTGCTCACTCCCACCAGACGGCCATGTGCGGGTGCAGCCGATCCCTCAGACACGACGAGTGGGTCCACATCACCTGCATGACTTTCGAGCCGGCCATCGGGGCCAGCTGCACCTGCATCCCGTACTCGTCCTCGCTGACCCGGATCACGTCATGGCAGAAGCAGCACGTGGCTCTCGCACTGTCGCCAGCCGTCGGCCCCATCTACGGCGTCCCCCTTCCGTCGTGTCTCCCAGAACCACGCGACAAGGCTCGGCGGCGGTTCGCATACACATCCTCGGTGGCGCCTTCATCTTTTTGATGTGCCCACATCAAAAAAGATGTAGGCCGCGCAGAGCGACACCTCCCGTGCGCCGGCCCGTGCGGCTGACGTGTGGACGGCGGCCTCGTCGAAGTCCTGCCGCACCGTGGGCAGCGGCGGCGACAGGCACACCGTCCCGGCGAAGTCCTCAGTCGCGCAGCACCCGGCCGTGCCGCTCGCCGGTGAACCGGCCCGCCTCGACCACCACGTGGCCGGCCAGCACGACGTGCTCGACGCCGGTCGGCCGCACGTCGGGCACGGCGTAGGTGCCGTCGTGGCCGATCGTCGCCGGGTCGAACACGACCAGGTCGGCGACCGCGCCCTCGCCGACGAAGCCGCGCCCGGTGAGGCCGAACTGGTCGGCGATCGCCGAGGTCATCTTGCGGACCGCCTCGGGCAGGGTGAGCAGGCCGCGCTCGCGCACGTACTCGCCGAGCACCCGCGGGAAGCAGCCCCAGGTGCGCGGGTGCTGCAGGCCGACCGGCGGGCCGTTGTCGGAGCCGATGCCGATCAGCGGATCGGCCATGATGGTCTCGACGTCGTCCTCGGCCATCAGCGTGATCACCATGCCCGCGCCCGGGTCGCCGAGCAGCACCTCGCACAGCGTGTCGAAGGCGTCGCCCGCGCCCGCCAGCTCGGCCAGGGTGCGGCCGGTGACCTCGGGCCGGGTCGCGTGCGTGGTGACGAAGACGTCGGCCGGGGTCGCGCGGGCCCAGAAGCCGTTGGGCTGCGTCAGGTCCTCGGCCAGGGCGCGCAGCCGCGCCCGCTCGGCCGGGTCGGCGAGCCGGGCCCGCATCGCCTCGGTGCCGCCGACCAGGGCAGCGCCGGGCAGCAGCGCGTTGAGGAAGGTGCCGCCCGCGCGGTACGGGTACTGGTCGCCGCGCACGTCCACGCCGGCCAGGCGGGCGGCGTGCAGCTTGGCCAGCAGCGCCTTGCCGCCGCCGTGGTTGGCCTTGCCGGCGACCTTGCAGTGCGAGACCTGCAGCCGGACCCGGGCCTGCGTCGCGATGGCGATCGCCTCGTCGAGGGCCTCGGCGAGCCGGTCGTCCTCGTTGCGCAGGTGCGTGGTGTACGGGCGGTTCCAGCGGTGCGCGACCCGGGCCAGGGCGACCAGCTCGGCGGTGTCGCCGTAGCTGCCCGGTGGGTAGATCAGTCCGCTGGACAGGCCGACCGCGCCGGCCGCGAACGCCTCGTCGGCCAGGCGGCACATCTGCTCCAGCGCGCCGGGGCGCAACCGCTCGTCCATGCCGTTGGCGTACGCCCGCAGGGTGTTGTGCCCGACCATGGCGGCGATGTGGTTGGTCGGGCCCGCCGCGGCGATGTCGGCGAGGTAGCCGGCGAAGTCGCGCGGCACGACCGGCACGCCCCCGGCCAGCTCCCCGAAGAGCGGCCCGGTGGCCTCGATCGCGGCGGCGTCCAGCGGCGCGAACGAGAACCCGCAGTTGCCGACGATCTCCGTGGTGACGCCCTGGAACAGCTTGAACGGCTGCGGCTCGGGCATCAGCGGCACCGGGTCGGAGTGGCTGTGCGCGTCGATGAAGCCCGGCGCGACGGCCAGGCCGGTCACGTCGAGCTCGCGGCGGGCCGGGCCCAGGCCGGCGCCGACGGCGGTCACCCGGTCGCCGGTGATCGCGACGTCGGCGACGGTGCCGGGGCCGCCCAGCCCGTCGTGCACGGTGCCACCGCGCAACAGCAGGTCGTGCATGGTTCGAGCTCCTCGGGGGAAGGGGTGGTGGCGGCGCGGTTTGCGGACCGCACGCCGGATCATGAACAGGTCAGGTGGTGACGCGGGCGCGACCCGCGGCCGCGAAAGCGATCAGGCCGGCGGCGATGAGGGGCATGCCGACGCTGAACAGGGCCAGCGCGCCGAGCCCGCACAGCAGGATGCCTGCGGCCAGCAGGGCCGGGGCGCGCCGCCGCCGGGAGCCGAGCGCGCCGCCGAGCGTCAGCGCGGCCGCGACCAGCAGCGCGCCCACGAACCAGAGCACCGGCGTGCCGCCCTGCTCGACGACGGCTATCACGTAGCCGCCCGCCGACAGCAGGCACAGCAGCACCGCGACCAGCGGCAGCCAGTCGATCCGGAGCCGGGTACGCGCAGCCACGCCGTCATTGTCGCCGACGGCGGCGGTCCCGGTCCGGCCAAACGGGGCGAAGAGGTCAGCGGGCGATCCATTCCGTGGCGGTGGTGACCTCGGCGAGCGCGTCGGGGTCCGGGTCGACGCCCACGCCCGGCCCGGTCGGCACGGCCAGGTGCCCGTCGGCCAGCACGAACGGGGCGGTGATGTCGCGGCGGAAGTAGCGGTCCGAGGCGGACGTGTCGCCGGGCAGGACGCAGCCGGGCAGCGCGGCCAGGGCCACGTTCGCGGCGCGGCCGATACCGGTCTCCAGCATGCCGCCGACCCAGACCGGCACCCCGTTGGCGGCGCACACGTCGTGCACCCGGCGGGCCTCCAGGTAGCCGCCGACCCGGCCGGGTTTGATGTTGACGACCGACGTCGCGCCGAGCGCGATCGCGTCGGCGGCGGCCCGCGCGCTGGTGATCGACTCGTCGAGGCAGATCGGCGTGCGCACCTGCTTCGCCAGCTCGGCGTGGCCGCGGATGTCGTCCTCGGGCAGCGGCTGCTCCATCAGCAGCAGCTCGAACGGGTCCAGCTTGGCCAGGTGGCGGGCGTCGGCGAGGGTGTACGCCGTGTTCGCGTCGACCTGGAGCAGGATGTCGCCGAAGCGCTCGCGCACCGCGCGCACCGGCTCGACGTCCCAGCCGGGCTGGATCTTCAGCTTGATCCGCAGGTAGCCCTCGGCCAGGTAGCCCTCGACGGCTTCGAGCAGCTCCGGGATCGAGTCCATGATGCCGACCGAGACGCCCGCGGGGACCCGGTCGCGCACCGCGCCCAGGTGCGCCGCCAGCGGCATGCCCGCGATCCGCAGCTTCGCGTCCAGCAGCGCCGTCTGCACCGCCGCCTTGGCCATCGGGTGGCCCTTGATCTTCGCGAACGGCACCTCGACCTGGTACGGATCGGCGTCGGGCAGGCTCAGCACCGCCGGGATCAGGAAGCGCCGGATCACCTCGGCGGCCCCGTCCACGTACTCGCTGGAGTACAGCGGCTCGGACATCGCCACGCACTCGCCCCAGCCTTCGGCCCCGTCCTCGGTCACCGCGCGCACCAGCAGCACGTCGCGGTCGTGTTCCACCCCGAACGAGGTGCGGAACGGGCTGACCAGCGGCATCGCGATCCGGCGCAGCTCGAACCCGGTCACCTTCATGACTTCTCCTCCAGCACGTACCAACCCTCACGGCTCATCCCGGTGATCCGGTAGCCGGTCTCCAGCGCCCCGCAGATCGCGTCGCGTACCGCGGCCCGCCACAGCTTCGCCACGTCGCGGTGCTCCACCCGCAGCCGCTCGATGTCCGCCGGCACCGCGACCAGCAGCACCCGGGCGTCGGTCGGCGGGCGGGTCGGCGGCAGGGTCGGCGCGTCGGTCGAGGTGCGGCTCAGCAGCTCGGCCGCCCCGGCGGCGCGCAGCGCGGCCAGGTCGACCTCGCGCACCTCACCCCGGGCGGCGGCCGACGCGGCCGGGGACAGCAGCTCCCAGCGCACGTAGACGCGATCGGTCGCCTCGCCGGTGTTGATGCCGTCGTTCATCTCGCCGTAGAAGTCCGGCAGGTACTCGGCCGCCGTCGCGCCGAGCTTGTGCAGGTTCACGTACGCGTTACGGCGTACCAGCGGGTCGAAGGTCCAGCAGATCTCGCCGATGCCCCGGGCCAGGGTCCAGGCCCGCTGGTGCTGCTTGAGCGCGAAGCCGACGCCGCCGCTCTGCTTGGCGGGGTCCACCCCGGCGATGTGCGAGTGCAGGTGGCCGGCGCCGAAGAAGCCCACGGCCGCGCCGATCAGGTCGTCGCCGCGGTATGCCCCGACGACGTAGTTGCCGGAGTGCTCCAGCGCGCGCAGCATGCCGGCGTTGATGAGCTGGTCGGGCGAGTCGGCCCGCCAGACCCGGCACAGCAGGTCGGCCGCGCGGTTCTGCTCCGGCACGGTGGACAGCTCACGCATGCGTACGCCCAGCCGGTCGGCCGCGGCCCGCGCCAGCTCCTCGGCCCGCACCACCGCGTCCACGGTGATCTGCTGCGTCACGTCGCCCCACTCTCCCGCCGACTCGTCATGCCCTGAGCGTATGGCCGGGCAGGTCGCCGCTGATGGTCGCGGTCGACGAAAGCGGCCACCACCGGTGGTGCCCGCGCACATGGCGGCTGGTGGGAGGTCAGGGCACCGGGCTGACCGTGGCGACGAGCGTGAGCGCCTCGTCGAGCGTGCACGGCCGCAGCACACCGTCGGGCAGCTCGTCGGGCCAGCCGGGGCCGGCGGCCGCGACGACGGCGGGGCGGTGCGGCAGCTCCAGCACGGCGCGCAGCGTGGCGAGGTCGGCCGTCTCGGGCATGTGCGACCACATGACGACGATGGCCGGGCCGGTGCGGCGTACGGCGTCGAGCAGGGCGCGCGGGGGGACGCGGGCGCCGAGCAGCCGGGCGGCGACGCCGCGTTCGGCGAGCGCGGCGGCCAGGGCCTCCAGAGGCAGGCTGTGCTGCTCCTCGTCGGCGCAGGCCAGCAGCACCGGCACCGGCGAGCCGGGCGCGGGGCGGCGCACCCCGCCGAAGACCTCGCTGACGCAGCGCGAGACGAGGTGTTCGACGTCGACGAGGCGCTGGGTGGCGGCGTGCCGGTTGCCGATGCCGACGAGCACGGGCACCAGCAGGTCCTGCCAGGCGTCGACGACGCCGTGCTCGGCGACGGACTCCTGCACGAGGTGGCGCACGGTGAGCGCGTCGAGCCGCATGGCGGCGCGGGCCAGCCCGCGGGCCTGCGCGCCGGCCGGGCCGACGGCGACGGTGTGCCCGCCGCCGTCGCGGGTGTGCGGGCGCTCCTCGGCGAGTTGCGCGATCCCGTCGGCGCCGGCGGAGCGAGCGACGCGGGCGGCTTCGGCGGCGGGCACGCCCTGGGCGGTGAGCCGCCGCATCGTCTCCAGGCGGGCCAGCGCGTCGGCGTCGTAGCGGCGGTGGTGGCCGGGGTCGTGGCCGCTGGGGCCGAGCCCGTAGCGCTGGTGCCAGGTGCGCAACGTGGTGACGGCGATGCCGAGCCGCCGGGCGACGGCGCCCGCGCTCAGCCCTTCGTCCTCGCCTGCCACGTCAGCAGCCTATCGCAGCGTACAGTTGCGTTGATTGCTGCATCGTTATCTCCCGCCGACGTCTGGGGATGATCATGAATACCGTCGTCCTGCTGCTGACCCGCGATCTGCGCGTGCACGATCATCCCGCGCTCGCCGCCTCCTGCGCCAACGCCGAACGGGTGGTCCCGCTGTTCGTCGCCGACCCGGCGCTGACCGTGCCGGACAACCGCCGCCGCTTCCTGCTGGAGAGCCTGCAGGACCTCCGCGACGGCCTGCGCCGCCGGGGCGGCGACCTGCTGGTGCGCTCCGGCGACCCGGTCGCCGAGGCGGTGCGCACCGCCCGGGAGGTCGGCGCCGAGGGCATCGCGCTGACCGCCGACGTGTCCGGGTACGCGGCGCGCCGGCAGGAGCGGCTCGCGCGGGCCTGCGCACGCGAGCGGCTCGCGCTCAAACTGTTCCCCGGCGTCACGATCGTCCCCGCGGGCGAGGTCACCCCGTCCACCGGCGGCGACCACTACAAGGTGTTCACCCCGTACTGGCGGGCCTGGCAGTCGCGGCGCTGGCGCGGCACGGTCGCCACCCCGCGCAAGGTGCACCTGCCCGACGGCGTCACCGGCGACGACCCGCGCACCGTGCTCGGCGACGCGAAGAGCGAGTCGCCGCACCCGATGAGCGGCGGCGAAAGTGAAGCCCTGCGCCGGGTCAGGAACTGGAGGACCAAGGCAGCCGCGTACGCCGACCGGCACGACGACCTGCCCGGCGACGCCACCTCGCGGCTGAGCCCGTACCTGCACTTCGGCTGCCTGTCCCCGCTCGCCCTGGCCACCACCGACGGCATGCCCGAGGCGTACCTGCGGCAGCTGTGCTGGCGCGACTTCTACCACCAGCTGCTGGCCGCGTTCCCGAAGCTCGGCACGCAGGCGTTCCGGCCGGGCGCGCAAGAGCAGTGGCACGACGACCCGGAAGCGCTGCAGGCGTGGCAGGCCGGCGAGACCGGGGTGCCCATCGTGGACGCCGGCATGAAGCAGCTCGCGGCCGAGGGCTGGATGCACAACCGGGCGCGGCTGGTCACCGCCTCCTACCTGACCAAGACCCTCGGGCTGGACTGGCGCGACGGCGCGGCCTGGTATAACCGGCTGCTGATCGACGCCGACGTGGCCAACAACTACGGCAACTGGCAGTGGGTCGCCGGGACCGGCACCGACACCAAGCCGTACCGGCGCTTCAGCCCCGACCGGCAGGCCGAGCGCTTCGACCCCGACGGCGAGTACGTGCGCCGCTGGACCGGAACGGGCGGTCAGCCCGCCCGGCCGTAGCCCCACCCCATCCGGGTCCGCATCGGGTCGGTGCCCGTCGCCGTGACGTGCGCGATCAACACCGATCGCAGCGGCTCCGGCGGGTCCGGCCGCCCCTTCCAGTCGAGGTCGGTGAACAGCTCGGCCGCCCCGTCGAGCTGGGCAGGTGTCGGCGGCGCCGCGGCCAGCACCTCGAAGATCGCCTCGGCGGGCTCCTGGAGCAGCATCCGCCGTGGCGCGAGCTCGTGCCAGGGCGTACCGCCCCCGGGCACCGGCGGGGCGTGCGGAGTGAAACCCGCCCAGGCCAGCAGCACCGCGATCCGCTCCGCGGCATCGGGGAAGCGCACGGCGGTGAGCTCGGCGAGCCGCTCCTCCGCGTCGTCGTCCTCCCGGCGGGACGCGGCCTCGGCGGCCTCGGTGAGTCCGGGCGGCGCGGCCCGCACCCATGCGACCCGGCGGACCTCCTCCTGCGCCGCGTACTCGGCCAGCATCCGCTGGATCTCGCGGGGTCCGGTCAGGCCGTGCTCGGCGAGCCAGTCCGTGAGCGCGGGGCCGTCGCGCAGGTCGGCGTCACTGTCGCCGATGCCCCGCAGGCCGGTCTGGTGGTGCAGGGTCCACTGGGCGATGTCGCGGCCGGCCGCGTCGCGCACGAGGATCGTCGGCGAGCCCAGGCACCGGCACCGATCGCCCGTGCCGCCGTCCACGATGGCCAGCAGCTCGGCCAGCTCGCCGATCTCGGCGCCGGACACCGTGATGCGCTCGGCATCCGGTTTGTCCAGATTGTAGGGCGACGCCTCGACGATGACGACCTCCGCGGCCTCGCCGAGGATCCGCCGCAGCGCGGCCGTGGTGGGTGGCTCGTCGTCACGGATGCCCAGGGAGAAGTCGTCGCGGTGGCCGGTCACGGCGGGCAGCGTACCGCGGGCGGCGGCAGCCCGTTGCGCCGTGATCACCGGGCCGCCGGAACAACAGGTGTCGGTGCGCGCCGCTACATCTTTTTCGATGTGGGCACATCGAAAAAGATGTAGCCGCACATGGAACAGCACCCTCCAGCAGCGGTACCGGTTCCGCGGCGAAGGACGGCCGCCCACACTGCACTTCTACCTGCACAAACGCGGGCCGTGCAGGGTCAGAGGGCAGACTACGCGAGATGGATCTCATCGCCCCACGGGCCGCCCAGGCTCCACTTTTCGCCTTGACCTGCTGATACGCAGTCCGGACCAAGATCACAGACCGCGTGATCATGGACTCTGGACCAGGGTTGGCGAAACGTCAGGCCGCGGGCGCGCCGGAGCGGGTCAGGTGCTCGCGCGCCGCCGCGACCAGGGCCTTCGGGTCGTCGGCCCACACCCGCACGTGCGTGACGGGCTCCGTCGGCCCCTTAGGGAGCTGGAACACGGTCGGCTCGCGCAGCACCACGTCCACGTTGGTCTGGCTCAGGATGACGACGCTCATCACGGTGCCGTCGGCGGTCTGCTCGTACTGGAAGGTGCGGCTCGCCGGCAGCGAGCGGTTGCGGGTGCTCACCGAGGCCACGTTCGCCCACGGGATCGACAGGGTGATCGTCGCCGCGTGGCGCAGCCGCAGGCCGGACGGCACGACCAGGTGCGGGTGCACCTTCACCATGGCCAGCAGGCCGATCATCCAGGCCAGGCCGTACACGCCCACGAACGCCAGGGCCAGGCGCGCGCTCTCCCACGGCAGCAGCAGGTCGACGGCCGGGATCTCGATCGCGGAGATGATGATGAACACCCAGATCACCGGCGTCATCGCCTTGGCGTAGCCGAACGCGGCGCCGCCGTCCTCGGCCACCAGCGGCCGGCGCAGCACCCAGCGGTAGAGGCTGCGCCACATGCCCACCTCGTACGCGAACAGCCGGCGGGCCAGCCGCCAGCCCTGCTGCCATCGGGACGGGGACGCGGGGGTCGTCATGAGGGCTCCTCGCCGGGGGTGGTGGTCAGACCGGCCGCGCGCAGCCGGTCCACGATCTCGCCGAGGCCCGCGTGCAGGCACTCGAACCGGTCCTCGGACATGCCGCCGAACAGCAGGTCGGCGAATCCGGCCTGCTCCTGCTCCATGGCGGCGACGACCGCCGCGCCGCGCTCGGTGAACGAGACCAGCAGGGCCCGGCGGTCGGTGGGGTGCGGCCGGCGGGTCACGAAGCCGGTCGCCTCCAGCCCGTCCACCAGGCCGGTGACGGTGCGCGCGCTCACGCCGAGCCCGTCGGCCAGCGCCCGCTGGGTGCTCGGCCCGGTGCTGCGCAGCAGCCAGAGCAGGGTGGTCCGGGACGGGGTGAGCCCTTCCTTGGCCAGGCTCTCGGTCATGTCCTTGTTGAGCAGCACGACCAGTTCGAGCACGCGGTCGAGCGCCGCCAGGTGCCGCTGCTCGGCCATCGTTCCTCCCGAGATCGTGACGCACACTCACTATGTGCTAGGTACACAATGATGGCACACCACTATCTGCGCGGCAAGGAGGGCCACCGGGTGGCCGGATGGTTGTCCGGCTCTCGCGTGCGCTACAGATGACAGGAGCCGGCGACCCCGGCTCACGTGATCGAGGGAGCAGACATGCGCGTACCCGCGCTGGAGATCCGTGCGGCGGCTGGCGGCCCGCGGGCGCTGGTGATCCTGCTGCACGGCGGAGCGGCCGACGGGCACGGGCGGGCGCACCGCGGCCGGGCCGCGTACCTGCGCATGGTCCCGTTCCAGCGGGCCCTGCCCGGCGACGTCACGGTGTGGCGGCTGCGCTACCGCTTCCGGGGCTGGAACGGCGCGGCCGCCGACCCGGTACGCGACCTGGAATGGGCCCTGGACCAGGCCCGCAGCCGCCACCCCGGGCTGCCGGTCGTCCTCGTCGGACACTCGATGGGCGGGCGCGCCGCCCTGTGGGGTGCGGGCGATCCGCAGGTCAGCGCCGTCTGCGCGCTCGCACCGTGGATCGAACCCGGCGACCCCGTCGAGCAGCTCGCCGGGCGCACCGTCCTCATCGCCCACGGCGTCGCCGACCGGATCACCGACCCGGCCGCCTCCCGCCGGTACGCCGCCACGGCCGAGAAGGCCGGAGCGGACGTCACCTTCCTCGCCGTGACCGGCGACGGCCACGGCATGCTGCGCCGCGCCCGGTACTGGCACCGGCTCGTCGGCGATTTCGTGCGCGCGCAGATCCCCCGCGGCGAGCCGGACCGGGTCCGGACAGCGTGATGCGGGCCGGGCATGGCGCCCGGCCCGCATCGAGGCTGTGGGGTCAGTCGACGTTCGATCGCGAGGCGATCGGCGCGACCAGCGCGACGCCGAGCGCCGCGAATCCGATCTGGAAGAGGAGCTCCAGCCAGTCGACGCCGCCCGTGTTCGCCACGTCGAAGGCGCCGGCCACGAACGTGCCCAGCAGGGCCGCGACGACGCCGATGAGGATGGTCAGCCACAGCGCGATGGACTGCCGGCCCGGCAGGACCAGCCGACCGAGCACACCGATGACCAGACCGATGATGACGGCGGTGAAGATACCGGTGATTTCCACGGTGTTTTCCTTTCCCTGTCGTTGACACGGCGATGCCCGCACCGCGTCGACACCAAACCAACACCTGCTCAAGCGGCCGGAAATCGCGTGGCCGCACCGAGCGGCGGCGCGCACACTGCGGGGGTGGATCACGCTGCCGCCCGGCTGTACCGCTACCTCGGCCCGCCCGAACTGCTCGCGGCCGTCCGTCCCGGACACCTCGGCCGTCCGCTGGACTCGGCACCGGCGGTGCAGGCGTGGGCGGCGCAGGTCGGCGGCGAGCCTTTCACCTACGTCGTCGACGCGGCGGGCCGGCTGCTCGCGGCCGACCGGCGCAGCGAGCACGTCGCCTGCGCGGGCGGCCGTGACGTGCTGAGCGCGGGCGAGCTGTCGTTACGGCGCACGGCCACGGGCTGGGCCGTCGCCGAGGTCAGCAACCAGTCCACCGGGTACGCCCCCGAACCGGCGTCGTGGCCGGCGGTGGCCGCGGCGCTCGACCGCGCCGGGATCGCCCACCCGGACGGGTTCACCGCCGCGTTCGAGTTCCGCCGCTGCTCGGCCTGCGCGGAACTGAACCTGGTCAAGGACGGCGACTACACGTGCTGCCTGTGCGAGGCCGCCCTGCCCGAGCGGTGGCACGGCTGAGCCGGGCGCGGACGAGGACGGGCCCCGGCGCGAACGCCGGGGCCCGTCCTGTTCACATCGTCACCGACGTTCGCGGTCGGCGTAGTACGTGCCGACCTGATCGCGGTACAGCGATTCGTCGCGACGGTCCGGGTCGTACTCCGGAGCGTCCTTGATCTCGGCCTTCGAGCGGTTGACGAACACCTTCTCCTCGATCCAGTCGATGTTGTTCACGACTCCCGCGGGAAGCATCCGCTTGCTGCCGAAGATCCACGGACCGGTGTCGACCACGATGTAGCTGGAGCCGACGACCCCGGTCGCTTCATCGATCTTGCCGATACCGCCGTCGACGGCCTCGACGTGGAAACCGGCGATCGAGCGGTCGCCGCCCTCGTCGGTCGTCTTGTAGTCGAGGTCCGCGCTGTAGCTCCACGGGTCCCAGGGGATCGGGTTCATGGCAGTCATGTTCTCCTCCTCCTCGTTCGGACTGGTGCTGACGACGACCGCCTACCCGCTCCACGGCCCGGCTAACCCGCCCACCGCCGCCGATGATCACCCGACTTGCCCGGCACCTGGGCGAACGAGCGGTCAAGATACCCACGATTGCCAGGCAGGTCGGTGGATCACGGACGGCCGCTAGCAGCATATGGGTGGTATGCATAGTTCGTCCTCGGGCAGGGTACGAGCAGCGCATGGCACGAACCGAGCGCGTCATCGCGGCCTCGCCCGAACGCGTCTTCGCCGTCCTCGCCGACGGCTGGACGTACGCGGACTGGGTCGTCGGCACCGCGCACATCAGGGACGTCGACTCCTCCTGGCCCGCCCTCGGCAGCAGGCTGCACCACAAGGTCGGCCCCTGGCCGCTGTCGACCGCCGACGTCACCCACGTGGTGCGCTGCGAAGCGCCGTACCGGCTGGTGATGCGGGCGCGGATGTGGCCGCTCGGCGAGGCGGTCGCGGACTTCCGCCTGGTCCGCCTGGACGCGTCGTCGACACTGGTCACGCTCGTCGAGGACTTCACCCGCGGCCCGCTGCTCGCGGTCCGCAACAAGCTCAACGACCTGCTGCTGCACGGGCGCAACAAGGAGGCGCTGAACCGGCTGGCCGACTTCGCCGAGAACCGCGAGAACACCTACGACGCGCGGGCGCTGGCCGAGGTACGGCTGGAGCGCGTCGCCCGGCACTGACAGCCGGGGCGGGTCGCGATACCCGGATCCGCCCGGCAGGGTGCATCATCTGCACATGCCCCTCCCGCCGCCCAGGCAGCTGGACTACTACCTGCTCGCCGCCGACGAGTCCGCCCGCCCGGCGGCGGTCGTCGTCGAGGAGCTGGTGCTGCGCGACGACGGCACCGCCATCGGCGTCGACAACGTTTCCTGGACGGCGACCGGCGGCTCCTGGCAGTGCGCCCCGGCGCTCAGCCGGGACCTGCGGGCCGACGAGCGGCTGCGCGGGCGGGTGCGCGCGGTCGACGCGGGCACCGCCGAGACCGCGCTGCGCGAGCTCGGCGGCGGCGACCTGCCGGACGAAGTGTGGCTGCGAGCCCGTTTCGGCGACTTCCTGCCGCTGCCCTCGGCCCCGCTGCTGCGGCTCGGCCCGGCGCAGGCACCGCCCGGCTTCCGGGACCGGCACGTTTACCGGATCCTGTTCGCGGGCGACCTGGACCGGCACGGGCTGCAGTGCCTGCGGCTGTGGTGGCGGCTGGAGCCGGTCGAACCGGCCGCCGACCCGACCGGCCGCCTCGTCGGGCGCGCCCGCCGCGAGGTGGACGGGCACGAGCTGAGCTGGGAGCTGCGCCGGGTCGGGCCGGGCCTCGGCTGGGCCGTCGACCTGACCGCGTCCCTGCGCGACGGGCCCGCCACCGCGGTGCCCGCGCTGCTGCGCGACCTGCGGCAGCTGGCCCGCGCCCACGGCCTGATCCCGGTGGCCGTCGAGCGCCTCGGCTGAATCCGGAGCGCCGGCGCCGTCCGTCCGCCCCGGCGGCCTGGCGTGCCACAACGCCGGAACGAACCCGGCTGCGGTACGCGGGCGGCATTCTCCGTTGCGGGCCCGGTGGCCGGGGACCGATCATGGCCTGATGCCGTCCCCCGCGATCGCTGACGGCTCCCGGCGAACTTGCGGGCAGGCCCGGCCGGGCGGGTCCGCCGGTTTTCGGGGTCCTGAGCCGCAGAATCATCTCATGGCATACGGGGTGATTTCCGACGAAGCCTCCCACGAGCGACTGGCGGTACGAGTCGCCGGGGTCGTCCAGGGGGTGGGGTTCCGGCCGTTCGTGTACACCCTCGCGCAACGGCTGCACCTGCACGGACACGTCGGCAACGACACCGAGGGCGTGTTCATCGAGGCCGAGGGGCCGCGGTCGGCGCTGGACGCGTTCCTGTGCGCGCTGGACCTGGAACGCCCGCCGCTGTCCGTGATCGACTCGATGACCGCCGCACCGCTGCCGGTCACCGGCGCGCCCGGCTTCGCCGTCGTGCCCAGCGACGCGTCCGGCCCGCCCGCCGCGCAGGTCACCCCGGACGCCGCGACCTGCGAAGCCTGCCTGGCCGAGACCACCGGCGGGGGCGGCCGCCGGCAGGGGTACGCGTTCACGAACTGCACCCACTGCGGTCCCCGGTTCACGATCGTGCGCGACGTGCCCTACGACCGGCCGAACACGACCATGGCCGGGTTCGCCATGTGCGACGACTGCGCCGAGGAGTACGCCGACCCGGCCGACCGGCGCTTCCACGCCCAGCCCGTGTGCTGCCCGGCCTGCGGGCCGCGGCTCAGCCTGCTGAGCATGGACGGCAGCACGGTGCTCGCCGAGGGGGCCGACCCGGTCGCCGCGACGGCGCGGCTGCTGCGCGCCGGGGCCGTCGTCGCGATCAAAGGCCTGGGCGGATACCACCTGGCCGTCGACGCCACGCATCCCGAGGCCGCCGCCCGGCTGCGCGCCGCCAAGCACCGCGAGGACAAGCCGTTCGCGCTGATGGTGGCCGACCTCGCCGAGGCGGCCGGGATCGCTGAGGTGGAACCCGCCGCGGCGCGCCTGCTGCGCCACCCGGCCCGGCCGATCGTGCTGCTCCCCCGCCGCACCCGCCATCCGGCGCACCGGATCGCCGAGGCGGTCGCACCGGGCTGCCGCGAGCTGGGCGTGCTGCTGCCGTACATGCCGCTGCACCACCTGCTGCTCGCCACGATCGTCCGCCCGCTCGTGATGACCAGCGGCAACTCCTCCGACGAGCCGATCGCCTACCGCGACGACGACGCGATGGCCCGGCTGACCGGCATCGCCGACGTCGCGCTGACCCACGACCGGCCGATCCACCTGCGCACCGACGACTCGGTGGCGCGGGTGGTACGCGGCTCGCCGATGCTGCTGCGCCGCTCGCGCGGGTACGTGCCGCGGCCGGTACGGCTGCCGGTCAAGCTGCGCCGGCCGGTGCTCGGCTGCGGGGCCGCCCTGAAGAACACGTTCTGCCTGGCCCGGGGCGAGTTCGCGACGCTGTCGCACCACATCGGCGACCTGGCGAACGCGGCGACGCTGCGGTCGTACACCGAGGGCGTCGGGCATCTGGAGCGGCTGCTGGGGATCACGCCCGAACTGCTCGCGCACGACCTGCACCCGGACTACCCGTCGACGGCGTACGCGCAGGAGCGGGAGGGGGTCGAGCTGGTCGGGGTGCAGCACCATCACGCGCACATCGCGTCGTGCCTGGCCGAGCACGGGGAGCAGGAGGCGGTGATCGGGGTCGCCTTCGACGGGCTCGGTTACGGCGACGACGGCACGCTGTGGGGCGGCGAGATCCTGGTGGCGGATCTGGCGGCGTACACCCGGGCGGGTCATCTGGCCGCGGTGCCGATGCCCGGCGGCGCGGCGGCGGTGCGCGAACCCTGGCGGATGGCGCTGTCCTACCTGGACGCGCTCGGCGGCGAGCCGCCCGCGCTGCCGGTGGCGGCGCGGCACGCGGCGGCCTGGTCGCCGCTGCGCGACGCCGCGCGGGCGGGCGTGAACGCGCCGCTGACCTCCAGCGCGGGACGGCTCTTCGACGCGGTCGCGGCGCTGCTGGACCTGCGCGACGAGGTCACCTACGAGGGCCAGGCCGCCGTCGAGCTGGAGCAGGCGGCGCGGCGCGGCGAGGTCACGGGCTATCCGGCGGAGATCGCGGAGGACGCGGTGCTGTCGCTGAGCGGCGCCGACCTGGTCCGCGCGGTGCTCGCGGACCGGCTGGACGGGGTGCCGGTGCCGGAGATCGCCGCCCGGTTCCACGCCGGAGTCGCCGACCTGATCGTGAACGCGTGCCTACTGGTACGCGAGCGGCACGGCCTGCACACCGTGGCGCTGTCCGGCGGCGTCTTCCAGAACACGCTGCTGCTCGGCCGGACCCTGGACGGCCTGACCCTGTCCGGCTTCCAGGTGCTCACCCACCGCCAGGTCCCCCCGAACGACGGCGGCATCAGCCTCGGCCAGGTGGCCGTCGCCGGAGCCCGCGACCGCCGCTGACCTGCGCTCCCGGCCTCGCAGCGTGAGGAAGGGCACCTTCACATCGCTATGCGTTGTGGAAGGTGCCCTTCCTTGCTCTTGACCTTGCTTACTTCATGAGGCGCTGGACGCCGTCGAGGATGACGTCGAGGCCGAAGGCGAAGGCGTGGGCGGGGTCGGCGGAGGCCTGGTAGACCTGGCTGCTGGCCTCGCCGACGCGGCCGGCGACCGGAAAGTCGTGGCCGGCCATGACGCGCTCCAGGACGGGGGCGGTGGCGCGCCACCACTCCTGCTCGTCCAGGCCGGATTCGCGCTGGGCGCGGACCAGGCCGGCGTGGCTGCGGGCGACGCCTTCGACGTGGGTCAGCACGAGGGTGAGCACGGAGTCCATCTGCAGGTCGGTCAGGCCGATGCCGTCCAGCACCCGGAGCTCGGCCTCGTACTTGAGGACGGCGTTCGGGCCCAGGGTTGGGCGGCCGCCGGTGGCGTCGAGCAGCCACAGGTGGCGCAGGCCGACGTCCCAGTTGCGCTCGGCGACGTAGCGCAGGCCCTCCCGCCAGCCGCCGCGCCCGGACGGGTCGTCGACGCCGTTGTACAGCTCGCCGAGCACCGTGTCGACCATGAGGTCGTTGAGTTCGGCCTTGCCGGGCACGTGGGTGTAGAGCGACATGGTCCCGGAACCGATCTTGTCGGCGACCCGGCGCATGGTGGCCGCCTCCAGGCCCTCGGCGTCGGCGAGCTCGATCGCGGCGTCGACGATCGCGCGGACCGTCAGGCCCGACCGGCCGGGCCGGGTGTGCGAGCCCCACAGCAGCGCGAGACTGCGACCTGGGTCACTTTTGGCGCTCACGGGAACACTCCACCTCGCCTTATCAGTTGGCGTACGTCGTACGGTACAGGCTACGCTTGCGAGCCGCCCCCACGACCCGATCCCGGAGGTCTGCCCGTGACCACTGCTGACTACGGCTTCATCCAGGTACGCGGAGCCCGCGAGAACAACCTCAAGGACATCAGTCTCGACATCCCGAAGCGTAAGATCACACTCTTCACGGGCGTGTCCGGTTCGGGCAAGTCGTCGCTGGTGTTCGACACCATCGCCGCCGAGTCGCAGCGTCTGATCAACGAGACCTACACGGCGTTCCTGCAGTCGCTGCTGCCCGGCTACGGCCAGCCGGACGTGGACTCGCTGGAGAACCTGTCCGCCGCGATCATCGTCGACCAGAAGCGCCTGGGCGGGAACTCCCGGTCCACGGTCGGCACGGTCACCGACGCGTACTCGATGCTCCGGCTGATCTTCGCCCGGCTCGGCTCGCCCGCGGTGGCCAACCCGGGGGTGCTGTCGTTCAACGACCCCGGCGGCATGTGCCCGGACTGCGAGGGCCTCGGCGACGTCGCCGCGATCGACGAGGACGCCATCGTCGAGCGCGACAAATCGCTCAACGAGGGAGCGATCCTGCTGTCCGGCTTCAACGTGGACAGCTGGTTCTGGGCGATCATCACGCAGTCCGGCTTCTTCGACAACGACAAGAAGCTGCGCGACTACACCGCCGACGAGTGGCACCGGCTGATGTACCTGCCCGAGGCGAAGGTCAAGCTGGCCACCCCGGCGGGCAGCATGAACTCCACGTACGAGGGCCTGGTGCCCAAGTTCAAGCGCCTTTACCTGACCAAGCAGACCGAGACCACGGCCCCGCACATCCGGGCCGCGATCGAGCGCATCGCCACCCGTTCGGCCTGCCCGGCCTGCGGCGGAGCCCGGCTCAACGCCGCCGCGCTGGCCTGCCGGATCGACGGCCGCAACATCGCCGAGTGCGCCGCGATGGAGGTCGCCGACCTCGCCGGATTCATCCGCGGCGTCGACGCGCCCACCCTGGCCCCGATGCTGAACTCGCTGGCCGCCCGGCTCGACAACCTGACCCACATCGGGCTCGGCTACCTCAGCCTCAACCGGCCCAGCGCCACCCTGTCCGGCGGCGAGTCGCAGCGGGTGAAGATGGTCCGCCACCTCGGCTCCAGCCTCACCGACATGACGTACGTGTTCGACGAGCCGAGCGTCGGGCTGCACCCGCACGACGTGCACCGCCTCAACGAGCTGCTGGTACGCCTGCGCGACAAGGGCAACACCGTGCTCGTCGTCGAGCACCGGCCCTCGGTCATCGCCATCGCCGACCACGTGGTGGACATGGGCCCGCGCGCCGGCCGCGACGGCGGGCAGGTCGTCTACGCCGGGGACCTGGCCGGGCTGGCCGCCTCCGGCACGCTCACCGGCGAGCACCTCAGCCGCCACCAGGCACTGAAGCCGACCGTGCGTACCGCCACCGGCAAGCTGGTCATCAAGGACGCGGCGCTGCACAACCTCAAGGACGTCACCGCGTCCATCCCGCAGGGTGTGCTGACCGTGGTCACCGGTGTGGCCGGGTCCGGCAAGAGCCCGCTCATCCAGGGCTGCCTGCCCCGGCACCACCCGGACGCGATCTTCATCGACCAGCGGCCGATCCGCGGCTCGAAGCGCTCCACCCCGGCCACCTACACCGGGGTGCTCGACCCGATCCGCAAGGCGTTCGCCAAGGCCAACGGCGTCAACGCGGCCCTGTTCAGCGCCAACTCCAAGGGCGCCTGCCCGCAGTGCCAGGGCATCGGCCTGCTGTACACCGACCTGGCCTTCATGGACCCGGTGGTGAGCACCTGCGAGGCCTGCGACGGCCGGCGCTTCCTGCCCGAGGTCCTGGAGCACACCCTGCGCGGCCAGAACATCAGCGACGTCCTGCGCATGCAGATCACCGAGGCGGCGTCGTTCTTCACCGAGAAGGCCATCAAGCCGACGATGACCGCCCTGGTCGACGTCGGCCTGGGCTACCTCACCCTGGGCCAGTCCCTGGACACCCTGTCCGGCGGCGAGCGCCAGCGCCTCAAACTCGCCACCGAACTGGGCAACTCGTCACGCATCTACGTGCTCGACGAGCCCACCACGGGCCTGCACATGAACGACGTCGACAACCTGATCGGCCTGCTCGACCGCCTCGTCGACGGCGGCAGCACGGTCATCGTCATCGAGCACAACCTCGACGTCATCTCCCGCGCCGACTGGATCATCGACATGGGCCCCGGCGCGGGCCACGACGGCGGCCGGATCGTCTTCGCGGGCACACCCCACGACCTGCTCACCGACGCCCACTCCCTGACTGCCACCCACCTCCGCACCCACCTCAGCTGATCAGCTGAAAGGCGAAGGAAGGGCACCTTCATAACGGACGTCCGTGTAGAAGGTGCCCTTCCTTTCGCGGTCAGGGCTGCGGCTGGGTGGGGGGCTCGGGAGGAGGAGGTTCCTCGGCGGGCGCGGTCGGTTCTGCCACAGCGACCGCGGGCACCGGGGCGGCGGGCAGGGCCATGGTCACGCGGCTGTGGCCGAGGTGGGCCGCCGCGGCGGCTTCGTGGTACGCGTCGAGTTCGGCGAGGAACTCCTCGGAGCGGTACAGGGTGCCGTCCACCACCGGACCCGACCGTCCTTCGAGGACGGCGACGACGTCGTCGCCGGTGAGGGTCTTGTGGGTCTCCAGGGCGTGGGCCAGGGCGAGCACGTCGCGGCGGTGCTGTGCGAGCAGTTCCGCCGTGCGGGCGAGCAGGTCGCCGAGCATGTCCTCGATCCGGTCGGCCAGGGCGTGGCGTACCTCGGCCTCGGTGTCCTGGCCCTTCTTGCGCCGGCCGCCCTGGCCGCCGCCGGGCGCGCCGACCTCCAGGCGCTTGGCGGTGGAGTACGACGACACGGTGCCGCCCATGCCCCAGAAGCCCTCCATGAACGACGCGACCGTCGTCGCCGACTCCAGGTCGCCGGAGACGCCGGACGAGCTGTCCCCGCCGAAGAACATGCGCTCCCCCGCGAGCGAGGCCAGCGACACGCAGATGTCGGCCTCGTACTCGGTGCGCCAGCGGGTGAACTGGTCCTCGGGCGGGATGCTGGCCACCATGCCGAGGTAGTCGCTGCCCTTCTCGATGGTGGCGATGTCGATCTCCATGTGGTGCCGGGTCCGGTACGCGATCACGGCGTGGCAGGCCTCGTGCACCGCGACGGCGTGCCGTTCCCGCTCGATGTACTCGACGTCCTCGGGCGGCCCGAGTTCCTTGAGCTGCTTGGCCCGCATCACGTCGCGCCAGGCGATGACCTCGCGCCCGTCCCGGATCGCGGTGATCAGCGCCTCGTTGATCAGGTCCTTGATGGTCGCGCCGGTGGCGTACGGCGTGATCGTCGCGAGCTTGTCGATCTCGGCGGCGGTCAGCTCGTGGCGCACCTTGCCCAGATAGCCCTCGTAGGTGCGGACCCGGCCGGCCTTGCTCGGGTAGCCGACCTTGTAGATACGGTCGATGCGCCCCGGCCGCAGCAGCGCCTCGTCGAGCGCCTCCGGCAGGTTGGTCGCCATCATCACCAGGATGCGGTACCGCGGCGGCGGCTTCGGGCGCATGCCCAGCGCGCGGCGCACGAACCGGTTGACGAAGCCGCGCGGCTTCTTCAGCCCGGACAGCTCGGTGAGCAGGGCCTGCAAGGTGCCCATACCCCCACCGTTGTTCATGCCCGCGCCCATCACGAACCGGCTGCGCCGCACCGGCGCGGGAGCCGGCTCGGCCGCGGACTGCCTGGCCAGCCGCCACTGCGTCGCCGGGGACAGCCAGCCGAAGCCGTGGCAGCCGGGGCCGGTGGCGAACGCCGGGGTCATGCCGCGCGGGAAACCGGGGCCGCCCTGGGCGAGCTGGCCGCGGCTGCCGAGCGAGTCGGCCTCGTCGAAGAACACGATCACGCCGCCGTACCGCAGCGCCAGCTTGCGCAGCTTGCGGAACAGCGACTTCACCTTGAGGATGCCGACGCCCATGAACATGTTGGTGAACGCGCCGGGGTCGACGAATACGTACGGCTTGCCGGTCTCCCCCGCCACCGCCTCCGCCATCAGCGTCTTGCCGGTGCCCGGCGGGCCCCACAGCAGCAGGCCGGACGGCACGTAGCCGCCCTTGGCCTCGATCGCGTCGGGCTGCTCCAGGAAGACGATGTTCTCCCGCACCCGGGCCAGCACGTGGTCCTGGCCCCACACGTCGGTGAACCGGGTCTTGATGTCGTCGGGGTAGTACACCTCGACGCCGCCCCGGGACAGGAACCAGAAGATGGCCACGAACTGCATGACGACGACGAACAGCAGGAACACCATCTGCAGCACGAACGGCATCAGCGCCCACAGGATCGCCGGGGCCTGGAACAGGGCCAGCACCGGCGAGGTGTCCAGCACCGCGCCCGCCACGAAGGCGAACACCACGATCCAGAACACCCACTTGAGGATCCGGGCCAGCCGGAACCTGGTCCAGTCGGACAGCCGCCGCCGGGACAGCCGCTCGAAGCCGCCGAACACCCGGTGGCTCCAGAACCGGTGGTATCCGGCCCAGTGCTCGCTGACCAGGAAGTGCACCTGGCGCAGCAGCTCGACCCCGGCCAGGATCAGCAGCCAGCGCGATTCCACCAGGTGGATGCGCGTCGCCTCGATGAACGGCATGCCGCCCGGGAAATCGGCCATCTCCGCCCACACCAGCACCAGCCAGGCGACGGCGAACAGGAACAGGAACTTGATCCGGTCCCAGAACGGCAGCTTCTTGCGCTTGCGCCGCTCCTCGACCCGCGCGGGCTCGCCCGGCGGGCGCAGGCCCTCGACCGGCTCGGCAGACACGTCGCTCATGGCTCGCTCGCTCATGCCACGCTCCTCACCGTGAAGGACTGCACCAGCACGTCGAGTTCCGCCGCCCGCGCGCGGTAGCACGAGGCCGAGCAGCGCACGATGAACTGGTACAGCCGCCGCCCGGCGTCGTCGACGTAGACGGTCTGGTCGAACGTCTGCAGCGAGCCGCCGCCGGGGCTGTAGTTGAAGACCGAGCGCACCCCGCGGACCGAGCCGTCGGCCGGCAGGATCTCGTCGGAGACCAGCTCGAAGCCCTGGAACACCGGGTTCTGCGCGTTGTCCGCGCGGGCCGAGTCGGTGACCGGGAGCAGCAGGTCACGGGCCCCGTTCAGGGAAACCGCGTTGATCTCGTTCTCGGACAGCCGGCGCACCATCGCGTACACGAATGGCTCGTCGCCGGTGCCGAGGAACAGGTGCAGCGGCTGCGGGACGATCGACGCGTCGTAGCCGACCGACCAGATCCGCTCCCGCCGCGCCGCCGCGGCCACCGAGTCGGGGTCCTCGCCGGACAGCATCCAGTCCATCGCCTCATGCTCGATGCGCTGCCAGCCGTGCGGGACCTTGAAGTAAACGCCGTCGTCGGCGTTCTTGACGTAGTCGAACTCCGGCGCGCCGCACCCGCCCAGCACGAGCGCCACCGTCGTGAGGAGGGCGGCCAGCGCCGCCCGCTTTCCCACTGCCTGCCGCCTGTCCGCCATGACTCGCCCCCACCGCCGTCGGGCTGTCCTGTAAGGAGTATGGCGGCGGCGTGTCGGCGATCAGAATGGCTGCCCAGTCGGCAATGTCGGCCGCACAACCGATGGCGCGATCGACATATGTGCCTAATTATCTTCCTGGCGTGCCGGGTCCTTACGGTCAGGTGAGGTTGGGGCGCAGCCAGCGTTCGGCGTCGGCGAGCTCGGCGCCGCGCCGGTCGGCGTAATCCGCCAGCTGGTCGCGGCCGATGCGGCCGACGGTGAAGTAGCGCGAGTCCGGGTGCGCGAGCAGGAGGCCGCTGACGGCCGCCGCCGGGGTCATCGCGTACGACTCGGTCAGGCCCATGCCGATCTTCTCCGCGCCGAGCAGGTCGAACAGCTCCCGCTTGAGGGTGTGGTCGGGCGTGGCCGGGTAGCCGAACGCGGGCCGGATGCCCCGGAAACGCTCGGCGTGCAGGTCCTCGATCGCCGGGTCGGCGTCGGGCTCGTACCAGTCGCGCCGCGCCTGCAGGTGCAGGTGCTCGGCGAACGCCTCGGCGAGCCGGTCGGCCAGCGCCTTGACCATGATGGCCCGGTAGTCGTCGTGCTCGGCCTCGTACTTCGCGGCCAGCTCGTCCGCGCCGTGGATGGCGACGGCGAACCCGCCGAGGTGGTCGCCGGCCGGGGCGAGGTAGTCGGACAGGCAGCGGTTGGGCCGCCCGGCGGGCTTGACGGTCTGCTGGCGCAGCATCGGCATCCGGCCTTCGCCCTCGATGACGATGTCGTCGCCCTCGGCGTGGGCGGGCCAGAAGCCGTACACGCCCTGCGCGCGCAGCGAGCCGTCCGCGATGATCTGGTCGAGCATCGCGTTCGCGTCGTCGAACAGCTCCCGGGCCTGCGGCCGCTCCAGGATCGCCGGGTACTTGCCCTTGAGCTCCCAGGCCAGGAACAGGAACTGCCAGTCGATCATCTCGCGCAGCTCGGCCAGGCTCGGCGTCACCTCGCGCAGGCCGGTGAAGGCGGGCACGGGCAGCGCGGTGAAGTCGGGCCGCTCGGCGTTGGCGCGGGCCTCGGCCAGGGTCAGCAGCGGCTGGCGGGTCTTGTTGGCGTGCTCGTCGCGCAGCCGCGCCTGCTCGGCCCGGTTGTGCTCGGCCAGCTCCTCGGCCTTGGCGGGGTCGAGGAGCTGCGACACGACGCCGACGACGCGGGAGGCGTCGAGCACGTGCACGGTCGCCGACTCGTACGCCGGGGCGATGCGCACCGCCGTGTGCTGCCGGGACGTGGTGGCCCCGCCGATCAGCAGCGGCAGCTTCAGCCCGCGCCGCTGCATCTCCTGCGCGACCGAGACCATCTCGTCCAGCGACGGGGTGATCAGCCCGGACAGGCCGATCACGTCCGCGCCCTCGGCGACCGCGGTGTCCAGGATCTTCGCCGCGGGCACCATCACGCCGAGGTCGATGACCTCGTAGTTGTTGCAGCCGAGCACCACGCCGACGATGTTCTTGCCGATGTCGTGCACATCGCCCTTGACCGTGGCGAGCACGACCTTGCCCTGGCCACGCTGGGTCTCGACCTTGCCCTCGCGGCGGGCCTGCTCCTTCTCGGCCTCCATGTACGGCTCCAGGTAGGCCACCGCGCGCTTCATCACCCGGGCGCTCTTGACCACCTGCGGCAGGAACATCTTGCCCGAGCCGAACAGGTCGCCGACGACCTTCATGCCGTCCATCAGCGGGCCCTCGATGACCTCCAGCGGCCGGGCGGCCGACTGCCGGGCCTGCTCGGTGTCCTCCTCGATGAAGTCCACGATGCCGTGGACCAGCGCGTGCGACAGCCGCTGCGCGACCGGGGCCTCCCGCCACGACAGGTCGGCGACGCGCTTGGTCGCCTCGCCGCTGACGGTGCCCGCGTACGCGACGAGCCGGTCGGTGGCATCGGGACGGCGGTCGAAGAGCACGTCCTCGACGAGGTCACGCAGCTCGGTCGGGATGTCCTCGTACACCGCGAGCTGGCCCGCGTTCACGATGCCCATGTCCAGGCCCGCACGCACCGCGTGCAGCAGGAACGCCGAGTGCATCGCCTCGCGGACCACGTCGTTGCCGCGGAACGAGAACGACAGGTTGGAGATGCCGCCGCTGGTGCGCGCCCCGGGGCAGCGCGCCTTGATCAGCGGCAGCGCGTCGATGAACGCCTTGGCGTAGCCGTTGTGCTCGGCGATGCCGGTGGCCACGGCCAGCACGTTCGGGTCGAAGACGATGTCCTCGGCGGCGAAGCCGGCCTGCTGCGTCAGCAGGTCGTACGCCCGCCCGCAGATCTCGACCTTGCGCTCGACGGTGTCGGCCTGGCCCTGCTCGTCGAAGGCCATCACCACCACGCCCGCGCCGTAGCCCTGGATGCGCCGGGCCTGGTCGAGGAAGACCTCCTCGCCCTCCTTGAGGCTGATCGAGTTGACCACGCCCTTGCCCTGCACGCACTTGAGGCCGGCTTCGAGCACGGACCACTTCGAGCTGTCCACCATGATCGGGATGCGGGCCACCTCGGGCTCGGTCGCGATCAGGTTGAGGAACGTGGTCATCGCCAGCTCGCTGTCGAGCAGGTCGGCGTCCATGTTCACGTCGAGCAGGTTGGCCCCGCCGCGCACCTGGTCCAGCGCCACGGCGACGGCGCCCTGGTGGTCGTCGGCCTCGATGAGGCGGCGGAACTTCGCCGAGCCGGTCACGTTGGTGCGCTCGCCGATCATGACGAAGCCGGTGTCCGGGCCGATCGCGAACGGCTCCAGGCCGCTGAACCGGGTCGCCTTCGGCAGCTGCGGCACCTCGCGCGGCGGCAGGCCCTTGACGGCTGCCGCGACCTGCGCGATGTGCTCGGGCGTGGTGCCGCAGCAGCCGCCCGCGATGTTGACCAGGCCCGCGGTCGCGAACTCGCCGAGCAGCGCGCCGGTCTCCTCCGGCGTCTGGTCGTAGCCGCCGAACGCGTTGGGCAGGCCCGCGTTGGGGTGGCTGGCGACGTAGACCCCGGCGAGGCGGGACAGCTCCTCGACGTGCGGGCGCATCTCGGTCGCGCCCAGCGAGCAGTTCACGCCGACGGCCAGCGGATTCGCCCGCTCGATCGAACGCCAGAACGCCTCGACGGTCTGCCCGGACAGGGTGCGGCCGGACAGGTCGACGATGGTCACCGAGATCCACAGCGGCAGCTCGGGCGCGACCGCGCGGGCCGCGGCGATGGCGGCCTTGGCGTTCAGGGTGTCGAAGATCGTCTCGATGAGCAGGATGTCCACGCCGCCCTCGGCGAGCGCTGCGATCTGCTCGGCGTACGTGTCGAAGACCTGGTCGTAGGAGACGGTCCGGTAGGACGGGTCGTCCACGCGCGGGGACAGCGACAGGGTGACGTTGAGCGGGCCGACCGAGCCGGCCACGAAGCGCCCGCCGAACTCGTCGGCGGCCTGCCGGGCCAGCTGCGCGCCGCGCAGGTTCATCTCGCGCGCGTACGCCTGCAGGCCGTAGTCGGACTGCGCGATGCCGGTCGCGGTGAAGGTGTTCGTGGAGGTGATGTCCGCGCCCGCGGCGAGGTAGCGCCGGTGCACGTCGAGGATCAGGTCGGGCCGGGTCAGGATGAGCACGTCCGGGTTGCCGGTGACGTCCTGCGGGTGGTCGCCGAAGCGGTCGCCGCGGTAGTCCTCGGGCGTCAGGCGGGCGTTCTGCAGCATGGTGCCCCACGCGCCGTCGAGCACCACGATCCGCTCGTCGAGCAGCTTGCGCAGCTCCTGCACGCGGGTGGCGGGGGAAGAAGACCGGCTCAACGCGAACACCTCCGAAAGAACTCTCGGAGGCGCCCTTGCAACGGTGGATCCAGCCGAGCGTGGCGGGCTGTGCCCGTTGCAGCGCCTCTCGACCTGAACACGAAGTTTACCGTCCGCGCTCCGCGCCCGCGATCACGGCACCGCCCGCGTCCCGGTCTGCGGGACGCGGACGGCCGTTCGCCCTCGATCATCCGACTTGCCAGGCACCTGGGCGTATCTTGATCGGCAATTCGCCCACCTGCCAGGCAAGTCCGACGATCTTGAACGCCGTCCCACGATGCGGAAGAACGCCTCCGGCGAGCACAACACCGCCGGAGGCGTTCCTCGTTCCCGGTCAGGCGAGCGGGCGCAGGGCGTCCACCAGCGCGGTGGTGGGGCGACCGGCCAGGCGGGACAGGTCTCCGGTGGTCAGAGCGAGCGCGCCGTCGGCGATGTCACGGTCCACGGCCACCAGGAATCCGGCCGTACCGGCGTCGAGGCCCGCCTCGGTGAGCAGCTTCAGGTGCTCGTCGGACGAGACGCGCCGGTAGACCACGTCGCGGCCGAGCACGGTCGCGAACGCGGCGGCCAGCTCGTCGAAGTCCCAGGCGCGGTCACCGGACAGCTCGTAGACCGCGCCCTCGTGGCCGTCGCCGGTCAGCGCGGCGGCGGTGGCGGCGGCGTAGTCGGCGCGCGTCGCGCTGGCGACCCGGCCGTCGCCGGCGCTGGACAGCACCACACCGGCGGCGCGCGCCTGGACCAGCGCGGGCGCGTAGTTCTCGGTGTACCAGCCGTTGCGCAGGAGGGTGAACGGCAGGCCCGAGGCGCGGATCGCCCGCTCGGTCGCGACATGGTCGGGCGCGACCGGGAGCGGGGAGTCGGCCGCGTTCAGGACGCTGGTGTACGCCAGGCGGGCCACCCCGGCGGCCCTGGCGGCCGCGATCACGGCCTGGTGCTGGGCGACCCGCCGGCCGACCTCGCTGCCCGAGACCAGCAGCAGGGTGTCGCCCTCGGTCAGCGCCGCCGGCAGGCTCGCCGGGTCGTCGTAGTCGAAGCGGGCGACCCGTACGCCACGGGCGGCGAGGTCGGCGAGCCGGCTCTCGTCGCGCGCCCCGGCCACGATCTGCTCGGCCGGAACGCCCCGGTCCAGCAGCGCGGCCACCACGAGCCGCCCGAGCTGCCCGGTGGCCCCACTGATCACGATCGACATGTTCTCTCCCACACGGCATGGCGGCGCCGGGCACAGTCACCCAGGCCGCGAAGGGTCTTCACAAAACGGGGACAGCTCCCCGGTTGCCTCCGACCGTAGCACAAGCGGGGACCGATCCCCATTTCGCTATGCTGGACGGCATGGCCACCCACGCCCCCCGCGCCGACGCCGAGCGCAACCGCCGCCGGCTGATCGAGGCGGCGCTGGCCGCGTTCAGCGAGCGCGGGCTGGACGCCCCGCTCGATGAGATCGCGCGCCGGGCGGCGCTGGGCAACGCCACGCTCTACCGGCACTTCCCCACCCGCCGGGACCTGATCTCCGCCGTGTACGCCGAGACGCTCGACGAGATCGTCCTGACCGCCGAACACGCCGCGTACCAGCCGGACGCCTGGACGGCCTTCCACGACCACCTGGTCTACCTGTGCGGGGTGCAGTCGCGGTGCCGGGCGACGTCCGACCTGCTCACCGCCGCCGTGTCCGGCGTGCCGGGGCTCGACGCGCTGCACGACCGCGCATACCAGGGGCTGCAGCGGCTCATCGAGCGCGCGCAGGCGGCCGGCGAGCTGCGCGCGGACTTCCGGCACGAGGACGTGGTGCTGATCCTGATGGCGAACGCCGGGCTGATCGAGCGCACCGCCGAGGCGGCGCCGGACGCGTGGCGGCGGCAGCTCGCGTACACCCTCGACGGGTTGCGCGCCCCCGGCCGTACGCCCGCGCCGCCGAGCCCCGGCGTGGACCGGGTGGTGGACGCCATGCGCGAGCGCGGACGGCGCTTCAGCGGCGATTCGGTGCGGTGACGTCACTCTCCGTGTCCGCATGGCTTGCCGGGGACATCGACGGTCGCCGAAATGATTTCGGCACATTCCGAAAGCGTTGCGGGCGCAGGTGATACGGCATGGCCGAATTTGCCTGTATGCATGCCGTTGACATCGATCAGACCCTCTGTCTGAATAGACCGAAAGCGTTTTAGATCGTCTTCGGTCGATCGCTCGGTGGCAGCTCACCGCCTGCCGCGTACCACACGCACGGTGACGGTTTCACCGTGCCCGCTTCCCGTTTCCGCCGATGCGCGTCGCCCGGACGCGCTCGCCGAAAGGACGCAGATGCACCCCTCCCCCACCCGCCGCCGATGGCCGGTCATCGTGGTGACCCTGCTGGCCCTCAGCGCCGCCGCCCCCGCCTCGGCCGCCCCGGCCGGCGCGCAGGACGGCGCCGCCCCGGCCGTCCAAGCCGGCATGGTCTACACCGGACTGGCCGCCGAGCGCACCGGCGCGTGCGCCGGCATGTACCGCGTCGTCGGCATCACCTCCACGATGTGCACGCACGGCCCCGACCCGGCCCCGGCCGGGCTGTCGGTCAGCCGCTCCATCGCGCCGCTGCAGGCGCAGGCCGCCGCCCCGTCCGCGCTCGCGGTCTGCGAGGGCGACGGCACGTCCGGCCGCCGCGTCGAGGTGCTGTACGTACGCGGCAGCACCAGCCGCTACAGCCAGTACCTGGAGACGTTCCGGCAGCTCGCCGAGCAGGTCGACGTCATCTTCAACGAGAGCGCCAAGGCCACCGGCGGCGAGCGGCACGTCCGCTACGTGACCGAGAGCGTCAACGGCGCGTGCCGCCCGGTCGTGCGCGACGTGCAGATCCCGGACTCGGCGCTCAACGCCAACGACTGGGCCCCGCTGCTCAACGCTGTCAAGGCGGCCGGCTACGCCCGCACCGACCGCAAGTACCTGCAGTTCGTCGACGCGAACATCTACTGCGGCATCGGCGGCTTCGCCGGGGACACCCGCAAGAGCGACGCCAACCGGTCCAACACCGGTCCGGAGTACGCCCGCGCCGACAACGGCTGCTGGACCGCCGGGGTCGCCGCGCACGAGCTCGGGCACACGCTCGGCGCGGTGAACAACAACGCCCCCAACGCCTCCGGCGCCGCGCACTGCGTCGACGAGTACGACGTCATGTGCTACAAGGACGGCCCGAACGTGGTGCTGCGCTACTCGTGCCCCAGCCAGGCTCTGGACCAGCGGCTGGACTGCAACCACGACGACTACTACCACACCAACCCGCCCGCGGGCAGCTACCTGGCGACGTACTACAACGTCGCCGACAACCTGTTCCTGATCAAGGGCGGCGGCACGAACCCGCCACCGGTCACCAACCTCGCCCTGTCCGCGACGGCCGGCGCCTCCTACACGTCATCCTGGGAGAGCGTCCTGGCGATCAACGACGGCATCGACCCGCCGTCCTCGAACGACACCGTCAACCGCCGCTGGGGCACCTGGCCCAACACCGGCCAGCAGTGGGCGCAACTGACCTGGTCCACGGCCCAGACGGTACGCGTCGCCGACGTCTACTTCTTCGACGACAACGGCGGCGTACGTGTACCCGCCTCGTGGGGCCTCCAGTACTGGAACGGCACCGCGTACGTCGCCGTCGCGGGCGCCAGCGGCTACCCCGTAGCCCTCAACCAGTACAACCGCGTGACCTTCACCTCCGTCAGCACCACCCGCCTACGCGTCGTCCTCAACAGCGGCCAAGGCTCCGTAGGCCTCCTCGAAGTAAAAGTCACCGCCTGATGGAAAGGAAGGGCACCTTCTTAACGCTATTGGTGCGGAGGGTGCCCTTCCTTACCACTCGGGGGTTCTGAGCAGGGAGGATGCGGGTGCGAGCGAAGGTTCACGGGCGGGCCGGGTGGCTTCGCCCCGTCGAGCCGCGTAGCCCGGCCGAGTCACGTCGGCTGGTCGAGTCACGTGGCCCGGTCGAGTCGCGTGGCCCGGTCGAGTCGCGTGACCCGGTCGGGTGGCGGCACTCGATCGCGGTGCGTCGGCTGGTCGCGGCGGTGGCCATGGTGGCCGCGACCGTAGGGGTCGCGCTCGGGTACGCCGATCCGGCGGCCGCGCACCGGGGTGTGCTGCCCACGCTGCATCACGACGGGCGCGGGTCGGTGTGGCTCACCCTGGCCTGGGACGACGGCCATCCCGTCGACCAGCCGGGGCTGGCGATGCTGTCGGCGAGCAGCGACACGGGCGCGACGGTGCCGGTCACGGCACTGCGGCCGCTGCCCCACGACCCGGCCTCGCTGCCCCTGCCTGGTGCGCTGGCCGCAGGTGAGTGGACGGTGACCGTGGACGTCGCGGCGCCGGGAGTCGCCTACTGCACCGCGCGGGTACAGGTCGCCACGGACGGGGTGCCGCAGACGATCTCCTGTGCTGTGCCCGCTGATCCGGGCGCGACGACGGCCGCGGCCGGCCGGTCCGGCGACGGACCGCCGTTCGGGCTGCTCGCGGCGCTGCTGGCGGGACTGGCCGCAGTGGCGGTCGGCGTCATCGGCCTGACGCGGTCGCGCGGACGTCGCGGTGTGCCGCCGACGCGTGGCCCCGATAGACGCTGGCCTATCCCGGCGAAAAAGGCGCGATCAAAGTCAACGAGATAGGCCAACGTCGATGACTGGCCGGGGCGGCGGGTGGACGCGGTGGTGCGCTCCGTCGGGCACGCGGGTTACATAAGCAACTTCTATAAGTGCGTGATATGTTGGCGAGGTGGCGACGACACCGGCTCCGCCGTCAGCGGACACCGCCCGGCATGACCTGGCACTGACCATCCAGCGGCTGTTCGCCGCGCTGCGGCGGCTGAGCCCGCCCGGCATCAGTCTCAGCGCCGCCGCGACCCTCGCCACCCTGGAGCGCGAGGGGCCGCGGCGGCTCACCGACCTGGCGGTACGCGAGGGCGTCACCCAACCCGCGATGACCCAGATCGTCACCCGGCTGGAACGCGACGCGCTCGCCGCCCGCACCGCCGACCCGGCCGACCGCCGCGTCGTCCTCGTGGAGATCACCCAGGCCGGGCGCGACCTGCTCCGCCACCGCCGCGACGTACGCGCCGAACGCGTCGCCGCGCTCCTGGCCCAGCTCGACGCCGCCGACCGCGCCGCCATCGAGGCGGCGCTGCCCGCGCTCGGCCGCCTCGCCGACCACGCGGCCACGGCCTGACTCCCACCCCGTCCTGACCCCGGCAACGGCCGCCCAGGTCACGACGCACCCGGCGACACCGACCGGCCCGAAGCCCCGGCCCGGAGACCGAAACCGACCCGCCGGCCATCGACGCCCGAGCAGCACCGGCAACCGCCGCACCCCGTTCCGACAGCCGAAGGCGCGCCTCATGAACAGCCACGAGTCCCGCTACAAGTGGGTCGCCCTGTCCAACACCACGCTCGGCATGCTGATCGCGACGATCAACTCGTCGATCGTGCTGATCTCCCTCCCGGCGATCTTCAACGGCGTGGGCCTCAACCCGCTGCAGCCCGGCAACGTCGGCTACCTGCTGTGGATGCTGATGGGCTACATGCTGGTGACGGCCGTGCTGGTGGTCACCCTGGGCAGGCTGGGCGACATCTACGGCCGGGTACGCATCTACAACCTCGGCTTCGCGATCTTCGCGGTCACCTCGGTGGTGCTCGCCCTGGACCCGTTCACCGGCGGCGCGGGCGCGCTCTGGCTGATCGGCTGGCGGGTGGTGCAGGCCGTCGGCGGCGCGATGCTGATGGCGAACTCCGCCGCGATCATCACCGACGCGTTCCCGGCCCGCCAGCGCGGCACGGCGCTGGGCATCAACGTGGTGGCCGCCATCGCGGGCTCGTTCATCGGCCTGGTGCTGGGCGGGCTGCTGGCCGAGTGGAACTGGCGCTCGATCTTCTGGGTCAACGTGCCGATCGCGGCGGCCGGCACCGTGTGGGCGTACCGCTCGCTGCGCGACAACGGCGAGCGCCGCCCCGGCCGCATCGACTGGTGGGGCAACATCACCTTCGCCGCGGGCCTGACCATGCTGCTGGCGGCGATCACGTACGGCATCCAGCCGTACGGCGGCCACCCCATGGGCTGGACCAACCCGTGGATCATCGCCGGGCTGGCCGGCGGCGCGGTGCTGCTGGCGCTGTTCGGCCTGGTCGAGACCCGGGTCGCCGAGCCGATGTTCCCGCTGCACCTGTTCCGCGTCGCGGCGTTCACCGGCGGCAACGTGGCCAGCCTGCTGGGCTCGATCGCCCGGGGCGGCCTGCAGTTCATGCTGATCATCTGGTTGCAGGGCATCTGGCTGCCGCTGCACGGCTACGACTACGCGGCGACGCCGCTGTGGGCGGGCATCTACCTGCTGCCGCTGACCGTCGGCTTCCTGGCCGCCGGGCCGCTGTCCGGGGCGCTGTCGGACCGCTTCGGGCCGAGGCGGTTCGCGGCGGGCGGCCTGCTGCTGATGTCGGCGTCGTTCGCCGCGCTGCTGCTGGTGCCGACCGATTTCCACTACGGCGTGTTCGCCGCGCTGGTGTTCCTCAACGGCTTCGGCGGCGGCCTGTTCTCCGCGCCGAACACCTCGCTGATCATGTCCAGCGTGCCGGCGCACCTGCGCGGCGTCGCCTCGGGTATGCGGGCCACGTTCCAGAACGCGGGCATGGTGCTGTCGATCGGCGTGTTCTTCTCGCTGATGGTGGCGGGGCTGGCCCGCTCGCTGCCGACGGCGCTGGACGCGGGGCTCACCGCCCAGGGGGTGCCGGCCGGGGCCGCGCACGCCGTTTCGCAGCTGCCGCCGGTCGGCACCCTGTTCGCCGCGTTCCTGGGCTACAACCCGATCCAGGAGCTGCTCGGCCCGCAGGTGCTCGGCGCGCTGCCCGCCGCGAACGCCGCCGCGCTGACCGACCGCCAGTTCTTCCCCGACCTGATCTCCGGCCCGTTCCACGACGGGCTGGTCATCGTGTTCTGGCTGGCCATCGTGATGGGCGTGCTCGGGGCAGCGGCCTCGCTGGCCGGGCCGCGCCGCCGGGCGGCCGCCGGGGAGCCGGACGCCGAGGAGGTCCTCGACGAGCTGTACGGCGCGCAGCCGCTGAACCCGGTGCCCGTCACCGAGCCCGCACACCGCTGACCCGACGGACCGGCCGATTGGCTCGCCGAGCCCGCAGGACCGTTTCGTCGGGCGGTGATCCACGCCGGCGTTATCGCCCGGCAGGTGCGGTCCGGCCCGAGCCCGCGCAGCCCGCTCAGCCGGAGGCGAACGTGGAGCAGGGCAGCCGCCGCCGCGTCCCACACGGACGGTTGCTCGTGGTGGGCCGATCGGCGCTTATCCCGGGCCGCCCACCGGCCTACCGTGTGGGCATGACGGCGTACCGCAACGTGCCCGGGGCGGCGCGGGCCGCGGCGCTCCTGCTGGCGCTCGCACTCCCCACGGCGTGCGGCCTGCCGCTGGACTCGCCCGGACCCGCGCCGAGCTGCGCCGCACCCATCCGCTGCGTGGCCGTCGGCGGCCTGGCCACCACCGTGGCGTTCAGTCCGGACGGCGCCCGGTATGCCGTGGGCGGCTTCGGGGCGCTGCACGTGTTCGACACCGCCACCGGCGCGACCGTCGCCACGATGCCGGTACGCGACTTCGAACCGATCTCCCACCTGGTGTTCAGCCCCGACGGCAGCCGGCTCGCGACGCCCGTCGAGGGCGGCGTACGGCTGTGGGACGCCGCCACCGGCCGGCCCGCCGGCACCCTGACCGGGCACGCCCGCATCCCCATGGACCTGGCCTTCAGCCCCGACGGCACGCTGCTCGCCGGGGCGGGCCACAACGGCGTGATCCGGCTGTGGAGCGTCGGCGGCAACCGCACCGTCGCCGTGCTGACCGGGCACAGCGAGTGGGTGGGCGCGGTCGCGTTCAGCCCCGACGGGGCCACCCTGGCCTCGGCGGGCAAGGACGGCGTGATCCGCCTGTGGCAGGTGGCCACCGGCCGGCTGACCGCGTCGCTGACCGGGCACGACGGGGCGGTGCAGGATCTGGCGTTCGCGCCGGGCGGCCGGCTGCTGGCCAGCGGCGGTGACGACGGCACGGTGCGGATCTGGGACGTCGCGGGCGGGGCGGCGCCGTACGTGCTGTCCGGGCACGACGGGGTGGTGCACGCGGTGGCGTACAGCGCGGACGGGGCGACCGTGGCCAGCGGTGGCTGGGACGGCACGGTGCGGTTGTGGCGGCTGTCCGACCACGCGCAGGCCGCGCTGCTGCCCGGCTGGATCCGCGACGCGGACGGCCGGATGGGCGCGGTCTCCGGCGTCGCCGTCAGCCCCGACGGGCACACCGTCGCGATCGCCGACGGCGCCGACCGCGTCCGCCTCTGGCCGGTCTGACCGGCCCACCCCTGCACAACTCTTAAAGACTTGGGCCCTCCCGCGCGTGCGGTGGGCCCAAGTCTTTAAGAGTTGCGGCAAAGGGGACGGCGGCGGCCGGGAGGTGGCACGCCGGGGAGCCCCGCTCGGCTCCCCGGCGTGAGTCACGGGGTGGGACAACCCGGGCGCGCCGCCTTTCCACGTGCGGCGCGCCCGGCCCCCACCGACATCAAACGAGCCCGTTGCGCCCGATGACGCCGGCAAACCAGCGGGCACTGTCCTTCGGAGTGCGCCGCTGGGTGTCGTAGTCGACATGCACGATGCCGAAGCGTTTGTCGTAACCGTATGCCCACTCGTAATTGTCCAACAGCGACCACGCAAGATATCCACGCATGTCGGCTCCCTCGGACAGGGCCGCGTGCACGGCCCGCAGGTGGCCGTCGAGGAACGCGACGCGGTCGGTGTCGGCGACCCGGTCCCCGTCGAGCACGTCGTGGTAGGCCGCGCCGTTCTCGGTGATCATCATCGGGGTGCCGGGGTAGTCCGTGGCCAGCCGCATCAGCAGCTCGTACAGCGCGGTCGCGTCCACCGGCCAGCCCATCGCGGTGACCGGCAGGTCCTGCTGCACGTACTCGCAGCCCTCGCTGCCCGGGTTGGCCGGGCCGCAGTCGACGCCGACCCCGGCCCGCACCCGCGACGGCTGGTAGAAGTTCACCCCGAGCAGGTCGATCGGCGACGCGATCACGCCCTCGTCCCCGGCGAGGATCTGCCGGTCGACGCCGAAGCGGGCGAACAGCGCCCGCATGTCCTGCGGGTAGCCGCCGCGCAGGGTCGAATCCAGGAAGATCCGGTTGTGCAGCCCGTCGATGTGCCGCACCGCGGCGAGGTCGTGCGGGTCGTTCGCGTCGACCGGGCGTACGCAGGCCAGGTTGAGCGTCAGCGACACCTCGCGGGCCCCGCCCGCCCGCAGCGCCTGCACCGCCAGCCCGTGCCCGAGCAGCAGGTGGTGCACCGCCGACAGCGCGGCGGCCGGGTCCTGGCGGCCCGGGGCGTGGTCGCCGCTGCCGTAGCCGAGGAACGCCGAGCACCACGGCTCGTTCAGCGTGGTCCAGGTGCGCACCCGGTCCCCGAGCCGGGCGATCGTCGCGGCGGCCAGGTCGGCGAGGTAGTAGCTGGTGTCCCGGTTGGTCCAGCCGCCCCGGTCCTCGAGGACCTGCGGCAGGTCCCAGTGGTACAGGGTGACCATCGGGTCGATGCCCTTGTCGAGCAGCTCGTCCACGAGCCGGTCGTAGAAGTCCAGGCCGCGCGAGTTGACCGGGCCGGAGCCGTCGGGTTTGATGCGCGGCCAGGCGACCGAGAACCGGTAGGTCCCGAGCCCGAGCTGCTTCATCAGGGCGACGTCTTCGCGGTAGCGGTGGTAGTGGTCGCAGGCGACGTCACCGGAGTGCCCCTGGAAGACCTTTCCCGGGGTACGGGCGTAGGTGTCCCAGATGGAGGGCGTGCGGCCGTCCTCGGCGGCGGCTCCCTCGATCTGGTACGACGCCGTGGCCGCCCCCCAGCGGAAACCCTCGGGGAACCGGAGCCCGGACAGCTCCTCCAGCCGGTCGGGTGCTACTGCGGTCACGACTTCACCGCTCCCTGCATGATTCCTCCGATGATGTACTTGCCGAGCAGCGCGAACACGACCAGCAGCGGCACGGTGGCGATGGCCGTGCCGGTCAGCGACAGCGAGTAGTCCTGGATGTAGCCGCTGGCCAGGGTGGACAGGGCGGTCTGCACTGTCGGGTCCTCGGGGGTGAGGACCACGAGCGGCCAGAAGAAGTCGTTCCAGGCCCCCATGAACGTGAGCATGCCGAGCACCGCCGCGGCCGGTTTCGACGCGGGCAGGACCACGTGCCAGAAGATGCGGAACGTGTGGCAGCCGTCGACGCGGGCGGCCTCGATCAGCTCGCTGGGCACGGCCTCGCGCAGGAACTGGGTCATGAAGAAGACGCCGAACGCGGTGACCAGGCCGGGCGCGACGACGGCGTACATGGTGCCGGTCCACTCGATCTTGGCCATGAGCAGGTAGAGCGGGATGATGCCGAGCTGCGTCGGGACCATCATGGTGGCGATGAC
>NZ_BONI01000086.1 GCF_016862635.1 Catellatospora coxensis | reverse complement strand
GTCGCCTGCGCCCGCGCGCTCGTGTCCCGGCCCGAGGTCGTCTTCGCCGACGAGCCGACCGGCAACCTGGACAGCCGCTCCGGCGCCGAGGTGCTGGGCTTCCTGCGCCGCAGCGTCACCGAGTACGGCCAGACCATCGTCATGGTCACCCACGACGCCGTCGCCGCCTCGTACGCCGACCGGGTCGTCTTCCTCGCCGACGGCCAGATCGTCGCCGAGCTCACCGGGCCCACCCCGGAGCGGGTGCTGGACACGCTGAAGAGCCTGGACCGGGTGGGGACAGAGCTCTGATGCTGCGCGCCACCCTGAAGAGCCTGCTCGCCCGCAAGCTGCGCCTGGTGCTGTCCGGCCTGGCGGTGCTGCTCGGCGTGATGTTCGTGTCCGGCTCGTTCGTGCTGACCGACGCGCTGGGCCGCTCGTTCGACAACATGTTCTCCTCGGCGATGGCCGAGACCGACGTGCTGGTCACCGCCCGGCCGGCCATCGACGTGTCCGAGCTGGAGGGCGAGCCGGTGCCCGGCATGCTCGCCGCCGCCGACCGCGACGCGGTGGCCGCCGTGCCCGGCGTCGCGCAGGTCGTCGGCGAGGTGCAGGCCGACGGCGCCCGCCTGATCGGCGCGGACGGCAAGGTCGTCGCCTCGTTCGGCCCGCCGCGCTTCGGCGCGAACTGGACCGGTGAGACCGGCGGCCTGGAGCTGCGCGAGGGGCGCGGGCCGGCGGCCGCCGACGAGATCGCGATCAACGTGACGCTGGCCGAGCTGAGCAAGCTCAAGGTCGGCGACCGGGTCGGCGTGCTGACCACCCAACCCAAGCAGCAGTTCACGCTGGTCGGCGTGTTCGGCTACGAGGGCGGCCTGCCCGGCCGCGGACCGGTGCACGAGATCCGGTTCACCGAGCCGGTGGCGCAGGAGCTGATGCTGGGCACGCCCGGCGCGTACACCAGCCTGAGCGTGACCGCCGCACCCGGCACCGACCCGGCGGCCCTGCGCGACGCGATCAAGTCGCGGCTCGGCGATCAGTACGTGGTGCAGACCGGCCAGGAGGCCGCGGCGGCCATCGCGGGCGGTTTCAAGACGGTCCTGGACCTGTTCAACAACATCCTGCTCGGCTTCGCCGGGGTGGCGCTGTTCGTCGGCACCTTCCTCATTCTCAACACGTTCTCGATCATCGTGGCGCAGCGGACGAAGGAGCTGGCGCTCAGCCGGGCGCTGGGCGCGAGCCGCCGCCAGGTCATCGGCTCGGTCATGGTCGAGGCCCTGGCCATCGGGCTGCTCGCCTCGGTGCTCGGCCTGGCCGCGGGCGTCGGCGTCGGCGCGCTGCTGGCGAAGTTCGCCGCCGACTTCAGCAGCATCGTGCTCGCCTCGATCGGCGTGCCGCTCGCCGCGGTGATCAGCGCGTTCGCCGTCGGCATCGGCGTCACGGTGGTCGCCGCGCTGCTGCCCGCGGTGCGCGCGTCCCGGGTGCCCCCGGTCGCCGCCCTGCAGGAGGTCGCCACCCCGGACCGCCCGCTGACCAAGCTGACGGTCAGCGGTGCCGTGATCGGCGCGCTGGGCGCGGGCGCGATCGCGTTCGGGCTCGCCACCAGCGGTGACGCGGTGATGTGGCTGCTGCTGGGCGGGGTGCTCGCCACCTTCATCGGGGTGTCGCTGCTGAGCCCGGTGCTGGCCCGCCCGGTGGTGTCCGTGCTCGGCCGGCTGTTCTCCTGGTCGGTGCCGGGACGGCTGGGCCGGCTCAACTCCGGGCGCAACCCGCGCCGCACCGCCATCACCGCGGCCGCGCTGATGGTCGGCGTCGCCCTGATCACCGGGGTGAACACCACGATCACCTCGGCCGACCGCAGCCTGCGCGGCGACGCCGAGACCGGCTTCCAGGCCGACCTGATCATCTCGGGTCAGGAGTCGCCCGGCATCCTGCCGACGTTCGACGAGGCGCTGCTGCCCCGGATGCGGGCGGTGCCCGGCATCGCCACGGTCACCGCCGAGTACAACGACCAGGCGCTGATCAACGACGAGCCGGGCGGGGCGTCCGCGGTGACCGACCTGCCGGCCGTCGTGCGGGACCTGTCGCTGGTCACCGTCGCGGGCTCGCTGGCCCAGCCCGGACCGGGCGAGGTCGTCGTCGACGACCAGAACGCGGCCCAGGCCGGGTTGACCGTGGGCTCCACGGTCACCGTCAAGCTGCCCAAGGGCTCGCCGGCGGCGTACCGGGTCACCGGCGTCTACCAGCGGGTGCCGTTCTACGGCGGGTACATCTTCGGCACCGACGTGGTGCCGGGGATGCGCTTCCCGCAGCCGTCGTTCGCGTACGTCCGGCTCGCCGACGGCGCGGACGCCGCCGCGGCCCGCCAGGGCCTGGAGGCGCTGCTCGTCGACAGCCCCGAGATGCTGGTCGAGGACGAGCAGCAGTACCTGGACCGGGAACTGGGCGAGGGCGCGCAGATGCTCCTCATGATCCAGATCCTGCTGGGCCTGGCCATCGTCATCGCGGTGCTCGGCGTCATCAACACCCTGGCCCTGTCCGTCCTGGAACGCACCCGCGAACTGGGCCTGCTGCGCGCCATCGGCCTGAGCCGGGCGGCCACCATGCGCATGATCACCGTCGAGGCCGTGGTGATCACCGTGTTCGGCGTACTGCTCGGCGTGGCCGTCGGCATCGGCCTCGGCGCGGCCGTCGTTCAGGGCCTCGCCGACGAGGGCCTGAAAACCCTCGCCATCCCCTGGCCCGCCATCAGCATCTACCTTGCCGCCGGCGCCGCCCTGGGCGTCCTCGCCGCCGCCCTCCCCGCCACCCGCGCCTCCCGCATCAACATCCTCACCGCCATAGCCCACGACTGAGGAAAGGAAGGGCACCTTCACAACGCTCCGCGTTGTAGAAGGTGCCCTTCTTAACGCATGACCCGCTTTGACCTGGGGCTCGCAGCCGGCCGCCGGCCCTCGCGCGCGGCGGGGGCCGCGCACCGCGGGCGCTGTGGTGATCGCCGTTTCCGGACAGGTCATGGGCGAGGGGGGCCGGACCCGGGGATTGCCAAGGAGTCTTTGCAAAGATATGTTGGCGGTTATGGCCGCCGATCGGATCACTCTTGACCCCCGAACCTTGCGGGGGCTCGCCCATCCGCTGCGGGTACGCCTGCTCGGGCTGCTGCGCGAGCGCGGGCCGTCCACCGCCACGCTGCTCGCCGCGCAGCTGGGCCAGTCCAGCGCCGCCACCAGCTACCACCTGCGCCAGCTCGCCCTCTACGGCTTCGTGACCGACGAACCGGGCCGTGGCAACAACCGCGAACGCTGGTGGCGGGCCGCGCACCGGGGCACGACCGTGGACCACGTCGAACCCGAGTCGTTCGGGGACTTCGAGGCCTACCTGCGCGCCGTCGCCGCCCAGTACGCCGCGCGCGTCGACCGCGCCCTCGACGAGTACGCCACCCGCCCGCCGCAGTGGCAGCGCGTCGGCACGATCAGCGACTGGACCGGGCAGCTCACCCCCGAGGAGACGAAGGAGCTGCAGGCCGACCTGTTCGCGGTGTTCGAGCGCTACCGGCGGTTCGACCTCGACTCCCCCGCGCCCGAGGGCACCGCCCGGGTGCACGTGCAGTTCCAGGTGCTGCCCTTCCCTGAGGTGGCTCCGCCTGAGATGACTCCGCCCGAGGTCTCCCCGGCCGAGGAGGGCACGCCCGGGGAGGCCTCGTGAAGGGCCTGGTCGGACTGCTGATCGCGGGCACCGTGTCGCGGATCGGCAGCGTGCTGACGTTCCTGGCGATTCCCTGGCTGGTGCTGGAGACCACCGGCAGCCCGTCCCGGATGGGCCTGGCCGCCGCCGCCGAGCTGCTGCCGTACGTCCTGATCGGACCCCTCGGCGCGCCCCTGGTCGACCGGATCGGGCCGCGCCGCGTGTCCATCGTCGCCGACCTGGCCAGCGCCGCGGTGATGGCGGCGGTGGCGTTAGGGCAGCGCGGCGGGTTCGGCGTGCTGCTGGTGCTGCTCGTGCTCGCCGGCGGGCTGCGCGGGCTCGGCGACTGCGCCAAGCGGGTGCTGCTGCCTTCGACGATCACCGCGTCCGGGGTGGACACCGCCCGCGCCACCACCGTCTACGACGGCGCGAACCGGCTGGCCGGGCTGCTCGGCGCGGCCCTCGGCGGGGTGCTGATCGCCGCGCTGGGCGCGCCGCGCACCGTGCTGCTCGACGGCGTCTCGTTCGTGGCGTGCGCGGTGCTGGTGGCCGCGCTGGTGCCCGCCCGTGCCGCGGACACCGCCGCCCCGCCGCCGGAGCCGTATCTGACCGCGCTGCGCGGCGGGGTGGCGTACCTGCGCGGGGACCGGCTGATGCTGGGCATCCTGGCCATGCTGTTCGTGACGAACCTGGCCGACCAGGCCAACGGGGCGGTGTTCGTCCCTGTCTGGATCGACGAGGTCCTCGGCTCGCCGGAGGCGCTGGGCTGGGTGAGCGGCGCGTTCGGGCTCGGCGCGGTGCTGGGCAACCTGGTCTTCACCGCGCTCGCGCCGCGCGCGCCCCGCTATGCCGTGTTCACGATCGGGTTCCTGATCGGCGGCTCGCCCCGGCTGGCCGTGCTGGCGCTGTCCGACGAGCTGACGCTGGTGCTGGTGGCGGCCTTCGGATCCGGCCTGGCGATGGCCGCGGTCAACCCGATCCTGGCGGCGACGATGTTCGAGCGGGTGCCCGAACACCTGCAAGCCCGAGTGCTCAGCCTGTCCAACGCCATCGGGTTCGCCGGCATCCCGCTGGGCGGCCTGCTCGGCGGGTGGGCGGTGGAGCACGTCGGCCTCACCCCGGCCCTACTGATCTTCGGCGCGTGCTACCTCGGCGCGACGCTGCTGCCGGCGCTCTCGCCGACCACCTGGCGCCAACTGGACCGCCGCCTGCCGGAACCGCCCACAGCAACCCCCAACACCACCTCCCCCCGTGACAGCGAACCGGCACCGAGTGGATCTAGATGATTTGTTGTCGCTCCGGCGACAACAAATCATCTAGATCCGGAGACTCCCGTCAACCCAGGTTGACGCCCTCGCGTAGTGTCAACTACGGTTGACAAAAGCGATCGAGGGGAGGCCGGCGATGGACGCCGACGTGGTGATCTCCGGGGGCGGACCGACCGGGCTGCTGCTCGCCGCCGAGCTGCGCCTGGGCGGCGTACGCGTGGTGGTGCTGGAACGGCGTGCCGAGCCCGACCCGGTGCCGCGGGCCAACGGGCTGGTCGGCCAGGTGGTCACCGTGCTGTACCGGCGGGGCCTCCACCGCGTGCTGGCCCGCCACGGCAGCGGCCCCCGGGCCCTGGTCCAGCGCTGGTTCACCGGGGCGTACGGCGACCGGCCCCGCCCCGTGCGCGCGTTCTCGCACGCCGGGTTCCGGCTCGACCTGCGCCGCCTGCGCGACGCCAACCCGCTGCACGTGCTCGCGGTGCCGCAGCGGCGGATGGAGGAGACGTTCGAACGGCACGCCCGCGCGCTGGGCGCGGAGGTCCGCCGTGGACACGCGTTCAGCGGGCTGGCCCAGGACGGCGACGGCGTCACGGTGGAGGTCGACGGCCCGGACGGGCCCTACCGGCTGCGGGCGGCGTACCTGGTGGGCTGCGACGGGTCGCACAGCGCCGTACGCAAGGCCGCCGGGATCGGCTTCCCCGGCGAGACCAGCCGCGAGGTCGTGATCCGCATGGCGCACGTGGTGCTGCCCCGGGCCGCGCTCACCCCCGCCGGAGCGCTGCGCGCCGCCGACGGCACGGTGTACCGGCCGTACCAGCTGCACCGCACCGCGCACGGGGCGTTCTCGTTCGCCTCGTTCATCCCCGGCGTGCACGTGCTGAGCACGCACGAGTGGGACGCCGAGGCGCCCGGCGAGCAAACGCCCATGTCGGTCGGCGAGGCGCGGGCCAGCCTGTCCCGGGTGGTCGGCGCGGACGTACCGGTGGCCGATCCGCCCGCCGACGGCCGGCCGTGGATCCTGCGCAGGCTCACCGACCGCAACAACCGGCTGGCCGACCCGTACCGCGCGGGCCGGGTGTTCGTGGCCGGCGACGCCGCGCACGTCTTCGCCGGGTTCGGCGGGTCCAATCTCAACCTCGGCCTGCAGGACGCGGTCAACCTGGCCTGGAAGCTGGCCCTGGTGGCCCGCGGCCAGGCCCCGGACGCGCTGCTGGACACCTACGCCGCCGAGCGCGTGCCGCAGGCCCGGCGGGCCTTGGACCGCACCCGGGAGCAGGCCGAGCTGATGGCCCCGGGCGAGGAGGTGACCGCCCGGCGCGAGCGGTACGCGGCGCGCCTGCGCGAACCCGGGTTCCTGCGTGAGGTCGCCGACGCCGTCGCGGGCCTCGACCTGCCGTACCCGATGGGCGATGGTCCGCCCCTGCTCGGCCGGATGGCCCCCGACCTGCGGCTGACCCACGGCGGCCGGCGTATCCGCCTCGCGTCGCTGCAGCGCGCCGCCCGGCCGCTCCTGCTCGACCTCACCGGCGACCAGGCGCTCGCCGCCGCGGCCGCTCCCTGGCGCGACCGCGTCGACCTGATCGACGCCCGCCCCCGCGACCCCGGCACTCCCCCGGCCCTGCTTATCCGCCCCGACGGCTACGTCGCCTGGGCCGCTCCCGCCGCGGCCGACCCCACCGGCCTCACCGCCGCCCTCACCACCTGGTTCGGCCCGCCGAACCCGTCATGATCGCTCGACTTGCCAGGCACCTGTGCGTATCTTGAGCCCGCTTTCCCACAGGTGCCAGGCAAGTTCGACGATCTTGACGACCCGGCCGCCCTGCGGCCCGGACCGCGACGCGCCGCACGGACGGCACGAACCGGCGACGCGCCGCATGGACGGCGCGAACCGGCGACGCGCCGCATGGACGGCGCGAACCCCCGGCCGACGGCCAGGGTGGACGCCGGGACGGCGCAGGTCAGCGGCGCAGGACGGCGTAGACGTCCTCGGGGGTCAGGATGCCGAGGGCGTCGAGGCCGTCGCGGACCACGACCCAGCCGGTGTCTCCCTCCAGGAGCGCGGCGAGCGCATCGCGCAGGGTGCCGTCGACCGGCACCGACGGGGCCTGTCGACCGTCGTGGTCGCCGTCCGGCAGCGGGCGCAGGCCCTCGCGCGGGATCGGGGTCACCGCGAGCAGCTTGATGCCGCGGTCCGCGCCGACGAACTCGGCCACGAACGTGTTCGCGGGCTTGGCCAGCAGCTCGGCCGGAGGCGCGAACTGCTCCAGCTTGCCACCCTCGGACAGCACCGCGATCCGGTCACCGAGGCGTACGGCCTCGTCCACGTCGTGGGTCACGAACACGATGGTCTTGCGGACCGCCTGCTGCAGCCGCAGGAACTCGTCCTGCAGCCGCCCGCGCACGATCGGGTCGACGGCCGAGAACGGCTCGTCCATCAGCAGCACCACCGGGTCGGCGGCCAGCGCGCGGGCCACGCCGACGCGCTGGCGCTGCCCGCCCGACAGCTCGTGCGGGTACCGGTTCGCGTAGCGGGCAGGGTCCAGGCCGACCAGGTCGAGCAGCTCCGCGGTGCGCTCGGCGACCTGCGCCTTGGGCCAGCCGAGCAGCCGGGGCACCGTGCCGACGTTGTCGCGCACGGTCTGGTGCGGGAACAGGCCCACGTTCTGGATGACGTATCCGATGCGCCGGCGCAGCGCGATCGGGTCCACCGCGGTGATCTCGTCCGCGCCCAGCCACATCCGCCCGGCTGACGGCTCGATGAGCCGGTTGACCATGCGCAGGATCGTGGACTTGCCGCATCCCGACGGCCCGACCAGCACGCTCAGCTCCCCGGCGGCCAGCTCCAGGCTCAGCTCGCGCACCGCGACCGTGCCGTCGTCGTACTGCTTGCGTACGCCCTCCAGCCTGATCGACACCGCAGCGGTACGGTTCACCTATGCCCTCCAAGGTCAACGACGCCGTGCTCGGCTGGGGCGCACCGGGCGACGATCCGCGCAACCCCTGGTTCTCCTGGAGCTACGTCAGCCAGAACGCCGACACCCTGCTCGCCGCGCTGCGCGAACACCTCTACCTGACCATAGTCGCTGTGGTGCTGGCGACGGTGATCGCGATCCCGCTGGCGATCCTGGCATACCGCGTCGGTTCGCTGGCCGGGCCGATCCTGGGCTTCACCGGTGTGCTGTACACCATTCCCTCGCTGGCGCTGTTCGCGTTCCTCGCGCCGTTCACCGGCATCGTCGCGCCGACCACGGTGCTGATCGGACTGACGATGTACGCGCTGCTCACCATCGTGCGCAACACCCTGACCGCGCTGCGGCAGGTGCCCGCCGACGTGCTCGACAGCGCCCGCGGCATGGGCTACGGCAAGCGTGCCATGCTGTGGCGCATCGAGCTGCCGCTGGCGCTGCCCGGCATCATGACCGGCCTGCGCATCGCCACGGTCTCCACGGTGGCGCTGGTCACGGTCGGCGAGATGGCCGGCTGGGGCGGCCTCGGCGAGCTGATCATCGGCGGCTTCAACAGCAACTTCTACCGCCCGCAGATCATGACCGCGACGCTGCTCTGCGTGGCGCTGGCCCTGGTCCTCGACCTGGTCCTGCTCGCCGTCGGCCGGGTCATCATGCCCTGGACCCGCCGGAGGGCCGCATGAGCGAGCGCAGCGAGGAGAAGGCATGAGTGTCATCCAGGACGCGATCCTCTGGCTCAACGATCCGCTGAACTGGACCAATCCCGACGGGATCATCTCCCGGACGGTGGAGCACCTGTGGATCTCCGCGGCGGCGGTGGCGCTGGGCTGCGCGGTGGCCTGGCCGCTGGGCGTGTGGATGGGGCACGTCGGCCGGGGCGGTCCCGCGGTGGTGACGGTGACCAACCTCAGCCGCGCCGTGCCGACGATCGCCCTGCTCACCATCTTCCCGCTCACCGTGATCGGCTTCGGACCGCCCGCGATCATCCTGGCGCTGTCGCTGTTCGCGATCCCGCCGCTGCTGGCCAACGCCTACCTGGGCCTGCGCGAGGTCGATCCGGAGGTGCGCGACGCGGGCCGGGGCATGGGCCTGTCGGGCTGGCAGCTGCTGCGCAAGGTCGAGCTGCCGCTGGCGGTGCCGTACCTGGCCAACGGGTTCCGGGTGGCGGCGGTGCAGGTGCTGGCGACGGCGACCCTGGCGGCGTACGTCAACGGCGGCGGGCTCGGCATGATCATCAGCCGGGGCTTCGGGCTGGGCCTGGCCGCGGGCGGCGGTCAGGTGCTGGCCGGGGGCCTGCTGGTGGCGCTGCTCTGCCTGACCGTGGAGGGCCTGCTCGCCCTGGCCGAGAAGGCGCTGCTGCCCAAGTCGCTGCGCCGGGTCAGGCACCGCCCGCCGGCCTCGGCCGCCGACGCGCTGCCCGCCCGTTCCTGACGGCACAGCCTGACCGGCGCGGCCTGAGCGGCGCAGCCTGAGCGGGGCGGTCAGAGCAGGCCGCGCTCGCGCAGCACGTCGAACAGCTGCGCGTCGTCGCGGAACAGCACGCTGTCGATGCCGGCGGCCGTGCCGCCTTCGACGTACTCCGTCTTGTCGTCGACGAACAGGCACTCCTGCGGCGTGCGCCCGATCTCCTCCAGCGCCCGCGCGAAGAAGGCGGGCTCCGGCTTCAGAAAACCTATCTCGTACGACACCAGCACCCCGCTGATGCCCGGCCGCCCGCCCAGCAGCTCGCGGATCACGGCCGCGCGCCGCGGATGCTGGTTGGTGACCAGGTAGACACCGTCGACGGCGAGCCGGGGCAGCACGGCCAGCAGCTCCTCGTTGGGCCGCAGGCTGCCCGCGGGCACCAGGAGCACCCCGTCCACGTCGAGCAGCAGCGTCGTACGCATCCGACCAGCGTAGGCCCGCGCCGACCCGGCATGACATCGATCACGCCGCGCCTGTCACGAAGCACGGCTGACCTGCGTATGTGAACGGTTTGCGAATTGTCGGACCCGGGTAGGCCGAGCACGGTTCACGAATTCATCGCAAGGATGTCTCAGGTACGGAGTAAGAAAGACCTTTGCACATCATTCGCAGTGCAGACGACGGAAGGCTGAATATGGCAACGCACACCCGGAGGGCGTCCGTCCTCCTGCTGGCCGGTGTCGCCGCGGCGGCGTTCGCGCTGACCGGCTGCGGGCAGGCGGGCTCCTCGGGCACCGAGGCCCCCGCGACCGCCTCGGGCGCCGGCTGCGCGCCGGTGGCCGGCGACCAGCTGGTGGTCCTGGCCGACGACAAGCACCTGCAGAACGCCGACAACGTCATCGCGGTCGCCAACGCCAAGCGGTCCACCCCGGCGCTGCTGGCGGCCGTCGACAAGGTCGGCGCCGCACTGGACACCCCGAAGCTGATCGCGCTGAACAAGGCCGTCGAGGTCGAGCGCAAGACCTCCGAGGTCGCGGCGCAGGAGTTCGCGGCGCAGGCGGGGCTGGCCACCGGCCTGTCCGGCGGGTCCGGCCCGGTCGTGGTCGGCGCGGCGAACTTCCCGGAGAGCAAGACCCTCGCCGAGCTGTACAAGATCGCCCTGAACGCGGCGGGCTTCCAGGCCACCGTGCAGGTCTCCGGCAACCGCGAGCTGTACGAGGCGGCCCTGGAGAAGGGCGAGCTGACGGTGTTCCCGGAGTACGCGGCGACCCTCACCGAGTTCCTCAACCAGAAGCAGAACGGCAAGGACGCCGCACCCAAGGCCAGCGGTGACGTCACCGCGACCGTGGCGGCCCTGAAGGAGCTGGCCACCAAGGCCGGGCTGACCGTCGGCACGCCCTCGGCCGCCGCCGACCAGAACGCGTACGCGGTGACCAAGGCGTTCGCCGACCAGCACCAGCTGAAGACCCTGTCCGACTTCGCCGCCAAGTGCTCCGGCCAGGCGTCGGTGCTCGCCGGCCCGCCGGAGTGCCCGCAGCGCGCCTTCTGCCAGCCCGGCCTGGAGAAGACCTACGGCATCACGTTCGGCTCGTTCCAGCAGGCCGACACCGGCGGCCCGCAGACCAAGACCGCCCTGACCACCGGCAAGGCCACCCTCGGCATGGTCTTCTCCTCCGACGGCAGCCTCGCCACCAACTGACCCCACCCCACCCACCAGCGGCCCGGTCTCCCCGACCGGGCCGCCCCGTTTTTCCGTTGATCATGAACTTATGGCACGGCTCGACGGCGTGTCATGGGCACAACTTCATGATCACCCTCAAGGCGCGGCGGCTGGCGCGGGCGAAGGCTTGGCGGCGCGGGCTCAGGCGAAGCGGAACAGGCGGCTGGGCGGGCCGAGGGGCGGAGGTGCCGCGGTGAGGCGGTGTACGCCGACCGAGAACAGCACGTCGTCCGGGGCGTGGAAGGCCGTCTCGGCGAAGCCCGCCTCGGCGAACCAGGTCCGGATCGACGGGGTCAGGTCGGGGGCGCGCCGGGTCCGCGTCCAGATCACCGTCGCACCGGGTGCGCACAGCCGCGGCAGCGCGGCCACGGTACGCCGGACGTCGGCGTCGCCGATGTTGCCGAACACCCCCGCGAACAGCACCAGGTCGGCGGGCACGGCGTCGGCATAGGACTCGGTCAGGCCGGCGTCGGCGCAGGCGACCGCGACGGCCAGGCCGAGGCGGTCGGCCTCGGCCCGCGCCGCGGCGGCGTTGCGGGGGTCGTACTCGATCAGCGTCGCCCGGACCCGGGCCGCGTCGGAACGCCGGGCCAGCACGCCGAGCAGGTCACGCCCCTGGCCCGCGCATGCGCTGACCACGGTCAGCACCGGCTCCGGGCGCTCGTCCAGCCACCTGTCCACGTGCTCCTGCACCAGCCGCAACCGGCGCGACAGCGGTGAGTCCGGATCGTCGTACGGCCCATGCCAGTCATGCCAGTCGGTCGCCGCCTTCATACCGGCAGGCTGTCACCACAACCCGCGGACGCGCCAGTCGATCAGGAAGTTGTGGCAGCGACACGCCGTCGAACCGTGCCATAAGTTCATGATCAACCCGAGAGGGCGGCGAGGGTGACGCCGGCGAGGGTGGTGAGGAGGGTGAGGCCGGTCATCGGCTTGAGGGTGACCGCGTTGGGGACGCCGATCACGCGGGTGCCGGCGGCCAGGGCGCTGGCCACGCCGGTGGGCGAGTCCTCGACGGCCAGGCAGTCGGCGGGCTCGACGTTCAGCAGCTTCGCCGCGCGCAGGTACGGGTCCGGGTGCGGCTTGGTGAACGCGACCTCGTCGCCGCAGATCACGGCGTCGAAGTTGTGCCTGCCGAGCGTGTCGAGGGCCACCTCGACGACCCGCCGGTTGGTGGAGGTCACCAGGGCCGTGGGCACGCCCGCGGCGCGTACCTCGTGCAGCAGTTCCCGCGCGCCGGGCCGCCACACCAGGTCGGTGGCGAACAACCCGGCGACCCGCTCGTAGATCCAGGCCGCGCTGACCGCGGCGTCGCGCCAGGTCTGGCCGATACCCTCGTGGAACAGCAGCATCGACTCGTCGACGGAGCGGCCGACCATGTTCAGCCGGACCTCGGCCGAGACCTCCGCGCCGTACTCGCGGGCCAGCTCCTCGATGGCGATGTCCCACAGCGGCTCGCTGTCGAACAGGGTCCCGTCCATGTCGAAGAGCACTGCCGCCGGAGTCATGTCCACGATCATCCCTGGCCGCGGCCGGGACCGCCGCCGACCGTGGCTGACATCACGCTCCGCGGTCGCGGCGACCCGTCCGGTCGCCGCGACCGAGGCCGGTCCGCGGCCTCAGAAGCCCGGCAGGCCCTTGCCCTTGGTGCCCTTGACGGTCTTCTTGACCTTCTTGGTGCCGAAGTACACGACGCACCGGACCCGGCGGTCGCCGGCCGCCCACGCCTCCGGGTAGGCCGGCCAGGCGATGGTGGACAGCCGGTACCACTGCGACATGGTGACCCCGACATAGCCGGTGGCCAGTTCGCTGCACTGCCGGTACAGCGCGAACCACTGCCGGTCCGACTCCGGGTAGGGCATCGTGCGCGGCGCGCGGAAGAAGCCGATGTACTCGGCGTTGTGCGCGCTGGAGCAGGGGGCCTCGGTCAGCGAGTCGATGCGGTCGTTCTTCGACACGGCGTTGGCGCAGCCGACGAGCAGCGCCGCCGGTTTGTCGCCCTTGAGGCTGCCGGTGCGCTCCGTCCAGGCCTCGTCGAAGTTGGCGGAGCTCACCTCGACCAGGTCGCAGCGGAACCAGCGCGCCCCGCCCTCCCACGCCCGCGACATCGGGATGGTCAGGTGCAGCTGGAGTCGCCACCGCCACCACGGGCCGCCGAGATAGTCCGCGGTCTTGGTGTCGCACTCCGCGTACGCGGCCGCCAGCTGCTCCGGCCCGGGATCGTCGTCACCCGTGAACGTGCCGACGTGGGCGACCTCCGCGAGGTGCTTCTCGCCGCACGGCACCGGCTTGACCAAGCTGTTCACGGAGGGCGCCGGCCGGCTGTCGAAGCAGCTCCCCACCTCCGGCACGATCCCCTTGACCTGCGCCATCGGCACCCAGTCGTCGGCCAGCTCCCCGTCCGCACCGGCCGGCAGCCCGGAACCGCACCCGGCCAGCGCGACGTTCAGCAGCAGTGCGGCCAGCGTCATGCCGGCCGTCAGGCGTCCCCGCATCGTCTCCCCGTTTCTCGAATCCGTCGCAGCGTAGACAAGGTCGCGCGGTCGCGGATCGGCTCAACGGCCGATCTTGGTTTGCCGCGCGGTGCGCTGTCGGGGGCGGCGGATACGGTGTGGCCGAAGCGTTCCCCTCCGCGAGAGAAGGCCCCTTCCCCCATGGCCGCTGAGACCACCTACCTCGAACTGTCCGAAGCCGACGGCGGCTCGCACAAGTTCTACGAGGTCGTCGTCGACGACACCGAGCTGACCATCCGCTACGGCCGGATCGGCGACGCCGGAGCCACGACGAAGAGCACGTTCGCCGACAACGCCAAGGCCCGTGCCGCCGCGGCGAAGAAGATCGGCGAGAAGGTACGCAAGGGGTACGCCCCCGCGGTGCAGGGCGCGCGGGCCAAGCGCGCGGTGTCGCGGCGCACCATCGTCAGCACCCGCTCGACCGCGAAGACCGCGCCGGTGCTGTGGCGATACCGGTCGGGCACGTCCGCGTTCGGCATCTTCGTCGACAGCAAGGTCTGCATGGTCGGCAACGAGGCCGGTGTGATCACCACGCTGTCGCACAGTGCCGAGGTGATGCAGCAGTTCAAGCTGCCCGACGGGGTCAAGTGCATCGTCGCCGACGACGCCTGGCTCTACGCGGGCTGCGACGACGGCAACGTGTACGACCTGTCCGGCAAGGTGCCGCGCCTGGCCTACCGGATCGCGCCCGACATCGACATCTACTGGCTCGACATCCACGACGGCGTGCTCGGCGTGTCCGACGCGGGCGGCGGCGTGGCCGCGATCGACCACGAGGACGAATTCCTGTGGCGGCGCAAGAGCCAGGGCTCCTCGGGCTGGATGGTCCGCTGCGACGCCGACGCCGTGCACCACGGCCACTCCGGCGGCGTGACCAGCTACGACTGGCGCACCGGCGAGCAGCTGTGGACCCGCAGCACCGGCGCGGTGCTGTTCGGCTGGCAGGAGCAGCACGCGCTGTACGCCGGCACGTCCACCCGCAAGGTCGTCGAGCTGGGCAAGGACGGCTCGCCGCGCCGGGAGTACCAGTGCGACGCCCCCGTGTTCTCCTGCGCGACCAGCCCCGACGGGGCGTACGTGTTCGCCGGTGACAGCAGCTCGTCGGTGTACTGCTTCGACAGCTCCGGCACCCGGCTGTGGAAGCTCGGCACCGGCTGCGGCTCGGCGTACTCGATGCAGTACCACGACGAGCGCCTCTTCATCGTGACCACGGACGGCTCGCTGGCCTGCATCGACGCCACCGAGTCGGCGATCCGGGCGGCCGAGTCCGGCACCGTGCCCGAGATCGTCGACGTGAAGGCCGCGCACATCGAGGCGGTCCCGGCGTCCACCACGGTCGAGGTCGTCTCCGCCGAGGCGGGCGCCGACGGCGTCGTGCTGGAGTGCTTCGAGGAGGGCGGGCGGCTGCGGGTGCGCGTGGTGTCCGAGGGCTTCCAGCAGTCGTGGCAGGTGCAGTTCCCGAAGGGCATCCGCGAGGCCGGCGCGCGCTACGTCGTGTCCGAGGTGCGCCAGGCCAGCCGGGGCGGCTTCTACCGCGCCTTCGGCGAGATCCGCCGCCTGGCCTGACCCGAGACTCCCGCCGCCGCGTCCGGGTGCCACCGGACCGCGGCGGCGGGCCGTGCCACGTCCGGGACGGCCAGGGCAGCCGGTCCCACGCCAGGAACGGCCGGGGGTCGGTTCCGAGGCCGGCCACCCGGGCAGGGCACACGATCTCCACAGGTTCACCACGGCGGGGCCGGGCGGGCTCCGTACCATCGGCGGATGCTCCGCACCGACTCGGCCCGCCGCCTGCTCGCACTCGCCGCGGCCGTCGCCGTCCTGGCGATCGCCCTGCTCATCCGGGCGCTCGCGGGCGGGCCACTGGAGCAGCACTCCGGCACCGCGCTCTACGCCTCGATGATCTACGCGGGAGTGTTCTTCCTCCGGCCGCGCACGACGCCCCTGGTCGCGGGGGCGGTGGCGGTCGCGTTCTGCTGGCTGGTCGAGCTGTCGCAGCTGACCGGCGTGCCGGCGTACCTGTCGGAGCGCAGTCTGCTGGCCCGGCTGGCGCTCGGCGTCGCGTACGACCCGCTGGACATGCTCTGGTATCCGGCCGGGGTGCTCCCGCTGGTCGCCGTGCACGTGCTGCTGCGGGCGCGCGCCACAGCCCGCGCAGCCGGCTAGGACACCGACCCGCGCGGCACCACCCAGCGCGTCTGCAGGCCGGACACCGCGGCGATGTGGTCGAAGTCGGAGTCGTAGTGCAGGACGATGGCGCCGTAGTGCTCGGCGATGGCGGCGGTCAGCAGGTCGGGGCAGCCCGCGGCGCGATGCTGGCTGCGCCGGGCGAGCATCGCCTGGATCTCCCGGGCCCGCCGGGCGATCTCCGGGGTCGGCGGCAGGTCGACGAAGCCGGCCGCCCGCAGCGCGGCGGTCCGCGCGTACTCGGCCGAACTGCGCGCGGAGTAGAGGACCTCCAGGTCGACGACCACGCATGTGGCCAGCAGCCCGGCCTTGCCGAGCCGGGTCAGCTCGGCGCGGACCGGATCGTGCCGGACGCGCGCGATCGCGCTCGTGTCGGCCAGGTACAGCCCCGCGGGAACGCCGGTCACCGGCGGGCGCTCGCCCGGACCTCGGGGTCGGCCAGGTCGGGACTGCCCCAGACCAGCGGATCGTCGAACACCTCGGCCCGGCGGCGGCGCTCGGCGACGAAGGCGAGCGCGGCGTTCACCGTCTCGACCTTGGTCTTGGTGCCCAGTTCCCGGGCGGCCGCAGCGAGCTTCTCATCGTCGAGGTCGATGACAGTACGTGACATGATATCAAGTATGCCCCTGGCGATATCAAGATCGCCAGGGGCATACTTGTCAGACCCGGGTCACGCGGACCGCGTCGGCGATGACCAGTCCGGTGCCGTTGGTCCACCGGCTGACGGCGACCTTGTTGGCGTCGCCCGCGGTGAGGTTGAAGGTGCCCAGGACGCGCCACTGGCCACCGGTCGCCCGCTGGTCCACGGTCACGCTCTGGTTGCCACCGCTGGTCACGATCACGTACGGCGCGGCGCTGTTGTAGCCCGGGTCGGCCGGCCACCACGCCTCGACGCGGTAGTTGCCCGTCTCCGGGATCGCGAACTTGTACCAGGCGGCGTCGCTGGCGGCGACCGGGTCGGCGAACCGGTAGTTCTCCCCGAACCGCTGGCCGGAGTAGGACGAGGTGCCCCAGCTGGTGCTGGCGGTGAACCGCCCCGCGGTGGTGTTGTCCACGGTGGACGTCCAGCCGCCGGTGGGCGGGTTCATGGCCCGCGCCACGTCGGCGCGCATCACGTTGAGGTCGATGGCGTACGGGTCGATCTTGCCGGTGGTGCTGGTCTCCCGGTGGCCGCGGGCGTAGCTGGAGTCGCGGCCGAGCCGCTTGAGCACCGCCGCGGTCGCCGCGATCGAGGCGTTGTACTGCGCGGCGGTCATCTGCTGGTTCACGCCGTTGTAGTCGATCTCCCAGCCGATCAGCATGGTGTTGCCGTCACCGGCCGGGATGGGGCCGCTGGCCCGCGCCGACCCGGCGTGGTTACAGCGCCCGGCCGAGATGATGTGGAACACACCGTGGTAGTCCACGAGCGCCTGGCACAGCGGCCCGGCCAGGTCGGAGCGGCCGTTGATGCAGACGTTCAGGGCCGGGTGCGGGTTGGACGCGCTGGACGTGGCGGCAGTGTGGTGCCACAGCACGCCGATCGGGTCGAAGGACCCCGGGCGCATCCGGTTGCGCCAGTCGCCCTCCTCGACGACCTGCACACCGGCCGCCCGCAGCACGTCGGCCAGCCAGGGGATGGTCGCCATCACGCCCCCTGGATGAGGTCGGCGGCGCACTCGGGCTCCGGGGCGGGTTCGGTCGCGGCGTGGGCGGGGCGGGACACCAGCGCCACCGCGGCGGCCACGAGCGCGGGCACGCCGAGCAGCCGCCGGCGGCGCGCACGCAGGGATCGGATTCTGGTCACGGCACTCCTCGGGGGGTAGGGAGGGACACGAGCCCAAGCTCGCGCGCGCCTGATCAGACCTGCGTCATGCCTGGCCAGGCGGCGTGACGGCACCATATATCGTCATCCGCGTCTATGTCGATACCTTGCGCCATGCCAGATGTTTGCGAAATTTTCCTTCACAATCAGGCCGAACGGCGGCCGGCGGTCCACCATGGACCGACCGGCCGCCGCACGGATCAGAAGAGGCGGATCAGAAGAAGTCGTGCAGGACGGGGACCGGCCCGGCGGTCGCCGCGGACAGCAGCGGGTCGGCGACGGCGTCGCCGCTCAGCAGGCCGGCCCGGCGCAGCGCCGACGGCGTGGCCGCGCCCGCGTACCAGGCGGCCAGGCCGCGCGGGGTGAACCGGACACCGCCGGAGCCGCCGGGTTCCAGCCGCCCGATGCCGCCGTCGAGCACCAGCCGCCACGGGCCGGCGTTCCACCTGCACTCGGGGTCGGCGAGCTCCAGGTCGACCGCGCCGGTCAGGTGACCCGGCCAGCCGCGGGCCGCGATCGCGGCGGGCGCGTCGACCAGGCGCAGCATCCACGGCTGGCGGCTGTCCACGGTGACCAGCGTCGTCGGGATCTCCAGCAGGGCCGGGTCGCCCTGGCCGAGCCGCAGCACGGTCGTCGGCGCGACACTGGCCCAGCCGCCGAACATGGCCAGCAGCGCGGACTGCGCCTCCGGGGTGGTGGCGACCAGGTCGTGCGCGGTCACCCGGGCCACCGGATCAGTGTGTGGACCGCGTACCCAGCTCGCGTAACCCTCGACGGCGCCCGTCGCGCCCACGGCGACGGTGACGCCGTCGTAGGCGGCCAGGAACTTCTCCGGCGTGGTGTCGTACAGCAGGCCGGAGCGCTCCATCATGCCGGTGCCGGACCTGGCCCAGTCACGGTAGAGGGCCTGGACGGCGGGCACGTCCTCGATGGCCGCCGGGCGCAGCGTGACCCCGGGACCCGGCCGGATCGCCGCCAGCGCCGACGTCGGCACGCTGAGGTAGGTCAGCGCGCCGACCTCCTCCCAGCCCAGCCTGCGGTACGGGTGCGGCGTCGACGGGAACAGCGCGCTGAGCGCCGCGCCCCGCTCGCGGGCCCCGGCCAGCAGCCGGGTGAGCACCTGGCGGCCCACTCCCCCGCGGCGCGCCTCGGGGGCGACCGCGACGCCCGCCACGCCGGACGTGGGCACGATCCGGCCGCCGAACCACTGGCCCTGCTCGCGGTCGACGGCCTTGGCGATGAGCCGGTCTCCGTCGAGCACGCCCCAGGTCACCCGGCCCGGCACGAGGCTGAAGTCCTCCGGCGCCGGGGACGCGTGGTATCCGAACACGACGCTGCCCAGCCGCCAGGCGGCGGGCCCGTCCTGCTCCTGAAGCTGCCTTACCTCGTAGACCATCCGGCCATCCTAGGGACGCCGCCCGGTCCCCGGTGACCGTGATCCGGGCGGGCCGGTGTAGGGCCGGCCCGCCCGGACGGGTGTCAGACCGTGATCCGGCCCGCGCCCGCGCCCGCGCTCACACCGGCCTTGACGCCACTGGCGCTGTCCAGGGTGTACGAGTACGGGATGCCCGACACGCTGCCCCCGCCGCTCTCCGGGCTGCCGGAGCCGGTGAAGTAGTTGTTGCGCTGCACGATCGCGCCGTCGGCGGAGTCGGCGTACCCGACCAGCGTGGGCTCGTCGACGCTCTCGAAGTAGTTGCCCTCGACGAGCACGCCCGCGCCCATGGTCGACGCGACGCCGTACTCGTTGCCCCGGTAGTAGTTGTTGTACACGTGCACCGGGTTGCCGAAGCGGACCCGCGGGTGGCGGGTGCCCGAACCGTCGAACCAGTTGTGGTGGTAGGTCACCCGCAGGTGGCCGCGGTCCTCGCTGGCGTTGTCGTCGCTGTGGCCGAGCAGCATGGACTTGTCGTGCCCGTACACCCGGTTCCAGGAGACGGTGACGTAGTCGGAGGCGCGCTTGACGTCGACCGCGCCGTCGTACCCGTTGGTGAAGCTGTTGTGGTCGATCCAGACCCGGGTCGAGTACTGGACGTTGACCGCGTCGTCGTTCCAGTCCCGGAACGAGATGTTGCGGATGATCACGTTGCTGGCGTTGGAGACGTTCAGGCCGCAGCCCGCGATCGTCGCGCCGGAGTTGCCGAGGATGGTCTTGTTGGACCCGACGGTGATCATGCCGGAGCAGGAGATCGTGCCGGAGATGCGCACGACCCGCGCGGTGCTGCCGGAGACGGCGCTGGACAGGGCCGACGAGCTGGTGACCGTGGTGGCCGCGGCGCTGCCGCCGCCGGTGGTGCCGCCGCCCTGGGTCGCCCAGCCGACGAGCCCGGTCTGCGAGCCGCCACCGCCGCCACCTCCGCCGCCGCCGGAGCCGACCGCGATGAGCTGCCAGTGCTGGTTCCAGCCGTTGAGGTCGGCGAACTGGCTGATGATGCCGCCATCGGCGGTGGACCACTCCCACACGTCGAGGGCCTTGCCGCTGTGCCGGTTGAGGAACTTCACGTAGCCGCTGTCGGTGTCGCGGACCGCGAAGTGCTGGCGGGTGGTGCCGTTGTCCGGGTTCTGCACCAGGCCGGTGCCGTCGTTGGCGTTGGGCAGTTCGAGGAACTTGCCGCTCTGCCGCGAGCGCAGCTTGTAGTAGCCGCTGCCGGCGTCGACGAACTGCCACTGCTGCTGGTAGCCGTCGTTGCGGGCCCACTGGACGATCGGGGCGCCGTCGGCGGTGCTGAAGTTGTACAGGTCGACGGCCTTGCCGCTGTGCCGGGACACGATGACGTACCAGGCGCCGGTGTCGATGGTGACCGCCTGGGCGGGCGCCGCGACGACCGCGCCGACCGCCGCGAGGGCCAGGGTCAGCGCCGCGACGAGTGCCGTTCGCAGGCGCCATGAGCGGCGGGGCGACGTCCGTGGAGTGGGTTGTGACATCGGATCGACCTCCGAGGGTTGGCACCGCGGGCGGCCTGGGCGAGCCGGTCCGCGGTGTGGGTGAGCGGATACGGAAAGCGCTTTCCGCACTCGAAGGTTAGTCGTGACATCAAACTAAGTCAATGGATATGGCATGCCAGGCTGCGCGTGGACATCGAGCCCGGCACCGTCGACCCGGATTGCGCGCCATGATCACAGACACCGGGCCGGGTGGCAGCCGCCGCCTAGGCTGCGCGCCATGAGTGACACGGGGATTCTGCTGGTCGCGCCGTGCGGTGCCGTCCTGGCACTCGCGGTTTACGCGCTCTTTCACACCACCGCGCAGCGGCGCACGAACCCCCGGGACCCGGTCGTCGAGCAGGCGATCATGGAGGCGGCCCTGCGGCGGGAGGCGGAGCAGCAGGCGGCAGCGCAGACCGCGCGCTCCCGGCGGACCGGGAGACGGGCCGCCGAGCGCGGGACGTCGAACCAGGCGGACGGGCCCGCCTACGACGCCGGCTTCGGCAACCCGCGGTGAACAGCCGCGGCGCTCAGCCGCGCAAACCCACGCAGTCGTGCGCCCAGAAGGGCTCCGAGTAGACGAACGTGCCGGTCATCCACGGCTCGTACGCGGTGAGCGGGTGCGCCTGGAACCCCGGGTCGGGGATGCGCAGCGACGGGGAGCGCAGGTCCAGGCCACTCGCCCGGACGAAGCCGTGCCGCGCGTAGTAGCGCGGGTCGCCCTCCAGGAACACCAGCGGCACGCCCGCGGCGTCGGCGGCCGCCAGCGCTGCGGCGACCAGCCGCCCGCCCAGGCCACGACGCTGATGACCAGGGTGTATGCCGAGCGGCGACAGGCTGTACACGTCGACCAGCCGCGCCGCGGCGTCCAACCGGCAGGCGCTGAGCATCACGTGCCCGACGGCCTCGTCCCCGTGCGTCGCCACCAGCGAGACCACCGGCAGCGCGGCAGGAGCGGCCCGCAGCGCGTCGACCAGCGCGGGGACCCGATCGCCGTCACCGAAGGCGAGGGCGTGCACCGCGCGCACCGCGACGTGGTCGGCCGCGGTCTCGGCCCTGATCGCATAGTCCATGGGCGCGAACCTAGGACCGGCCCCACCGGGCTGCAACGGGTTTTCGGCCACCCAGGCCGGGCACGATGTCCTGGCGAGCGGGCGGTGCACGGGTAACATCCTTGCGTCTGTCCAACGTGCGCAAGGAGGCCACGGTGGTGCACGAGGTCCGCGGAGTCGTCGCCCGCTCGAAGAACGCGCCGGTCAGCATCGAAACGGTGCTGGTGCCCGACCCCGGTCCCGGGGAGGCGCTGGTGAAGGTGCAGGCCTGCGGGGTCTGCCACACCGACCTGCACTACCGGGAGGGCGGCATCAACGACGACTTCCCGTTCCTGCTCGGACACGAGGCCGCCGGCGTGGTGGAGGCCGTCGGCGCGGGCGTGACCGAGGTGGCCCCGGGCGACTACGTCGTCCTGAACTGGCGCGCCGTGTGCGGCCAGTGCCGGGCCTGCCGCAAGGGCAAGCCGTGGTACTGCTTCGCCACGCACAACGCCAAGCAGAAGATGACGCTGGCCGACGGCACCCCGCTGTCGCCCGCGCTGGGCATCGGCGCGTTCATCGAGAAGACGCTGGTCGCCGCCGGGCAGTGCACCAAGGTGGACCCGGCCGCCCCGCCGGAGGTCGCCGGGCTGCTGGGCTGCGGCGTGATGGCCGGCCTGGGCGCGGTGCTGAACACCGGCGCGGTGACCCGCGGCGACACCGTCGCGGTGATCGGCTGCGGCGGCGTCGGCAACGCGGCCATCGCCGGGGCGCGGCTGGCCGGCGCGACCACGATCATCGGCGTCGACCTCGACGAGCGCAAACTCGCCTGGGCGCGGCAGCTCGGCGCGACGCACACCGTCAACGGCGCGCAGGCCGACGTGGTCGAGTCGATCCGGGAGCTGACCGGCGGCTTCGGCGCGGACGTGGTCGTCGACGCGGTCGGCCGCCCGGAGACCTACCGGCAGGCCTTCTACGCCCGGGACCTGGCCGGCACGGTGGTGCTGGTCGGCGTGCCCACCCCGGAGATGACGCTGGAGCTGCCGCTGCTGGACGTGTTCGGCCGCGGCGGTGCGCTCAAGTCCTCCTGGTACGGCGACTGCCTGCCCTCCCGCGACTTCCCCACCCTGCTCGGGCTGTACCTGCAGGGGCGGCTCGACCTGGCGGCGTTCGTGTCCGAGAAGATCGGGCTCGACGACGTCGAGGAGGCGTTCGCCAAGATGGGCCGCGGCGAGGTGCTGCGCTCGGTGGTGATGCTGTGACGGGATCGGCGCGTATCGAGCGGGTGGTCACCTCCGGCACGTTCAGCCTGGACGGCGGCACGTGGGAGGTCGACAACAACGTCTGGCTCATCGGCAACGACAGCGACGTGCTGGTCGTCGACGCGGCGCACGACGCGGCCGCGATCATGGCGGCGGCCGGTGAGCGGCGCGTCGTCGCGATCGTCTGCACCCACGCGCACAACGACCACATCGACGCCGCCCCGGAGCTGGCCCGGCTGAGCGGCGCACCGATCATGCTGCACCCCGACGACCGGGTGCTGTGGGACATGACCCACCCGGGCGTGGTGCCCGACCGGGACCTGACCGACGGCGACTGCCTGTCCGTGGCCGGGGTCGAGCTGTGGGTGCACCACACGCCGGGGCACGCGCCGGGCGCGGTGTGCCTGTACGCGCCGTCGCTGTCGGCGCTGTTCTCCGGGGACACCCTGTTCCAGGGCGGGCCGGGCGCGACCGGCCGGTCCTACAGCGACTTCGGCACCATCATCGGCTCGATCCGCGACCGGCTGCTCGCCCTGCCCGCGGACACAGTCGTGTACACCGGCCACGGCGACACCACCACCATCGGCGCGGAGGCCCCGCACCTGGACGAGTGGCTGGCCCGCGGCCACTGAGCACAGCTCATCCCGTGCGGACGCCCTTGAAACGGGCGTCCGCACGGCGCCGGGTCAGTAGCCCCAGCGGTTCTTCAGATGCCGCCAGAAGTCGCGCAGCATCCACTTGTCGAACTCGGTGATGCTGGTGGCGCTGCCCGCCTTCATGATGAAGCAGCACTGGCCGGTCGGCGTCCAGTCGTAGAAGTCGTCCAGGCCGAAGGTGTGCCCGACTTCATGCAGGAAGATGTGGATGTTCTCGGAGTTCAGCGCGCCGGTGAAGTACTCGCTGCCCATACGCTGGCCCCAGTCGCCGCCCGCGCCGCCGCCGAAGCCGGAGGTCAGCCACAGCGACATGTCGTAGTGGTGCGACGCGCCGCCGGGGCAGCCGCTGTAGTTGCCGTCCTGGTGGAAGAAGCGCCCGCACGGCTCGGAGCACTGCGGCGCGTTCTCCCGGATGTCGTTGACGTAGATGTCGACCGAGTTGTCGGTCCACTCCAGGGTGGCCCGGTCGCGCACGGCCCAGCCGACCACGTTCACCGGCACCTCGGCGTACGGCCAGCCGTTGTGCCCGGCCATGACATCCATCCACTTCTTGAACTGGCGCTTGAGCGCCGCGTGGATCTGGTCGCGCAGCGCCGCGCTGACCCGGGCGCTGGAGTCCCAGCGCACGCAGTAGTTGATCCGCCCACCACCGGCCATGACCTGGTCCCAGCCGTAGTTGCGGAACGTGAGCAGCTGCGGATAGGTGGACTGGTAGTGCGACCAGACCTCGTTGAGCGGCGTGACCAGGTTGCTCGGCGGGTTCCAGCCGCTGGTGGGCGGGCTCGACGGGGACGTCGACGGCCGGGGTGACGCCGACGGTGACGCCGAGGGCGAGGCCGACGGCCGCGGGGACGCCGAGGCCGAGGGCGGCACCGGCGAGGCGGTGGACGGCGTGCCGGTGCAGGCGACGTTGTTCAGCGTGAACGCGGTCGGGATCGGATTCGCGGTGGTCCACGCGCCGTTGAAGCCGATCGTGGTGCTCGCGTTCGTGGCCAGGCTGCCGTTGTAGCCCATGTTGACGGCGGTGACCTGGCTGCCGCTCTGCGTGTAGGTGGCGCTCCAGCCCTGGGTGACGGCCTGGCCCGCGGCCGGGAACGTCCAGCGCAGGGTCCAGGCGGTGAGCGGGTCGCCGAGGTTCTTGATCACGACGTTGCCGGTGAAGCCGCCGCTCCACTGCGAGGGCACGGTGTAGGTGACCTGGCAGCCGGTCACCGCCGCCTGTGCGGCGGTGGTGGCGACGAGGGTCCAGGCGGCCACGGCTGACGCCACGGTCGCGGCGAGCGCCGCGCTCAGGGCACGGCGATGTCTGGTTTGCAGCATGGAGGACTCCGGGGGTGTGGGCGCGCGAACCGCGCCGACGGGTGCGAGGCACGTGGCACGACCGCCCGGTGTCGACGCCACGCATTGACGCGGATCGAGTCCGCTGTCTGGCTCCAGCACACCACGATGCAGGCCGAAAACCTTTTCGGCAACCCGTCGCGGCGCGTCGTCAGCTCGCGGTGACCCGTCCTGACTCGACGGTGAGCATGCGGTTGGTCTGCACGGCCTGCAGCATCTGCCGGTCGTGGGTGACCAGCAGCAGCGTGCCGGTGTACGAGTCCAGCGCCTGCTCCAGCTGCTCGATCGCGGGCAGGTCCAGGTGGTTGGTGGGCTCGTCGAGCACCAGCAGGTTCACTCCCGACGCCTGCAGCAGCGCCAGCGCGGCCCGGGTCCGCTCACCCGGCGACAGCGTCGCGGCGGGACGCAGCACGTGCGCCGCGCGCAGCCCGAACTTGGCCAGCAGGGTGCGCACGTCGCCCGGGGCCAGTGCGGGCACCGCCGACTGGAACGCGTCCACCAGCGGCTGGTGGCCGAGGAAACGGCCCCTGGCCTGGTCGATCTCACCGACGACGACGCCGGGCCCGAGCGAGGCGGTGCCCGCGGCGAGCACGGCCCGGCCGAGCATGGCGCGCAGCAGCGTCGACTTGCCGGAGCCGTTGGGGCCGGTCACGGCGACCCGGTCGGCCCAGTCGATGCGCAGGTCGACGGGCCCGAGCGTGAAGTCGCCCTGGCGTACGACCGCGTTGTTGAGGGTGGCCACGACCGCTCCGGCGCGCGGGGCGGCGGCGATCTGCATGCGCAGCTCCCACTCCTTGCGCGGCTCCTCCACCTCGTCGAGCCGCTCGATCAGGCGCTCGGTCTGCCGGGCCTTGGCGGCCTGCTTCTCCGTCGACTCGGTGCGGAACGCCTTGCCCATCTTGTCGTTGTCGGGCGACTTGCGGCGGGCGTTCTTGACGCCCTTCTCCATCCAGGCGCGCTGCATGCGGGCCCGGGCCAGCAGGTCGTCCTTCTTGTCGGCGTACTCCTCGTAGGCCTCGCGGGCATGCCTGCGGGCGACCTCCCGCTCGGCCAGGTAGGCCTGGTAGCCGCCGCCGTACTGGCGCACCTGCTGCTGGGCGAGGTCGAGTTCGACGACCCGGGTGACGGTGCGGGTCAGGAACTCGCGGTCGTGGCTGACCAGCACGGTGCCCGCGCGCAGCTCGCCGAGGAAGCGCTCCAGCCGGTCCAGGCCGGCCAGGTCGAGGTCGTTGGTCGGCTCGTCCAGCAGGAAGATGTCGTACCGGCTGAGCAGCAGCGACGCCATGCCCGCGCGGGCGGCCTGGCCGCCGGACAGCGCCGTCATCGGGTGGTCGAGGTCGACGTCGAGGCCCAGTTCCGCGGCGACCGCCTCGGCCCGCTCGGGCAGGTCGGCGCCGCCGAGTTCGAGCCAGCGCTCCAGGGCCTCGCCGTAGCGGTCGTCGGCCCCGTCCGCGCCCTCGGCCAGCGCCGCCGCCGCGTCGTCCATCTCCTGCTGGGCCCGCGCGACGCCGGTGCGGCGGGCCAGGAAGTCGCGCACCGTCTCGGCGGGACGCCGCTCCGGCTCCTGCGGCAGCAGCCCGACGTTGGCGGTCGGCGGGTTGAGGGTGACGCCGCCCTGCTCGGGCACGGCCAGGCCGGCGAGCAGGCGCAGCAGCGTGGACTTGCCGGCCCCGTTGACGCCGACCAGCCCGACCACCTCACCGGGCGCGACGACCAGGTCGAGGTCGCTGAACAGGACCCGCTCGCCGTGCCCGGCCGACAGCCCCCGGGCCACCAAAGTCGCGCTCATGCCTGTTCCTCGCTCCGCTCGTCACAGACATGTCCCGAACCCATGATTCGCTCGCGTGGCTCGCTCATGCCTGCTCCTCGCTCCGCTCGTCACAGACATGTCCCGAACCCATGCCTCGCTCCCGCTCACCGCGAAAGCGTATCCGCCGCCCCGGTCACCGGCCCCGACCGGGCACGGGGCTCAGCCCACGACCTCGTGCAGGTAGCACCAGCGCCAGTCCTCGCCGGGCTCGAAGGACTGGATGACCGGGTGCCCGGCCTCGTGGAAGTGCGCGGTGGCGTGCTTGTGCGGAGACGAGTCGCAGCAGCCGATGTGCCCGCAGGTCAGGCAGCGGCGCAGGTGCACCCAGGTGGTGCCGTCGCGCAGGCACTCCTCGCAGCCGTCGGCACGGGCCGCCGGGTCGTCGGCGGTCTTCAGATCCTCACAACTCATGCCCGCTCCTCGTTCATACCGTCAGTCCATCCGTTCCAGCATCGACTCTTCCAGGTCCATGTCACGTTGCGCCCGTACGAGCACGTCCTCCGGAATCCGGCCCGCGTCGCGGGCCGCGCGGAACACGGCCCGCTCGGCCTCCAGCATCTCCCGGCGCAGCCGCACGTAGACGGCGGATGGCGTTTCCCGGTCGGCGCCCAGCCGCTCCCACACCGCGTTGGAGCGGCGCTCGGTCAGGGCGCGCAGCTTGTCCACGACGTCCGGCGAGGCGGTGTCGGCGAGGCTCTCCAGCCGCTCGCGGGCGGCCTTGCTGGCCTGCTGCTGCGCCTGCGCCTCGGCGAGGATGTCGCGGGTCGGATCGTCGGCCTGGACCTTCAGCATCCGGGCCACCATCGGCAGGGTCATGCCCTGCAGCACCAGGGTGCCGACGATGACCGCGAAGGCCAGCCAGACGAACAGCGCCCGCGGGTACGGCATGCCGCCCGCGAGCATGGCCGGCAGCGCCAGGGCGGTGGCCAGGGTGACCACGCCGCGCATGCCGGCCCAGGAGATCACGGTCGCCCCGGTGAAGTCGATGCCGGTGCCGTGGCGGCGCACCATGGGCAGCAACCGGACCAGGTACGCGACCGGGTACATCCAGGCGAACCGCGCGATGATCACGGTCGCGAGCACTGCCAGGGTCAGCCCCGCCACCTCGGCGAAGGGGGTGTTCAGGTCGGCCAGGACCTCTCGCAGTTGCAGGCCGACGAGCAGGAACACCAGGCCTTCCAGCATGAAGGTGACCATGCGCCAGAACGCGCCCATCTGCAGGCGCGACGCCGCCGACATCAGCGTCGGCATGCGGTGGCCCAGGTAGAGGCCGGCCACGACGACCGCGACCACGGCCGAGGCGTGCACGACCTCCGCGACCACGGTCACCGCGAACGGGGTGAGCAGCGAGATCGAGTTGTCGATCAGCGGGTCGCGGGTGCGCCGGTGCAGGAACGCGGCGGTGAGCGCGCCCAGCGCGCCGACCAGCACGCCGCCGCCGGCCGCCAGCATCACCTGCTGGGCCACGGCCATCGGGCCGACCGCGGTGCCGATCGCGACCGCGACCGTGACCCGGAAGAACACCAGCGCGGTGGCGTCGTTGAGCAGGCTCTCGCCCTCGAGGATGGTCACCAGCCGGCGGGGCAGGCCGATGCGCCTGGCGATGGCGGTGGCCGCGACGGCGTCCGGCGGCGCGACGACCGCGCCGAGCGCCAGGCAGGCGGCGAGCGGCACCTGGGGCAGCAGCGCGTGCACGAGCAGGCCGACGGCGACCGCGGTGAAGATGACCAGGCCGACGGCGAGCAGCAGGATCGAGCGCAGGTTGTGCCGGAACGCCGGCACGGAGGTCTCCAGCGCGGCGACGTACAGCAGCGGCGGCAGGACGCCGATCAGCACGACCTCGGGCTCCAGCACGACGACCGGGAACCCGGGGATCAGGGCGAGGGCGAGCCCGACCACCACCAGCACGATCGGGTTGAGCAGGTTGTACCGGCGCGACAGCGCGGACACCGCGACGACGATCACGGTCAGCACGACCGCCACCACGAGGGCATTCACGTGTCAGAGCCTATGGCGCGACAGGCCCCGGCACGCATATGTCCACGGTCACCGCGCCCATCCGGCGCGAACGGGCACGAATCTCCCCTGCTGACAGCCTCGCGGCCGGCCCTGACCGGCCGGTAGGTAAGATTTCCCTCCCACGGTATGAGAAACATGCGCTAGGTCGCATGGGTTCATCTGATGTTCATCCTTCCCTGCCGCCCGGTCAGGCAACCCGGTGCGCCGCCCGGTTACCGCCCCCGATGGGCGTTCTACCTGCCGGTCGGTAGGCAGGCTAAATGAACTCCCGGTGAAAGCACCCCTGACCTGCCGCCCGGCAAGGCGTTTGCCCAGTTCACGGCGTTGACCAGGTCTCACCGGCGGAGGTTTGATCGGCCTGTTCCGCTTGATCAGCCATCGTTGGGAGGAGGGTGTTCGATGCAGGAGACCGCTCGTGCCATCGGCCACCGGCTGCGGATCACCACCACCATGTTCAGCCTGATGCTGTTCCTGGTCGCCGGGCTCACCGTCATGGCGCAACCGCAGCGGGCGTCGGCCGCGCCGCTCACCGAACCGGTTTCGGTGTCCATGCAGGATCCGGCCACGTCCGCACTGGACGGCGGCAAGCGCTGCTGGAAGCAGACCTACCGCTGGCACCACCGCACGTACAAGAAGTGGGTCTGCAAGTACAGCCACCACTACAAGAAGCACCACAAGAAGAACTACCACCACAAGAACTACCACCACCACGGCAACAACCACCACGGGTACGACAACCACCGTTGAGGATCACCCGTCCCGGGCCGGCGGCCCCGACCGCCGGCCCACCCGTGCCCCGCGGACCCCGCCACGGTGGCACGATGACCGGATGCCTGACATGGAACTGCTGCCGGCCACCAGCCGCGCCCTGCTGCACCGCCTCGCCACCGCCCAGGCCGAGGGCCGGGTGCCGTCGCTGGTCGGGGCCGTCGTCCGGGACGGCGCACCGGTGTGGACCCACGGCCGCGGCCTCGTCGGCGGGCAGCCCCCGACCGCCGACACGCAGTACCGCATCGGCTCGCTGACCAAGACCTTCGTCGCGGTGCTGGTCATGCGCCTGCGCGACGAGGGCCGCCTCGACCTGGCCGACCCGCTGGGCGGGCACCTGCCCGCGGCGCCCGCGGCCGCCGCCGGGCTGACCGTCGCCCAGCTGCTCGCGCACACCGGCGGCCTGCCATCGGAGACCCCGGCCCCGTGGTGGGAGCGCACCGACGGCGGCGTACGCCCCGAGCTGGCGGACCTGCTCGACGACAGCCCGGTCAAGCACCCCGCCGGGCGGGTCTTCCACTACTCGAACCCGGGCTTCGCGCTGCTCGGCGCGCTCGTCGAACAGCTGCGCGGCAAGCCGCTGGAGCAGGTGCTCGCCGAGGAGATCCTCGGCCCGCTGGGCATGACCCGCACCTCGCTGCTGCCGCGGGCCCCGCACGCCGACGGCTGGGCCGTGCACCCGTGGGCCGACGTGCTGCTGCCCGAGCCCGCCACCGACACCGGCCGGATGGCCCCGGCCGGGCAGCTGTGGTCCACGATCGAGGACCTGTGCCGCTTCGCCGCGTTCCTGGGCGCGGGCGACCCGGCGGTGCTGCCCGAGGCGAGCCTGGCGCAGATGCGCGTCCCGGCGTCGCCGCTCGACGGCCCCGTCTGGGACCTGACCTACGGCCTGGGCATGCAGCTCAAGAACGACGGCGGCCGGCTGCTGTCCGGGCACACCGGCTCGATGCCCGGCTTCCTGTGCACGCTGTGGGTCAGCCCCGCCGACCGGCTGGGCGGCGTCGTGCTGACGAATGCGACCTCGGGGGTCTCCATCGGAGCGCTGGCCGCCGACCTGGTGCGCATCACCGCCGAGCACGAGCCCCGCATCCCGGACCCGTGGACCCCGCTGGAGACCTACGACCCGGCGCTGCTGGAACTGGCCGGACCCTGGTACTGGGGACCGGCCCCGGCGCTGATCCGGCTGCGCGCCGACGGCGACCTGGAGTTCGGGCCGCTGGCCGGGGCGGGGCGCAGTTCCCGGATGAAGGCCCAGGGCGACGGGAGCTGGCTCGGGCTGGAGGGTTACTACGCGGGCGAGACACTGCGTGCGGTGCGCGACGCCGCGGGCGCGGTGACCCATCTGGACCTGGGCAGTTTCGTGCTCACCCGGCAGCCGTACGGTTCGGACACCGTCCCCGGCGGCGTCGACCCGCTGGGCTGGCGCGGCGGCCCCGCGTAGGGTCGGGGACATGGATCAGCTGGAACCGCTGCCGACGGACTGGACCCGCGCGCTCGCCATCGCCGCCCACCCCGACGACCTCGAGTACGGGGTGTCCGGCGCGGTGGCCGGGTGGACCGCGGCCGGCAAGGACGTGCGATACGCCCTGGTCACCCGCGGCGAGGCCGGCATCGAGACCCTCCCGCCCGAGGAGTGCGGGCCGCTGCGCGAGGCCGAGCAGCGCGCCGCGTGCGCTGAGGTCGGCGTGTCCGAGCTGGAGTTCCTCGGCCACGCCGACGGCGTCGTCGAGTACGGCCTGGCCCTGCGCCGGGATCTGGCCGCGGCGATCCGCCGCCACACGCCCGACCTGGTGGTCACCGCGAACTTCCACGACACCTGGCCCGGTGGCGGCTGGAACTCCCCCGACCACCGCAACGTGGGCCGGGCGGTCCTGGACGCGGTCGGCGACGCGGGCAACCGGTGGATCTTCCCGGAGCTGGTGGCGCAGGGGCTGGCCCCGTGGGGCGGCGTGCGCTACGTCGCCGTCGGCGGCTCGCCGCAGGCCACCCACGCCGTCGACATCACCGACACGCTGGACCGGGCCGTGGCGTCCCTCGACGCGCACCACGCGTACCTGGCCGCGCTCGGCGAGCACCCGATGGCCGACACCCGCGGTTTCCTGGAGTGGATGGCCGACCTCACCGCGCCGCGTTTCGGCGGGCGGCGCGCGGCGGCCTTCGAGCTGTACCGGATGTGACGGCCCGTCCCGGTCGCCCACCGCGACCGGGACGGGCCGCACAGGCGCTTCACCGGCCGACGGAGCCGGGCCGCGGGTCTGCCCACGGGGTGAGGTGAACCGTCACGGCTGACCCTGGCGCTGGCTCGCGGCGACGGCCAGCTCGACGCGCGAGGTCACGCCGAGTTTGGCCAGGATGCTCGACACGTGCGACTGCACGGTGCGCCGGGACAGGAACAGCTGCGCGGCGACGTCCGGATTGGACATGCCGGTCGCGACCAGCTCGGCCACGGTGCGCTCGGTGTCGGTGAGCGCGTCCCAGCCGTGTTTGGGCCGACCGCGGCGGCCGCGCGCCCCGTCGCGCACCCCGGCGTCGCGCAGCCGGGCACGAGCTCGGGCCGTGTCCCAGCCGGCCTCCAGGCGGCCGTAGCCGTCCAGCGCCTGCTTCAGCGCCTCCCGGGCGCCCGCCTGGTCACCGGCGGCGGCGAGGGCCAGCGCGGCCGACTCGTGCGCGTACGCCTCGTACAGCGGCCAGCCCGCCTGCCGGAACGCGTCGGCGGCGGCACGCATCGGCGCGACGCCGCCCTCGGCGAGACCGCGGCAGTACGCGGCGCAGCCGGCCAGGCTCGGCGTGGGCTGCACCGCGGCGATCGTGTGCAGGTCGTCGGCGAGCGCACGTACCGCCCCGGACCCGCCGGCGGCGGCGGTGGTCCGGGCCAGGTCCGGGCAGACCCGGTACATCATGCGCCGGCCCTCCAGCCCGTCGGCCTGCTCCCACATCGGCCGCAGCAGCCCGGCGGCGTGTTTCGGGTCGCCCTGCGCCTCGGCAGCCAGCGCCTGCGCCCAGCGGACCAGGTAGCGGCCGTCGGCCTCCCCGGCGTCGGCGGGCAGCTCGGCGCCCGGGGCGTCACCGCGGTGCACGGCGATCAGGTCCGCCATCGCCAGCAGCCGCGGCGCGTGCCCGAGCGGGTCCGGCCCGTCCAGGCCGCTGCGCACCTCGGCCAGCGCGTCGTCCCAGTGCCCCTGCAGGAAGAGGGTGTGCGCGCGCACCGCGTGGGCGGTCGTCAGGAACACGCCGCCGGTCCGCTGGTTGTGGCGCACCGCGGTCGCGGCGGCCTCGGCGGCCTCGGCGAGCCGGTCCAGTTCCAGCAGGCAGAGGCCCTTCAGCACGTACGGGTCGACCTGCAGGTCCGGCCGGATGCCGTGGCCGAGGTGGGCCAGGGCCAGCTCGGTCAGCGCCAGCGACGCGGCCATGTCGTCCTTGGCCAGCCCGACGGCCTTGGCGAGGTAGCCGATCCCGATCGCCTCGGCGTCGCCGGCCGCCTCCCCGTCCGCGACGGCGCGGTCGGCGACCACCACCGCCTCGTCGAACCGGTCCAGCAGGAACAGGCAGGTCGCGGCGATGCCGCGGAAGCGCGCGGCCTGCCCGACCGACGTGTAGGGCGAGTCCACCGCCGGCCCGGCGGCGTCGATCGCCTCCTGCACCCGTCCCTGCCGGTAGCAGGCCTGCACCAGCAGCCAGCGCAGGTCCGGCGCCCAGGCGGCGTCGCCGTCGGCGGACAGCACCTCGCGGGCGAGACGTTCGGCCTGCGCGGGCTCGCCGTCCCAGAGCAGAGCCCGCACCAGGTGGGTACGCAGCACCGGGCTCGCCTCGGCCGGGTCCGCGGTGGCCCGGCGCAGCAGCCGCACCGCCAGGTCGGGGGCGCGAACGGTCAGCGCGTCGGCGTGCGCGGCCAGCCAGCCCAGGCCGTCCTCGCCGAGCGCGCCGCCGGCCAGCAGGTGCGCGGCGACCCGCTCGGGCGCGCCGTCCCGGCCGGTCAGCATCCGGCCCGCGCGCTGGTGCAGGGCGGTCCGCACCGACTGCGGCACGCTGCGGTCGAGCAGCTCGCGGGTCAGCCCCTGGCGGAAGCGCAGGCCGTGCCCGTCGTCGACGAGCAGGCCCGTGCCGAGGGCGTCGGCGATCACCTCGGACACCGCCATCAGCGGCTGCTCCAGCACGGTGGACAGCTCGGCGACGTCCACGGTCTGCCCGAGCACCGCGGCGGCCTGCAGGGTCTCCCGGTACTCCCGCGGCATCTGGGCGGCCTGGCCGCGGGCCAGCTCGATCAGCGACTGCGGCACGGCGGGCGGGTCGGCGGAGCCGGCGAGGTCGGCCGCACCGTCGGCGACCTGGATCAGCCCGTCCGCGCGGTACGCCCGCAGCAAGGTCTTGACGTGCAGCGGGTTGCCGCCGTGGGCGCGCAGCAGCCGGCGCAGGCGCTGACCGGGCTGCGCACCGAGCTGTGCGCGGGCGAGCGCGACGACCGCGGGCTCGGGCAGCGGCTCCAGTCGCAGCTCCAGCGCGCCCCGGGCGAGCAGGCCGCGCTGCAGGGCGGTCAGCGCCTCGCCCGGGGCCATCGCGCGGGCGGCGACGACGAGCAGCAACGGCACCTGGGCGATGTCGCGGGCGAGCCGATGCAGCAGCACCATGCTGGACGCGTCGGCCCACTGGGCGTCGTCGAGCAGGATGGCGACCGGGCCACGGCTGAGCCAGCGGTCGGCCAGCGCCAGCAGCTCCTCGGTGACCGCGAGTTCGTGGTGGACCGCAGTGACGCTGCGGGCCAGCGCGTCGCGGCCGCGCAGCAGGGCGGTGACGCGGTCGAGGTCGTCGTCGCGGCCCAGGTGCGCCCGCGCGACGGCGGACACGGCGGCGAAGGGCAGGCGCTGCTCGACGTCGGCGGCCGCACCGTGCAGCACCCGCATGCCCAGTGCCGCGCAGTCCTCGGCGAGGTGGTCCAGCAGGGTGGACTTGCCCAGCCCGATCGACCCTTCCAGGATCACCGCGTTGCCGTGCCCGGCGGCGGCCCGCCGCGCGGCGGCGCACAGCTGCTCGCGCTCCGCGGTCCGGTCCACGAGGTCCGACCGATCGGCCTCCACGTGATCAAGGGTAATGGCCGCCCCGCCATCACATCCCCGATCACCCCGCCCGCACCCCCCGCACCGCCCACCGCACCGCCCACCGCCCACCCCCCCCCGTCATCGACATTGGCCTATCTCATCGAAATATCCGCCCACGGATTCGATGAGATAGGCCAATGTCTATTAAAAACGAGGCGGGCGAGACGGCCGCTCAGCGCGCGGCGGTGTCCCCGCGCCGGCCGGCACCGGCGGCGACCGGCTGGCGGCGGGACCGCGCGGCGGCCAGCTGCACCGGCGCGCCGGGTGCGGCCTGCGCGTCCTGCTGCTGGCGCTCGTACAGGTAGGAGGACATGGCGTAGAAGAAGGTGATGACGCCGAGCATCTCGCACAGCTCCTCGACGGACGCCGCGAGCAGGTATTCCATGTACCCGACGCCGGGCGCGACGTTGCCGCTGACGTCCCGGCCGACGAACGCCCCGACGATCTCCATGCCGACCGCGCCGAGCACGAACAGCGCCCCGCCGCCCGACACCAGCAGGCGGGTGCGCACCGGCAGGTGGAACAGGAACTTCAGGTACGACACGCAGAAGACCAGCACGAACGGCGAGGCGACCACGATCCAGGACAGGTAGGACGCCTTGCCCAGGTTCACCAGGCCCATCTTGCGGCTCATCTCGTGCATCTGCGTGATCTCGTCCATGGACAGGAACGCGAACACGACCGACAGGATCCGCCAGTGCTTGGCGTACTTCTCCCCGCGCGCGCTGACGTTGTTCGCGATCTCCCACAGCACGTACGCGGCGAGCAGCAGCAGGGCGCCGGAGAACCAGGTCGGGAGGTTCTTCTCCTTGTCCACGTTGAAGAACGTGGTCCACCAGGCGAACGCGGGGATCACGTTGTGATGGCCCAGCCCGTGGTAGAGATAGTTGCCGCCGAGGCTGAGCACGTGCAGGCCGGCGACGAAGCACAGCAGGAAGCGCACGAGCGTGCGGGGAGTCGGCAGGTTGATTCTCATCGCGGGCCCTATTCGACGGTGGACCGCCCGGTGCGGACCGGGAGGCATGGCTGCCGAATATAACGGTCGAAATCGCCCAAACGATTCTTGACTTCGCAGAATTCATGCCGCTACACACCGGGGCGCGGCCCGGCTCCCGCCGTGACCGCGCCCCGAGTGTCGCGAACCGGCCCCGTCAGGTCAGGCCGTTGCGGCCGATGACCTCGGCGTACCAGTGGGCGCTGTCCTTGGGCAGGCGGCGCTGGGTGGCGTAGTCGACGTGCACCAGCCCGAAGCGCTTGCCGTAGCCGTACCCCCACTCGTAGTTGTCCAGCAGCGACCAGGCGAGGTATCCGCGCAGGTCGGCACCGCCCTCGATGGCGGCGTGCGCCGCCCGCAGGTGCCCGTCGAGGTACGCGATGCGCTCCTCGTCGGCCACCCGGTCGCCCTCCACCACGTCGGTGTAGGCCGCGCCGTTCTCGGTGACCATCAGCGGCACGCCCGGGTAGTCCGCCGCCAGCCGCAGCAGCAGCTCGGACAGCCCGGTCGGGTCCACCGGCCAGTCCATCGCCGTCACCGGCGCGCTCTGGGTCACGAACTCGACGCCCTCGCTGCCCGGGTGCGCCTCGCCGCTGTGCGCGCCGACCTGGGCCCGGACCAGCGCCGGCTGGTAGTAGTTCACGCCCAGCAGGTCGATCGGGGCGGCGATGAGCGCCTCGTCGCCGGGCTGGATCACCCCCGCCGCGCCGAACCGCTCGAACAGCGCGAGCATGTCCTGCGGGTACTGCCCGCGCAGCGCCGGGTCCAGGAACAGCCGGTTCTGCAGCCCGTCGATGAGCCGGGCCGCGGCCTGGTCGTGCGGGTCGGCGGGGCTGAGCGGCCGGACGTCGGTGAGGTTGAGCGTCAGCGACACCTCCCGCGCTCCCCCGGCCCGCAGCGCCCGCGCCGCCAGGCCGTGCCCGAGCATCAGGTGGTGCACCGCCTCGAACGCGGCCCGCGGGTCCTGGCGGCCCGGCGCGTGCACGCCGCTGCCGTAGCCCAGGAACGACGAGCACCACGGCTCGTTGAGCGTGGTCCAGGTCGCGACCCGGTCGCCGAGCCGCGCGATCGTGGCGGTGGCGAGGTCGGCCAGGTAGTACGCCGTGTCTCGGTTGGTCCAGCCGCCCCGGTCTTCCAGGACCTGCGGCAGATCCCAGTGGTAGAGCGTGACCATCGGGTCGATGCCGTTGGCCAGCAGCTCGTCCACGAGGCGGTCGTAGAAGTCGAGGCCGCGCGGGTTGACCGGGCCGGAGCCGTCGGGTTTGATGCGCGGCCAGGCGACCGAGAACCGGTAGGTGCCCAGCCCGAGCCGCTTCATCAGCGCGACGTCGTCGCGGTAGCGGAAGTAGTGCTCGCAGGCGACGTCACCGGAGTGGCCCTCGAAGACCTTGCCCGGGGTACGGGCGAAGGTGTCCCAGATGGACGGCATGCGCCCGTCGTCGGCCGCCGCCCCCTCGATCTGGTAGGACGCGGTCGCCGCGCCCCAGCGGAACCCGGCCGGGAAGCGCACCGGCGCGGCCCCGGTCAGCTGCTCCTCGGTGGTGGCCAGCGTCATGACTTCACCGCTCCCTGCATGATGCCGCCGATGATGTACTTGCCGAGCAGCGCGAACACGACCACCAGCGGGATCGTCGCGATGGCCGTGCCGGTCAGCGACAGCGAGTAGTCCTGGATGTAGCCGCTGGCCAGGGTGGACAGCGCGGTCTGTACGGTCGGGTCCTCGGGGGTGAGCACGACCAGCGGCCAGAAGAAGTCGTTCCAGGCCCCCATGAACGTGAGCATGCCCAGCACCGCCGCGGCGGGCTTGGACGCGGGCAGCACCACGTGCCAGAAGATGCGCAGCGTGTGGCAGCCGTCGACGCGCGCGGCCTCGATCAGCTCGCTCGGCACCGCTTCGCGCAGGAACTGGGTCATGAAGAACACGCCGAACGCGGTGACCAGGCCGGGCGCGACGACGGCGTACATGGTGCCGGTCCACTCGATCTTGGCCATCAGCATGTACAGCGGGATGATGCCGAGCTGCGTCGGGACCATCATGGTCGCGATGAG
>NZ_BONI01000085.1 GCF_016862635.1 Catellatospora coxensis | reverse complement strand
CCAATCCGGCAAAGCGGAAGCCGCACCCTCCCACAGGGGAGGGTGCGGCTTCCGCTTTCGGGCCCAGCGACTCCGCACTTCGGAACGAGCGGATCAAGCCGCTGTTGTCGGGCAAAGTCGCTGTCATGCCTACCCGAGTAGTACGCCGGCCAAGGCCAGTGCTGCGCCGGTCACCTCAAGCAGCAACGGAAGACACATCCAGAAAGTAAGCGGTTTCTGCCGGCCGTTCCCGTGCCTTTGGCGTGCGCGGCGCGCGGGTAGACTCCTTTTTGCCATCGTGTTTCCTCCATGGGAGTGGATCGGTTGACATGGCGCTGGCGGCCACCCGGTGCAACGGGTGGCCGCCCATCCATATCGGACGGTGTGTTCCTCACCCACCGTAGTCGACGGCCTTCAAATGGACCTAGTTATAGTCGCCTATCTGACAGATATACATATTGAATATCTATCGGAGGTCTGATAATGAGCTCTGTGTGCCAGTTCGGCCGTTGTCTCTCCGGGAATTAATGAACCCCTGGTTAGCTGGGCATACTGGAAGGCTTTCGGTGATTTTCCGTATTAGTGGTAGCCGGTGGTGAAGTTTTTCTGTGAAATTGCCGGCGGCACACTGCGCGGCGCAGAGTTACGTTAGGTGACTGATGCCAGTGGAAGCTTGGTGCGCAAAATCTGTGCATCAGAAGCCTGGGAACCGTGCGCACGTTGTTTGGTGAAAACTGGCATGCCGTTGTGCGCAACTCTTGGTCATGTAACCGATTACATGACCAAGAGGCGTGATGGGACTACCCTTCGTCAGGGTGACGTAGGAGAACGGTTCGCCCGGGCTTACATCAAGTTTGGTGTGGTCACATCAAAAACGATGTACCCGCAGACCGACCGTTCCGCTGGTGCGGGGTTGTCCACGACTCGCTCGGCGTCTCAGGCGTTGAGACTGTAGGAGACATATCCGGCTACGTCGGTAAAGCCGACGCTCTCGTAGAGAGCTCGCGCGGCGCCGTTGTCCGTTTCGGTCTGCAGCGACACTCGGCGGGCGTTCGCTTCGCGTGCTGCGGTCACCGTATGTGCAAGCAATGCTCGTGCATGCCCCAGCCCTCGGTGCTGCGGATGTACGTAGAGATCGCGGATCATCCAGAACGTGCCGAGCGTCAGCGACGCGGGAATCGTCAGGACGGTGAGCAGCCCACACGGCCGTCCGAGGGCGAAGGCCGCGCTGATCCGCATACCCGAAGAGGCTGCCTGGTCCTGGAGCCACTGGCGGGTCGCGCCGTAGGCCCGCTGCTGCCCGTAATGGGCGCGGTAGTCGTCGAACAGCTCGGCGACCGCGCCGAACGCGGCATCGGACGGGCCCACCCAGGCGATCATTCGCGCGCCGCCACCGCCGACCGGATCGCGGTGACCGCGGCGGCCAGCTCGGCGACGATCCCGGACAGGCTGCCGCCGTCGGCACCGGACAGGTTGACCGTACGCAATTCGTCGGGCTTGGGAAGTTTGGCGACGATCTCCGGCAGCCGCGCAATCAGCTCGGCCTGCACGGCCTCGGGCGAGCGCCCGTTGGCGATGTCCTGGCCGACCCGGTCGCGCTCCAGCTCCAGCAGCGCGGCGGCGTGCAGCTGCTCGGCGCGGTCGCGGGCGACGGCGAGTTCGTGGTCGAGGGTGAGCCGCTGCAGCGTCTGCTCCAGTTCCAGGCGCAGCCGGCGCATCTCGGTCTCCTGCGCGTGCCGCTGCTGTTCCAACTGCAGCTCGTGCAGGGTGGTCTCGCTGGCCTGGCTGGCCAGGGCGCGGGCGTCGGCCTGCTCGCGCTCTCCCCGGCGTAGCCGCTCGGCGGCGTCGCGGTCGAACGCGGCGGCGGCGTTGCGGGCCTTGAGGTCGGCGAGTTCGCGGTCGTTCTCCAGGCGCTGGAGCTGGTCCAGGCGCTGGGAGGCCAGCTCCCGGCCGGTGATGATCTCCTGGGCGCCGAGTTCGGCGAGCCGGGCGAGCTGGCCCTGCTCGGAGCGGAACGGCTTCTGCAGGTTCTCCCAGAGCCGGGCGGAGGTGACCACGGCCTCCTTGATCTGCACGGTGACGATGCGCAGGCCGAGGCCGGTGTCGCTGTCGCCGCCGCCTTCGGCCACGCCGCGCAGCCGGGCGGTCAGCTCCTCGATGATGGGCTGCTTGTCGCTGAGCACCTCGTGCACGCTCATGGTGGCGACCTTGTCCTTGATCGCCGCTTCGGCCTGCTCCTTGAGCTGCAGGTTGACCAGGCGCATCGGGTCGGAGGCGTCGCCGAAGTCGAGCTTGCGGTAGGCGGTGGCGATGTCCTGGACGATCCACTGGACGTACGCCTGGACGAGCACGCCCTGCAGCTCGCGGCAGATGCAGAAGGCGTTGAGCAGGATGGTCTGCATGGTGCCGGGCACCACGAGGTAGGAGTCGGTGGCCGAGCGGTACCGGAACGACGTGCCGAGTCCCAGGTGCAGGGGCTTGTCGCGGCCGCGCCGGGTGTGCACGACGAACGCGTTCGGCGGGACGAGCACGGTCTTCCACGGGCCGAAACCGGTGACGCGTACGTCGACGGCGGTCGGCGGGGTGGTGGCCGCCTCGGCGGCGCTGCGCCGGGCCCGGTTGCTGGTGTCGCCGCCACCGCCCGCGGCCGGCGCCGGAGCCATGGGGGCCTTCTTCACCCGCAGGTCCTGCTCCAGTTGTGCCGACTGGGCCACGACCTGGTCGAGGTACGAGTTGCGTTCCGCGGAAGCCATGCGCGGCATCCTGCCGCATGCCCGCAAGACCGTCCACTGTGGTGTCGGGAAGGGAACGGTCTGCGCCGGTCCGGCCGGTCGGCGCGCGGCCCCACCTCCGCCCGCTGTCACCGTCATCCCTGGTGAAGCGCCCTGGCGCGTTAAGAAGGGCACCTTCTACAACGCGGAGCGTCGTGAAGGTGCCCTTCCTTTGGGCTCAGGACAGGCGGTGGGCGCCGGGGGAGGGGAGGGCTAGGAAGGCGGCGGGTGGGGTGAAGTCGCGGGCGGCGAAGGCGGTGGTGACGGCTTCGGCCACGGTGGCGGCCTTCTCGGCCTCGACCAGGGCGAGCACGCAGCCGCCGAAGCCGCCGCCGGTCATCCGGGCGCCGTACGCACCGGCGGCCAGCGCCGTGTCGACGGCTTCGTCCACTTCGGGCACGGTGATCTCGAAGTCGTCGCGCATCGAGGCGTGCGAGGCGGTCATCAGCGGGCCGATCTCGCGCAGCCGGCCCTCGCGCAGCAGCGCGATGGTGTCGAGCACGCGGGCGTTCTCCGTGATGACGTGACGGGAGCGGCGGATCAGCAGCTCGTCGTCCAACCGGGACAGGTCGTCGAGGGTGGCGTCGCGCAGCGCGGGCACGCCCAGCAGCTCGGCGGCGCGTTCGCAGGCGGCGCGGCGGGCGGCGTACTCGCCGTCGACGAGCTGGTGCGGGGCGCGGCTGTCGATGACGAGGATGGCGAGGCCCTGGCCGGCCAGGTCGAGCGGGATCTGCTCGGTGGCCAGGCTGCGGCAGTCGAGGAACAGCGCGTGTCCCTCCTGGCACAGCGTCGAGGCGGACTGGTCCATGATCCCGCAGGGCACGCCGACGTACGCGTTCTCGGCGCGCTGGGCCAGGGACGGCCGCTGCCCCACCGGGATGTCGAGCCCGCCGAGGTCGGCGAGCGCGGACAGGACCGCGCACTCCAGGGCGGCGGACGAGGACAGGCCGGCCCCGCCGGGCACGTCGGAGTCGATGGACAGCCGAGCGCCGGGCACCTCGTGGCCGGCCTCGCGCAGCACCCAGACGACGGCGGCGACGTACGCGGCCCAGCCGGTGACCGGCTCGGACAGGTCGAAGGTGACCGTCTGCCCGGTCAGCGTCGAGGTGACGGTCCACTCCGGCCGGTCGAGCCGGGACGCGGTGACGACGGTGCGCTGCGGGAGCGCGAACGGCAGCACGAAGCCGTCGTTGTAGTCGGTGTGCTCGCCGATCAGGTTGATCCGGCCCGGCGCGGCCCATACGCCCTGGTCGACGGTCATCACAGCCCGCTCTGGAAGAAGGTCCAGGCGTCGGCCACGATGTCGCGCAGGTCGGGCTTCGCCGGCGTCCAGCCGAGTTCGGCCCGCGCCCTCGCCGACGAGGCGACCAGCTCGGCCGGGTCCCCGGGGCGGCGCGGAGCCATCTCGACCGGCAGCGGGTGCCCGGTGACCTCGCGTACCGCGTCGACGACCTCCTTGCAGGAGAAGCCGGTGCCGTTGCCGAGGTTGTAGACGCGGTGCTCGCCGGGGCGGGCCGCCTCCAGCGCCAGCAGGTGGGCCTGGGCCAGGTCGCCGACGTGGATGTAGTCGCGGATGCAGGTGCCGTCCGGGGTCGGGTAGTCGTCGCCGAAGATGGCGAGCTTCTCCCGCTGCCCGGCGGCGACCTGGAGCGCGATCGGGATCAGGTGGGTCTCCGGGTCGTGCCGCTCGCCGATCATCGAGCCGTCCGGCAGCACCAGCGCGCCGGCCACGTTGAAGTAGCGCAGGCTGACCGCGGCCAGCTCGTGGGCGTGCGCCTCGGAGGCGATGGCCATGTCGACGGCGAGCTTGGTCGCGCCGTACGTGTTCACCGGCTTGGTGATCGCGTTCTCGGTCAGCGGCAGCTCGGACGGGTCGCCGTAGGTGGCGGCGGTGGAGGAGAACACCAGGCGCCGCACCCCGGCCGCGCGCATCGCGTCGAGCAGCGCCAGCGAGCCGGTGGTGTTGTTGTCCCAGTGCAGCTCGGGCCGGACCATCGACTCCCCGGCCGCGATCAGGCCGGCGAAGTGCAGCACCGCGTCGAACCCGGCGTCGGGGGTGAGCACGGTGGCGGCGTCGTGGATGCGCGCCTGCACGAGGCGGGCGCCCGCGGGCACCTGGGAGGCGTCGTTGCGGGACAGGTCGTCGAGCACGACGACCTCGTGGCCGGCGTCGACGAGCAGCCGCGCCACGGCGCTGCCGACGTATCCGGCGCCTCCGGTGACCAGTACCTTCATGTAAGAAGCTCCTCGAACTGCTGGTGCGGGCCAGCGTAGCCCGCGCCGTGGCGGTCGTGTCGTCTCGCTATTTCATCACATTCAAACATAAAGCAACAGGCTCGAACGTTCCGATGGGCTGTCGGACACCCGCGAAAACCCGGAAATCGCTGTCCCCGGCCTGCCTGTGCCGCTCGTCATGCCGGAACGGTTATCCGGGAACGCTAATATGCGCCCATGTCCGTGCCCCGGCAGAACACCCCCCGCCAGCGGGAGACCCATGGCCGCGAGCCGCGCCGACGGGAGCCCCGGTTACGTCCGCCCGGGCGGATGGCCCGTGCCGTGGCACCGGCCATCGTACGGGCCGCCGACGCGCTGACCCGCTGGACGAGCCGCGTGCTCGGGGTCGAGGCGACCGCCGGGCGCGAGCAGATCACCGAGGCCGAGCTGCGGGAGCTGATCGCCGTGAACACGGCGCTGGACCCGGACGAACGGCACATCATCAGCAAGGCGCTGTCGCGCTCGGCGGCCACGCTGCGCGAGGTGATGGTGCCGCGCACCGAGGTGTGGTTCCTGGCGGTGGGCATGACCGTGGCGGAGGCGATCGCCGAGGCCCGCGAGGCCGGGCACACCCGCATGCCGATCGCCGACGGCAGCCACGACGACGTCGTGGGCTTCGTGCACCTGCGCGACCTGCTGTGGGACGAGCGGCCGGAGCGCTCGGTCCGCGAGCTGTCCCGCGAGATCAAGCGCTTCCCGGCCAGCAAACCGGTGCTCGCCGCGCTGTCGGAGATGCGCCGTGAGCGGCACACCATCGCCGTCGTCGTCGACGAGTACGGCGGCACCGCCGGCATCGTGACCCTCGAGGACCTGATCGAGGAGCTGGTCGGCGAGATCCACGACGAGTACGACGACACCCCCGCCGCCCACGCCGCGGGCGGTCCCGCGCCGGACGAGGTCGACGGCATGCTCAACCTCGCCGACTTCGCCGAGCGCACCGGGATCACGCTGCCCGCCGGGCCGTACGAGACGGTGGGCGGGTTCCTGATGAGCGCGCTGGGCCGGCTGCCGGCCGTCGGGGACAGCGCCACGCTGGAGGCGTACCGGCTCACGGTGCTGGCCCTGGACGGCCGCCGGGTCGCCCGGGTCCGGCTGACCCCGCTGGATCCGGCCCCGGCCGACCCGCTCCCCCTGGACCCCAACCCCCTGCCTGACCTGGCCTGACAGCGCAGCCACGTTAAGAAGGGCACCTTCCGCTACCGATAGCGATGTGAAGGTGCCCTTCCTTCGAGCGGGTCAGCGGATGGGGAGTTTGTGCCAGGTCAGGCCGTCGGTGGAGGTGGCCACCCAGCCTGCGCGGAAGAGGTCCAGCGCGACGTAGCCGTCGGTCGTGGCGCGCAGCTCGCCGACGTTCGGCAGGGTGCCGCCTACCGGGGTGAAGCTCGCGCCCTGGTCGCCGCTGAGGTAGAACCTGCTTTCCGGGCCGGCGACGAGGATGCGGCCGTCGGGCAGGTAGACGGGTTCGCCGGCGGGGGTGAAGCCGGCGCCGGCGGAGACGCGGACGGGCACGCGGCCCGCGTACACGGCAATGATCTTGTTGTTCTTCAGGGCGAAGGCGAGCACGTCCTCGCCGCGTACGGTGGCCGTGACCCGGTCCGCGCCGGCCGCGCCCGGCAGGGCGTGGCGCTGCCACTGCCCGCCGCCGGCCGACGAGGCGAGGTAGGGCGTCCCGCCGTCCAGGCCGCCCGCCCAGGCCAGGCCGGACGGGGTGCGGCCACGGGCGGCCCAGGTCACGGTGAACCCGGGGTCGCCGGGGGCCGAGGGCGGTTTCGCGCCGGCGTCCGTCACGACCTGCCAGGTCTGGCCGCCGTCGGCGGTGCGGGCGAAAGCCGGCCGGCAGGTCGGCAGCTCCCGGCTGGAGCAGGCGGTACGCAACCAGCCGGACCCGCCGGCCAGCTCGAACTCGGTGATGAAACCGGGCAGGTCGGGGGCGGTGGCGGGGTTGAAGATGCCGTCGATGGCCAGACCGGCCCCGGAGTACACGGGCGCGGGCGGCGCGCTCGCAGCGGCGCTCGGCGAGGTCGCGGTCTGCTCCGACGGCAGCGGCGGCCGCCACGGCTGGAACACCCCCACGGCGGCGATCAGCAGCACCGCGGCGGCGCCGGCGGCCTGTGCCGTCCGGCGGCGGGCCCTGATCCGGCCCGCCCGGACCCGCACCTGCTCCAGCGGCGGGGCCTCGACGTCGTCGAGCAGCCCCCGCAGCGCGTCCCGGCCCCGGGAGAGCCGTGACTTGACCGTGCCCACGGGGACCTCCAGCAGTTCGGCGACCTCGTCCAGGGGCAGATCGGCGAGGTAGTGCAGGACGATGACCTCGCGGTACCGGCTCGGGATGACAGCCAGCGCCTCGCGCAGGTCGGTGTTGTCGGGCTCCGGCGCGGCGGCGGTCACCCGGGCCAGCGGCCGCTCCCGCAGCAGGATGGTGTCCAGCAGCTGGCGGCGCCGCCAGCGGCGGCGCACGACGTTGATGGCGACGGTACGCAGCCACGCCTCCGGCGCGTCCACATCGCTCAGGCCGTGCCGGCGGGCCAGCGCGCGGGCGAACGCCTCCTGCACGGCGTCCTGCGCCTCGGTCAGGTCCGTGGTGAACGCGTAGACCTGCGCCACCAGCCGGCGGTACCCGGCGTGGTACAGCTCACCCAGCTCGTCCTGCGCGGTCATGATCTCCCTGGTCCCCTGTCCTCGGCGACTCTAGTGAGTCGCGCCACCGGCGGCCGGTTCCCAGGTTCGTGGACCGATCATCCGGGTGGGAGAATGGCCCGCATGTCCTTCGACGCGACGCAGCACAGCAAGCCCCGGGTGCTCTCCGGGATCCAGCCCACCGGCGGCTCGTACCACCTGGGCAACTACCTGGGCGCGGTGCGCAACTGGGTGGGCATGCAGGACACGCACGACGCGTTCTACTGCGTGGTCGACCTGCACGCGATCACCGCCGGGCACGACCCGAAGGTGCTGCGTGAGCGCACCCGGGTCAGCGTGGCGCAGCTGCTGGCCGTCGGGCTCGACCCGGCCCGCTGCACGGTCTTCGTGCAGTCGCACGTGCCCGAGCACGCCCAGCTCGGCTGGGTGATGAGCTGCATCACCGGCTTCGGTGAGGCCAGCCGGATGACCCAGTTCAAGGACAAGTCGAGCAAGCAGGGTGCGGAGCGGTCCAGCGTCGGCCTGTTCACGTACCCGATCCTGCAGGCCGCCGACATCCTGCTCTACCAGGCCGACTCGGTGCCGGTGGGCGAGGACCAGCGCCAGCACCTGGAGCTGACCCGGGACCTGGCGCAGCGCTTCAACACCCTGTTCGGCAAGACCTTCACGCTGCCGCAACCGCACATCGTGAAGGAGACCGCCAAGATCCTCGACCTGCAGGATCCGAGCGCGAAGATGTCGAAGTCGGCGTCGACCACCAACGGCCTGATCGAGCTGCTGGAGCCGCCGGCGAAGATCGCCAAGAAGATCAAGTCGGCGGTCACCGACACCGGCCGCGACATCGTCTTCGACCCCGAGGCCAAGGCGGGCGTGAGCAACCTGCTGACCATCTACTCGGCGCTGGCCGGCCGCCCGATCCCCGAGCTGGTCGAGGCGTACGCCGGCAAGGGGTACGGTGACCTCAAGAAGGACCTCGCCGAAGTGGTGGTGGAGTTCGTGACGCCGTTCCAGCAGCGCACGCAGGAGTACCTGGACGATCCCGCGCAACTGGACAAACTGCTGGTCATCGGTGCCGAGAAGGCCCGTACCGTCTCGGTCCGGACGCTGGCTACCGTTTACGACAAGATCGGGTTCCTCGCTCCCGCGGGACGTTGAGGCGGCGGGCGGTTTTGGAGGCGTCGGTGGAGCGAACCATCGGTATCGCGATCGGCATCCCGCAACCGTGGGGTGCCGAACTCGACGCGGCCCGCGCGTCCACCGGCGACCCGCTCGCGGCGCTGATCCCCTCGCACGTCACCCTGCTCGGCCCGACCATGCTGCCGGTCTCCGCCGAGCTGGACCGCAGCATCGACGAGCTGCTGGCCGGCGTGGCGGAGCGGAACGCGCCGTTCTCCATCCAGCTGCGCGGCACCGGCACCTTCCGGCCGGTCAGCCAGGTCGTGTTCGTGGCGCTGGCGACCGGCATCGGGGAGTGCGAGCAGCTGGCCGGCGCGATCCGCACCGGCCCGCTGGCCCGCGACCTGGCCCACCCGTACCACCCGCACGTCACCATCGGCCACGACGTGCCGGAACCGGCGCTCGACGACGTCTTCGACCGCCTGGCCGACTACTCGGCCCGCTTCGACGTCGACCACTTCACCCGGTACGAGCACAACGGCACCGGCAGCTGGCAACCCGTCCGCTCCTACCCCCTCCGCGGCTGACCAACCCCCGCCGCCCTTGCGCCGAAACCGCAGAGCAGCGACCGGCGCGTCCGGGCGGTGCGCCTGGACGCGCCGGTCGGTGAGTCGGGTCAGGAGGCGGTGAGGCGGGCGGAGATGCGGGCGAAGCCCGCCTTGAGCTCGTCGGCGCTGGGGGCCTCGACCACGTGGTCGTCGTGATCGTGGTCGTGTTCCTCGTCGTCCGTGTCGTCGTCGAGCACGTCGTCGATCTCGTCGGCCTCCTGCGCGGCCAGGTCCTGCGCGTTGGCGATCTCCGCGCGGATCTGCTCCAGCGAGGTGGCCGGCAGCAGCGGTTCGACGACCGCCATCAGGTCCTCGTCGGCGACCACGTGCTGCGCGAGGGCGAGCGCGTGCGGCCGTTCGTACGGGCCGCACACCACGGGCTCCCACTCCTCGTCGTCGTCGAGCGGCCCGAAAGTGATGATCCAGGGAAGGTCGAGCTGCGGCGCTCCGGCCGGCAGCTCCAAAGTCACGAGTGCACCCACGCGACCATCATCGAGCTTCGCGATGCTTTTCGGGGGTCTTCGGCGTATCCGGCGCGTCGGAGTCTTCCGGGCCCTCCAGCCGGGCCGCCCGGTCCGCGGCGTCGTCCTCGGTCTCGGCCCGCACCGCTTCGGCCTCGGCCCGGGCGATGTCGCCGGGCGGCACCCACTCCAGGTGGTGCTTGCGCGGGCGACCCCAGGCCAGGTCGAACACCTTGCCGTTGGCGGAGGTGGCCGCGTAGGAGACCGCCCACAGCACGATCTGGTTGAACAGGTACAGGTACAGCAGCAGACCCACGGACGCGGCGACCGCGACGTACGCCGGGTTGTTCTCGGTGCGCTGGACGAAGTAGCGCCCGAACTCGTTGAGCAGGGTGAGGCCCACCGCGATGATGCCGATCGCGGGCAGCAGCCGCCGGGGCGTCATGTGCACCCGGGGCAGCACCGTCACCAGGGCGAACCCGATCATCGCGTTGACCGCGATCGTGACGGCGTAGCCGCTCACCCGTACCCAGAACGCGCCGCTGGTGCCGGGCAGCAGGTCGAACATGGTGGCCAGGCCGTCGATCGCGGTCAGCGACACGCCCATCAGCATGCCCAGCGCCAGCAGCATGCCGAAGTCGGTCAGCCGCAGCACGAGGAAGTTGCCCGGGTGCTGGTCCAGCCCCCAGATGGCGCGCTGCGAGGAGCGCCAGGCGTCCACCCAGCCGATCCCGGCCAGCACCAGGCTGATCAGGCCGACGGTGCCGATCGAGCCGGCCGAGGTGCGCAGCTGCTCGGTGTTCACGGCCGGGAAGTACTCGGTGAGGAAGTGGTCCACCTCGGCCACCAGCTCGGCGTTGCCGGAGAAGACCTTGACCAGCACCGCGTACGCCACCATGGTCAGCGCGAACGCGGCGAAGAAGGCGTAGTAGGCGATGGCCGCGGCCAGCCGCCCGGCGAGCACGTCGGCGTAGCGCTCCTTCATGCGCCACAGGTGGTCGAACGCGGCGGACCGCTTGCGAGCCCGGTCCACCTGCGCGTCATAACGGGCGCCGACGACCTCGGTCATCCGCTGCACCCAACCCACCACAGCCACCACCCCCTCATCCTCCCCGACCCCCGCACCACCCCGCCGCCCGATCCCCCTCGGCCCGCCCTGCCTGCCGCAACTCTTAAAAAGAAGCGCCTTCCGGAAGGTCCGGAAGGCGCGACTCTTTAAGACTTGCGACGTGGGGTGGGCCGGCGTGGGCCGTCCCGCGCGGGGGTGGGTCAGGCGGTGAGCCAGATGGTGGTGTCGGCGGGGATGCGGCCGTCGGTGTGGAGGGGGCCGCTGGACAGGAGGACGTCGCCGGTCAGGTGAAGCTCCGACAGGTCGACGGCGCGGTCGGCGATGTTGACGACCACGACGACGCCGGGCTCGCGGCGGAAGGCCAGCACGCCCTCGGGCGCGTCGAGCCAGGTCAGCGTGCCGCCGCCGAGGGCGGGCAGCTCCTTGCGCAGGCGCAGCGCCGCGCGGTAGAAGTTCAGCGTCGAGTCCGGGTCGGACTCCTGCGCCTGCGCGGTCAGCGCCTCCCACTTCGCCGGCTGCGGCAGCCAGGGCGTACCCAGGCCGTCCGGGTTGAACCGGAAGCCCTCGGCCGCCGTGCCGCCCCAGGGCAGCGGCACCCGGCAGCCGTCGCGGCTCTCCCCGGTGCGCTGGAACGACGGGTCCTCGCGCAGCTCGTCGGGCAGGTCGAGGACCTCGTTGAGGCCCAGCTCCTCGCCGTTGTAGAGGTACGCCGAACCGGGCAGTGCCAGCATCAGCTGGGTGGCGGCGCGGGCCCGGCGCAGGCCGAGCTCGCCGTCGCCGTACCGGGTGACGTGGCGGAACTTGTCGTGGTTGGACAGCACCCAGGTGGTGGGGGCGCCGACCAGGTCGGCCTCGGCCAGCGACTTGTCGATGATGGCCCGGAACGACGCGGGGTCGAAGTCGGCCATCATGAAGTCGAAGTTGAACGCCTGGTGCAGCTCGTCGCGGCCGATGTAGCGGGCCAGCCGCTCCGGGGACTCCACCCACGCCTCGGCCACGGCCATCCGGCCGCCCGGGTACTCGTCCAGGATGGGCCGCCACTCGCGGTAGATGTCGTGCACGCCGTCCTGGTCGAAGTACGGCAGGCGCTCGCTGCCCAGCATCTCGACCTGGCGGCCGCCCTCGTCGGTGGTGCGGCCCACCGAGGGCAGGCCGGCCTCCTTGATCATGCCGTGGGCGACGTCGATGCGGAACCCGTCGACGCCCCGGTCGAGCCAGAACCGCAGCACGTCGCGGAACTCCGCGCGCACCTCGGGGTTCTCCCAGTTCAGGTCGGGCTGCTCGGGCGCGAACAGGTGCAGGTACCACTGCCCGTCGGGCACGCGGGTCCAGGCCCGGCCGCCGAAGATGGACTCCCAGTCGTTGGGCGGCAGCTCGCCGTTCTCGCCCTGGCCCTCGCGGAACATGTACCGCTCGCGCTCGGCCGAGCCGGGCGCGGCCGCCAGCGCCTGCTGGAACCAGGCGTGCTGGTCCGAGGAGTGGTTCGGGACCAGGTCGACGATGATCCGGATGTTGAGCGCGTGCGCGTCCTTCATCATCGCGTCGAAGTCGGCCAGCGTGCCGAAACGGGGGTCCACGTCGCGGTAGTCGGCGACGTCGTAACCGCCGTCGGCCAGCGGCGAGGTGAAGAACGGGCTCAGCCAGACCGCGTCGACGCCGAGTTCGCGCAGGTACGGCAGCTTGCCGCGGACGCCCTGCAGATCGCCGGTGCCGTCACCGTCGGCGTCGGCGAAGCTGCGCGGGTAGATCTGGTAGACGACGGCGTCGCGCCACCAGTCGTCGGTTGCCTGCGTGGTCACTGGCAGTCCTTTCCAAGGGCGGCGCATGAGCGGCTGCGCGGTCTGTCGGTCGTGAGGGGAGCAGGGCCGCGGCCGTCGTGGGCCGGGACGGTCCGGATGTACCGAACGCCCTGTTCGGGGACCAGGGAGGCGGGGTGGGCCGGCTGAGAGAGCGATTTCTCGCCGGCCGTGCCGCAGCCGCGCGCGGGCAGCACGACCGCTGCGCCGGTGACGGCGGCGGCGCGGCTGCTGCGGCGCATGGTTTCCTCCAGGAGCGAGCGTCTCGCGGCCCGAGAGCGCCGCGAGGACTCATGAAGGATGTCGTGCAACTTGCGCAAGAGTCAAGCAGAGCTTTTCAGAAAGTTTCAATCATCATACTGACGCAGGGTCACCCGCTGTGGGCGGCGGTGGACCCCCGAACGACCAACTCCGGTCGGAAAATGTACTCCGAATGCGGCGCCGGGTGCCCCTTGATCTCGTCCACGAGGGCCCGTACGGCCGCCACGGCCATCGCCCGCACCGGCTGGCGCAGCGTGGTCATGGGCGGGTCGGTGAAGGCGATCAGCGGCGAGTCGTCGTAGCCGACCACCGAGACGTCCGTGGGCACCTGCAGGCCGCGCTGGCGCACCGCGCGGATCGCGCCCAGTGCCATCAGGTCCGAGCCGCAGACGAAACCGGTCACGCCCTTGTCCAGCAGCCGGGACGCCGCGGCGTCGCCGCCCTCCACGCCGAACAGGGACAGCGAGATCATCTCGTCGATCTGGGCGTCGCTGAGGTTGAGCAGGCGGCGCATGGCGGCCCGGTAGCCCTCGATCTTGCGCTGTACCGGCAGGTAGCGGTCGGGGCCGGAGATCAGGCCGATCTTCTTGTGGCCGAGCGCCACCAGGTGGGCCACGGCCAGCTCGCCGGCGGCCCGGTCGTCGCACGAGATGAACGGCGCCTCGATGTTCTCGGCGTACCCGTTGACCAGCACGATCGGCAGCGGGCGGGCGAGCAGCTTGCGGTAGCGCTCGGGGTCGCTGGTCGAGTCGGCGTGCAGGCCGGAGACGAAGACGATGCCGGAGACCTGCCGGTCGAGCAGCATCTCGACGTACTCGTCCTCGGTGACGCCGCCGGGCGTCTGGGTGCACAGCACCGGGGTGAAGCCCTGCTGGGCCAGGGTCGTCTCGATGATCTGGGCGAATGCCGGGAAGATCGGGTTGTCCAGCTCCGGGACCACCAGGCCGACCAGGCCCGCGCTGCGTTTGCGCAGCCGGGCGGGGCGCTCGTAGCCCAGCACGTCGAGAGCGGTCAGCACGGCCTGCCGGGTGTCGGCGGAGACGCCGGGCCGGTCGTTCAGCACCCGGGAGACGGTGGCTTCGCTCACCTCCGCCTGCTGGGCGATGTCAGAGAGTCGTGCGCGCATGGCGGCACTCTAGCCGAAGACAGCCGGATGTTGATATGGGCACGTTGCAAGGTCTTCCATTGTTTGCAAAGGCTTGCTAACCTCCCGGCAACAAACTCTGTAACACCCATCACAACCCGGGCAACCGGGTGCTGTGGTGCGTCACCGATTTTGGAAGACCTTCCAGAACGGTGCCGCGTCGATCCCCTCTCGGCCGCACGGGCGCGTGGATTCGCCCGCGCGGTCACCCCCGGGTCACCCCGGTGACCCTTCTCGAAGGAGTGCTCATGCGCATCCGTACCGCGGGTGTGATCGCCGCCGCCGGGCTGCTGATGCTCGGTGTCGCGGCTTGCGGCGGAACCAACGAGCCGGCTGCCACCCCCAGCAAGGACAAGGGCAACGGCAAGCTCGTGTTGTGGACCGACCCGACCCGGGCCCCCGTGCTCAAGCCGTTCGCCGAGGCGTTCGGCAAGGAGAACGGCGTCACGGTCGAGGTCAAGGAGATCAGCGAGAACCAGCAGCAGACCTTCATCACCGCCTCGCAGCAGGGCAGCGGCCCGGACATCATGGTCGGCGCGCACGACTGGATCGGCAACATGGTGCAGAACGGCGCCATCGACCCGGTGCAGCTGACCGCCGAGCAGAAGGCCGCGTTCCACCCGAACGCGATCAAGGCCGTGACCTTCAACGGGCAGATCTACGGCGCGCCGTACGCGATGGAGAACGTGGCCCTGATCCGCAACACGGACCTGGTGCCCACCGCTCCGGCCACCCTCGAGGACCTGATCAAGACCGGCAAGGACCTCAAGGCGGCCAAGAAGGTCCAGGAGATCCTGTGCGTGCCGTTCGGCGCGGCCGGCGACGTGTACCACACGTACCCGCTGTTCTCGGCGGCCGGCGGCTCGCTGTTCGGGACCACCGCCGCCGGTGACCCGGACCCGTCCAAGGTCACCGTGAACACCCCCGAGTCGATCGCCGCGCTGGAGAAGATGAAGGCGCTCGGCGAGAAGGGCGAGGGCGCGATCAAGACCTCGATCGGCAACGAGAACGGCATCCCGAGCTTCGTGCAGAAGAAGTGCGCGTTCCTGATCTCCGGCCCGTGGTCGATGAACGACGTCAAGAAGGCCGGCTTCGGCTACGACATCAGCGCTGTCCCCGGCTTCGCGGCGGGCGGGCAGGCCAAGCCGTTCCTCGGTGTGCAGGCGTTCTACGTGGCGGCCAAGGGCAAGAGCAAGGTGCTGGCGCAGGAGTTCGTGGCCAACTACGTCACCAACAAGGACGTGGCGCTCGCGCTCTACAAGGCCGACCCGCGTCCCGCGGCGCTGACCGCGGCCGCCGACGAGGTCAAGACCCTCGACCCGAACGCGGAGAAGTTCGTGACCGCCGGCGCCAACGGCATCCCGATGCCGGCCATCCCGGCCATGGGCGCGATCTGGGGCCCGATGGCCAACGCCGAGGTGGCGGTCGTCAAGGGCGGCGATGCCAAGACCGCGGCCGAGGCAGCGGCCAAGGCCATCACCGCCGAGATCAACAAGTAGTCCTACCTCATGACCACTGAGGTGACGGGTGCGGGGAGCGCGAGCTCCCCGCACCCGGGGTCGTCCGGGCAGGCCCCCGACCAGCGCTCCCGGGGTGGGCGGCGGGGTGAAGCGGAGCAGGTCCGCCGCACCCGCGAGCTGTCCACCGGCTTCATCGTGTCGCGTATCGCGGTGCTGGGCATCGTCGCCGCACTGCTGATCTACGCGCTCCCGCCGCTGATCCGGACCGAGGCCTGGACGGCCCTGGTCATCGTCGGCGTGGTCACGGCGCTCGTCGCCTACCTCTACCTGACCCCGCGCCACATCCCGGCGAAGTACCTGGTGCCGGGCACCATCTTCCTGATCGCGTTCGCCATCGTGCCGATCGTGCTGACCTTCGTCACCGCGTTCACCAACTTCGGCGACGGGCACCGCGGCACCAAGGAGGAGGCGATCCGGGCCATCGAGACCAGCTCGGTGACCCAGGTGCCGGGCTCCCCGGAGTACTACCTGACCATCGCCGAGCGCGACGGCGAGCTGGTGTTCCTGCTGGTCGACCCGGCCACCAAGGCGGTCCAGGCGGGCACCGCGGAGGGCCTGACCCCGGTCGACGGGGCCGAGGTGTCGCTGACCGGCAAGGTGCTGGCCGCCGCCGGGTACACCGTGATCCCGACCGCCCAGGCGGCCGAACGCGACGCGGAGATCGCGGCGTTCTCGGTGCCGACCGCAGGCGGCGCGGTCAAGGCCACCGGCCTGAGCCGCGCCTTCGAGGGCAAGGCCGACAAGTCCTACGACGCGGCCTGTGACTGCGTGACCAGCCCGAGCGGCGGCAGGTGGGTCGCCGACGAGGTCGAGGGCTACTTCGTCAACGCCGAGGGCGAGCACCTCGACCAGGGCTGGAAGGTCGACGTCGGGTTCGCCAACTTCAAGAAGGCGCTGACCGACCCGACCATCTCCGGGCACTTCCTGAACGTGCTGATCTGGAACTTCGTCTTCGCGATCAGCGCGGTCGCGACGACGTTCGCGCTAGGCATGATCGTGGCGCTGGCGCTGCACTCGCCCCGGGTGCGGGGCACCAGGATCTACCGGGCCATGCTGATCCTGCCGTACGCCATGCCGGGCTTCGCCATGCTGCTGATCTGGCGGGACATGTTCAACACCGACTTCGGCCTGATCAGCAAGCTGTTCGGGGTGCACGACTGGCTGGGCACGCCGACCACGGCCCGGCTCGGCCTGATCGTGATCAACCTGTGGATGGGCTTCCCGTACATGTTCCTGGTGATCACGGGTGCGCTGCAGGCCGTGCCACGGGAGCTGACCGACGCGGCCCGCATCGACGGCGCGTCCGCGTGGGCCGGTTTCCGGCGGGTCACCCTGCCGCTGGTGCTGGTGGCGCTGACCCCGCTGCTGATCTCGTCGTTCGGCTTCAACTTCAACAACTTCAACAACATCAAGCTGGTCACCAACGGCGGGCCGTACGCGGTCGACAACGCCACCGTCGGCGCGACCGACCTGCTGATCAGCTACACGTACCGGGTCGCGGGCTTCGACTCCGGCGTGGCCGACTTCGGCTTCGCCGCGGCGATCTCGGTGTTCATCTTCGCGATCGTGGCCACGGTCTCCACGGTGGCGTTCTGGCGCAGCCGGGCGCAGGAGGAGGTGTACTCGTGATCAAGTGGCTCAAGGAGGTCGGCTGGCGCTACGCGGTGGTGCTGCTGGTGTGCGCCTTCGCGCTGTTCCCGGTGCTGTTCGTGGTCTCCGCCGCGATCAACCCGCTGGGCACGCTCGGCTCCACCGGGCTCATCCCGCAGGGCGCCAGCCTGAAGAACTTCGTCGACCTGCTCACCGGTGACCACCCGTACACCAGGTGGTTCCTGAACTCGGTGGTCATCGCGCTGATCTCGGCCTTCGCCAGCCTGCTGATCAGCGTGGCGGCGGCGTACGCGTTCAGCCGGATGCGGTTCCGGGGCCGCCGGGTGGGCCTGCTGTCCATCCTGCTCATCCAGATGTTCCCGCAGTTCCTGGCGATCGTGGCCATCTTCATCGTGTTCACCGAGGTCACCGAGCTGTACCCGACGTTCGGCTTCAACGAGCCGTGGGGCCTGCTCGTGCTCTACCTGGGCGGCGCGCTGGGTGTGAACACGTACCTGATGAAGGGCTACCTGGACACGGTGCCCAAGGAGATCGACGAGTCGGCCACCATGGACGGCGCGTCGCACGTGCAGACCTTCTTCCGCATCATCCTGCCGCTGGTCGGACCGGTGCTCGCGGTGACGGCGATGCTCTCCTTCATCGGCACCATCAACGAGTTCCTCATCGCCAACGTCTTCCTCCGCGACACCGAGGCAAAGACCCTGGCCGTGGGCATGTACGGCATGCTCACCGACAAACGCGACGCCAACTTCGGCATGTTCGCCGCCGCCACCCTCCTGACGGCGGTCCCCACCGTGAGCCTCTTCCTCTGGCTCCAGAAGTACATCGTCAGCGGCCTGACCGCCGGCGCAGTGAAGGGCTGACCACCCACCCCCTCCGCGTTGATCATGAACTTATGGCACGGCTCGACGGCGTGTCGTGGCCACAACTTCATGATCAACGCGGTGGGTGGGGGCCGGTAAGGCAATGGCAGCAACAGCAGTGTCGCGACCTCGGGTCCCGGTGACGGGGCTGCGGGCTGAAACGTCGACATCCCCTGAACAAGGAAGGATGGCGCGACAGTGCGTCTCATCGAACAGCCGCATCATGACGGCTCAGATCTGTACATTTCGGATGCTGCCCCGGGGCTCGGTGACGTGGTCACCGTGTGGGTGCGGGTCCCGGCGGCCGCCGAGGTCGTCGCGCTGCATGTGCGGAGCACACCGGACGGGGAGCCGCACTTCGCGGCCGCCGAGCTCGACCGGGAGCGGACCGGCAAGGCGGTCGGCGGCTACGGGGCCGGCGACGTCTGGTGGCGGGCGGCGCTTGCGGTGCGCAACCCGGTGACCAAATACCGCTTCCACCTGCGGGACAAGGCCGGTGACACCTACTGGCTGACCGCGGGCGGCGTCTTCGAACACGAACTGCCCGACGACACCGACTTCCGGGCGGTCGCGTACGACACGCCGCCGGCCTGGTCCGCGGACGCCGTGCTGTACCAGATCTTCCCGGACCGCTTCGCCCGCTCGGCGGACGCGAAACCGCTGGCGGAGACCGATCTGCCGGACTGGGCGCTGCCCCGCGACTGGGATCGCGACGAGGTGATCGGGCAGGGTCCGGGCACCGCCGAGCAGTTCTTCGGCGGCGACCTCGACGGCATCACCGAACACCTGGACCACATCCAGGCGCTCGGCGCGAACACCGTCTACCTGACGCCGATCTTCCCGGCTCGCTCGAACCACCGCTACGACGCGTCCACCTTCGACGAGGTGGATCCGCTGCTGGGTGGGGACGCGGCGCTGGCCCGGCTGGCCGAGGCCGTGCACGCGCGCGGCATGCGGCTGATCGGTGACATCACCTCCAACCACTGCGGCGCGGCTCACGAGTGGTTCACCGTCGCTGAGTCCGATGTGGATGCGGTCGAGCGGGAGATGTTCTATTTCGACGCCGGCACCGGCGATTACGAGGCCTGGTGCGGGGTGAAGAGCCTGCCCAAGCTGAACTGGGCCAGCCCGCTGGTGCGGCAGCGGATGACCGCGGTGCTGCGGCGCTGGCTGGCGTACTTCGACGGGTGGCGGGTGGACGTCGCCAACATGACCGGCCGCCGCGCCGCGCAGGACGACGCGCACGAGGTGGCCGCGCTGATCCGCCGCGCCCTGCCGGCGGAGGCGATGCTGGTCGGCGAGCACATGCACGACGCCACCGGCGACCTGGACCGCGACGGCTGGCACGGGGCCATGAACTACCTCGGCTTCACCCGCCCGGTCTGGGCCTGGCTGCGTGGTGACGCGCCGGGCTTCGCCAACTTCTTCGGCACCCCGGGCGACGTGCCGAGCCGGGACGGCACGGCGGCGTACGCCACCATGCGCGCGTTCGCGGCACGGGTGTCCTGGCGGTCGCTGGTCCACTCGTGGAACATCCTCGACTCGCACGACTCGGCCCGCATCCGCACCGTCACCGGTTCCGCGGCCAGGCAGCTGGTCGCGCTGGGTCTGCAGGTCACGCTGCCGGGAACCCCGATGGTGTACGCCGGCAGCGAGTTCGGCCTGACCGGCTGGAACGGCGAGAACGCGCGCACCCCGATGCCGTGGTCGCGACCGGGCGACCGGGACGAGGCGACGCTGGCGGCATACCGTGAGCTGCTGGGTTTGCGGGCCGCGGAGCCGGCGCTGCGCCACGGCGGGCTGCGCTGGCTGCATGTGACCAGCGATACCATGGTCTACCTGCGGGAATTCGAGCAGAATTCACTGCTGGTGGCGGCTTCGCGCGCGGCCGGTGAGGACGTCTCACTGACCCTCGGCGCGCGGGCTGCCGGCGTCTTCGCTGCTACGGACCTCGAACCGGACGGCACGGGTCGGCTGACCCTGCCGGGCGACGGTCCGGCCCTGCGCGTCTGGCGACTGGAGCCACCCCGCTGACAGGCGGTGGCGGCACGCGGTTCGACCCCGTGTGCCGCCACTTGCCGTAAACGTGTCGACACGCCGTGTAATCGCGAGAAATTCGCATGATCGATTGCCGGTATGTCCTTTTCGGGCGTGTCGCCCTCGCGACTCACGCAAGATCGCGTGAATCGGGGTCTTACGCTGACGCCCGTGCCCAAGCCGCCGCTGCGCCCCGAAGCGCTCGCCCGCCGGATCTTCCGGGGAGCCGACGCGCTGGAGTCTGGCCTGCTCACCCGCGCCCAGCTGCGCAGCTCCGCCTGGCGGCCGCTGTTCCGCGGGGTGTACGCCGACCGCGACCTGACCATCACCCACCGGCTGCGCTGCCTGGCCGTCAGCGACTTCCTGCTGCCCGAGGACGGGGTCGTCGCCGGCCGCTCCGCCGCCAGCCTGTACGGGGCGCCGTACGGGGCGGACGAGGCGGTGGAGATCCTCACCCCGGGCCGGTTCGGGCCGATGGCGGGCATCCTCGTGCACCGGGGGCCCGTGCCGGAGAAGGACGTGACCCGGCGGGTCGACGGCATCCGGGTCACCACGCCGCAGCGCACCGGCTGGGACCTGGCGCGCTGGCTCGACGTGGTGGAGGCCGTGGCGCTGCTGGACGTGATGGTGGCCCGGGGCGCGGTGAGCGTCGGCGCGCTGACCGAGTACGCCCAGGCCCGGATCGGCAAGCCCGGCTGGGGGCGGCTGCTGAAGGCGGCGCAACTGGTCGACCCGGCCGCGCGGGGAGCGCACGAGAGCCGGGTGCGGGTGCGCCTGGTCCTGGCCGGGGTGCCGGCCCCGGTGGTGAAGTACGTGCTGGCCCGGGACGGGGAGCCGGCGGTGCGGCTCGACCTCGCCTGGCCGGCGCAGCGGGTGGCGGTGGCCTGCGCCGACGAGCCGGTGCCGTCGCTCGGCGGCGAGTGGCTGGTGGTCGCCGCGGACCCGGAGCGCGTCGCGGCGGACTTCGACTCCGTCGTCCGCGACCTCAAGGCCGCGCTCCGCGCCCGCCGCGGGCGCTGATCGCTGTTTCAGGTCACCTGCTGCGGTCTGACCCCAGCCGGCGACCGGAAACAGCGATCATGGCCCGTGAGCGCCGGGGATCAGCGCCAGAAGACGGCTACGGCGGCGTTGACCAGGGTCAGGCCGATGATGGCGAGGAAGTGGCCCTTGTTGACCGTCTCGCGCTTCTTGAGGTACGGGATCAGCACCATGATGAAGATCATGATGGCGATGACGCCCTTGACCGCCAGCTTGACCGGGTCGGGCTGCACCTCGCGGCCCAGCGGCGCGGCCAGCGCGATGCCGGTGACGACCTGGATGGTCGCGCCCCACAGCATGACGGCGTTGATGTAGATGCGTCCCGTGTAGTACTGCACCAGCGCGCCGCCCAGCAGCAGGGCGAAGCCGACCAGGTGCGCGTACCGCAGGATCAGGCGTACTGCTTCCAAAACGTCCACGAGCGCCGAGGGTACGCGAGCCCGAGTCGCCAACGTCACTCCCGGTCGCAACCAGGCATGGGACTGAACGAATGCCCGGTTTTAGGCCCTGCTGCGCAGTTGTGCGCACCATTCTCCGAGGCTCGTTCGTGACCCATTACACGTCCTGGTCACGCGGGGGTAACGACCGTTCAACAACCCTGCACGATTGTCGTTCGAACGGCGATATGAAGGATATGTTGCTGGGCGAGGTTCACCGTGCCGCCATCTGTACACAAGATGGAAGACCATGTGCGGTGTCTTTATGGGAGAGGAGACCGTCTTGCGCCCTGTGCGTGGGATGAAGATTGTCGCGCTTGTCGCGTCTGCGGGCCTCGCGTTCGCCGCAGCCGCCTGTGCCAAGCCGACTGAGGAGACGCCGGGCACCGGCACCAGCGCCGCTGCCAAGTTCAGCGCATGCATGGTGACCGACACCGGTGGCATCGACGACCACTCGTTCAACGCCTCGTCCTGGGCGGGCCTGCAGGCCGCCAAGGCCGCGAACTCGGCGATCGAGCCCAGCTACACCGCGTCGACCGCCATGGCCGACTACGACCCGAACCTGGCCAACTCGGTCACCAAGGGCTGCCAGTACATCCAGGCCGTCGGCGGTCTGATGGGCGACGCGACCAAGAAGGCCGCGACCGCCAACGCGAAGGTCCAGTTCTCGATCGTCGACGCCGACAACCTCGGCCTGGCGAACGTGTACCCGATCCAGTTCCAGACCCAGCAGGCGGCGTACCTCGCCGGCTACCTGGCGGCGGGCTACTCGAAGTCGGGCAAGGTCGGCACCTACGGCGGCATGAAGATCCCGCCGGTGACGATCTTCATGGACGGCTTCGCCGACGGTGTCGCCGCCTACAACAAGGCCAAGGGCAAGAACGTCCAGGTGCTCGGCTGGGACAAGGCCAAGCAGGACGGCCTGTTCACCGACGACTTCGGCTCGCAGGACAAGGGCAAGCAGAAGTCGGACACGCTGGCCGCTCAGGGCGCCGACGTGATCTTCCCGGTCGCGGGTGGCGCGGGCCTCGGCTCGGCCGCCAACGCCGGCAACAAGTTCGTCGTGATCTGGGTCGACGCGGACGGCTTCGAGACCACCAAGTACGGCAACGTCATGCTGACGACCGTGGTCAAGAACTCCACCGACGGTGTGAAGGAGGCCGTGACCAAGGCCGCCGGCACCCCGGGCACCCTGCTGACCGGCGGCTTCATGGGCACGCTGGCCAACAACGGCGTCTCGCTGGCCCCGTACCACGACTTCGACAGCAAGATCGACCCGGCCCTCAAGGCCGAGGTCGAGACGCTGAAGCAGGACATCATCTCCGGCAAGATCGTGGTTGAGTCCCCGGCCCAGCCGAAGTGACACCCGGTCGCCCTCTCCGATGAGATCATCACCGGAGAGGGCGGCCTCGCTTTCCTCGACCGGCCGCTGTCCCGGCCACGGAATCCGTGGCCGAGGTGGCGGCCGGACCGGTTGACGCCTCAGTGCGGACCGGGGAGTGCGCTCCCCCCGGACCCGCCCACATAATGAGCGCACACTCGCCCTCGGAAGACGGAACGTGACGGCACCCCCGCCGCTCGGCCCGGTCCGGTGGTGCACGGGACCAACGGAGGTCGGAGCTGAGACTCGAACTGCGCGGCATCACCAAGCGATTCGGTGACCTCGTCGCAAACGATGACATCCACCTGACCGTCGAACCGGGCGAGATCCACGCGCTGCTCGGCGAGAACGGCGCGGGCAAGTCCACTCTCATGAACGTGCTGTACGGCCTGCTGCAGCCGGACGAGGGCGAGATCCTCGTCGACGGCGCGCCCGTACGCATCAAGGGGCCCGGCGACGCCATCAAGGTCGGCATCGGCATGGTGCACCAGCACTTCATGCTCGTGCCGGTCTTCTCCGTCGCCGAGAACATCATGCTCGGCGCCGAGCCGGCCCGGGGCGGGTTCATCGACCACGCCAAGGCCGTCAAGCTGGTGCGCGAGGTCTCCCAGCGCTACGGCCTGCCGCTGAACCCCGATGCGATCATCGAGGACCTGCCGATCGGCATCCAGCAGCGGGTCGAGATCGTCAAGGCGCTCACCCGCGACGTCGACCTGCTGATCCTCGACGAGCCGACCGCCGTGCTCACCCCGCAGGAGACCGACGAGCTGCTCGAGGTCATGCGCGGGCTGAAGGCGGCCGGCAAGTCGATCGTCTTCATCACGCACAAGCTGCGCGAGGTCAAGGCCGTCGCCGACCGCATCACGGTGATCCGCCGCGGCAGGACCGTGGGCACCGCCGACCCGACCGCCCCCGAGACGGAGCTGGCCGAGCTGATGGTCGGCCGCAGCGTGGTGCTGGAGGTGCCGAAGGAGGAGGCGGTGCCGGGCGAGCCGGTGCTGGAGGTCTCCGGCCTGGTGGTCGCGGACGACCGCGAGCACCGCGCGGTCGACGGCGTGGACCTGGTGGTACGCGCCGGCGAGGTGCTCGGCATCGCGGGCGTGCAGGGCAACGGGCAGACCGAGCTGGTCGAATCGATCATGGGCCTGCGCCCCGCGCGGGCCGGTGAGGTGAAGCTGTCCGGCAAGCCGATCACCACCTGGCACACCCGCGAGGTGCTGCGCGCCGGCGTCGGCTACGTGCCCGAGGACCGCAGCGTCGACGGCCTGGTCAAGGAGTTCTCGGTCGCCGAGAACCTGGTCCTCGACCTGTACGACCTGCCGCCGTTCGGCGGCCGGTTCGCGCTGAACCTCGACGCCATCGCGGCCCAGGCGGAGCAGAAGATCGCCGAGTTCGACGTGCGCACCCAGTCGGCGCAGCAGCCGGTCGGCGCGCTGTCCGGCGGCAACCAGCAGAAGGTCATCGTCGCCCGGGAGATGTCCCACCCGCTGAAGCTGCTCATCGCGTCGCAGCCGACCCGCGGCGTGGACGTCGGCTCGATCGAGTTCATCCACTCCCGCATCGTCGCCGAGCGCGACCGCGGCGCGGCGGTGCTCGTGGTCTCCAGCGAGCTGGACGAGGTGGTGGCGCTGGCCGACCGGGTCGCGGTGATGTACCGCGGGCGGGTGCTGGCCGTCGTCTCCCCGGACACGCCGCGCGAGACGCTGGGCCTGCTGATGGCCGGCATCGACCCCAGTAGCAGCTCGCACACCCCCGGACGCGAGCAGGACACCCGAGGTGAGGGTATGAGCGAGCACGGCGAGGCAGCCTCATGACGTCGCACGAGCCGATCGAGGCCGAACCCGGCGCGACCGCCGCGTCGCCCGACAAGGGCCCGGCGCTGCCGACCCCCGGCGTGGACCAGTACCACGTCGACCCGGCGCTGCCCGCCGCCGGTCAGGCGGAGCACCACGACCAGGCGGAGCGGCAGCCGAAGCACCGCGCCCCCGAGAAGGAGGAGAAGCGGTCCTTCGCGCGGGCGTTCCGCGAGGAGCTGTGGGCCGACAACAACTTCACGGTCACCCTGCTGGCGATCGTGCTCGCGCTGATCTGCGGCGGCGTGCTGATGGTCGTCGGCAACGCCGAGGTCCGCGACCAGTGGCAGTACCTGCTCTACCAACCGGGCAAGACGATCGGCGACACCTGGGCGTTCGTCAGCACCGCGTACACCGACATGTTCAAGGGCGCGGTCGTCAACCCGGACACGGTGAACCGCTGGTACTGGAACATGACCACCTGGCAGCAGGTGTTCTACCCGATCTCGGAGACGCTGACCAACGCCGCGCCGCTGATCTTCACCGGTCTGGCCGTCGCGGTGCCGTTCCGGGCCGGCCTGTTCAACATCGGTGGCCAGGGCCAGGCGATCATGGGCGCGATCGGCGGCGGCACGGTCGGCCTCGCGCTGTCGCTGCCCGCGATCGTGCAGGTGCCGCTCGGCGTGCTCGCGGGCGCGCTGCTCGGTGGGCTCTGGGGTTACCTGGTCGGCGTCCTCAAGGCGCGTACGGGCGCGCACGAGGTCATCCTGACGATCATGCTGAACAACATCGCGTTCCTGTTCCTGGGCTGGTTCATCCTGCAGCAGGGGATCAAGGACCCGAACCGGTCGGACGCGATCAGCAAGCCGATCCAGGAGTCCGGGAAGCTGCCGCAGCTGATCCCGGACCCGCTGCTGCGGGCGAACCTCGGGATCGTGCTGGCCGTGCTGGCCGCCGCCGGGGTGGCCTGGCTGCTCAAGCGCGGCCGGTTCGGCTTCGAGCTGCGCGCCGTCGGGCACAACCCGCACGCCGCCGCCACCGCCGGCATCAAGGTCGGCACGACCATCGCCCTGACCATGGCGCTGGCGGGTGCGCTGGCCGGCCTCGGCGGCACCAGCGTCGCGCTGGGCACCGCCCCGGCGCTGACCGTCGACATGCTCGGCCAGATCGGCTTCAACGGCATCCTGGTCGCCCTGCTCGGCCGGGTCCGCCCGTGGGGTGTCGTCGGCGCGGGCCTGCTGTTCGGCGCGCTGCAGGCCGGCGGCAACGCGATGCAGACCTTCTCCGGCGTGTCCGTCGAGCTGGTCGGCGTCATCCAGGCACTGATCGTGCTCTTCGTCGCCGCCCCGGCGCTGGTGAAGGCGATCTACAGGCTGCGCAGGTCGCCGGCTGCGGCCGCGCAGGCCGGATTGGCGAAGGGGTGAGCGTGACTACCTCCACGATGGATGTCGAGCTGGCGGTGCCGGAGGCCTACTGGACCCGCACCCGCAAGACCGGCGCGGTCATGGTCGTCCTGGGCCTGCTGGCCACGATCGTGTTCGGCGCGCTGGCCGGCTCCGAGAACGCGCGCTTCGCGCTCGGCGAGACCGTGGACGGGGCCGGGTTCGACATCCCGGGCACGTTCGGCGCGATCTTCTTCGGGCTGGTCGCGCTCGCGGCCGGGGTCGCGATGCTGGTCACCGGCCGGTACTTCGGCGTGCTGACCGGCGTGGCCCTGATGGGCTTCATCATCTCGGCGCTGTGCTGGCAGATGTCGGTGTCGCCGGTGTCGCACACCATGCCGCTGGGCTTCATCGCCGCGGCGACCTTCACCGCCGCCATCCCGCTGATCTTCGGCTCGCTCGGCGGCGTGCTGTGCGAGCGCAGCGGCGTGGTCAACGTGGCGATCGAGGGGCAGCTGCTCACCGGCGCGTTCTTCGGCGCGCTGTTCGGCACGCTCACCGGCAACTTCTGGCTGGGCCTGGTGGCCGCCGCGGTCGGCGGCGCGCTGCTGTCGGCGATCCTGGCCGTGTTCGCCATCAAGTACCTGGTGGACCAGGTGGTCGTGGGCATCGTGCTGAACGTGTTCGCCGGCGGCCTCACCGCGTTCTTCTACGAGCAGGTGATGCGGCCGGACACCGACGCGTACAACTTCCCGGGCAAGGTGCCGAGCTGGCCCGTCCCGGTGCTGTCCGAGATCCCGATCATCGGTCCGGCGCTGTTCAACGGCAACATCTTCAGCTACGGCTCGCTGATCGCGGTCGTCGTGATCACGATCGCGCTGTTCCGCACCCGCTGGGGGCTGCGTACCCGCGCCGTCGGCGAGCACCCGGCCGCGGCGGACACCGTCGGCATCCGGGTGCTCGGGCTGCGGTACGCGAACGTGCTGCTCGCGGGGCTGGTGGCCGGGTTCGGCGGCGCGTACTTCTCGATGCTGTCGACCACCGGGTTCAGCAAGTACATGGTCAGCGGCGCGGGCTTCATCGCGCTGGCTGCCATGATCTTCGGCCGGTGGCACCCGGTCGGCGCGTTCTTCGCGTCGCTGTTCTTCGGCTTCTTCGGGGCGCTGACCGGCTTCCTGAACAGCATCAGCAGCCCCATCCCGAGCCAGTTCCTGAGCATGCTGCCGTACCTCGCGACGATCTTCGCGGTGGCCGGGCTGGTGGGACGCGTCCGCGCGCCCGCCGCCGACGGCAAGCCCTACGTCAAGGGCTGACGGCTAGGCTGGATGGTCCGATCTTGCGTGGAGCCCGCTCGGGCGCCACGCGTTTCGGGCGAGCGAAAGGAACGGTCATGGACGTCGACTGGGAGAAGCTGCGGATCGCCGCGGTGGAGGTCATGCACCGGGCGTACGCGCCCTACTCGAAATTCCCGGTGGGCGCCGCGGGCCTGGTCGACGACGGCCGGGTGGTGGTCGGCTGCAACGTCGAGAACGCCGCGTACGGCGTGGTGCTGTGCGCCGAGTGCGGCATGGTGTCGCAGCTGCACGCCACCGGAGGCGGCAAGCTGGTCGCGATGGCATGCGTGAACGGCGACGGCGACCCGCTGCTGCCCTGCGGGCGCTGCCGCCAGCTGCTCTGGGAGCAGGGCGGCCCGCGCATGCTGATCGACGCCGAGGGTGGCCCGCTGACCATGGCGGAGCTGCTCCCGCACGGGTTCGGCCTGGCCGAGCTGGAAGCTGTCAACGGAGGTAACGGTTCATGAGCGTTGTTTCGCGTGACGGAGCCGAGCGCAACGAGGAGAGGGCATGAGCTTCGCCGCTGTCGACGTCATCCGGGCCAAGCGGGACGGTGGTGAGCTCGGCGACGAGCAGATCGACTGGGTCGTCGACGCGTACACCCGGGGGCATGTCGCCGACGAGCAGATGTCGGCGCTGGCCATGGCGATCCTGCTGCGCGGCATGACCGACCGGGAGATCGCCCGGTGGACCGCCGCGATGATCGCCTCAGGGGAGCGGCTGGACCTGTCCAAGGTCTCCCGGCCGACCGTGGACAAGCACTCCACCGGCGGCGTCGGTGACAAGATCACGCTGCCGCTGACCCCGCTCGTGGCGGCCTGCGGCGCGGCTGTGCCGCAGCTGTCCGGCCGCGGGCTCGGGCACACCGGCGGGACCCTGGACAAGCTGGAGTCCATCCCCGGCTGGCGGGCCGCGCTCAGCAACGAGGAGTTCATCTCCCAGCTGCGCGACGTCGGCGCGGTGATCTGCCAGGCCGGCACCGGCCTCGCCCCGGCCGATCGCAAGCTGTACGCCCTGCGCGACGTCACCGGGACCGTCGAGGCGATCCCGCTGATCGCCAGCTCGATCATGAGCAAGAAGATCGCCGAGGGCACCGGCGCGCTGGTGCTCGACGTGAAGGTCGGCACCGGCGCCTTCATGAAGTCGGTGGAGCACGCCCGCGAGCTGGCCCGCACCATGGTCGAGCTGGGCCGGGCGCACGGCGTCGACACGGTCGCCCTGCTCACCGACATGAACACCCCGCTCGGCCTGACCATCGGCAACGCCGTCGAGGTGCAGGAGTCGCTGGACGTGCTGGCCGGCGGCGGCCCCGCCGACGTCGTCGAGCTGACCCTGGCCTTGGCCCGCGAGATGCTGTCGGCGGCCGGGCTGTCCGACGTCGACCCCGCCGACGCGCTGCACGACGGCCGGGCCATGGACTCCTGGCGGGCGATGATCCGCGCCCAGGGCGGCGACCCCGACGCGCCGCTGCCCGTCGCCAACGAGGTCGAGCAGGTCCGGGCCGAGCGCTCCGGGACCGTGGCGTCGGTCGACGCGCTCGGCCTCGGCCTGGCCGCGTGGCGGCTCGGGGCCGGCCGGGCCCGCAAGGAGGACCCGGTCAGCGCCGCGGCCGGCGTGGTGCTGCACAAGCGCCCCGGGGACCGGGTCGCCGCCGGTGACGTGCTGTACGAGCTGCGTGCCGACGACCCGTCGCGGTTGCCGGCGGCCCGGGTCGACGCCGCGTCGGCCGTCGTCGTCGGGGACGGGCCGGCGCCCGTACGCCCGCTGATCATCGATCGGATCGGCTGATCACGTGGCACTGCCCGCACCGGACCCCCTCGCCGTGCGTGCCGCCAGCTTCCAGGAGCTGACGCGGCTGGGCGTGCCGCTGCCCCCGGACTCCTACCCGCTGGTATGGGAACCGGGGGACACCGTCGAGCTGCGTCCCACGGGCGAGCTGGAGGCCCGCGCGGCGATCCTGCACGTGGCGCTGGAGCGCGTCTTCGGCATGCCGCCCGCGGACGCCGAGAAGTGGCTCGACGCCAACGCCCTCATCCCGGACGTGACCGAGCCGGAGTGGGCCTGGATCGTCGACGAGCTCGGCGACCGGCAGTCCTTCGTGCTGCACCTGGACGCGCTCGCCGGGATCTGCTGGGTGCTCGGCGTCATCAAGACACTCGACCCGCTGCTGACGCCGCCGCGGCTGATGGAGTCGCTGCCCGACCTGCACGGCGGCGAGACCTTCACCGCCTGGAAGGCCCGCATCCTGGCCGCGCCGCGTGATCCCACGGTCGTCGCGGCCGCGCTCGACCTGCACTACTGCCTCGACTGGTCGTTCCAGGAGCTGGAGCGCCAGGGGCTGCCGGTGCCCGGTGAGCTGAACGCCAACGCGATCGGCCAGCGCCGCTGGGCGCTGGAGTGGTCGTCGGTCTTCCTCGGCGAGTTCCACGACCCGCCGGGCGGCTGGGAAGAGGTCGACCTCTCGGTCTGACCGTCGAGATCATCCGACTTGCCGGGCACCTGTGCGTATCTTGAACGCGCATTCGCACGGGTGCCCGGCAAGTCGAACGATCTTCGGGCGCAGCGTGGTCGGCGGGGCGAGCGGTTTACTTGCTCGGTGTGGGCCGGTACTGGCCGAGTCGGACGGATGCGGTGCAGGTCACCGGCCCGGTGGCGCGGGCCCGGTCGTGGAAGGCGTTGGGCCCCATGGCAATGAGGTCGTCGGCCTCGGCGGCCGTAAGGTTCAGCGGCCACTCCAGCAGGCGCTCGTCGGCGAGTGTGAAGTCGCGCAGTTCGACGGCGAGCCGTTCGGCTTTGGACGGGTCGACGCTCAGCAGACCCAGCTGTTCGCGCAGTTCCGCGAGGTGCCGTTCGGTCGGGGTGACCACGATCAGCAGGCCGCCGGGTTTCAGGACCCGGCGCATCTGCGCGCCGTTGCGCGGCGCGAACACGTTGAGCAGCACGTCCACGCTGTCGTCGGCGAGCGGCAGGGCGCCCCAGGTGTCGGCCAGCACCGCCCCGGCCCGCGGGTGCGCCTTCGCGGCCCGCCGCAGCGCCGCCTTGCTCACGTCGAACGCCAGCCCCTCCGCGCGGGCCGAGCCGTCGAGCACCGCCGCCAGGTAGTGCCCCGTACCCGCGCCGAGGTCCACCACCAGCGGTCGCCCGCCGGTCCGCTCCTGCCCGCCCGTTCCGGCGACCCCGTGCGGCTGATCACCGGCCGCCGATAGATGATCATGAAGTTGTGGCGCCGACACGCCGTCGAGCCGTGCCACAAGTTCATGATCAACCAGGTGGGTGAGGGTGGTGGTGAGGGGGAGGTAGGCGGGGGTGGCGAGGAAGGCGGTGCGGGCGGCGACCATGGCGGGGGTGTCGCCCTCGGGGAGCTTGCGGCCGGTGCCGAGGGTGACGTAGCCGTGCTTGTTCAGGTCGTACGAGTGGTTGTTCGGGCAGCGCAGGGTGGTGGGGGTGCGGGAGAGCGCGCCCGCGCAGACGGGGCAGCGCAGCGCGTCAGTCATCTCGGCCGTGAGCACACCGAATATCTTGGTGCATGTGACTCCGACCTATGACGAGATCGTGAAGGCGCCCAAGGCACTGCTGCACGACCACCTCGACGGCGGCCTGCGCCCGGCCACCATCGTCGAGCTGGCCGCCGAGATCGGGCACGAGCTGCCCGCCACCGATCCGGGGGAGCTGGGCGAGTGGTTCGTCTCGGCGGCCGACAGCGGCTCGCTGGAGCGCTACCTGGAGACCTTCTCGCACACGGTGGCGGTCATGCAGACCGCGCCCGCGCTGCGCCGGGTGGCCCGCGAGTGCGCGCTGGACCTGGCCGCCGACGGCGTGGTGTACGCCGAGGTGCGGTACGCGCCCGAGCAGCACCTGACCGCCGGGCTGACGCTGCCGGAGGTGGTGGAGGCGGTGCTGGCCGGGTTCGCCGAGGGCAGCGAGCAGGCGGCCGCGGCGGGCACCCCGATCCGGATCGGCACGCTGCTCACGGCGATGCGGCACGCCGCCCGCTCGATGGAGATCGCCGAGCTGTCCACGGCGTACCGGGACGCGGGGGTGGTCGGCTTCGACATCGCCGGTGCGGAGGCGGGCTACCCGCCCACCCGGCACCTGGACGCGTTCGAGTACCTCCAGCGGGAGAACTTCCACTTCACCATCCACGCGGGCGAGGCGTTCGGGCTGCCCTCGATCTGGCAGGCGCTGCAGTGGTGCGGCGCGGACCGGCTGGGTCACGGCGTGCGCATCGTCGACGACATCGAGCCGGGCACCGGCAAGCTGGGCCGGCTCGCCGGGTACGTCCGGGACAAGCGGATCCCGCTGGAGCTGTGCCCGTCGTCGAACGTGCAGACCGGGGCCGCCGCCTCGATCGCCGAGCACCCGATCGGGCTGCTGCGCGACCTGCGCTTCCGGGTGACGGTCAACACCGATAACCGGCTGATGAGCGGCACCTCGATGTCGCGGGAGATGGCGCTGCTGGTGGAGGCGTTCGGCTGGGGCTGGGCGGAGCTGCAGTGGTTCACCATCAACGCCATGAAGAGCGCGTTCATCCCGTTCGACGAGCGGCTGACAATCATCAACGAGGTGATCAAACCGGCTTACGCGAAGCTGCTGTGACCAGCAGCCGCGCGCGGCGGTGCAGCGCCGCGGCGGTGGTGGGCCGGCAGCCCAGCTCGCACTGCCGGCCCAGGACCTGAGCGTCCTCCCGCCACAGGCGCAGGCCGCGGCGCACGAGCACCATGGGCGGCTTGCGGTTCTCGGCCAGGTCGCGGACCAGCCGCCGGGCGAAGGTGACGGTGCGCGGGCGGTGCAGGGCGAGCGCGTCCGCGAGCACGCCCGCCCGCATGCAGGCGCCGACCATCTCCGCGGCGAAGATCCCCTCGGCGATGAACAGGGGCGCGCCCGCCAGCTGGAACGGCCGCTCCCCGATCCGGGCACTGAGGCCGATGTCGTACACGGGCACCTGGGTGTGGCCCGTCTCGGCCAATTGTGTGACCGCCGTCATAGCCGCGTCCAGGTCCCAGGAAAAAGGGGACTCCCAGTCGACCATCTCATTCACTCGGGGGAGTGTCGGGTCGGCCCCTTCCTTGTAAAAATCATCAAGGCACAGGACCGGAAGTCCGGTCTGGCGCGCTACGTACGACTTGCCCGATCCGGAAGGGCCGGCAAGAAGGATAACTCGGGCGCTTTGGACACTCACCGTGCGTGACTCCAAGGAAACTGCGGGCTGAACTGTGCGGGTAGCCTGCATGAGCATCCCATCCGGTGTCGGATTCCAGGCAGCCTGGGCTTTCCTCTTTTCACCGGGCGTGATGGAATCTCGGGGGTCCGTCCCTAGCTCGCCGGGATGGACTGTGTACGGTGCCCGGCGCGACCCCCGCGCCATCCGCGCTTTCGCGGATCTCGATGGTGGTACCGACAGGAGGGCGGTGACGTGAGCAAGCGGCCAGGAACGCAGAACAACGCGGTCCTTTCGCGTCTCCGACGGCCAGTGAGCCGGCTCCGGGACATGCCGATCTGGTCCAAGCTGGGCCTGATCATGATCGTTCCGACCTTGGCCACGATCGTCGTTGGTACCAACGGTCTGTTGGACAACCTCGACACAGCGACCGGCGCCGACCGCACACGGATCCTCTCCGTGTTGGTGAAGGAGTCGGGCGCACTCGTCGACAACCTCCAGAACGAGCGTGCGGCAGGTGTGATGCTGCTCGGCACGACGACCGTCCCGCCGGCTTCCTACGAGAACTCCGGCAAGCTGGTCGACGAGGCCAAGAAGCCGTACTCGCAGCAGCGCGGCGCGCTGGTCGACGTCGACGACAACCTCCGGGACCTGCTCGTGCAGATCGACGCGGGCCTTTCCAGCCTGCCCTCGGTGCGGGAGCAGGTGAAGGAACGCAAGATCAAGCAGTCCGACGCGGCCATGCGCTACCAGGTGATCATCGACTACCTGCTGCAGATCCGTGACAGCGCCGCCCAGATCGCCGGTGGCGGCGAGCTCGGTGACGGCCTGCGCGCGGCCAGCGCGATCGCGACCTACAAGGAGTTCCTCTCCCAGGAGCGCGTCATCGTGCACCGGGCGTACGCGCTCGGCGGCCTGAACACCGGTCTGCGCAAGGACTTCATCGCCACGCTGACCGGCCAGGAGCAGGCGCGCGACGCCTTCGAATCGGTCGCCAGCGACGCGGACATGGACCTGTTCAACAGCCAGGTGACCGGCCCGACGCTGCGCAAGTCGTCGAAGTTCCAGGCCGACATCGAGGCGCTGCTGGGCGAGTCGCTCAGCTCGCTGAACTTCTCCGCGGCCGAGTGGGACCAGAGCATGCGCGACCACGGCGGCGTGCTCCGCAAGGTCGAGGCGCAGCTGGACTCCGACGTCGAGGTCACGGCGAGCGATCTGCGTGACGAGGTCACCCAGCAGGTGCTCGTGCAGACCGGTCTGCTGCTGGGCATGCTGCTGCTGGCGATCCTCTTCGCCTGGCTCGTGGCCCGCTCGATGGCGCGGTCGCTGCGTGAACTGCGCCACGGCGCGCTCAGCATCGCCCAGTACGGCCTGCCGCAGGCGGTGGCCCGACTGCGCGACCCGGCGCTGTCCTCACAGCTGTCGCCGGTGCAGGTGGCCAACCAGATCGCCGAGCCGCTGCCGGTGCGCAGCAAGGACGAGTTCGGGCAGGTGACCGAGGCGTTCAACGCGGTCCACCTGGAGGCGGTCCGCACCGCCGCCGAGCAGGCCGCACTGCGGTCGTCCGTCGCGACGATGTTCGTCAACCTCGCCCGCCGCTCGCAGATCCTGGTCGACCGGCTCATCGGTCACCTGGACCGCCTCGAGCGCGGTGAGGAGGACCCGGACCGGCTGGCCGAGCTCTTCCAGCTGGACCACCTCGCCACCCGAATGCGCCGGAACGACGAGAACCTCCTGGTGCTCGCCGGCGCCGACTCCACCCGTGTGCAGCGCGAGCCCGCGGCCCTGCTGGACGTGCTCCGTGCCGCCCAGTCCGAGGTCGAGCACTACACCCGGATCGAGTTCGGGGTCATCGACCGTGACATCGAGGTCGCCGCGCACGCGGTCAACGACCTGGTGCACCTCATCGCCGAGCTCTTCGACAACGCGACCGCGTTCTCCCCGCCGGATTCGACCGTCATGGTCGAGGCGCGCCGGGTCGGCGACCGCGCCGTGCTGTACGTCGAGGACCACGGCATCGGCATCTCGCCGGACATGCTCAACGAGATCAACGAGAAGCTGGCCAGCCCGCCGCAGGTGGACGTGGCGGTCTCCCGGATGATGGGCCTGGTCGTGGTCGCGCGGCTCGCCGCGCGGCACGGGGTCAAGACGGAGCTGCGGCTCTCGGCCGACCGGGGCATCATCGCCGACGTCACGCTGCCGACCGCGGTCCTGGTGCCCCGTGCACTGGCCGGTGGGCGCGCCGCGCCCGCGGCGCCGCGGGAGCTGCCCGGCTTCGCCCCGGCTCCCAACATGCGTCAGCAGCCTCCGGCAGCGCCCCCCGCGCAGCGCTCGTCCTCCTTCGCGCCGCTGGCGCTGGAGTCGGGCTCAGGTGCTCCCGCCGGTCGCCCGGTCAACGGCGGCAGCGGCGGTCGGCTCTTCGACGCCCCGCCCGCGCCGCCGGCGCCGGAGTTCCCCGCCACCACGCCGCCCTCGCGGGCCGGCATGCCGGCGTGGTCCGACCTGACCGGCGTCAACGGCTCGGATGCGTCCCGCCGCAGCAACGGCGAGGCACTGCCGCAGCGGCGGGTGCCGGCCGAGGCCGAGCGTCCGGATGCGTTCAACCAGCCGCAGATCCCGCGGCAGCCGTCGTCGCCCGTGGAGGAGCGCGCCAACCCGTCCTGGAACCAGCAGAGCTGGGCCGGGCCGGCGGTGCCGCCGACGCAGGCGCCGAGCAGCCCGTACGCGAGCCCCGGAATGCCGATCTCGGCCGTCCCGGTCTCCGCGGTCCCGGTCTCGGCAGCGCCCGTCTCAGCGGCTCCGGTGGACGTTCCCGCGTCCGCGGCGCCGCCGACCTGGCCGCCGGTGAGCCGTGACGAGAGCCCGGTCATGCCGGACATGACGGCAGAGATGCCGCGCGTTCCGGCCGAGTACCCGGTCGTCGACACCCGGGTCCCGTTCGCGGACGAGACCATGGAACTGCCGATCTTCCGGGAGCTGGAGTCGGCCTGGTTCAGCACGCGGCGTACGGCAGTCGATACGCCAGCTCAGAGCGAGAAAACTGCCCCTCCCGCGAACGTCCCCCAAGACACTACGATCACCGCACAGTTCCCTGCCGTTGACCGCAACGGGCACGGGAGCAACGGTGCACCGAAGGTCAGCAGCACAGCGGCGGGAGCTTCCGACCTGCCGAGCAGGGACGTGAGCATGGGGAGTACGCAGTCTGGCCGCGAGGCCGCCGGCTACGAGGTGCCGGCACCCTACCGGCCGAGCTGGCAGACGGCCGCGGACGACGGCTGGGCGGCTGCCAGCGCGATCGCCAACAGCACCCCACCCTCGGAATCGACGGCCGCTGGGCTGCCCAAGCGCACCCCGATGGCACAGCTGGTCCCCGGCGGTGTGGAGAAGGGCGCTACCACCGTGCAGCGCCGTACGCCGGAGGGCGTCCGCGGACTGCTCTCCGCCTATCACCGCGGGGTGCAGCGAGGCCGCACTCAGCACAAGGACGATGATGTGATTCCGGGCTCCACCGAGACCGGAAGCCAGTCTGGCAAGGAGCAGGAGGCATGACCACTACGCAGGATCTTGGTTGGCTGTTGGCCAACTTCGCGGACCGGGTGCCGGGCGTCGCCCATGCGGTCGCGGTTTCCGCGGACGGCCTACTGCTCGCCGCCTCCCGGGATCTTCCCCGGGACCGCGCCGACCAGCTGGCTGCCATCTCGTCCGGTCTGGTGAGCCTCACGCAAGGCGCAGCCCGCTGTTTCGAGGGTGGCGCGGTGTTGCAGACTGTCGTGGAGATGGACAACGGATTCCTTTTCCTGATGTCCATCTCGGACGGCTCGTCGTTCGCGGTTCTCGCTTCGCGGAGCTGCGACGTGGGCCAGGTCGGGTACGAGATGGCGCTTCTCGTGGACCGGGTGGGCGACGCGCTCACGCCGGCCCCGCGCAGCGCCGCAGGCGTGCTGGGCTGAGGCACAACCGTCCCGGAGGGTCCGGGGACGGCACTGGGGAAGGGGGTGAACGGCGACGATGCCCGACAGAGAAGAACCGACCGGCGCATTGGTACGGCCGTACGCCGTGACCCGTGGCCGCACCCGGCCGCGATTGGAGATCGCGATCGAGGCGCTGGTGGAGACGACCGTACGCGGTCGATCTGCCGGCACCTCGGGTCGCGGCGGCCACGGGCGGGAACACCAACACATCGCGTCCCTCTGCGACGGCAAGGTGCAGTCGCTCGCGGAGATCGCGGCACGGATGCGGCTGCCGCTCGGTGTCGCCCGTGTCCTCATCGCGGACATGGCGGCAGACGGCCTGGTCGCGGTATACGAGCCGACGTCGTTTGAGAGTAACGACGCGGTAGGCACTGAACTGCTGGAGAGGGTACTCAGTGGACTTCGGAGGCTCTGACATGTCACACCGCCCGGGGCAACAGCCTGGCGGTCGGGTGACATCGGCGAAGATTGTCATCGCCGGCGGCTTCGGCGTCGGTAAGACGACGCTGGTTGGGTCCGTTTCGGAGATCACGCCGCTGACCACTGAAGCGATTATGACTTCGGCCGGCGTCGGCGTGGACGACACGCGCTCGGTTCCCAACAAGACCACCACCACGGTGGCCATGGACTTCGGCCGTATCTCCATCGATCGCGACCTGATCCTGTACCTGTTCGGCACGCCTGGCCAGACCCGGTTCTGGTTCATGTGGGACGAGCTCGTGCGGGGCGCGATCGGCGCGGTGGTCATGGTGGACACGCGCAGGTTGGCGGACTGCTTCGCGGCGATCGACTTCTTCGAACACCGCAAGCTGCCCTACCTGATCGCGATCAACCAGTTCGACGGGCAGCAGTACCACAACGCCCAGGACGTTCGCGACGCGCTCGCGATCTCCCAGGACGTGCCGGTGGTCAGCTGCGACGCGCGCAACCGCGAGTCGACCAAGCAGGTCCTTATCTCGCTGGTGGAGTACGTGCTCTCGATGCGGCGCACCCGCACCGGCGTCTCCGCCTGACATAGCAAGCACCCTTCGGGCCCGCTGTCCTCCGGACAGCGGGCCCGAAGCGCTGCCCCCATCCTCCCGACCCCGCCGCCCTCCGGCCCCTCCCGCGCCGCAACTCTTAAAGAGTCGCGCCCTCAGACACTGTCTGAGGGC
>NZ_BONI01000084.1 GCF_016862635.1 Catellatospora coxensis | reverse complement strand
CCTGGGTGAAAGCGCCTTCAAGATACGCACACCTGCCCGGCACGTCGGATGACCTTCCGGCGCGGCCGGGGTTCGGATGCGGAAAGGGCGTCCGTGCCGGAAGCACGGACGCCCTTTCACCGGTGGGATCACTCGACCCGGGCGAGCCCGTCGGGGCGGCTGTCCGGCTTCGCGGCCGGCTCGGTGCCGGGCTCGGCGCCGTCGGCGGCCGCCGACTCCATGGCGAGCCGGTCCGCACCGCTCAGCGTGCTCAGCGGCTTCTCCTTGATGAACAGCACCACGATGAACGCCAGCGCCGCGATCGGCGCGCCGACCAGGAACAGGTCCGCGGTGGCCAGGCCGTAGATCTCGGCGACGGCCGCCTTGATCTCCGGCGGCAGCGCGGCCAGGTCGGGCACCTGGCTGGAGTCACTGCCGGCCGGGGCAGGGCCGAACCGCTCCTCGCGCAGCGCGGTGATCCGGGCGGTCATCACCGCGCCGAGCGCGCTGACGCCGACCGCGCTGCCCATGCTGCGGAAGAAGGTGAGCACCGAGGTGGTGACGCCCAGGTCGTGGGCGGGCACGTCGTTCTGCGCGGCCAGCACCAGGTTCTGCATGAGCAGGCCGACGCCGATGCCGAGCACGGCCATGTACACCGACACCAGCGGCACGCTGGTGGTGTGGTCGATGGTGCCGAGCAGCAGCATGCCGACCGTCATCACCACCGCGCCGACGACCAGGTAGATCTTCCACTTGCCGAACTTGGTGATCAGCCCGCCCGCGACGGTCGACGAGACCAGCAGACCGAAGATCATCGGCAGGCTCATCAGGCCGGCCACCGTCGGCGACTTGCCCAGCGAGATCTGGAAGTACTGCGACAGGAACACCGCGCCGCCCATCAGCGCCAGACCGACCAGCACGCTGGCGATCGTGGTCAGGGTGACGGTGCGGCTGCGGAAGATGCCGAGCGGGATGATCGGCTCCGCGGCCCGCGACTCGACCCACACGGCCAGGGCCAGCAGCACCAGGCCGCCGGTCACCAGCAGCGCGGTCCAGCCCGAGGCCCAGGCGAACTTGTTGCCGGCCAGCGTCGACCAGATCAGCAGGGTGGAGACGCCCGCGGTGATCAGGAACGCGCCCCAGTAGTCGATCTTCACCTTGCCGGGCGGGGTCGCCGGCAGGTGCAGGGTGCGCTGCAGCAGGTAGATGGCGAGCAGGGTGAACGGGACGCCGATGAAGAACGTCCAGCGCCAGCCCAGCCACGAGGTGTCCACCAGCACGCCGCCGATGAGCGGGCCGGCGATGGTGCCGATGCCGAACACCGCGCCGAAGATGCCCGAGTAGCGGCCCATCTCGCGGGGCGGGATCATCGCCGCCATCACGATCATCGCGAGGGCGGTCATGCCGCCCGCGCCGACGCCCTGCACGACGCGGCTGACGAGCAGGATCTCGACGTTCGGGGTGAAGCCCGCGATGAGCGAGCCGACCACGAACAGGCCCAGCGAGAGCTGGATGAGCAGCTTCTTGCTGTACAGGTCGGCCGCCTTGCCCCACAGCGGGACGGTGGCGGTCATCGCCAGCAGTTCGGTGGTGACGATCCAGGTGTAGACGGACTGGCTGCCGTCGAGGGCGGCGATGATGCGCGGCAGCGCGTTGGCCACGACCGTCCCCGCCAGGATGGACACGAACATGCCCAGCATCAGGCCGGACAGCGCCTGCATCACCTCGCGGCGGGTCATCGGGACCGCGTCGGGCTCCGGTCCGGCCGTCTGGGCCGGTATGTCGGTCGTGGTCATTTTCTTCCTCACGTGGTGCGGCAATCGGGTGAGGATCACCCGGGGGGATCGGGGGCGCGCCTTCGGGCGGCGCGGGTACGGGGTCAGTGCGGATCGGGCAGTCCGGCCGCCAGGGCCGTGAACGCCTCGTCCACCAGCGCGCCGAGCGACAGCCCGCCGGCCGCGGCCATCCAGCGGGTGGCGGCGACCCGGAAGGCGGCGCTGGTCGTGGCCACCACGAGCGCCGGGTAGCCGTGCCGCACCGGGTCGAGCCCGAGATGCGCGGCGATCTGCTCGGTGGTGGCGCGTTCGGCCTCGGCGTTGCTGAGCACCAGCCTGGGCAGCAGTTGCGGGCTGCGCTGGATGATCTCCATGCGCAGGAACCAGTGGTCGCGATCGGCCTCCATGGCGGCGACGACCAGCAGCACGGCGCGGCGCACCGCCTCCAGCACTCCCATCGTGGGCAGCAGCACGGCCAGCCGGGCCCGCATCGCGTCGACCTCCACCAGATGGTCGCCGAGCACGGCGTCCTCCTTGGAGGCGAAGTAGTTGAAGAACGTGCGCGAGGACACGCCCGCCTCGGCGCTGATGTCGTCCACGGTGACGTGCTCGAAGCCGCGCGCCGAGCACAGCCGCAGGGCCGCGCCGGTGAGCGCGGCGCGGGTCTGCTGCTTGCGGAGGTCACGCCGGCCGAGCGGGGCGTCCTGGTCGAGCGGGGTCACGGGCAGATCAAACCTTAAACTTGCAGTGGCTGCAAGTTTATTTACGGCGTGTTCACCTCCGGCAGAAACGGGCAGCACGGTTGCCGGGGGACGGAACCGCCGCTAAGGTCGGGCGCTGTGACTGCCGGGTCGGCCCAGTGCCGTGATCAGATGAGGCATCCGGCTGAGCCGTGATCGCCCGGCGGGCCCGTGGCCCGCCCTCCTTCGTCGTCGCCCGCCAAGCGGAGCCTGCCGAGGAAGGAGGTGATCGCATGTCCCGCTTCGAAGAACTCAACGCCGGTGACGTCCTGGTAGGCCAGGTAGTCCAGGTCGTTCCTTTCGGCGCTTTCGTCGAGATCGCCGAGGACGCCCACGGTCTGCTGCACGGCCTGACCGAGCCGCAGGTCGGTTCGAGCGTCACGGTTCGCATCCTCGAGATCGACCGCGAGCGCAGGCGCGCCAGCCTGACGCTGGCGTGACCACGGCGGGGGAGGCTGCGCGAGCCGTCTCCCCCGCTCCACCACCGTCACCGTGCGAGCAGGGCGACGAGGTCGCTTCCGGTCACCACCCCGACGGCCATCCCGCGGGCGTCCACCACCGCCACCGCGTCCACGCAGGCGGTACGCATCAGCCGCGCCGCGTCCACCACCGCGGCCTCGGCGGCGACCACCGCCGGCGAGCGGTCCAGCACCGACGAGACCCGCCGGTACGACAACGTGGCCGGCTCGGCCGCCCAGGCCGCGACGACCGCCCGGTCGGCCAGCACGCCCACGCACCGGCCGCCCTCGTCGGTCACGACCAGGTGCCGCAGCCCCTCGCGGACCATCACCGCGAGCGCGTCGCCCAGCGTCGTCGACGTGCGCACGCAGTACGGCGGCGCGCTCATCACCTCGCTGATCTGCCGCCAGGCCAGTCCCGGCCGGTCCGGCCCGCTCTGTTTCACCCGCCCGTCCATGACCAGCTCCCGACCCGTCCCTCAACCGCCCGCAGGCTCCTCGACCGGGGTATGCCGCACCACCAGCACCGGGCACGCCGCGTGGTGCAGCAACTGCTGGCTGACCGAGCCCAGCAGCAGCCCCTTGAAACCACCGCGCCCCCGCGCGCCGACCACCATCAGCTGCGCCTGCTCGCTCAGCCGTACCAGCTCCCGGCCGGTGCGACCGGACACCACGTCCGTGCGGACCCGGACATCGGGCCGCTGCTTGCGCATGGCCTCGATCGCCGCGTCGAGCTCCTGCTGCTCGGCCGACCGCGCGGCGCCGGAGTCGTAGAGCGCCGGGATCGAGTACGACAGCGTGGTGGCGGCGTCGTGCCAGACCCGCACCGCCAGCAGCTCCGCGTCCCGCTGCCCCGCCTCGCCGAACGCCTGCCGTACAGCCGCCGCCGACCCCGGCGAGCCGTCGACCCCGAGCACGACCGGGCCGGCCCGCGCCTCGCCCCGCACCACCAGCACCGGGGTGGCGCAGTGCGCCGTCACCTCCACCGCGACCGAGCCGAGCAGCAGCCCGGTGAACCCGCCCAGGCCCCGGTCACCGAGCACCAGCAGCTGCGCGGCGCGCGCGGCGGCCAGCAGCACACCTGCGGGCCCGCCGGTGACCAGGTCGGCCGTCACCTCGACGCGGCCGTTCGCGGCCTTCGCGACCGCGGTCGCCTCGGCGAGCAACCGTTCGGCGTCGCGGCGCAGCCCGCCCTCCGGCACGGCGTCCGACGCCCCGACGTCGACGTGCATCAGCGGCCAGATGAAGGCGTGCACGATGCGCAGCTCGCAGCCGCGCCACGCCGCCTCCCGGACGGCCTCGCGCACCGCCGCCAGCGCCGACGCCGAACCATCGACGCCGACCACGACCATCGTCTGCTCAGTCATCGCGTCCCCCACCCCATTATCGACCCACCCGCGCCGAACAAGCTGCTCAGCGGCCCGACGTGCCCGGGTGGGCCGGGTCGGCCGGGCGTGATCGCCGTTTCGGGGCGAGACAGGCGGTCAGAGCAGAGCTCCTGACCGGAAACGGCGATCTTCGAACCCGAAGCCGGGAGCGCGGAGGCCCGGAGGCACGGAGGCGGCGCGCTGTCGTGAACCCGTCGGAGGATCTTCCCGCAGGTCGGCCGTTGCGGCAGCGGGAACCGGTCGGACAGCTCTCGCCGTGGACACACCGTGGTGGGATGATCGGCGCGCCGCTCGCACGGCCCTGTCCGCGACATGCCCCTCAGCACCACCGGACCGGCGCTTTGCGACCCTCGCAGCACCGTACGTCCACCTCGGCCGGACCCCGTCCGAACTGGACTCTGGCGGCCGCAGGGGGCCCCGTGTCACGGGTGCGCCGGCGTGACGGTATCGGTGAGGGAGGAACGCTGTGACGCAGGCAGAAGCCGGCGCATTCAAGATTCTCAAGGGCCTGGGCATCGCGATCGTGATCGTGGTGTCCCTGGTGCTGATCGCGGTGTACTGGCAGCCCGTGCTGGACACCATCGTGGACATCTGGAACTACCTGATCGACCGCATCCCCTCGGACGGCGGCCAGCGCACCGCGGTGCTGATCTACATGATCGCGGCGGTGGTGATGGGCGTGCTGTTCTCGCAGGCCGGCCACTTCACCGCGTACGGCATCGCGATGGGCCTGGTGCCGCTGCTGTGGGTGCTGTTCTGGGAGGGCTTCCCGCCGCTCGGCCTGAACCCGGTGTGGACGTCCAACATGGGCGTGTCCCACATGAGCCCGAGCCAGGTCGCGCTGTGGGCGGTCGTCGCCGCGGTCCTCACCACGCTGGTCTTCGTGCCGCTGGAGTTCCGCGAGAAGTGGCAGCGCCGCCGGCGCTCCCGCCGGGGCTGAACAAGCCGGGGCGGGTGGCGCCGGCATCGTCGGCGCCACCCGCCTGGCCCGGTCCGGCCCCCGAGGCTACGCGAGAGCCGGCTCGGTCTTGCGGCACCTCACACGTAGGTGACCGTGTCGATGTAGAGGTACACGTCGTCACGGACCACGAGGTGGGGTGCGGTCACGGTCTCCTCCACGACACCGGAGTCGCCGCCGCAGATGACCACGGCCTTGTCCGATGTGACGTCGGAGATGATCCCTGCCTGCCATTTCCGCTCGCGGTAGACCCAGACCCGGTCTCCGGACTGGTACGAGTCGGTGGCCGCGATCTCGGCGGAAGCGCGCCGGGCGGGGTTGATCCTGGGAGCTGGCATACGTGCCTCACTGCGGCAAACGTGGTGCTCGCGGATGGGGGGTGGAGCCGTCCGGAACGGTTGTTGTCCGTGCCGTCCGCCCGGTGCCGTGTCGCCACACCAGCCGGGCCACAGATGCAAGTGCCACAATGCAAACGTAAGTCGTTGCGCCTCCCATCATGCAGACCATCCTGTGCAGGCGCAAGCGCCGGATGCACGTGCAGATGACTTTTGGCATTCCTCACCCGTACAGAGCGTCACCTGCCTGGCGTAACGCGGGCGAAATCCTGATGGGATATGGCGCTCGCACGACTGGCCGACGTCCCATCTTGTGGGAAAAGATCGACAGATGACCGTCGTACGCCCCGTCCGGCCGGACGACCTGCCGGCGCTGCTCGCCCTGATCGCCGCCCACACCGCGTACGAGCGCGCCGCGCCACCGCCACCCGGCCTCGCCGAACGGCTCGCTCCCGCCCTGTTCGCCGACCCGCCGCGGCTGCGCTGCCTGGTCGCCGACGACGCCGGCACGCTGGCCGGGTACGCCACCTGGACCCGCGACCTCGCCACCTGGACCGGCCGCCCCTACACCCACCTCGACTGCCTCTACCTCGACGAGCGCCACCGGGGCCGCGGCCTGGGCAGGCGGCTGATCGACGCCGTGGTCGCGGCGGCCGACGGCGAGGAGGTCCAGTGGCAGACCCCGGTCTGGAACACCGACGCCCGGCGCTTCTACGAGCGCCTCGGCGCACGCCCCGCCGAGAAGATCCGGTACACGCTGCCACCTCGCTGACGACCCGGCCGCACGAGGTCACGAACACGTTCGGTGCGGGTGTTTCACCGAACGCAGCAGTCCGGACAGTTTCGGACGGGTAGGACCGGCTCAGACGGTGTCGGCCTCGCGTACCCCGGGCACGGAGGCAGGCGTGGACGGCTGCCCGGGCAGCTCCCCGAACCGGGCCAGGGCGAGCGCACCGCCCACGGCCAGCAGGAAGCCGCCGACCGCGACCGGCACCCAGCCCGGCCGCGCCTCGTCGCCCAGCACCACGACGCCGACGGCGGCGGGCAGCACCGTCTCGCCGATCACCATCGCCGCCGTCGCGGTGGTGACCGAGCCGCCCGACAGCGCCATCGTCCACAGCACCAGCGCGATCAGGCTGGACGCCGCGACGAGGTACGTCGCCGGCTCGCGCACCATCCGCGCCGGGTCCAACTCCGGCAGCGTGCGCGCGGCCAGCGCCAGCACCCCGAAGCACAGGCCCGCGCACAGCCCGAGGACCGTGGTGCGCCACCGCCCGCGCAGCCGTCCCGCGCCCGCGCCGAGCACGGCGAGCCCCACCAGGCATGCGGCCAGCGCGGCGTAGAAGTCGGTGTGCGCGCGGTTCGCCCCCTCGGGTCCGGCCGACACGCCCAGCAGGGCGAGTCCGACGCAGACGGCGCCGACCGCGCACTTCTCGGCCCGGCCCAGCCGCTCCTTCATCACCACGGCCGCCGCGATCGCGGTCACCGCCAGGGCGGACGCGATCGCGGCCTGCACCAGGAACAGCGGCAGGTGCCGCAGCGCGACCAGTTCGAACCCGAAGCCGAGCAGGTCCAGGCCGACCCCGGCGAGGAACGGCAGGGTCAGCCAGGCGCGCACCAGGGACTTCGGCTCCAGCTCGCTGACCGGCCCCGCCTTGCGCATACCGACGGCCTGCATGACCGACGACAACCCGAAGCACACGGCTGCCGCCAGCGCCCCGCACAGGCTCACGATCAGCATCGGCTCATCGTTTCACCAGCTCACCGGCCATATCGGTGGTTCCGCTCGCTCAGCCGAGTGACTGCCGATGCTATAGGATCTTTGACTCTCGCGAAGAAACCGTTTACTGTGCCCTCGTCCTGCGGCTTCCGCGGCCGGCCCGGCCACCGATCACCAGCGAGGAGCGCCATGTCCACCGCCCCGACCCCGGGCCAGCTCGCCTGGCAGGAGGCCGGCTTCGGCCTGTTCCTGCACTTCGGCCTCAACACGTTCCACGGCAGGGAGTGGAGCGACGGCACCCTCGACCCGGCCACGTTCGACCCGGCCGACCTCGACGCGAGCCGGTGGGTGGACGTCGCGCGGCAGGCGGGCGCGAAGTACCTTGTGCTCACCGCAAAGCACCACGACGGCTTCTGCCTCTGGCCGACCGGCACCACGGCGTACTCCGTCGCCTCGTCCCCCTGGCGCGGCGGCCGTGGTGACGTGGTCGGCGAGCTGGCCGAGGCCTGCCGGGCCGCGGATATGCCGCTGGGCCTGTACCTGTCCCCCTGGGACCGCAACGCGGCCTGCTACCCCGACCCGGCCGCGTACGACGAGTTCTACCTGCGCCAGCTCACCGAACTGTGCACCCGGTACGGGCCCCTGTTCGAGCTGTGGTTCGACGGCGCGGGCTCGGAGGGACGCGCCTACGACTGGGACGCGATCATGAAAGTGGTCGACACGCACCAGCCGCAGGCCATGGTCTTCAACATGGGCCGGCCGTCCATCCGGTGGGTCGGCAACGAGGACGGCCTCGCCACCGACCCGTGTCGCTACACCGTGGACCGGTTGGGCAGGTCGATGTTCACCGCCGAGGCCGACCGGCTCGACGGCCTGCGCTACCTGCCGCCGGAGTGCGACGTGCCGATCCGGGCGCACTGGTTCTGGCAGCCCGACGACCTGGACACCCTCAAGAGCGCCGAGCACCTGCTCGCCATCTGGTACCGCTCGGTCGGGCTGGGCGCGGGGCTGCTGCTCAACGTGCCCCCGGACCGGCGCGGCCGGCTCGACGAGCACGACGTCGCCCGGTTGCTGGAGGTCACCTCCGAGCTACGCCGCCGGTTCGCGACACCGCGACGCGCCCGGCTCGTCCACGAACCGGGACGGGTCGTCGCCGAGTTCGACACCGAGGTCGAACTCGACCACGTCGAGCTGCGCGAGGACCTCACCGGCGGCCAGCGGGCGGGCGCGCACGAGGTCCGCTGCGGCGAGGCGGTGGTCGCGGCCGGGCACACCGTGGGCGTACGCCGCTGGCACGCCTTCCCGGCGATCCGCACCCGCCGCCTCACCGTCGTCCTGGACGACCCGCACGCCCGGCTGACCGCCGTCACCGGCTTCCGCACGGGCCACGAGTCCTCGCCCGCACTCCAGCGGCAGCCCGCGCTCGACAGCTCGAAAGTGGACTGAGTCCGCCGACCACCTCCCGCCGCCCCCGGCGCGTCAACCACCTGGACACGTCGGGGCACGGAAGGGTGCGGGCATGAGCGAGGATCAGGCGGCGACAGCCCCGGCGCGGGCGGCCGCGCGGCGGCCGGAGCTGGACGCGATACGCACGCTGGTGGTCGTGGGGTTGATCTTCTTCCACTCCTCGCTGGTGTTCGACGAGCGCGACGACTACTACATCAAGAACGCCGACACGACCGAGGTCACCACGGTCCTGTCCGGGCTCGCCGTGGTCTGGGCCATGCCGATCCTGTTCCTCATCGCGGGCTTCGGCGCGAGCCACTCCCTGCGCCGGCGCGGCCCCGGCGGTTTCGCCGCCGAACGGCTGCTGCGGCTGGGCGTGCCGCTGCTGTTCGCGCTCGTGGTGCTGCTGCCGGTGCCGCCGTGGCTGCGCCTGAAGGCCGCCGACCCCGGCTACCACGAGTCGTACTGGCGCTTCCTGCCGCGCTTCTTCGAGGTGCGGTTCGAGCCCGGCGAGTTCCCGTTCGTGGTGCAGGGCGAGCACTTCGAGACCGGGCACCTGTGGTTCGTGGTGCTGCTGCTGACCTGGGCGCTGCTGCTGGCGGGCGCGGCCCGGACGCTGCCGCGCGCGGCGGTGCGGCGGCTGCGCGACCGGCTGGCCGCCGCGTCCGGGCGACCCGCCCTGGTGGTGCTGCTGCCCGCGCTGCCGCTGGCGCTGATCACCGCGCTGGACGGCATGGAGGAGAGCCACGCGGGCTGGAGCCGCTGGGCGTACCTGCTGTTCTTCCTGTACGGCTGCCTGCTCGCCGGCGACGACCGGTTCCGCGACGCGATGCGCCGTGCGGCGGTGCTCGCGGCCGTGGCCGGCGCGGTGCTGCTGGCCGCCGGCATGCCGCTGTTCTTCGTCGTCGCCGAGGGCGGCGGCGACCCGTTCACCGACCTCACCGGCACGGCCGTGCTCATGCGGGCGCTCTACGGCATGACCGGCTGGTGTTTCGTGGTCGCCATCCTCGGCCTGCTGGACCGGCGGACACACCGAGCGCCGAGTCCGACGCCGGGACTCGGTCGCCGCGTCTACCTTTACCTCGCCCTCGGCGCGCTACCGATCTACGTGCTGCACCAGCCGATCGTGGTCGCGGTGGCCTACCACGTGGTGTCCTGGCAGGCCTCCATCGTTGTCAAATATCTGGCCCTGGTCGCGGTCGCGCTGGCGCTGACAATCGCCGCATACGAGCTGCTGGTGCGGCGCACCCACCTGACCCGCTTCCTTTTCGGAGTACGCGAACCGGTCGCCGATCGTCCGATCACGACCACCTCGTCTGGCGAATGAGAGGTACGGTGCAGGCCATGTCACCGACGATCAAGGTCGAGGAGCTACGCAAGGCCTACGGCGAGCTGCGCGCCGTCGACGGCGTCTCCTTCGACGTGCAGGCCGGGGAGTTCTTCGGCATCCTCGGGCCCAACGGCGCGGGAAAGACCACCACCCTGGAGATGATGGAGGGGTTGCGCCAGCCCGACTCGGGCAGCGTCACCCTGTTCGGCGAGAGCCCGTGGCCGCGCAACCCGCGCCTGCTCCCCCGCATCGGCGTGCAGCTGCAGGCCAGCTCGTTCTTCGAGCGGCTGACCGCGCGTGAGCAGATCCGCACCTTCGCCTCGCTGTACGGCGTCACCGCCCGCAAGGCCGACGAGTGGCTCGACGTCGTGGGCCTCGCGGACATGGCCGGCAAGCGCAACGAGGACCTGTCCGGCGGCCAGCAGCAGCGCCTGTCCATCGCCTGCGCCCTGGCGCACGGGCCGGACCTGGTGTTCCTCGACGAGCCGACGTCGGGCCTGGACCCGCAGGCCCGCCGCAACCTGTGGGACGTGCTGCGCGACATCAGCGCGCAGGGCCGCACCGTGGTGCTGACGACGCACTACCTCGACGAGGCCGAGTCGCTGTGCGACCGGGTCGCCATCATGGACCACGGCCGCATCCTGCAGTCGGGGCCGCCCGCGACGCTGATCCGCGACCTCGACGCGCCCACCCGGATCGCGATCGAGAGCGGCGTCATCACGGCGGACGCGGCCCGGGGGCTGGCCGAAGGGCTGGACGTCAGTGACGACGGGGTGTCGCTGACCATCGCGACGCGTACCCCCGCGCCCGTGCTCTCGGCCCTGGCCGAACGCGACGCGATGCGCGGCCTGTCGGTGCGCGGCGCCACCCTCGAAGACGTCTTCCTGCACCTCACCGGACGGGAGTACCGCGCGTGACCGGCTTCGTCAGCCTCTCCACGGCGATGGCCCGCGGCTTCTTCCGCGACCGCACCGCCATGTTCTTCACCATCCTGTTCCCGCTGATGTTCCTGGTGCTGTTCGGCGGCCTGTTCAAGGACGCGGGCGCGTCCCGGACCGACATCCTGCAGATCGGCTCGGTGCCGGTCGTCGACCAGCTGCCCGCCGAAGCCGCCGCGGGGCTCGACCAGGTGCTCGCGGTGACCCGCACGGCCGACCGCGCCGCCGCGCTGGAGGAGGTGCGCAAGGGCGACAAGGCCGCCGCCATCGAGCAGGTCGGCGGCGAGCTGATCGTGCACTACTCGGCCGCGGACGCGGTCAAGGCCGCCACCGTGCAGGGCATCCTGGAGTCCCTGGTCCAGCAGGCGAACCTCGCCGCCGCGGGTGTCACCACACCGGCGGTGTCCCTGCACGCCAAGCCCGTCGAGGACCAGTCCCTCAAGGCGATCCAGTACATGACGCCCGGCCTGCTGGGCTGGGCCATCGCCACCGGCGCGACGTTCGGCGCGGCGCTGACCCTGGTCACCTGGCGGCAGAAGAAGATCCTGCGCCGCCTGCGGCTGTCCCCCGTGCCCGTCGCCTCGATCATCGGCGCGCGGGTCGCGGTGAGCATCGCCATCGCCCTGGTCCAGTCGGCCATCTTCATCGGCGTGGCCCTGCTGCCCTACTTCGGGTTGCAGCTGTCCGACCAGTGGTGGGCGTTCATCCCCATCATGGTCGCCGGCACCCTGGCCTTCCTCTCCATCGGCCTGGTCGCCGGCGCGGCCTCGAAGACCCCGGAAGCGGCGAGCGCCATCGCCAACCTCATCACCCTGCCGATGGCGTTCCTCTCCGGCGCGTTCTTCCCCCTCGACGGCGCCCCGGAGTGGCTCCAGCAGGTCTCCGAGTTCTTCCCGCTCAAGCACCTGGTCTCCTCGATGCAGGACGTCATGGTCCGGGGCGAGAGCATCACCGTCACCCTGCCCGACATCGGCATCCTGCTCGCCTTCACCCTCGTCCTGTCCGCCGTCGCCGCCCTCCTCTTCCGCTGGGACGACGCCTGACCCGTTGCGGGAAGCAAGGAAGGGCACCTTCTTATCGCTACGCGTATAAGAAGGTGCCCTTCTTAACGCGCCCCGGGCGCGAGCTGGGACGACGTGGGCAGCCGAGCGTTCGGGCGCCGGTCGGCCGCTGTTCAGCAAGCATGCCCACCGGCTTCACCCGGAGCCGCCACGGTGAGTCCGCCCGCTTCCGCGCGGGCCCGACCACGTGATGCACCCCGGGCTCGGCACCGTACGACCCCTGCGGTCGTCACGACGCATCGCGGCGCATCGCGCCCGGTCGCCGAAGCCATCTCCGGGGGAGCCGATGAGCACCTACCTCGTCCTGGCGGCAGCCGCCGTGGCGGTGTCGCTGGCCACGCTGCTGTTCCTCGGCCGGCGCATCGTCCTGACCGACGACGTACCCGGCCCCTGCCGCCTCGACCCCAGCGCTCCCGCCGGCGCCGCATGGTGCGCGCACTGCGGGGCATGACTCCACGATCACCCGACTTGCCGGGCATATGGGCGTATCTTGAGCCTGCTTACGCCCTCCTGCCAGGCAAGTCGAGTGATCTTGGGTGGGCTCAGCCCGCGCCGTTGAGGTAGGCCAGGACCGCCAGCACGCGGCGGTTGTCGTCATCGGACGGGGCGAGGTCGAGTTTGCCGAAGATGCTGGCCGTATGCTTGCCGACCGCGCTCTCCGACAGGAACAGCCGCTGCCCGATCGCCGCGTTCGAGCGCCCCTCTGCCATCAGCTCCAGCACCTCCCGCTCCCGCGGCGTCAGCCGGGCCAGCGGCACGTTGCGCGCCGGCTGCTGGAGCAGTTTCGCGATGACCTCCGGGTCCATCGCGGTGCCGCCCCCGGCGACCCGGCGCACCGCGTCGAGGAACTGGTCGGCGTTGAACACCCGGTCCTTGAGCAGGTAGCCGATCCCGCCGGTCCCGTCGGCCAGCAGCTCCCGGGCGTACAGCTGCTCGACGTGCTGGGACAGCACCAGCACCGGCAGCCCCGGCACCTGCCGGCGCGCCGTCAGCGCCGCCTGCAGCCCCTCGTCGGTGTTCGTGGGCGGCAGCCGCACGTCGACCACGGCCACGTCGGGCCGGTGCGTGAGCAGGGCGTCGAGCAGGTCGGGGCCGGTCTCCACGGCGGCGACGACGGTGCAGTCGTGCGCCTCCAGCAGGCGGACCAGCCCTTCCCTCAGGAGGTAGAGGTCCTCGGCGAGGACAACGCGCACGGTATCTCCAGGGTCAGCACGGTCGGGCCGCCCGGCGGGCTGTGCAGGGCGAGGGTTCCGTCGAATGTAGCGAGTCGCCGGCGCAGCCCGTGCAGCCCGCCGCCCTGGGACGGCACGGCCCCGCCCCGGCCGTCGTCGGTGACGGTGACCCGCAGCAGCCCGCCGGTGTGCCGGATGTCCACGCCGACCCGGCCGGCCTGCGCGTGTCGGGCGGCGTTGGCCAGCGCCTCGGCGACCGCGAAGTACGCGGCGGTGGCGACCGGCGCGGGCGGCTGCCCGGCCAGGTCGGCGCGCACCTCGACGGGCAGCGCGGAGTCCAGCGCCAGCGCGCGTACCGCGTCGGCGAGGCCGCGCTCGGCGAGCACCGGCGGGTGGATGCCGCGCACCAGGTCGCGCAGGTCGGCCAGGGCCGCAGCGGAGGTCTCCCGGGCCTGGGCCAGCAGCACGCGGGCGGCGGCCGGGTCCCGGTCCATCAGCTGCTCGACCGTGCCCAGGCTCAGCCCGACCGCCACCAGCCTGGCCTGCGCGCCGTCGTGCAGGTCGCGTTCGATGCGGCGCAGCTCGGCGCTCTGCGCGTCGACGGCCTCGGCGCGGCTCTGCACCAGGTGCTCGACCCGCTCGGTGAGCCGGGCCGACCGGGTCGGCGTGAGCAGCACCCGCGCCCACCCGGCGATCAGCCGCAGCACCGGCCCGGCCAGCAGCACGCCGAGCAGGCCGAGGGCGAGGCCGATCGGCACGGATGTCCAGCCGGGCAGCACGTCCAGGGCGGGCACGCCCAGGGTCAGCAGCTGCCAGCAGTACCAGGGGCTGACCCAGAACCCGGTGATCAGGCCCAGCGGCACGCCCCACAGCGGCCAGAACAGTGCCTGCCAGAACAGCCCGAAGTAGCCCGCGCCGACCAGCACGCCCGGGATCACGGCGGCCAGCGCCACCAGCGGCGCGGTGGCCATCCAGGCCAGGTCGCGCCAGGTGGCCGGGTCGCCGAGCACCCACGGGAAGAAGCCGGCGCGGCGCGCGCCGTCGCGGGTGGCGTAGAGGGCGCGCCCGACGCGGTAGCGGCCGTCGGGTCCGGGTTCCGGCACGGCCTCACGCTGCCGGTACGGGTCGGGGATCGGGTCGCCGCCGCCCCACTCGGCGCACAGCCGCCGGTAATGGTTGAGCATCGGCCGGATGCCGTAGCTCAGCCAGGCGATGCCGAACCCGCCACTGACCAGGGTCAGCAGCAGCGTCAGCAGGAACACCAGGAACCCGGTCAGCGACAGCCCGAGCAGCAGCGCCGCCTTCCACGTGTCGTGCCCGCCCCTGCGCAGCCAGGCCCCGAAGCCAGAGGACTGCCACCAGGTCAGACCCGGGTGGCCGAGCCACAGCCGCGTCCACCGGCCGTGCGCGCGCAGCAGGGCAGGGCCGGCCAGCACACCGGCGGCGATCGCGGCGACGCCCGCGGCGAGCACCGCCCAGCCCGGCACGGCGAGGCCGGGCCAGCTCACCAGGCCGGTCAGCCCGGCGGCGTCCAGCGCCCGGCGTCCCGGGCCGGTGACCCCCGCGACGAGCAGCACACCCGCCAGGACCAGCGCCGGCACGAGCAGCACGACGAGGCCCCCGACGGGTGCGAGCAGGAGCAGCCACGACCAGTCGCGGGCCCGCGCCGGGTCGTCGCCCAGCCACTTCATGCGCAGGAAGAAGGCGGCGTAGTGCTGGGTCTTGAACAGCTGGCCGTCGTGCTCGTACCAGCCGTCGTGACGGCGCGGCGGCGCGGGCGGCGGTCCGACCCGGTACGGCTGGTCGACCGCCACGCCGCCCCAGGCGCGGGCCAGCCGCCGCGACACCGTGGTCAGCCGGCGTACCAGCTCCAGGACGGCCGGGTAGGTGACGACCGCGCCGATCGCCGTCATCAGCGGCAGCGAGGCGACGAATCCGAAGACCGCGAGCAGCGCGAGGGCGACGCAGCGCAGCGGGGCGAGGGCGTACGACCGGAACATGCGACACATCGTCGCCGATCGGCGCGGGTCACGGCACTACGCATGGGCCCCCGGCCGGGGTGGGGTTTCCTACACCCCCGCTCGGCAAGCAACCGCATACCGGCGCTCGCATCCCGTCTCTACCGTCTATCGGCATGACAGTCATCGAAGTCAACGGGCTCACCAAGCGGTACGGCGACCGCACGGTCGTCGACGGCGTCTCCTTCACCGTGGCCGAGGGCGAGGTCTTCGGCATCCTCGGCGAGAACGGCGCCGGTAAGACCACCACCGTCGAGTGCATCTCCGGCCTGCGTACCCCCGACGCGGGCAGCATCAGCGTGTTCGGCCTGGACAGCAGTGCCGACCGGGAGGAACTGCGCCGGATCATCGGGGTGCAGCTGCAGGAGAGCCAGCTGCAGGACCGGCTGCGCGTCGGCGAGGCCATGCAGCTGTACGCCTCCTTCTATCGCGACCCCGCCGACTGGCGCGAGCTGCTGGCCGCGGTCGGGCTGACCGAGCAGGTCCGGATGCCGTACGCGAAGCTGTCCGGCGGCCAGAAGCAGCGCCTGTCGATCGCGCTCGCGCTGATCGGCAACCCGCGCTTGGCGATCCTGGACGAGCTCACCACCGGCCTGGACCCGCGGGCCCGGCGCGAGACGTGGCGGCTGATCCGCCAGATCCGCGACCGCGGGGTGACCGTCCTGCTGGTCACGCACTTCATGGACGAGGCCGAGCGGCTGTGCGACCGGCTCGCCGTGCTCGACGGCGGGAAGATCGTCGCGCTGGACACCCCGGCCGCGCTGATCGCGAACGTCGGCGACGTCGACGGCTACCGCGCGAACCTCGAGGACGCGTTCCTCGCCCTGACCGGCACCGACCGCGACAACTGAGCAGGAGCAACCATGTCCGCCCTGACCCGACTGACCGGCGCCGAGGCCCGGCTGTTCCTCCGCGAGCCGGTGAGCGCATTCTTCGCGCTGGCCTTCCCTGCCGTGCTGGTGATCGTGCTCGGCAACGCCATCCCCGCGTTCAGCGAGCCGTCGCCCGACTTCGGCGGCCAGCGCCCCATCAACCTGTACCTGCCCATCGTGCTGGCCCTCGCCATCGGCACGGTGACCATGACCTCCCTGCTCAGCGTGCTCGCCCAGTACCGCGAGCGGGGCGTGCTCAAGCGGCTGGCCACCACGCCGGTGAAGCCGTCGGCGCTGATCGGCGCGCAGCTCGGTGTGAACGTCGCGGCGCTGGTCGCGGGCTCGGCGCTGATGATGCTGACCGCCGCCGTGGCGTTCGGCAGCCGCGGGCCGGAGAACTGGCCCGCTCTGCTGGTCGCCTACCTGCTCGGCGCCGGGGCGATGACCGGTGTGGCGCTGTTCATCGCCGCGGTGACGCCGAACGCCCGCGCCTCGGCGGGCATCGGCACCCTGGTGTACTTCCCGATGCTGTTCTTCGCCGGGGTGTGGACCCCGGGCGACATGATGCCCGACGGCGCCCAGCGGGTCGCCGACTTCACCCCGCTGGGCGCGGCGTCGCAGGCGATGCAGGCGGCGTGGTCCGGCGACTGGCCGCAGCCCCTGCACCTCGCCGTGGCCGCCGGGTACACCCTGATCACGGGGGCTCTCGCGATCCGGCTGTTCCGCTGGCAGTAGCAAGGAAGGGCACCTTCACATCGCTATGCGTTGTGGAAGGTGCCCTTCCCAACAGCTCGGGTCCTCGACCGCTGGTGCGGTCGGGGACCCAAGCTGGGATGACGGTCATACGGTGCCGGGGGGCACGGTGTCGCGGGTCTCCTCGATGACCCGCCGCTCCGTGGGCGCGGTCGTGACCACGCTGCGGCGGCGGCTGCTCCAGATGGTGAGGGTCAGGACCATCCCGAGGGCGCCGACGACCATCAGGATCCAGCCGACCACGTCCAGGTCCAGCCCGCTGATGCTCACATCCAGGGCGAAGGTAAGGATCGCGCCCAGCGCGATCAGGAACAGGCTCGCGCCGATACCCATGTCAGCCTCCTTCTGGCGACTATCGCCTCGCCAGCGGCTATACCCGGTCGTGCGCGCCGCCAACCTCGTGGTTTCCGGGATCGCGGTGGTGGTTCAGCACCGCGTGCGGGTCGGTGCGCGCACCGGCCGGATCGGCGTGCACCATGGCGGCCGTCAGCTTCGGCACCGCGTGCAGCAGCCGGTGCTCGGCGTCGACCGCGATCTTGTGGGCCCGGGTCACCGTCAGCTCGGCATCGACGGCCACCGCGCACTCGGCCCGCAGCCGGTGCCCGATCCAGCGCAGCCGCACCTCGCCCACGTCGACCACGCCCGGGGTGCCGCGCAGCGTCTGCTCGACCGCGTCGACGAGTTTCGGGTCCACCGCGTCCATCAGCCGCCGGTACACCTCGCGCGCGGCGTCCTTGAGCACGACCAGGATCGCCACCGTGATGAGCAGGCCCACCACCGGGTCGGCCCACCACCAGCCCAGCGCCGCGCCGCCCGCGCCGAACAGCACCGCGAGGGAGGTGAAGCCGTCGGTACGCGCGTGCAGCCCGTCCGCGACGAGCGCCGCCGAGCCGATGCGCCGCCCGACGACGATGCGGTAGCGGGCCACCAGCTCGTTGCCCGCGAACCCGATCAGCGCCGCCGCGGCGACGTAGGGCAGGTGGCGTACCTCCTGCGGGTCGAGCAGCCGCCGGAACGCCTCGTACCCGGCCAGCGCCGCCGACGCCGCGATGGTCAGCACGATGAAGATGCCGGCCAGGTCCTCGGCCCGGCCGAAGCCGTACGTGTACGAGCGGGTCGGCCGGCGGCGGCCGAGCACGAACGCCACGCCCAGCGGCACCGCGGTCAGCGCGTCGGCCACGTTGTGCAGGGTGTCGCCGAGCAGGGCGACCGAGTGGGAGAAGTACACGACGACGGCCTGCAGCACCGCGGTGACGCCGAGCACCACCAGGGAGATCCACAGGGCGCGCAGGCCCTCGCGGGAGGACTCCATCGCGGAGTCCACCTTGTCCGCCGCGTCGTGCGAGTGCGGGCTGAACAGGTGGCCGAGCTGGTGCTTCAGCCGGGAGAGCGGGCCGGCGCTCGCATGATCGTGTCCGTGATCATGGCCGTGGTCGTGGTCGTGATCGTGGCCGCCGTGGTCAGGCGGATGGTCGTGGTCGTGCGGGTGGGCGGCGTGCTCGCCGGGACCGTGTTCCGCGTGGCCGTGGCCGCTGGGGCCGTGGCGGTGATCGTCACTCATGGCGTGCCTCCCGCGCCCACTAAAGCAGAAGTCGATCGCGCGCGCTTCTCAGCACGCCGTCGCGCGGGAGCGCCGGTCAGGAGACGCCGTCGATCCGGTCGGCGAGGCGGTCCACCGCGGCCATCAGCTCGTGCCCTTCGAACAGCACGACGTCGTTGTGGTCCGCGCCCGCCACCGGCGTGATCTCGACCGCGCCCGCCGCGGCCTTCGCGACCGCGAGGCTCTGCTCGGCGGGCACGATCGAGTCCTCGGTGCCGTAGACCACGGCGGTCGGCACGGCGATGCCCGCGATCTGCTCGGCCACCGGGAACCGGTCGCGCAGCATGAGGCGTACCGGCAGGAACGGGTAGTGCTCGGCGGCGGTCGCGGCCAGGTCGGTGAACGGCGAGCGCAGCAGCAGCCCGGCGGGCGGGTGCTCGACGGCCAGACCGGTGACGGCGGCGCAGCCCAGGCTCTCTCCGAAGTAGATGATCCGGTCCGGGCGCGCCTTCGCCTCGTCCACGAGGTGGCGGTACGCCGCGCGGACGTCCAGCGCCAGCCCGGCCTCGCTCGGGCTGCCGGGGTTGCCGCCGTACCCCCGGTAGTCCATGAGCAGCACGGTGAACCCGCGGGCGGCCAGGGCCCGCGCGACCGGGGCCCGGTCGGCGCGGTTGCCCGCGTTGCCGCCGGCGACGAGCACGGTCAGGTCGCGGTCCGGGCCGGTCGGCGGGACCAGCCAGGCGGTCAGCGCCAGCCCGTCGGTGGTGTGCAGGGTGACGTCCTGCGCGCCGGGGATGGTCTGGGCGGCCGGGCCGGGGTGCGCGGTGTCCGGCAGGAAGATCAGCCGCCGCTGCAGCAGCCACAGCGCGGTCACCAGCATCGCGATGACCAGCAGCACGATCAGCGCGGGACGCACCAGCGACGAGGCCTTCAGCACCGCTCCATTCTCACCCCGGCGGCCGCCGCCCGCTCCGCCGAGGCCCGTTCGCCGCCAACCGCCTGCCGAACGAAAGCCGCAGCTCACACGGCATCTTGCGTTAAGAAGGTGCCCTTCCTCTACGGATACCGTTAATAAGGTGCCCTTGCTTTCAGCGGTCGGTGGTCAGGCGGAGGCCGAGGGTTATCAGGAGGGTGCCGGCTAGGGCGTCGGTGAGGCGGCGGAGGCGGGTGGGGGTGGCGGTGTCGCCGGTCCACCAGCGGCGGGCCAGGTCGATGCCGCCGATGAGCAGGGCGAACCAGAGCATCGCCTCGAGGTCGTGGACCAGGGCGAGCAGGAGGCCCATGGGGAGGGCGGCGACGCCGTCGGGCAGGAACTGCGGGAGCATCGCGACGTAGAACAGGCCGACCTTGGGGTTGAGGAGGTTGGTCAGGGCGCCCGTGCCGAAGGCGCGCCAGGCCGAGCCGGTCGGGGGAGGCGGGGTGACCGCGGTGGGGGCCGCCTCGGCGGCTCCGGTGCGGCGGGAGCGCCAGGCGTCGCGGAGCATGAGCGCGCCGACGACGACCAGGTAGATGCCGCCCGCCACGCGCATCACGGCGTACGCGGTGGTGCTGGCCAGCAGCAGGGCGGAGACTCCGGCGGCAGCGGCGGCGCCCCAGAGCAGCGCGCCGGTGCAGATGCCCGCGGCGGTGGCGTACGCGTGCCCGCGGCCCCGGGCCACGGCGACGCGCAGCACCAGGGCCGTGTCCACCCCGGGGATGATCGTGAGTACTCCGGCGACGAGGGCGAACGAGACGACGGCCGACGTGATGGTCACGCGCCGCAGTCTCTCACGCGGCGCGCGGGCTCACCTCGCGCCGTGCCGCCGGCCGCCGCGCAGGGCCGGGTAGTCCGGCAGGTCGAGCACATTGGTGCGGTCGTCGGCGGCCTTGAGCATCAGGTTCATGAAGTACGGCCGGTTGAGCAGGGCGTTGCGGGCCCGCACCGCCCAGGCCCGGCGTGGCGCGAGGAACCGGCCGGTGTTCTGGCCGCCCTGCTGGCCCCGCCGGGCGTGCGCGCCGAGCAGCGCCTCGTACCGTCCGAACGCGACGGCGTGCTCGTCACCGGCCGCGGCCAGCTCGCCCGCCAGCACGTACGCGCCGAGGATCGCGGTGCCCGCGCCCATGCCGCCGATGGTGGCCCCGCACGCCGCGTCGCCGAGCAGCGCGATCCGCCCGCGTGACCACGGGGTGACGTCGACCCGGCAGATCGCGTCGAAGTACAGGTCGGACGCGTCGGGCAGCGCGGCGAGCAGGCGCGGGGCGTGCCAGCCCATGCCGCCGAGCGCGGCCGTGACGATCTCGCGCTGCCGGTCGAGGTCGCGGCGGGGATGGTCGATCGGCGGCGCGGCGAACACGGCGAAGGCGTACGCCCGCTCGGGGTCACGGTGGTCCCCGCCGACGCTGATCATGCGGCCGGGCTCGTTGTAGAGCAGGCTGCCCCGGCCCTGGCCGCCGAACCCGGGCACCTCCCAGGACGCCACGTGGTAGCCCTGGTGCGACACGTACCGCTCGTGCGGGCCGTAGGCCAGCCGGCGCACCGTGGACCGGACCCCGTCGGCCCCGATCACCAGGTCGAACGTGCGCGCCCGGCTGTGGGCGAAGGTGACGTCGACGCCGTCGGGCGTCTGCGCGAGCGAGGTCACCGTGTCGCCGAAGACGTACTCGGCGTGCGGGCGGCTGTGCTCGTACAGGATCCGGGCGAGGTCGCCGCGCAGCACCTCGACCTCTCCCCCGGCGAAGTCGCCCGGCAGTTCCATGAGCCGGCGGCCGTCGGCGTCGACGAAGCGCATCGGGCTGCCGCCGGTCTGCGCCTCGCGCAGCGCGTCGAGCACGCCCATGCGCTCCAGCACGGGCAGGTGGCCGCCGCGGAAGTCGACGGCGCTGCCGCCGCGCCGCGGGGCCGGCGCGATCTCCACGACCGTCGGCCGGTAGCCGGCCCGGCCGAGCCAGTACGCCAGAGCCGGGCCGGCGATGCCGGCCCCCGAGATGAGCACGCTGCGCATGAGAACCCTCCCTTAATTGTGTCCACCGGACACTGTTTGAATTGTGTATGCTAGACACAGTTTTCTGAGGAGGGCAAGCCGGTGACGATGGAGTTCCTCTGGGGCGAGCGCGCCCAGCCCACCCGCGGGCCGAAACCCTCGCTGACCCTGCTGCAGATCACCGACGCGGCGATCGCGGTCGCCGACGCCGAAGGCCTCGCCGCCGTCTCCATGCAGCGGGTCTCCGCCGAGCTCGGCTTCACCAAGATGTCGCTGTACCGCTACCTGCCCGGCAAGGGCGAACTGGTCGCGCTCATGGTCGAACGCGCGGTCGGCGAGCCGCCCCGCCTGGACCCCGCCGCATGGCGCGCGGCGCTGCACGAGTGGGCGCACGGCCTGCTCACCGCATACCTGCGCCACCCGTGGGCGCTGGAGGCGACGGTCGGCCCGCGCCCGCTGGGCCCACACGAGCTGGCCTGGATGGAGCATGCGCTGACCGCGCTGCGGGACACCGGGCTGACCGGCGCCGAACAGCTCGACGCCATCGCCGTGCTCGCCGGGCACGTCCGGATGATCGCCCAGCAGGCCGCCGCGGTGCGCGACCCCGACGCGCAGTTCAGCGCCGGGATCGCCGCCGTCCTGGCCGAGCACGGCGCGCGTTTCCCGGTCCTGGCGCAGACCATGGCCGCGGCAGCCGCCGAAGGCGGCCAGGACCAGGCCTTCGAGTTCGGCCTGGACCGCATCCTGGACGGCCTGCAGACCCTGATCACGTCCAGGCGCAAACCGCGCCGCTGACCTGGCGCATGTGCCCCGCGGTCGGCGACCACCGCCGTCGACTCCGGCACAACGGGCCCTTCGCCGCGGCGAGAACACCTGCGCGCGTCGGCTTTTACAACTTTTTCGATGTGGCCACATCAAAACGATGTGAGTGCCGGGCTCGGCGCCCGCTACCGTCAGGCGATGCGGGTGACCGGGAGCGAGCTGACGACCGTAACCGGCCTGGTTTACCGGCAGGCCCGATCGGGCGGCGGCACCGAGTCGGTACGGCTGCCCGTACAGCGGCTGGCCGTGACCCGGGTGCCCGACGGCTGCGAGGCCGTCCTGGTCGCCGGTGACCTGCAAGGCGTCGCCCCGTCGCCGTACGGTGGCGCATCCGTGCTGCTCGGGGTCGCGCTCGCCGAGCACCTGGCCGGCTGGGCGGAGCAGGGCCTCGTGCCATCCCCGGACCGGCTCGCCGTGGTGCTGGCCGGTGACCTCTACTCCGCGCCGACCGCCGACGTACGCGGCGCGTCCGGGGACGTCGCCGACGTCTGGCTCGCGTTCGCCGCCGCCGGGTGCCGGCTCGTGACCGGGGTGCTCGGCAACCACGACGTGCTCGCGCCGTCCGATCTGGCCGGCCTCGACCCCGCCCCGGTCCCGCTCGACGGTGACGCGGTCGAACACGCCGGCGTGCGCTTCGCCGGGGTGGGCGGCATCATCGGCGATCCCGCCCGGCCGGGCCGGCGCGCCGAACGCGACCAGCTCGCGAACCTCGCCCGCGCCCTCGCCACGGCCCCCGACCTGCTCGTGCTGCACGAGGGGCCGCCCGGTGCGCGCCCGGACCAGCGCGGCAGCGCCGTGCTCGGCGAGCGGATCCGCCGCGCCGCGCCGCCGCTGACCGTCTGCGGCCACGTGCACTGGCCCGAACCGCTGTCCACGCTGGGCGGCGGGCACGTGCTCAACGTGGACTCCCGCGCGGTCCTGCTGACGCCGGGCCGCTGACGCCGTACCGCGGCACCGGGCCGCCGCCGGAGCGACCCGGGGCCGCCCCTAGCACCTTTTGAGCGTTCGCTCAAGTCGCTGATCACCTGCCGAAACGCGGACGCGGGCGCAGTCGGGATCGGAACCGTTTCGGCGGCCGCCACGCGGGTACCGTCGTTGCCATGCCCCTGCGCATCGAGGACTACGCGGTCATCGGCGACACCCAGACCGCGGCGCTCGTCGGCAACGACGGGTCGATCGACTGGCTCTGCCTGCCCCGCTTCGACTCCGGCGCGATCTTCGCGGCGCTGCTCGGCACCCCCGAGCACGGCCGCTGGCAGATCGCCCCGGCGACCCCGGTCCGCGCGGTGCGGCGGCGCTACCGCGGGGACACGCTGGTGCTGGAGACGGAGTTCGACACCGACGAGGGCACCGTACGGCTGGTCGACTTCATGCCGCCGCGCGGCGAGGCCGCCGACGTCGTGCGCATCGTCGAGGGCGTGCACGGGCGCGTGCCGATGCGCATGGACCTGCGGCTGCGCTTCGACTACGGGCACGTGGTGCCCTGGGTGCGCCGGATGGACGCCGACACGGTGGCCGTCGCCGGGCCCGACGCGGTGTGGCTGCGCACCCCGGTCGCGCTGCACGGGGAGAACCTGGCCACGGTCGCCGACTTCAGCGTCGGCGCGGGCTTCCACGTCCCGTTCGTGCTGACCTGGCGCGAGTCGCACCTGCCCACCCCGCACCCGGTCGACCCGATCGTGGCACTGGAGGGCACCGTCTCGTACTGGGAGGAGTGGATCGCGGGCTGCACCTACGACGGGCCGTGGCGCGAGGCCGTGATCCGCTCGCTGCTCACCCTGAAGGGCCTGACCTACGGCCCCACCGGCGGCATCGTCGCGGCGGCGACCACGTCGCTGCCCGAGGAGCTGGGCGGGGTGCGCAACTGGGACTACCGCTACTGCTGGCTGCGCGACGCCACCATCACCCTGCAGTCCCTGATGTACGCCGGCTTCGTCGACGAGGCGCGGGCCTGGCGGGCCTGGCTGCTGCGGGCGATCGCGGGCGACCCGTCCCAGCTGCAGATCATGTACGGCGTCGCGGGCGAGCGCCTGCTCACCGAGCGCATCGCGGACTGGCTGCCTGGCTATTGCGGGCGGCCGGTGCGCCTGGGCAACGCCGCCTCCGAGCAGTTCCAGCTCGACGTGTACGGCGAGGTCATGGACGCGCTGCACCAGGCCCGCAAGGCCGGGCTGGAGTACGACCAGCACACCTGGGACCTGGAGCGCGCGCTGATGAGCTTCGTGTCGGAGAACTGGACCCGGCCCGACGACGGCATCTGGGAGGTCCGCGGCGGCGCGCGGCAGTTCACCCACTCGAAGCTGATGGCCTGGGTTGCCGCCGACCGGGCGGTCAAGGCCGCCGAGCAGTTCGGCCAGACCGGCCCGGTGGAGCACTGGCGCGACCTGTGCCGGCGGATCCGCGCCGACATCCTCGACCAGGGCTACGACCCTCGCCGCAAGACGTTCACCCAGTTCTACGGCTCCGCCGAACTGGACGCGTCACTGCTGATGATGCCGCTGGTCGGGTTCCTGCCCGCCACCGACGAGCGGGTGCGCGGCACGGTCGCGGCGATCGAGCGGGAACTGATGCAGGACGGCTTCGTGCAGCGCTACACCCAGCACCCGGGGTCGGCGGTGGACGGCCTGCCGCCGGGCGAGGGGGCGTTCCTGGCCTGCACGTTCTGGCTGGCGCAGAACTACGCCCTGATGGGGCGGGTGGACGAGGCCCGCGAGGTGTTCGAGCGGCTGCTCGGCCTGCGCAACGACGTGGGGCTGCTGGCCGAGGAGTACGACACCGACGCGCGCCGCCAGGTCGGCAACTTCCCGCAGGCGTTCAGCCACGTGCCGCTGATCGACACCGCACGCCACCTGGCCGCGGCAATGGGGCCGGCGGAGAACCGGCCCCGCGAGTGACGTCGTGGCTCAGGACACCGGCTGGAAGTAGTGCTTGGCCCCGTAGAAGGCGACCTTCTTGCCGATGACCGCGCCGTGGTGGTCGGCGGTGCGGAAGTGGATGCCCGCCCACACCCGGGCGTCGATGATCTCCTTGCGGGCCTGGGAGAAGCTGGTGAAGCTGCGGGTGGTGCCGGTGACCGCGTTGAAGCCGGAGAAGGCGACCTGGTCGGTGTCGAAGAAGTCGGTCAGCGCGTAGCTCCAGGCGGAGATGTTGCAGGAGTGCCCGGACGAGTGCTCGTACCAGGGCGGGGTGTCCAGCAGCGGAACCCACGACGGGTCGGGCTCGGTGGCCGGGTTGCCGTCGTTCGCGGCCTCGTGGATGGCGGTGACCGGCCGCCAGGACTTCCAGTGCGCCTTGTCGTTGTGGCAGGCGATCACGGCGTCCGCGGTGGACATGCCGACCTGCGCGAACAGCCGGGCGCTGTCGGCCGCGGACAGGTTGTGGCCGGTGGCCAGCGCGCGCAGCATGGCCTCCTGCGGCACGGCGGCCCACCAGCGGGCGGCGTCGGTCTGGTCGGCGGTGCGCGTGGTGCTCGTGCGCAAGCCGACCGACTTCACCTCGTTGAAGTCCTCGGTGTAGTCCGAACTGGTCAATGCGTTGGGGCCGTCCGAGCGCAGCGCGGCGACGTCGGGCACCAGGAACGGCTTCACGTTGCCCGCCCAGGGCGCGGGGTCGACGGCGAACGCGGGCGGCGTGGGCCGCCACTGCCCCGGCTCGGTGCCGATGACCACGTCGGCCGGGCCGCCGCGCCCGTCGCCGGTGCGCGCCGCGATCATCGCGGTCGCGGCCTGCTCGCCGTCGGTGATGCCGCCCAGCTTCGCGGGCCCGTCGGGCACGGCCGCGAGCGCGGTGTCGTACTTGGTCTGCAACGCGGCGGACTGGGCCGGGAACAGGTGGGTCAGCATGCGGAACGCGGCGGTGGCCGCGGCGGCGTCCACCGAGTCGCCGGGCTGGGCCTCGACCTGCACCAGGTACGGCCGGTGGGTGCGGGTGACGCCGTTGACCGCGTCGTAGACGGCGCCGTGCACCATGGCGCGGTTGATCAGGGCGACGTGCGGCACGAAGGGGCCGGCGTTGCGGATCGTGTCCTCGGTGTGCTGGTTCCACACGACGACCGCGTTGACCGCGGACAGCACGGCCGCGGGGGCGCCGACGGGGGCTAGGGCCGCGGTCGCCGCGGCGAGGACGGTCAGGACTGCGCCGGTACGGCGGGCTCGGAGCCGCATGAACACTCCCGAGGGCACGTGCCCGCCCCGGTTGGGCCGGCAGCAATGTGTCCATTGTGCGGGGTTGTGACCGGAAAACGAACAGGCCGCACCGACGATTCACCGGAAAGATGCAGGTCAGACGTCTTCCGCCGACCGTCTCGCACGGACCGCCGAACGCATGACCTGCGCAGGAAGGTGCCCGGGGCTCCCCTGGCGGGGGGAGCCCCGGGCGGTCCGGTCACGCGGGCGGGGTGCCCCAGGAGAGCACGCCGCCGACGTATCCGGGGATGGCGGGCGCGTCCGCGAACGCCGTGTTGGCGCCCCGGCTGTAGTCGCCGACCTCGTTGAACGGGCTCCAGTCGGCCTTGTGCAGGCGCAGCTGGATCTCCCCGGTCGACGCGCCCGCGGCCAGGGTGCCGCCGGTGAACGCCACCTCGACGTAGGTGTCCGCCCCGGCGACCGGGACGGCCAGGCTCACCACGGTGGTGCGCACGTTCGCGCAGCCCAGCTGGGCCCAGTCGCAGTACACGGTCACGCCCGCCGCCCCGTCGCGGGTCAGGTAGTAGCGGGCGGTGACCGTGCTCAGACCCGTCGCGGAGGTGCCGGAGTTGACGACCTGCAGCCCGAACCGGATCGAGTTGTCCGTCGGCGAGCCGTCGTTGTTCTTGTAGCGCACGGTCAGCCCGCCTCCGGCCGGCGGCGCGGACGTGGTCGCGGTGATCGGCGCGGACCACACCGAGGGGTCACCTGCGGCGTTGCGGGCCTGCACGGTGTACGTGTACGCCGTGCTCGGGCTCAGCCCGGTGTCGGTGTACGACGTGCCCGTCACCACGGCGACCTGCACGCCGCCGCGCCGCACCGCGTAGCTCACCGCGGTCGGCACCGGGTCCCAGGTGATGGTGACCGAGTCGCTGCCGGTCGCGCCGACCCGCAGGTTCGCCGGCGCCGCGGGCGGCACCACGTCGCCACCCTGGGTCGTCCCGGTCACCGGCACCGAAGCGGCCGACACGTACCCGCCGACGTCCCGGGCCCGCACGGTGTACGTGTACGCCGTCGACGGGGTCAGGCCGGTGTCGGTGTAGGACGTGCCGGCCGGCGTGCCCACCTTGACCGTGCCCCGGTAGACGTCGTACCCGGCCACGCCGACGTTGTCGGTGGACGCGTCCCAGGCCAGCGAGATCGATGTCGAGGACGTCGTGGTGACCCGCGGGTTGCCGGGCACGGTCGGCGGCGTCACGTCGGGGGCGCCGCCGGTCAGGTCGGCCGTGTTGCGGTCGAGGTGGGTGGCCACCCAGACCAGCGGGGCGTTCCAGTTGATCGTGTTCTCCTTGGAGCCCCACGCGTCGGGCGCGGTGTTCTTCGGCGCGTACGACTTGGCCGCCGGGCGGCCGGTGGGCGTGGCCGGATCGTTGATCAGCTCGTTGTTCGGCCCGCCGGCCAGCCAGCCCTTCGGGTACGCGATCCCGGGATACTTCCCCCACGCCCAGCGGTCGTGCAGGTCGGTCTCGGCGTACTCGCCGTAGCCGGTGACGTACGACAGGCGCATCGCGTTGTTGCCCATCAGGTAGTCCATGGCCCGGTTCATCGCCTTGAAGTAGGCCAGGCTGCCCGAGTCGTCGTAGGCCACGCCGAGCACCAGCATCCGGTTGGCGATGAACGAGTTCGAACCCCACGGGTACGCCGACGCGCCCCCGATCAGCGACGGGTAGCCCTCGCCCCGCAGCGTGGTGACGATCTGGTCCGCGAACGAGCGCACGTTGCCGCGCATCGTGGCCAGGTCCGCGGCGGGCAGGTCGTTGGCCACGCTGACCAGCGACAGCGTGCCGGTCGCGGCGACCTCGGCCCAGTCGAACTGGCCCATCTCCCGGTAGTGCGGCGAGCCGGTGACCGCGGTGCGGTAGCCGGACAGGGCGGAGTCGCTGCGCTTGAGCGCGGTCAGGTACAGCTCGGCGGCGGCCGCGTACCGGTCGTCGCTGTTCTTCGTGTCGCCGTAGTCGCCGCCGCCCTCGGCGTCGGCGGTCGTGTTGTAGTCCACGTTCGGCTGCGCCTCGGCCCTGGTCCAGGCGTCCTTCGCGATACCCCACAGCGTCGCCGCCCGCACCGCGTCGTACGGCGCCAGCACCCGGGCGAGCTGCGCGTTGGTCCGCGCCACCGCGTACGTCGCGTTCGTCGACGGCCCCATCGCCGAGCGGGCCAGCCCGTTCTCCTGATCGACCGAGGTCACCGGGAACGCGCTCCAGGCGTGGTTGTGCACCTTGTGCGAGGCCAGCCCCGTCGACGGGAGCAGGCCCGCCATCCAGCGCGAGCCGAACTCGACCTCGTCGAGGATGTCCGGCCGCCCGTTGGCCCGCTCCGGGATCGGCAGCGACCCGTCGCCGTACGCGGCCGGTTCCCGCTCCAGCAGGTTGAGCAGCGTCCACGCGGACACGGCGTGGTTGACCGCGTAGATGCCGAAGTCGCCGGCGTCGGCCCAGGAGTAGCGCACGTTCAGCCGCTGGCTGCCGCACCAGCTGTTGTAGCAGGGCACCGACTCGTCGCCGGGGTGCAGCGCGGCGTGGCCGTGCCCGCTGTTCTGCAGGAACTGGCCGTCGACGGCCGCGCCCATGCGGTGGAAGTAGAAGTACTGCATCGCCTCGCGGCCCAGGGCCGGGTAGAGCGAGGAGGCCGAGATCGTGAACGGCACGCTGGTGCCGACGCCGTCGACCCACAGCACGTAGTCGCCGGGCGTGCTCAGGGCACTGAAGTCGGCCTGCTGCACGGTGTCGCCGGAGGCGCGGTCGCTGCCGTACGCGGTGGTGGTCCCCGAGGCGACGGCGCCGCCGCTGCTCGCGGCGCGCACCTGCCAGGCGCGCGCGCCGCCGGAGGCGACCACGGTGGCGATCTTGTCGGCTCCCGTGAGGTAGCCGATCTGGTTGACCCGCACGGGGCTGGTGTCGACGTCGGCCGCCGCGGGCGCGGCGGGCAGCGGGAGCAGGACGGCGGCGGCCGCGGTGGCGAGCACCAGGCGCAGCCGCCGAGAGGTGGGATGGGTCATCGGTGACTCCAGTGATCGGCTGGATGGTCGGCGCCCGCGGGACGCGCCGGGGAGGACGGCGCGTTCCGCGGGCCGGGTGCCCGATCGGCGCTGGTCCGCGGGCGCGGAGCCTTCGGCCGGGTCGGGCGGATGGCGGGTCCGGGGCGTGGTTCCAGGGCCCGCCCGGGGCGGAGGTGTGGACCGGTCGGCGACGGTGAGGGGCCCGCTGCCGACCAGTCGTCGATCATGGAACAGCGAGGGCGCAGCTGGTCACGGTGACCGTGCCCGTGCCGTTGGCGACGAACCCGAAGGACGTGCTCGCCGACGGGGCCAGCGAGCCGTTGTGCGGCGCGTTGGTGACGGTGTTGCCCGTCCGGTTGCCGTTCCACAGGTTGGCGATGGTCAGCGTGCTGGGGATGTTCAGCACGACAGACCAGCCGGCCGACGTCATGGTGCTGGTGTTCTTGACGGTCACCTCGGCCTGCATTCCGCCCTGCCAGGAGCCGGTCACCACCAGGGTCGCGGTGCAGCCGCTGCCGCCGCCCCCACCGCCGCTCGACGTGGTGCCGGTGACCGCGGCCGAGGCCGCCGACACGTTGCCCGCCGCGTCCCGGGCCCGCACCGTGTACTGGTACGCGGTGGACGCGGCCAGCCCGGTGTCGGTGTAGGTGCGCCCGGAGACGGTGGCGACCTTGGTTCCGGCGCGGTAGACCTCGTACGCGGTGACACCGACGTTGTCGGTGGCCGCGCCCCAGGTCAGCGACACGGAGCTGCTGGTGACGCCGGTGACCGACGGGTTGCCCGGCGCGGACGGGGCGATGGTGTCGCCGCCGCCGCCCCCGCCGCCGTACACGTCGGCGAGGTTGTAGCCGGTGGTGCTGGTCGCGCCGCCGAGCCGGACCTGGTGGTCGAGGCTGACGAACTTGCCCTGGTGCTGCCACAGCGCCGGCTTGAGCAGGTTGTACTTGGCGGTGTCCCAGGTGGCCCAGTCGTCGAGCAGCAGGCCGCCGGTGTCGCCGGAGTTCGGGTTGAGCACCCAGAACGTCTGGTGCAGGCGGTACTGCACGATCAGGTCACGCAGCGCGGTCATCCACTTGTCCTGGCGGGCGTCCTGGCCGAGCCGGCCGCCCCACTCGCCGATCAGCAGCGGCGCGATGCCGTCCTCGTGAATGTAGAACCAGTTCGGCCGCCACACGTCGTTGGTCAGCGAGGTCTTGTCGAACGTGCCCTGGAACCACGGCTGCTCGTAGACCAGCGGGCCGTAGTCGTGCGGGGAGTACATCAGCTGGTCCTGGTTGGCCCCGAGGTTGATCGGGTAGTCGCGCACGCCGCGCAGGTTGCCGCCCCACCAGTTGTAGAAGTAGTTGGGCGACAGGTCCGGGTCGGTGTTCGGGGAGTTCCAGGTCTCACCGGGACGCGGGTAGACCTCGATGCCCTCGCACAGGATCAGCACGTTCGGGTTGATCGCCAGGATGCGCTTGCCCGCGGTCTCGCAGGCGTACTTGAAGTTGTCCTGGTCGGTGCTGTTGTCCCACTTGGCCCGCGGCGGGGAGTTGGGGGTGCCGTGCGGCTCGTTCTTGATGTCCATCGCGACGATGGTGTCGTTGGTCTTGTACCGGTTGGTCACCCACTCCCACGCCTGGTAGAACTGCTCGACCGTGATCGTGCCCTTCCACCACACCGGGTGGATGTGGCCGGAGTTGTCGGCCTCGGCGCTGTGCACGTCGAGCATGACCTTGATGCCGTACTGCTCGCACAGCTGCAGCCAGTAGTCCCAGATCTGCAGGTTGTTCTTGCCGGCCAGCTCGGGGTTGGCGTACGTGTTCACGTTCGGCGCGGCGACCGTCTGGCCGTTCTTCCACTCCAGCAGCAGCTGGGTGGAGATCGGCACGCGGACCAGGTTGATGCCCCGGTCGGCCATGCCCTTGGTGATGGTGGTGATGTTGCCCGACCACAGGCCGTGGAAGACCCGCTCGGAGGCGTTGAAGCCGAACCAGTTGACGCCGGTCAGCCATACCTCGTTGCCGGCCTCGTCGACGACCTTGTTGCCCTGGACGTGCAGCCAGTCCTTCTCCGGCACCGCGGCGGCGGCGGTGGTCGGGGCGAGCACGGCCGCGCCGGCCGCCAGCATGGTGGCCATCGTGGCCAGCGCGAGGGGGAGGCGCAGTCGCCTGCGGATCCCCGCCTTCCTGGTGAGTGCCATGGGAACCTTCCGGAAGCGGTGGGTGCGGCGGTGATCGGTGGCCGCCGCAGGTCGGGAGCGCTCCCAGGCACGGCCGGGCAACCCTGCTCCCCCTGGCGGGCACCAGGGGGTGGCACGGACCGCCCGCCGAGGCGGGCTGCCCGGTTCCCGCCCCTGTCAGCAACCATCCGGCATGGACCAGACATCGACGACAGTGAACGGGAGCGCTCCCATTTGTGTTGGAGCGTAAGGCTCCGGTAACCCGGACGCAACAGTTTGCGTCAATCCCTGCCCACCGCCGGGCCCGACGGCCTTGCGTCTGGAAGCGCTCTCACACCAGGATCGGGCCATGCGCAGCATCACCAAGCCCGTGCTGTCCGAAGCCGACATCACCCGCCTGATCCGGCGGAGCCTGGGCGAGCAGGCCGCCGTCATCGGGCACGAGGAGTTCACCGACGGCTTCTTCAACGCCGCCCACGCCGTACGCCTGGCCGACGGCCGCGAGGTGGTGCTGAAGGTCGCGCCGGACCAGGGCCTCACGATGCTGACGTACGAGGTCGACCTGATGTTCACCGAGATCGAGTTCTTCGAGCGGGCCGCCGCGGCGGGCGTGCCGCTGCCGCGGATGTGGCACGCCGACGCCGAGGGCGGTGTCATGGTCATGGAACGGCTGCGCGGGGTCTCGTTCGAGCAGGCCAAGCAGACCATGGCCGCCGAGCACGTGCTCGCGGTGCGCCACGAGCTGGGCCGGATCGCCGCGGCCGTCACCGCCGTCACCGGCGAGCGCTTCGGCTACCCGCGCCGCGACGGGCGCACCCGCTCGGCGTCCTGGCGGGAGACGTTCCTGCACTTCGTCGACGACATCCTGGCCGACGCGACGGCCACCGAGCGGCCGCTGCCCCGCCCCGCCACCGAGATCCGGGAGCTGGTCGCACGGCACACGCCGCTGCTCGACGCCGTGACCGTGCCCGCGCTGGTCCACTTCGACCTGTGGGACGGCAACGTGTTCGTCCTGGCCGACGGCGACGGCTGGCGGGTCGAGGGCATCATCGACGGCGAGCGCGCGTTCTACGGCGACCCGATCGCCGAGCTGGTCTCGCTGACCTCGTTCGTGCCCGAGGAGCAGGCCGCGGCGGCCGTCGACGGCTTCCTCGGCCGGCCGCTGACCGCCGCCGAGCAGCTCCGGCTGACGCTCTACCGGATGTACCTGTGGCTGATCCTGGTCGCCGAGACGGCCGTACGCGGCTACCCGGAGAAGGAGAACGGCGAGCTGCTGTCCTGGGCCGGCGGGCGACTCGCCGCGGATCTCGACGTGCTCGCGGCGGCATGAAAGTTACAGGGGTGACCGGTGGTACCAGTGTGATCAACATGCCATGGAAAGGACCCGCAAAGGTGTTTTGATAGGTGACATGAGCACTCCGGCGATCCTGACCGTGGACGACGACCCGAACGTCTCCCGCGCGGTGGCGCGCGACCTGCGCCGGCACTACGGCGAGAACTACCGGGTGGTGCGGGCGACTTCGGGCACCGAGGCCCTCGACGCGCTGCGCGAGCTGAAACTGCGCGGCCAGCAGGTGGCCGTGCTGCTGGCCGACTACCGGATGCCGCAGATGAACGGCATCGAGTTCCTGGAATCGGCGATGGACCTCTACCCGCGGGCGCGGCGGGTGCTGCTGACCGCGTACGCCGACACCGACGCGGCGATCAACGCGATCAACCTGGTCGACCTGGACCACTACCTGCTCAAGCCGTGGAACCCGCCGGAGGAGCACCTCTACCCCGTCGTGGACGACCTGCTGCAGTCCTGGCTGGCTACCCCGGACGCGGCCACCGCCGAGCTCCGCGTGGTCGGCCATCGCTGGTCCGCGCACTCCTACAAGATCCGCGACTTCCTCGCCCGCAACCTGGTCCCGTTCCGCTGGTACGTCGCCGACGACCCCGAGGGCGCGCGCCTGCTCGCCGCGGCCGGGCTGACCGCCGACGACGTGCCGCTGGTGGTGACCGCCGAGGGCAAGACCCTGGTCCAGCCCAACGAGGCCGAGCTGGCCGGCAACATCGGCCTGACCACCACCCCGGCCGCCGACTTCTACGACGTCATCGTGGTCGGGGCCGGACCCGCCGGGCTCGGCTCGGCCGTGTACGCCGCCTCCGAGGGCCTGCGCACCGTGCTCGTCGAGCGCCGCGCCACCGGCGGGCAGGCCGGGCAGAGCAGCCGGATCGAGAACTACCTCGGCTTCCCCGACGGCGTGTCCGGCGCGCAGCTCACCGAGCGGGCCCGCCGCCAGGCGCTCAAGTTCGGCGCGGAGCTGCTGTCGGCCCGCGAGGTCACCTCGCTGGAGACCTGCGGCTCGGCCCGCGTCGTGCACTTCGCCGACGGCAGCCGCATCGCCGCGCACGCCGTGGTGCTGGCCACCGGCGTGTCGTACCGGATGCTCGACGTGCCCGGCTGCGCCGACCTGACCGGCCGCGGCGTGTACTACGGCTCGGCCGCCACCGAGGCGCCCGGCTGCAAGGACCAGGACGTCTACATCGTCGGCGGGGCCAACTCGGCCGGCCAGGCCGCCGTCTACTTCTCCCGGTACGCCAGCCGCGTGCACATGCTGATCCGCGGCGAGGACCTGCGCCGGTCCATGTCGCGCTACCTGATCGACCAGATCGAGGCGATCGAGAACATCACCGTGCACCCGTACACCCAGGTCAAAGAGGGCGGGGGCGACGACCACCTGGAGCACCTCACCCTCGTCGACACCCGCACCGGCGAGGAGAGCCAGGTCGACGCGTCCTGGCTGTTCATCTTCATCGGCGCGGAACCGGGCACCGACTGGCTGGACGGCGTGCTGGCCCGCGACGAGCACGGCTTCGTGCTGACCGGGCCCGACCTGCTCAGCGGCGGCAAGCGCCCGGCCGGGTGGCGCCTGGACCGCGACCCCTACCACCTGGAAGCCAGCGTGCCGGGCGTGTTCGCCGCCGGCGACGTGCGGTCCGACTCGGTCAAACGCGTCGCCTCCGCCGTCGGCGAGGGCGCCATGGCCATCTCACTCGTACACCGATACCTGGAGGGGCAGTGACCATCGAACTCACCCCCGCGCTGCTACGCGACCTGTTCCTGTTCGAATCGCTCAGCGACGACCAGCTCGCCTGGCTGGCCGAGCACGGCCGCATCGAATGCATCCCCGCCGGTCCCGTCTTCGCCGAGGGCGACGAGGCCAGCTGCTTCTACGTGCTGCTGTCGGGCACCGTCGCGCTCAGCCGACAGGTGCACGGCGACAGCATCGAGGTCAGCCGCACCGACCAGCGCGGCGTGTACGCCGGAGCCACCCAGGCCTACCTCGGCGACCGGGTGCCGCAGAAGTACGTGCACTCGCTGCTCGCGGTGTCCGACACCGAGTTCTTCGTGCTGCCCGCCGACGACTTCGGCACCGTCATGCGCGAGTGGTTCCCGATGGCGATGCACCTGCTCGAAGGCCTGTTCTTCGGCATGCGCAGCATGCAGACCCTGGTCGGCGAGCGCGAACGCCTGCTGGCCCTGGGCTCGCTGTCGGCCGGGCTCACCCACGAGCTGAACAACCCCGCCGCCGCCGCGGTGCGGGCCACGTCCGTGCTGCGCCAGCGGGTCGCCGGGATGCGGCACAAGCTGTCGCTGATCGCCGACGGCCGGCTCGACGGCACCCGGCTGCGCCAGCTCGTCGACCTGCAGGAGGAGGCGGTCAAGCGGATCGACGGCGCGGCCCAGCTCACCCCGGTGCAGACGTCCGACGCCGAGGACGCGCTGGCCGACTGGCTGGAGGACCGCGACATCACCGGCGCGTGGGACATCGCCCCGACCCTGGTCGCGGGCGGCGTCGACGAAGAGTGGCTGGAGCAGGTGTCCGACACGGTCGGCGCGGAGAACTTCGAGTCCGCGGTGCGCTGGCTGACCTACACCCTGGAGACCGAGCTGCTGATGGGCGAGATCGACGACTCGGTCACCCGCATCTCCGGCCTGGTCGCCGCGGCCAAGCAGTACTCGCAGCTGGACCGCGCGCCGTACCAGGAGGTGGACGTCAACGAGCTGGTCAAGGCGACGCTGGCGATGTTCGCCGGCAAGGTCACCAAGGATCTGACCGTGGTCAAGGAGCTGGACCGGACCCTGCCGAAGATCCCCGCGTACGCCGCGGAGCTGAACCAGGTGTGGACCAACCTGATCGACAACGCGCTGGGCGCGATGAACGGCTCCGGCACGCTGACCATCCGCACCGGCCGGGACAACGACTGCGTGTTCGTGGAGATCGGCGACAGCGGCCCCGGCATCGACCCGGCGATCCGGCCGCGCATCTTCGAGCCGTTCTTCACCACCAAGCCGGTCGGCGAGGGCACCGGGCTGGGCCTGGACATCTCGTACCGGATCGTGGTCAACAAGCACCACGGCGACATCCGGGTCGAGTCGCAGCCCGGTGACACCCGCTTCCGGGTGGTGCTGCCGATCGAGCCGCCCGCCGAGTAGCCGCCCCGGCGGCTAGTCGAGGTCGCGCAGGATGCCCTCCAGGATCGCGGGGGTGTCCTGCGGCGGCGAGGCGTCGACGCACAGCTGCTCCATGACGGTGACGTACTGCTCGACGTCCTCGCGCTTGTCGAGGTAGAGCGCGCTGGTCAGCTGCTGCAGGTAGACCACGTCGGGCAGGTCGTGATCGGGGAAGCGCAGCAGCGAGAACGCGCCGCTGCTGAAGGCGTGGCCGCCCTTGGCGAACGTCATCACCTGCAGGGTGACCGTTGGCAGTTTCGCCGCCTTCAGCAGCGCCTCGATCTGGCCGCGCATCACCGAGCGCCCGCCCACCGGCCGGCGCAGCGCCGCCTCGTCGACCACGGCCCACAGGCGCGGCGGGTTCTGCCGGTACAGGATCTGCTGGCGGGTCATCCGCAGCTCGACCCGGCGGCTCACCTCGGGCTCCGGCTTGCCGCCGTGGCCGAGCACGATGACGGCGCGCGCGTACTCGGCGGTCTGCAGCAGGCCGGGCACGAACTGCACCTCGTACGTCCGGATGATCTGCGCGGCGGACTCCAGGCCCAGATAGGACTGGAACCAGGCCGGGTAGACGTCGCCGTACTGGTGCCACCATCCCGGCTCGTTGGCCTGCCGGGCCAGGTTGGCCATCGCCTCCCGCTCGGCCTCGTCGGTCACCCCGTAATAGGTGAGCAGGTCGGCGACGTCACGCTCCTTGAAGCCGACCCGGCCCAACTCCATCCGGCTGATCTTCGACTCCGAGGCCCGGATCTGCCAGCCCGCGTCCTCCCGGCTGATGCCGCGGGACTCCCGCAACCGCCGCAGCTGCGCTCCGAGCAGCATGCGCAGCACGGTAGGACCGCCGCCCGACCCACTCTCCGGGTCTGCCGCCATACGTGCGCCCTCCGCCTGCCCGCCCGCGTGATCTCCTGCGCATACTGTCGCAAAGCGCGGGCGCACTGTCGAGAATCAACGGTCAAGAAAGTAGATCGTCGAAGTCACCGTCGTAAACACCCAGCAGAAACGCGTTCATCTCCGCCCTCGTGTAGAGCAGCACCGGCCCCAGCGGATCACGCGAATGGCGTAGCGCGAAACCCGACCCCCCGGGCAGCCGGCCGATCTCCACACAGTTTCCGTCAGCTCCACTGCGCACGCTCTTGCGCCACGCGATCGCGGCGAGCTCCGGTGCCCCGCCGTGGATGTGCGTCATCGCGATCCTCCGCCCCCAGAGAGAAGACGCGCCGCCGCGTGCAGATGACACGATCATCTGCACGTGCATCAGCGCTTGCTTTTGCACAGGATAGCCGTGCATCATGAGGTCGGCTAAGCGAACACAGTCAATGGAAGCGCTACCGTCGGCCACCCCGGCGGCTGCGCAACCCCCTCCACCTGGGCAGACGGCACGGACCCCTCCCGGACCGGCAGGCTCAGCCTTCTCGGGATGCGGCTACCTCCCGGGCGCGTCGCGCTACGCGGTGTGACCGAAGGCGGCCTAGTCCACGGACGTGGGGAGTCGCCGGCACGCGCGGCACGAGCCACGTCGGAATGTTCCGCCCCACAGGAGGACTCCCGATTCATGGCACCACCGAAGACACACCCGGATGACAGAGCCGTGGCGGACGTCGTACCCACCGACGTGTACGCGCCCCACGACCGGGTCTGGGTGTACCGCGACGGCCAGTGGCGCGCCGGCATCGTCTACGACGCCAGCAGCCACGCCGCGACCGTCATCTGCTGCTCCTCGACCGCCCGCGGCACGGAGGTCGAGATCAGAACCGCACGCTACGTGGCCCGGCGCGACCTCATCGACCTGTCGATCGACGCGCTGAGCTACGTCTGATCCTCCTCAGGTCACCGCGGGGCGGGAGCGGACAACGGTGCGAGTTGTCCGCTCCCGCCCCGC
>NZ_BONI01000083.1 GCF_016862635.1 Catellatospora coxensis | reverse complement strand
GCCCAGTGCGGGCCCCGGCCCCGGCACGCAGCCGAGCCCTGACCCCGGCACCGACCCCGGTCCGGCGCCAGGTCCCGACCCCGGCCCCGGCCAGCCCGACCCGGGCACGGAACCCGGCCCCGAGCCGAGCCCCGGCATCCCGCCGGTCGTCGACCCGACCGACCCGGGCCTGCCGCCGGTCGACCCGACCGCGCCGCCCGCGACCGACCCGAGCACGCCACCGGCCACGGACCCGAGCACCCCGCCCGGCACCGACCCGAGCGTCCCGCCGGTCGTCGACCCGAGCTCCCCGCCCGGAACCGATCCCAGCGTTCCGCCCGGCACGGACCCGAGCGCCCCGCCGTCGGCCGGACCGAGCCTGCCGCCCGCCTCGCCGTCGCCGTCGACCGACCCGAACCTGCCGGTCGAGTGCGTGATCGGGCAGGCGCTGGTGCCGACCTGCGGGGCCCTGTGGGGCGTCGCGCCGGGCGCGCACACCTCGCAGAACCGCATCCAGGCGCTGTACGAGTTCGAGCGGCGCACCAACCGCCAGCAGGTCGTCTACCACGCGTACCACCGCGGCGCCTCGCTGTTCCCCACCGTGGAGGAGCTGGCCATCACCAGGGACCCGGCCCACAAGCGGGTGCTGTTCCTGAACTGGAAGCCGCAGGGCGTCAGCTGGGCCGGCATCGCCCGCGGCGACGCGCGCACCGAGGCCTACCTGGACCGGCTGGCCGTGCACATCCGCGGCTCGCTGCAGGACCAGTTCTTCTTCACGATGAACCACGAGCCGGAGAACGACGTCATCGCACGGCCGGGCAGCGGCATGACCGCGAAGGACTATGCCGCGGCGTACCGGCACGTGGTGACCGGGCTGCGCGCCCGCGGGGTGAGCAACCTGGTCTCGGTGATGTGCTACATGGCCTTCGTCCCGTGGAACGTCAAGGACTGGTTCGAGGACCTGTACCCCGGTGACGACGTGGTGGACTGGGTCGCCTGGGACACCTACGCCTACAGCGACCCGGGCTACGGCTACGGCGACTTCGCGGAGATGATGAACCGCAGGTCGGGCAGCCGCAAGGACTGGCCGGGCTTCTACAACTGGGCCGCGACGTCCTTCCCGGACAAGCCGCTGATGCTGGGCGAGTGGGGCGTGTGGCACTCCCGCAACAACCCGCAGCACCAGGCGCGCTTCTTCGACTCGGCCCGGCTGCAGCTGGAGCTGTTCCCGCGGCTGAAGGCACTGGTCTACTTCGAGTCGCCGAGCGCCGAGGAGGGCCGCAGCTCGATGATCGACATGACCTCGTCGGGGCTGTCCTCGTTCCAGCAGTTCAGCAAGCACCCGGCCTTCGACATCGTGACCGGCCCGGCCTACTGAGTCACGGACGCGACGGCCCGCCCAGGTGGCGGGCCGTCGCGTCGTTCAGCTGCGGGGGTTGATCCAGCCCTCTTCGCCGAGGAACACGAGCACGGTGTCGACAGCGTCCTCGATGGTGCCCTCCGAGGTGTCGAGCACCAGCTCGGCGTCGGTCGGCACCTCGTACGGGTCGTCGATCCCGGTCATCCCGGTGATCTGCCCGGCGCGGGCGCGGGCGTAGAGGCCCTTGCGGTCGCGCTGCTCGCACACCTCGATCGGGGTCGCCACGTGCACCAGCACGAAGTCGGCCCCGGCGGCGGTGGCCATGGCGCGGGCGTTGGCGCGGGCGCTGGCGTACGGCGCGATCGGGCAGCAGATGGCCATGCCGCCGTGCCGGGCCGTCTCCGCGGCGACCCAGCCGATGCGGCGGATGTTGAGGTCGCGGTCGGCCTTGCTGAAACCGAGCCCGGCGCTCAGCTCGCGGCGCACCACGTCGCCGTCGAGCACGGTCAGGCTGCGCTCGCCGGTCTCCAGCAGCGCGTCGGCGACGCCGCGGGCCACCGTGGACTTGCCGGAGCCGCTGAAACCGGTGAAGAACAGCACCACGCCGCGCTGGCGGCGGGGCGGGCGGGCCTTGGACAGCTCGCGGGCCACCGCCGGCGGGGTGTGCCACTCGGGCAGCGGCAGGCCGTCGTCGAGCAGCCCGGCGATCTCCTCGTCGGTCAGCGCGATGCGCTCGAAGCGCTCGGGCACCTCGTCGCGGTCGCGCCACTGGCCGTCCCGGCTGTCGTAGACCAGCTCGCGCGGGATCAGCACGCGCGGGCCGCCGCCGGACATGGTGGTGGCCGTGCCGAGCAGGTGGGTGGCGCCGTACGCGGCGGCGACCCGGGCCCGGACCAGCGCGTCGGTGATCTCGTTGCCGCGGCTCGTCAGCGGGATCGCGACGATGACGGGCTCGTTCATCCGGTCCCGCGCGGCGAGCACGCAGCGCACCAGCGACTCGGAGGTCAGGCCGTCGGGGCCGGGCGCGCCGACCGGCACCAGCACGACGAGTTGCGCGTTGAGCTGGCGGGCGGCATGGTTGAGCTGGGCGAGCTGCGGCCGGTGCAGCGGCCGGTCGGCGAAGTAGCCGAGCACCCGCTGCGCGGTCAGCAGCTCGCGGACGGCGTCGGTGGGCAGGCGCAGCCGGTCGAACGGGGCCCGCCCGCCGTCGCCGTACCGGGTGACCGGCCCGGCGACGCCGCACCAGCCCTCGCGGGTCGGCCACACCTCGGCGACGTCGAGCCGGGCGACGGGCGCGCCCTCGGCGTCGGTCAGCACCAGCGGCGGGGCGTCGGCGACCTCGATGCCGTCCAGCATCCCGGCCGGCACCTCCAGCTTCACCTGCAGCGGCCAGGGGCGCCCGTCGACGAGCCGGGAGGTGGCCGCCACCGAGCGCAGGTCGTCGCGGCCGAGGAAACCGCCGAGCGGCGCGTACGCCCCGGCCAGCAGCAGTTCGAGGTCGGACAGCTCGGTCGGGTTGGGGGTCCACGTGGGGGCGCCGCGCAGCGCCTCGTCGCCGATCACCCGTTCGCTCCGCTCGCTCACGTCTGCTCCTGCCTCCCCAGCGCCCGCATCGCACGGCGACGCTCCGCTGTTGCCCATGACTTCTGCCCGGCTGACCGCCGCTGTCGCGGCGCGCCCAAGCGACTCACCGTGTTCCGCAGGTGACAAGTGTGGCAGCAGCGCGCACCGCGGTCGAGTGCATCACGCCCATGATGAGATCGTGCCGCGGTTTCGGCGAAGTAACGCCCACCGATATGTCCGGTAGGCGTGACTTCGCCGAAACATTTGGTCCGTTCAGCCTGTGTTGCGCATCCCGGCGGCGATGCCGTTCACGGTCGTGAGCAGTGCCCGCTCCAGGGTCGGGTCGGTGGTCGGCGCGCGGCGGCTGCCCGGTGCGGTGGCCACCGCCCGGCCGGCCAGCCCGGCGTCCCGGTACTGGCGCAGCAGCGCCACCTGCAGGTGGTGCAGCGGCTCCAGGTAGGTGTCGCGCACGCCGAGCGTACGCCGCAGCACCGGCTGCGACTCCAGCAGTGCCGACTCGCCGGTGATGGCGAGCACCTCGGCGACGCTGCGCTCGTACTCGTCCTCGATGGTGTCGAAGATGGGCAGCAGCGGCCCCGGCACCAGCGTCTGCACGTAACCCCGGGCGATGTTCAGGTCGGTCTTGGCGAGCATCATCTCCACGTTGGACAGGAACGTGCCGAAGAAGTGCCAGCGCTCGAACATCTCCCGCAGGTCGTCGGCCAGGCCCGCCTCGCGGGCGGCGCGCAGGCCGGTGCCGACGCCGAACCAGCCCGGCACGATCTGGCGGGACTGGGTCCAGCCGAACACCCACGGGATGGCGCGCAGGCCGCCCAGGCCCGCGCCGGAGTCGGGCCGCTTGGCCGGGCGGGAGCCGATGTTCAGCGCACCCAGCAGCTCCGTCGGCGTCGCTGCCCAGAAGTACTCCGGCAGCTGCGGGTTCTCGACCAGCTCGCGATACTTCACGAAGGCCGCGTCGGAGACCACCGTCATCGAGCTGTCCCACTTGGCCAGCGCCTCCTCGGGCTGGCGCGGGGTGGTGTGCAGCAGCGTCGCCTGCAGCACCGCGGCCACGGTCAGCTCCAGGTTCTCCCGGGCGAGCGCGGGCAGCGTGTACTTGTCGGAGATGACCTCACCCTGCTCGGTCACCTTGATCGCGCCGTCGAGCGTGCCGTACGGCTGGGCGAGGATCGCCTCGTGGGTCGGGCCGCCGCCCCGGCCGACGGTGCCGCCTCGGCCGTGGAACAGCCGCAGCCGTACACCGTGCTTGGCGGCGATGTCGCGCAGCGCGCGCTGCGCCTTGTGGATGGCCCACTGGCTGGTGGTGATGCCGGCCTCCTTGTTGGAGTCCGAGTAGCCCAGCATCACCTCCTGCACGTCCCCGCGCGCCCGCACCAGCGCCCGGTACGGCGCCAGGCTCAGCAGCTCGTCCAGGATCTGCCCGCCGGCCCGCAGCTCGGCGACCGTCTCCAGCAGCGGCACGAACCCGATCGAGGCCCGCGGCGCGTGCGGGTCGACGAGTCCCGCCTCGCGCGCCAGCACGGCCGCGGCCAGCACGTCGTCCACACCCCGGGTCATCGAGACGATGTACGACTCGACGACATCTTCGCCGAAGCGCTCCTGCGCGGCGCGGATGGTGCCGAACACGTCGTAGGTCTTGCGGGCCGAGTCGGTCAGCGGGCTGTCCACGCTCGACAGCGGCCGCCGCCCGGTCAGCTCCTTGGCCAGCAGCGCGGTGCGCTCCGTCCGGCTCAGCGAGGCGTAGTTGGTCACCTCGCCGACCTGCGTGTAGAGCTGCGCCAGCACGGCGTGGTGGGCGTCGGCGTGCTCGCGCACGTCCATCGTCGCCAGGTGCAGGCCGAACGCGCTCACCGTACGGATCACCGAGGCGAGCCGGCCGACCGCGGTGAGCTGACCGGCGTTGCGGGCCAGCGACGCCCGCATCAGCTCCAGGTCGGCGACCAGGTCACGGGTGCCGCGATAGTCGCGGCCGGGCACGTGCTCGGTGCCGCGCGCCAGGCGGGTCCGGGTGTTGGCGAGCTTCGCCCGGATGCAGCGGGCCTTGAGCCGGTACGGCTCCTCGGCGTTGACGCGGCGGAAGCGCTCGTCGACCTCGGCCAGCGCGTCCAGGTCCTTGGCCAGGCTGGCGGACAGGTCCAGGGACACCCCGCGCAGCCGGCGCGACACCGACACCTCGTTGATCAGGTCTTCCAGCGCCGCCTCGACCGCGCGGATGCCGTGCTCGTGCTGCAGCAGCAGCACGTCCCGGGTGACCGTGGGCGTGACGTACGGGTTGCCGTCGCGGTCGCCGCCGATCCAGGTGCCGAACGTCAGCGGGCGGGTGGTCGGCGCGGTGTCCACGCCGAGGCGCTTGAGGGTCTCGGCGAGGTCGTCGAGCACCTGCGGGGCGGCGTCGTCGTAGAGATCGCGCAGGTAGTAGACGGCGTTGCGGGCCTCGTCGGTCGGGTCCGGCCGGTCCAGGCGCAGCTCGTCGGTCTGCCACAGCAGGTCCAGCAGCTCCGACAGGCGGCGGTCGTTGAGCGCGGTCTCGCCGTACAGCGCCGCCGCGGCGAACTCGCCGTCGAGCTGGTCGGCGACGCCGCGCAGCTTCGTCAGGATGGACCGGCGGGCCGCCTCGGTCGGGTGCGCGGTGAACACCGGCCGGATCGCCAGCCGCCGCGCGGCCGCCGCGATCTCGCTGGCCGGCACGTTGCGCTCGGCGATCAGCTTCGCCGTGGAGTCGAGCCAGCCGCCGTGCACAGCGCGGCGGCGGCGCAGCTCCCGGGCCCGGTGCACCTGCTCGGTGATGTTCGCCAGGTGGAAGTACGTGGAGAAGGCCCGCGCCAGCAGCGTCGCCGTGGACACGTCGAGGCCGCCGAGCTTCACGGCGGCGGTGTCGGCGTCGCTGCGTACCAGCGCGCGTACCTCTTCGACCAGGTCGAGCAGGCCGCGGCCCTCCTGGCGGGCCAGGGTCTGGCCGAGCAGGCCGCCGAGGCGGCGGATGTCGGCCCGCAGCGCCGCGTCCGCGCCGTCCGGATCGCCGTCGACGTCCGGGTGATAGGTCAGCTCGCTCACCGCGCTGTTCCTTCCGTGGGTACGAAGGACGGCGCTGTCCTGCGGTGGATGCTACTGCCCTGGTGGCCTATGCGGCGGTGTGACGCGGGCCATCCCATTATTCGCGATCATCTCCGCCCCACCCCCGTGATCGTCCGACTTGCCCGGCACCTGTGCGTATCTTGACCCCGCATTCGCCCAGGTGCCGGGCAAGTCGAGCGATCAAGGTCGCTCGGCCGGCGATCAGGCGACGTGCGCGCCCCAGCCGCCGGCGGAGTCGACGATCTGGCCGGTGATCCATTCGGCGTCGGGGGAGCAGAGCCAGCCGACGAGCTTCGCGGTGTCGGCGGGGGTTCCCCAGCGCTTGGCCGGGAAGCGGTCGCGGACCCAGGCGTGGGTCTCCGGGTCGGCCCAGCCGGTGTCGTTCGGGCCCGGGTTGACCGCGTTCACGGTGATGCCGCGCCCGGCGAGCAGGACGGAGAAGTCCCGGGTCAGATACTCGATCGCGGCCTTGCTGGCGGCGTACGCCAGCTCACCGGTCATCGGGCCGAGCCGCTGGCCGGAGGTGAACAGCACGATCCGGCCCGGCCGGGCGTCGTCGTGCGCGGCGGCGTACGCCTGCACCAGCAGCATGTTCGCCCGCACGTTGACGGTCAGGTGCCGGTCGATCTCGGCGGCGTCCAGCTCGCCCAGCGACGTGGACGTGGAGTACGTGTGGCAGGACACCAGCGTGTCGACCCCGCCGAACCGCTCGACGGCGGCCGCGACCAGCGCCTCCGGCCCGCCGGGCGCGGTCAGGTCGAACGGCTGCCAGTGCATATCCGGACCGAACTCGTCGGCCAGTCCGGCCGGGTCGCCGCCGGCAAGCCCTTGCTCGGCGTCGTACGACGGGTGGCCGGTGATCAGCACACGGTGGCCGTCGGCGACCAGTCGCCGGGCCACGGCCGCCCCGATGTTCGTGGTTCGCCCGACACCGGTGACCAGCGCCACTGGTCGATAGGCAAGATCGTGAGTCACCGGGCGAACAGTAGAAGCGGCCGCGTCCCGCAGGCAACGCCATTTGGTCGCCCAGTTATGTAGATTGAATCTACGTAGATTCAATCTACATAATTGGAGGCATCCGTGGCCGATGACTTCGTGGGCCGGAAGACGGAGCTGAGGCTGCTGTCCAAACGGCTCGAACGCGTCACGCAGAGTGGATCGGGAGTCGCTGTCGCGTTGCGCGGACGGCGGCAGGTCGGCAAGTCCCGGCTGGTTCAGGAGTTCTGTGATCGGGCGCAGCGACCTCATCTGTTCCACACCGCGGTCAAGGGCGCCTCACCGGTCGAGGCCGTCGAGGCTTTCTGTCGTGAACTGCGTGATTCGTCGCTTCCGGCCGACCGGGAACTAGTCGCGCAGGTCACCTCGGGCAGCTGGCCGGACGCCTTCCGGGCGCTCGCCGCGGTGCTGCCCGAGAGTCCGTCGGTGGTCGTCCTGGACGAGGTGCCCTGGCTGACCGAGCAGGACGAGATGTTCGACGGGGCGTTGCAGGCAGCCTGGGACCGGCTGCTCCGGGATCGTCCGGTGCTGCTCCTCCTACTCGGCAGCGACCTGCACATGATGGAGCGGCTGACCGCGTACGACCGGCCGTTCTTCGGCCGCGCGGACAACATGATCCTGGGCCCGTTGACCCCGGCCGACACCGCGCAGGCGCTCGGGCTGGACGGGGTCGACGCCCTCGACGCGCACCTGGTCTGCGGCGGCCTACCGGGCATTCTGCGGGGTTGGCCACACGGGACGCCCGCGCTGCCGTTCATGGAGCGCGAATGTGAGGACCCGGCGTCCCCGCTGTTCAGCATCCCGGAGTCGACGCTGCTCGCCGAGTTCCCAGGACCCGACCAGGCGCGCCGGGTGCTGGAGGCCATCGGCAGCGGGGACCGGACGCAGGCGAACATCGCCGCCTCGGCGGGAGGCCGGCAGGGGCCGCTGGCCTCGGGTTCGCTGTCTCCGCTGCTGCGCCGCCTGACAGAGGAGAAACGGGTGGTCGCCGTCGACGAACCGTGCGCCACCAAACCGGGAAAACCGGCCCTCTACCGGATCGCCGACAGCAATCTCCGGTTCTACCTCGCGGCCCTGCGTACGGCGCAGGACCAGGCGCGTCGGGGCCGTCCGCAGACCGCGCTGGCGACCGTGGCGCGACGCTGGTCGTCCTGGCGGGGCCGGGCGGTGGAGCCACTGGTGCGGGAGGCGATGGAACTCGCCGCCGCGGCGGGGGACCTGCCGTGGTCCCAGGTCACCGCAGTGGGCGGGTGGTGGAATCGGCAGTTCGACCCCGAGGTCGACCTGGTCGGCGTCGACCGCGCGCCGGTGGCCCGGGAGGTGGCCTTCGCCGGTTCGATCAAATGGCTGTCCGGTCCGTTCGAGAACCGCGATCTGTCGGCCCTCGTCACCAGTGCGGCCCAGATTCCCGGATTCGATCCGGCGTCGGCGGGCCTGGCAGTCGTCTCTCTGTCGGGCCTCGCACCAGACGTGGAACGTACCCGGGTCCAGGTGGTGTGGGGTCCGAACGAGGTGCTCGGCGCGTGGCAATGAGCCGGCAGGGCTGACGTTTTCGCAGGTCGGGCAGTGTACGGCAGCGTTTCGGCAGCGTATGGCAGTGGGTGCGCCGTGGTCCGGCAGCGCGATGCCGCACGATCGTCGTCGTCAACCGCCCCGACCGGTCGCCACCTGCGCAGACGGTCCGCCGGGCGAATCCCCCTGCACGAAAGAGGAACCCCATGCGTCGTGTGCTCGCGGCCGTCTTCCTGAGCGGTGCGCTGCTCGCCACCGCCGCCTGCGGCACCGAGGCGGAGCCGGAGGCCGCGGCCCCCGACTACTCGGCCAACACCAAGACCGTCTGCACCGCGCTGGAGGAGGTGCTCTCCGGCAAGACGCTGGAGAAGGAGACCACCGACGCGCTGGCCGTGGCGCTCAAGGACAAGAAGACCGAGGCCGACATCGAGAAGGCCTCGATCGCCGTGATGAAGGACGTCTTCACCAACTGGGCGGCGGGCATCGAGGCGGAGGGGGCCAAGGCCGAGGACCCGCAGTTCAAGGCCGACATCAAGGGCTTCGCCGACGCGCTCAAGGCCGAGGTCGAGAAGATCAAGAAGGTGGACGACGCCGACAAGATCACTGACGGTGCCACCGTCACCGCCGCGGGCGAGAAGCTGGACAAGTACTGCGGCTGACACCGCTGCGCCCCGCCCGCCCGCAGCTGGGCGGGCGGGCGCACCAAGACCGCTCGACTTGCCAGGCACCTGGGCGAATGGCGCCACAAGATACGCACAGGGGCCCGGCAGGTCCGAGGATCAAGGCGGGGCCGCGCCGCGCGTCGGGCGCGTGAACCGGTCGGCGGGCAGGAGTAGGCTCGACGACGAAACCCCGTACCTGCCTGGTTGCGGGGCTTTCGCCGTGGCTTGCCCATGGCCCGTGCGCACCGGGCGGGAAGGCGCTCACCCGTGAACCTCACCGGACTCCTCCAAGCGGCGTCGGTCGATCCCGCGCTGGCCCGGGCCACCGAACTCGCCCGCACCGAACCACAGCTCGACCTGACCGCGCCCGCGTCGGCCCGCCCGTTCCTGGTGGCGAGCGCCGCCCGGCAGCGGCCGGTGCTCGTGGTCACCGCGACCAGCCGCGAGGCTGAGGACCTGGCCGAGGCGCTCGGCGAGTTCCTCGACCCCGCCACGGTCGCGGTGTACCCGGCCTGGGAGACGCTGCCGCACGAGCGGCTGTCGCCGCGCTCGGACACCGTCGGTCGGCGGCTGGCCGTGCTGCGCCGGCTCGCCCACCCCGCGGGCCAGCCGCTGCGGGTGCTCGTCGCGCCGGTGCGCAGCATGCTGCAGCCCCAGCTCAAGGGCCTCGGCGACCTGGAACCGATCGACCTGGGCCAGGGTTCGGTCGCGCCGCTGGACGAGCTGACGCACACGCTGCACGATCTCGCGTACGCCCGGGTGGATCTCGTCACCAAGCGCGGCGAGTTCGCGGTGCGCGGCGGCATCCTCGACATCTTCCCGCCCACCGACGAGCACCCGTCCCGGGTCGAGTTCTGGGGCGACGAGGTGGAGGACATCCGCACCTTCGCCGTCGCCGACCAGCGCACCATCGCCAAGGTCGACCGGCTGTGGGCCCCGCCGTGCCGGGAGCTGCTGCTCACCCCCGACGTGCGGGAACGCGCGGCACAGCTCGCCGCCGAGCACCCGGCGCTGGAGGAGATGCTGACCAAGCTCGCCGAGGGCATCCCGGTGGAGGGCATGGAGTCGCTGTCCCCGGCGCTGGTCATGCCCGCTGCGCACCAGCCGTCTCGCGGCGGATCGCCTGAAACGGCGATTCCGCCCGGCGAGACGGCAAGTGCGTCGATGCAGCTGCTGCTCGACTGCGTGCCCGGCGACACCCTGGTGCTGCTGGCCGATCCGGAGCGCATCCGCACCCGGGCCCACGACCTGGTCCGCACCTCGGAGGAGTTCCTGGAGGCGAGCTGGGCCGCGGCCGCCGTCGGCGGCAAGGCCCCGATCGACCTCGGCGCCGCCGCCTTCAAGACCCTGGCCGAGGTACGCGGGCACGCCGCGACCCTGGATCTGCCCTGGTGGACCACGTCCCCGTTCGGGCTGGTCGCCACCGAGAAGGCCGCCGACGAGCCGTGGCTGGACACCCCCGAGGTCGAGGTCGCCCCGGACACCGGAGCGGTGCTGACCTGGTCGGCGACCCAGCCGACGGTGTATCACGGGGACACCGCGAAGGTGATCGCCGACGTGAAGGGCTGGCTGGCCGACGGCTGGCGGGTGGCGCTGGTCTTCGAGGGCCACGGCCCGGCGCAGCGCTCGGTCGAGGTGCTGCGTGACGCGGGCGTCGGCGCGGTGCTCGTCGACGAGATCGCCGAGCTGCCCGACCCGGGCCAGGTCGTGGTGAGCTGCGGCCGGCTGCGGCTGGGCCTGGTCGACGAGGCCGCGAAGCTCGCCGTGCTGACCGGCGCGGAGATCTCCGGCGGGCGCGGGGCGACCACCCGCGAGCTGGGGCGTATGCCGTCGCGCCGGCGCAACACCATCGACCCGCTGGAGCTGCGCGCGGGCGACTTCGTGGTGCACGAGCAGCACGGCATCGGCAAGTACGTCGAGCTGGTCCAGCGCAAGGTCAACGGCGCGGACCGCGAGTACCTGGTCATCGAGTACGCCGCCAGCAAGCGCAACCAGCCCGGCGACCGCCTGTTCGTGCCCACCGACGCCCTCGACCAGCTCTCCCGCTACGTCGGCGGGGAGCAGCCGACGCTGCACAAGATGGGCGGCGCCGACTGGCAGAAGGCCAAGGCCCGCGCCCGCAAGGCGGTCCGCGAGATCGCCGCGCAGCTCATCCAGCTCTACGCCGCCCGGCAGGCCGCGCCCGGCCACGCGTTCGGCCCGGACACCCCCTGGCAGCGCGAGCTGGAGGACGCGTTCCCCTACCAGGAGACGCCCGACCAGCTCTCGGCCATCGAGGAGGTCAAGGCCGACATGGAGAAGTCGGCCCCGATGGACCGGCTGATCGCGGGCGACGTCGGCTACGGCAAGACCGAGATCGCGGTGCGGGCGGCGTTCAAGGCGGTGCAGGACGGCAAGCAGGTCGCCGTGCTGGTGCCGACGACGCTGCTGGCGCAGCAGCACTACAACACGTTCTCCGACCGGATGGCGCAGTTCCCGGTGGTGCTGCGGCAGCTGTCGCGCTTCGCGACCCCGAAGGAGGCCGAGGAGACGCTGAACATGGCCGCCGAGGGCCGCGCCGACATCATCATCGGCACCCACCGGCTGATCCAGAAGAGCACCCGGTTCAACCGGCTCGGCCTGGTCATCGTCGACGAGGAGCAGCGCTTCGGCGTCGAGCACAAGGAGCGCCTCAAGGAGCTGCGCACCAACGTGGACATGCTGACCATGTCCGCGACGCCGATCCCGCGCACCCTGGAGATGTCGATCACCGGCATCCGGGAGATGTCCCAGATCACCACGCCGCCGGAGGAGCGTCACCCGGTGCTCACCTACGTCGGGGCGTACGACGACAAGCAGGTCGCCGCCGCGATCCACCGCGAGCTGCTGCGCGACGGCCAGGTGTTCTACCTGCACAACCGGGTCGAGACGATCGACAAGGCGGTGCGCCGGCTGCGGGAGCTGGTGCCCGAGGCGCGGGTCGTCGCCGCGCACGGGCAGATGGGCGAGGAGGCGCTGGAGAAGGTGATGGTCGGCTTCTGGGAGAAGGAGTACGACGTCCTGGTCGCCACCACGATCATCGAGTCCGGCATCGACATCCCGAACGCGAACACGCTCATCCTGGAGCGGGCCGACCTGCTCGGCCTGGCCCAGCTGCACCAGATCCGGGGCCGGGTCGGCCGCGGCCGCGAGCGCGCCTACGCCTACTTCCTCTACCCGCCGGAGAAGCCGCTCACCGAGCAGGCCCACGAGCGGCTGGCCACCATCGCCCAGCACACCGAGCTGGGCGCGGGCATGTACGTGGCGATGAAGGACCTGGAGATCCGCGGCGCGGGCAACCTGCTCGGCGGCGAGCAGTCCGGGCACATCGAGGGCGTCGGCTTCGACCTGTACGTGCGCATGGTCGGCGAGGCGGTGCAGCAGTTCAAGGGCGGCGGCGCGGCGCAGGAGGAGGTCGCCGAAGTCAAGATCGACCTGCCGATCGACGCGCACCTGCCGCACGACTACATCGACTCCGAGCGGTTGCGCCTGGAGATCTACCGCAAGCTCGCCTCGGCCCGCGACGAGGCGGCGCTGCAGGAGGTCGTCGCCGAGCTGACCGACCGGTACGGCGAGCCGCCCGCCCCGGTGGCCAACCTGGTCGCGGTCGCCAAGCTGCGCATGACGGCCCGGGCGTACGGCCTCACCGAGATCTCGCTGCAGGGCAGGCACGTGCGGTTCGGCCCGCTGGAACTGGCCGACTCCAAGCAGCTGCGGCTCAAGCGCTACCACCCCGACTCGGTCTACAAGACAGCGAACTCGCAGGTCAGCGTGCCCACGCCGATGAACCGCCGGGTCGGCGGCGAGCCGCTGCGCGACCAGGCGCTGCTCGACTGGTGCGCCCAGCTCCTGAAGGACGTGCTGGGGTCATGAGCGAGCGCAGCGAGCGAATCATGAACCTGGCAGATGTCCTCGACGAGCGTCGCGAGGAGAGGACATGAGTCGCCGCTGGACCGTCGTGGACACGCCCATCGGGCCGCTGAGCTGCGCGATCGACGACCTCGGGCTGTGCGGGGTGCAGTTCGGGGCGCTGGAGGTCGCCCAGGACGTGGACCCGCTGCTCGACGACATCGCCGAGCAGCTGCGCGCCTACTTCGCCGGGGAGCTGGTGGAGTTCACGCTGCCCGTGTCGGTGCGCCGGGGCAGCGACTTCGAACGGGCGGTCTGGGCCGAGCTGTCCCGCATCCCGTACGGGGAGACGCACACGTATGGCCAGGTGGCCCGGGCGGTCGGCGAGCCCGACGCGGCCCGCGCGGTCGGTGTGGCCTGCAACCGCAACCCGGTCGCCGTGGTGGTGCCATGCCACCGGGTGGTCGGCGCGGGCGGCAAGCTCGTCGGCTTCGGCGGCGGCCTGCCCGCCAAACGCCACCTCCTCGAACTCGAAGCCCGAGTCCGCATGGAACACGACTGGCTCGCCTGACCCGCTCGCCATACGCCGCAACTCTTAAAAACGTGCGGCCTCCCAGGACGGGGAGGCCGCACGTTTTTAAGAGTTGTCGAGCTGGGGGGTCAGGCCCGCTGGCGGTTGGTGACCACGGCGATGATCGCCCAGCCGAGGGCGAGGACGGCGAAGCCGTAGCCGAAGGCGGGGTAGTCGATCGGCGGGGTGCCGATGAAGAAGTCCTGCAGCCAGGTCGCACCCGCGGTGGCCGCGGTGGCGACCGCGGCGCCGAAGACCGCGGCGACCAGAGCGACGCCGAGCCCGGACGAGCCCTTCGCGACGGCGACCCGCTCCGGCCCGGCCTGCTGCGGGATCAGCGACTTCTTACCGCGCGAACCGGCGAAGGCGAGGAAGACGATGTCGATCGCGATCGCGCCGGCGAGCAGCAGCAGCGGCGGGATGGACTTCGGGAAGCCCGTGCCGGCCAGCAGCCCCCACATGACCAGGCGGTATGCCACGTAGGAGGCGGCGATGGCGGTGGCGGTGAAACGCGCGCCGATGATCGCGCGGGCGGCGACCAGCGTCAGCAGCGCCGCGCCGGTGATCCAGGCAGGGTAGACCCAGGAGTCGACCGGGAGCGCGAAGCCCGTGACCGCGATCTTGTCGACCGGGCGGCCGATCTGGTCGGCAGCGAACTGCAGCAGGATCGGCTCGGCGGTGGGCTTGCCCGCCAGCCAGCTCTCCAGGGAGAGCTGGCCGTACTCCTGGTGCTGGCTGGGGAACAGGACGTTCTCCAGGAAGAAGCCCCAGATGAAGGCGCTGACCACGGTGCGGGCGCGGCTGGGCGGGGTGGAGATCCAGTAGCCGCGGGCGACGCCGAGCAGCATGAACGCGGTGCCGATGTACAGCAGGGCGTGGCTGGCGCTCCAGGCCGTGATGTCCAGGCCGTTGATCCGGTGGTTCAGGATGTCGATCGGGATGGCGATCAGGAACGTCGCCGTGCCGCCGACCATCAGACGCTTCGCGGCCTTGTCGACGCCCACGTTGTGGTACGCCTGGAACAGCACCAGGGCCACCACGATGACCGTACCCGCGGTGTTCAGCAGGTGCGGCGGGGCCGCGTCGTCGCGCAGCCACTTGAAGTGCCACGACATGTCCCAGGTCGAGCCCAGCATCTTCAGCGCGAAGGCGACCAGCCAGAGCCGGTAGACGGCGGCGACCACCGCGGGGCCCTGGCCTGCGTCGGGCCCACTGCGGGCCAGGCCCACCCAGCCCGAGGTGGTACGAGGAAGCGTCTGCGTCGTCACGGGCGGAATTCTGCCGTGCCGGAGGGGGTCTACGCGCCCTCCGAACACCTGAATCCACCCTGAGATCTCCCGGAGTCGCCGTTCGTGAGAGAGTGGCGGCGTAAGCGCCTGTCACTGGAGGATTCCGTGCGCCGTCTGACCGCCGCGGCCGGCATCGCCGTCGCCCTGCTGGCCCTGACCGCCTGCCGGTCGAATCCGAACGTCGCCGCGTACGCGGGGGACACCACGTTCACCGAGGAGCAGGTGACGGACCTGATCGACGAGGTCAAGAAGATCCCGAACATCGATCCGCAGGCCGTGCCCGACCGCTACCAGGTCGTGCAGCTGCTGGTGCTCGACGAGGTCTGCAAGCGCGCCGCCGCGGATCTGAAGGCGACCCTGCCGCCCGTGCAGACCCAGCCGGGCCAGCCCGCGCTGGCCGGCCTGCAGCAGAGCCTGCAGAACTGCCGCGAGAACCTGCCGGTCAAGGGCGTCCAGCCGACCCCCGCGGAGCTGCGCGAGGTCTACGACAACGGCGTGGCGGTCGGCGCGATCAACGCCGCCGACCCGGCCAACAGCTTCGACAAGGTCGCCCCGCAGCTGGCCCAGAGCGGCGAGCTGGGCGATGCGCTGGCCAAGCGCAACGTGCTGAAGGACACCGCGGAGGCCATGAACGTCTCGGTCAACCCGCGCTACCGGCCGATGAACTTCGCCGTGCTCAGCTTCAACCAGGGTCCGGCGCTCAGCCTCGGCCTCGGCCAGCCGGCCGACGCGGTCGAGGACGGCGTGCTCCCGACGGACGCGGCCGCCGAGCCCCAGCCTCAGCAGTGACGGCTGACCGCCGGATCATCCTGCTCGTCACGTCCCCGCGGATGCCCGCGGGGCTGCTCACGGCAGCCGCGTGGGACGTCGTACGGGCACATCCGGTGCTGACCGGCGCGGAGAACGAGCACACCGCCGCCCTGCGTGCCTCAGGCGCGGCGGTCGCCGTCGTCCCGGACGCGAGCGCGGCGACGCTGCTCGACGCGGCGCAGCCGGTGGCCGTGTGGCTGGCCGGGCCGGGCGGCGACGAGTCCCTCGCCCGCGAACTCGGCCTGCGGCTGGCCCGTGAACCCGGCCTCGCCGAGCTGGAGCTGATGTACGGCTCCTGGGACCCGCCCGGCGCGCGCCTGCTCGACGCGGTGGCGGTCACCGACCGGTTGCAGAGCAGCGATCCCTGGCGGCGCGAGCAGACCCACCGCACCCTGGCGAAGTACCTGCTGGAAGAGGCGTACGAGGCGTACGACGCGATCGTCGCCGGGGACCACGCGGCGGTGCGCGACGAGATGGGCGACGTGCTGCTGCAGGTGCTGTTCCACGCCCAGCTCGCCCAGGAGCTGCCCGAGGACGAGCGCTGGAACGTCGACGACGTGGCCGGTGACTTCGTGGCCAAGATGATCCGCCGCAACCCGCACGTGTTCGCGGACACCCCGGCCGAGGACATCGAGGAGATCATCGCCACCTGGGAGCGCGTCAAGGCCGAGGAGAAGGGCGGCGAGCGCGCACCGCTGGACGGGGTGACCTGGTCGCTGCCCTCCCTGACACTGGCCGCCAAGCTGCTCTCCCGCGCCCGCCGCCACGGCCTGCCCGAACCCGCGCCGTCCGACACCCTCGGCGGCCGCCTGCTCGCCCTGGTCGCCGCCGCCGGCGCCGGCGCCGACCCCGAAGCCGCCCTCCGCGAGGAACTCCACCACTACGCCGACACGGTCACGAACGGGTCTTGATCGTCCGACTTGCCCGGCAAGTGGGCGAAAGAGCGGTCAAGATACGCACAGGTGCCTGGCAAGTCGAGCGATCGCGGGGGCGGCGGGTACGTTGAGGCGATGACGCTGGAGTTCGCACCGCTGGCGGAGCACATCGCCGACGCCCTGCTGGAGTCGTCGCCCGAGCTGGCCGCCTCGGCCGGTGACCACCGCTTCGACGACCGCCTGCCGGACCTGTCGCCCGACGGCACCACCGCCGACGTCAACATGCTGCGAGACGCGGCCGACGCGCTGTCGCAGGTGGACGCGGACTCGCTGGACGACGAGGAGCGAGTCGACCACGCCATCCTCAGCTCACTGGTCGACCGTCAGCTGTTCGAGCTGACCGAGGTGCGCTCGCACCAGTGGAACCCGCTGCGGCACAACCCGGGCGCGCTGCTGCACGCGCTGATGGCCCGGCCGTTCGCCCCGGTCGAGCAGCGCCTGCACGCGCTGGCGGGCCGGCTGCTCCAGGTGCCCGACGCGCTGGCCACGGCGCGTACGGTGCTGCGCGACGCGCCCCGGATCCACCTGGAGACCGCGGCCGGCCAGTTCGCGGGCACCGCCGCGCTGGTGCGCGAGGAGCTGCCCCGGCTGCTGCTGCAGGAGCCGGGCCTGGCCGAGCAGATGCAGCTGGTCGCGGCGGAGGCGGTGCTGGCGCTCGACGACTTCGCGGCCTGGTGCGCCACGCAGGCCGAGCGCGGCGAGGGCCGGGACCCGCGGCTGGGCCGCCGGCTCTGGGAGGCCAAGCTGTGGCACACCCTGGACACGGAGCTGGGCGCCGCGGAGGTGCTCAAGCGGGCGCAGGACAACCTCGAGCGGGTCACCGCCGAGCTGCGCGAGGTCGCCGTCGAGCTGGTCGGCGGCAAGGCCGACGACGAGACGGTGCGCCGCGCCCTGGACCTGATCGCCGCCGAGCACCCGGACAACGACTCGATCGTGGGCCTGGCGTACCACGCGGTCGAGGAGACCACCGCGTTCGTCCGCGAGCACGACCTGATCACCCTCATCGACGATCCGCTGGTCATCGAGGAGATGCCCGAGTTCTCGCGGGGCGTGGCGGTGGCCTACTGCGACCCGCCGGGCGCGCTGGAGACCGCGGTGGTGCCCACGTTCTACTGCATCGCGCCGACCCCGGCGGGCTGGCCCGCGCAGCGGGTCGAGTCGTTCTACCGCGAGTACAACGACCACGCCATCCGCAACCTGACCGTGCACGAGGCCATGCCGGGGCACTTCCTGCAGCTGGCGCACGCCCGCCGCTACCGGGGCAGCACCCGGGTGCGGGCGCTGGGCCGCTCCGGCACGTTCATCGAGGGCTGGGCCGTCTACGCGGAGCAGGCGATGGTCGAACGTGGATACGGCGGCCTGCCGGTGCGGGCCACCCAGCTGAAGATGCAGCTGCGCAGCAGCATCAACGCGATCCTCGACCAGCTCGTGCACTGCGAGGACCTCAGCGAGGCCGACGGCATGGCGCTCATGCTGGACCGCGGCTTCCAGGAGGAGGGCGAGGCGGCCGGCAAGTGGCGGCGCTCGCTGCTGTCCTCGACACAGCTCTCGACGTACTTCGTGGGCTGGGCGGAGGTCGCCGAGATCGCGAGGCGACGTCCGGCCGGCGTCACGCCGCGTGAATGGCACGACCGCATGCTGTCGTACGGCTCGCCCGCCCCTCGCCACCTGCGCACACTGCTCGGCCTGTGAAGGTTTGCGCGGCGCAGGCGCGATGGGGGAAGCTGTCGCCCATGCTGAATACGGCTCGTCCCGGCACGCCGCCGCGCTCGCGGCGTGCCAAGCGACTCCCCGTATTCCGGCGCGCCGCCGTCCTCGCCCCGCTGCTCGGCGGGCTGCTCGCGCTCACCGGCTGCCAGGCCATCACCGACGACGGCGTCGCGCCCGACCGCGCCCGGCTGCTCGGTGACATGTCGGCGCAGCTGCAGCGCGCCTCGCAGCGGCCGTACCACGCGGAGTACCTGCTGGCCGGCGGGGTGCGCGGCGAGATCTCGCAGCAGACCAAGCCCGCCCGGGAGGTGTACGCCTACCCGGGCGGCCGGCTCCTGGTCGACCCGGAGGGGCAGACCGCCTGCGTCACCGCGGTGCGCCCGGCGCGCTGCCAGATCCGCGCGCTGCCCGCGCCCGGCCCGGCCGCGCTCACCGGCTACGGCGAGGTGACCCGGCACGGGCTGGTCACCGCGCCGATCGTCGCCGACCTGCTGCAGGCCGCGCAGCTGCAGTCGCAGGCCGACGTGGAGGCGCGCGACGTCACCCTGGCCGGCCAGCAGGCGACCTGCCTGGAGGTGTCCGGGCTGACCGACGCCGAGGCGGGCGGGTTCACCGTCTGCGTGACCGCGGCCGGGGTGCTGGCCAGCTTCGCGGGAGTGGTCGGCGGGGTGGTCATCGACCAGGCGCTGACCCGGATCTCCACGTCGCCCCCGGCGGAGGTCTTCGCGCTGCCCGAGGGAGCGCGGGTGGTGGACCACCGGCCGAAGAGCCCGGCGCCGTGACGGCTCGATAGGCTGCCTGGGTACGCACCGGCCGCTCCGGCCAGGGGATGTCATTGCCGACGACCACGCCAGTGAGCGCACATGGAACGAGGGAGCACACGTGGCCACCATTGAAGGCTTCGTAGCCCGGGAGATCCTCGACTCCCGCGGCAATCCGACCGTCGAGGTCGAGGTCGGTCTCGACGACGGCACCATCGCCCGCGCCGCGGTGCCCTCCGGCGCCTCCACCGGCGCCTACGAGGCGCTGGAGCTGCGCGACGGCGACAAGAGCCGCTACCTGGGCAAGGGCGTCGAGAAGGCCGTCGCCAACATCGAAGACCAGATCATCGACCAGCTGATCGGGTACGAGGCCAGCGAGCAGCGCCTCATCGACGCCAAGATGCTGGAGCTGGACGGCACCCCGGACAAGTCCGTGCTGGGCGCGAACGCGATCCTGGGCGTCTCGCTCGCGATCGCGAAGGCCGCCGCGAAGAGCGCGGAGCTGAGCCTGTTCCGCTACCTGGGCGGCCCGAACGCGCACCTGCTGCCGGTGCCGATGATGAACATCATGAACGGCGGCGCGCACGCCGACTCCAACGTGGACATCCAGGAGTTCATGATCGCGCCGATCGGCGCGCCGAACTTCCGCGAGGCGCTGCGTTCGGGGGCCGAGGTCTACCACGCGCTCAAGAGCGTGCTGAAGAAGAAGGGCCTGTCCACCGGCCTGGGCGACGAGGGCGGCTTCGCGCCGAACCTGCCGACCAACGCCGCGGCGCTGGACCTGATCGCGGAGGCCGTGCAGGCCGCCGGCTACACCCTGGGCAGCGACATCGTGCTGGCGCTGGACGTGGCCGCGACCGAGTTCTTCGACAACGACGTGTACACCTTCGAGGGTGTCGCGAAGTCGCGCGAGGAGATGATCGCGTACTACGCCAAGCTGGCCGAGTCGTACCCGATCGTGTCGATCGAGGACCCGCTGGCCGAGGACGACTGGGCGGGCTGGAGCGCGATGACCGCCCAGCTCGGCGGCAAGATCCAGATCGTCGGTGACGACCTGTTCGTCACCAACCCGACCCGCATCGCCCGCGGCATCGCCGAGAGCGCGGCCAACGCGGTGCTGGTCAAGGTGAACCAGATCGGCTCGCTGACCGAGACGTTCGACGCCGTCGAGCTGGCCCACCGCAACGGTTTCCGCACCATGATGAGCCACCGCTCGGGCGAGACCGAGGACACCACCATCGCCGACCTCGCCGTCGCGATGGGCTGTGGCCAGATCAAGACCGGCGCGCCGGCCCGCTCGGACCGCGTCGCCAAGTACAACCAGCTGCTGCGCATCGAGGAGGAGCTGGCCGACGCGGCCCGCTACGCCGGCGCGGCCGCGTTCCCGCGTTACACCGCGGGAAAGTAAGCGAACGTAAGCAACCGCGCGGGTCTGTGACGCTGTCGCGGCACAGGGCCTAGCATGTGATCGAAGCTCCTTTCATGCTCCACGCCGGACGTGGAAGGAGCTTCGATCATCGCGCAGGGGGGAGGGGTGATGCAGCGGCGACAGCCTGGAGGACAGGGGCCGGTGCGCCGCCCCCAGGGCGGCGCCCGGGGCAGCGCCCGCGGCACCGCCTCCGTGCGCACCCGGGAGGGCGAGCGCTCGCAGAGCCGTCCCGCCGCCGCCCGCCGCGCCGCCGCCGCCGGAGCGGCCAAACGCACCAGCGCCCCCAACCCGCACGGCCTCACCGGCCGGGCCACCGCGCTGCTGGTGATCCTCGCGGCGCTGGCGCTGGGCTACGCCTACCCGGTGCGCGTCTACCTCACCCAGCTCGCCGAGATCGATGCGATGCGGCAGTCGCAGCTGGAGCAGCAGGAGCGCATCGCGGGGCTGGAGCGCCAGGCCGAGAAGTGGAAGGACGACGAGTACATCAAGGCTCAGGTCCGCCGCCGCTTCTTCTGGGTCTCCCCGGGGCAGACCCCGCTGATCCCGATCTGGGACCCGGACGGCAAGACCGACCAGGACCAGACCCCGAAACCGCCGCCGCCCGCCGAGCCCGACAGCTGGTACGGCAAGCTCTGGACCCGCCTGGACCCGGAGCCGGAGCAGAAGAACTAGGAGCACCCATGGATCGCGACCTCGTGCCGGCGCCGACGCGGCAGGAGGCGACCGAGTCCGATCTCGCCGCGGTCCGCGCCCAGCTCGGCCGCCCCACGCGCGGCACCCGGGCGGTGGCGCACCGCTGCCCGTGCGGCAAGCCCGACGTGGTGGAGACGGTGCCCCGGCTGCCCGACGGCACTCCGTTCCCGACGCTGTTCTACCTGACCTGCCCGCGGGCGACCGCGGAGTGCAGCCGGCTGGAGTCGGCCGGGCTGATGAAGGAGATGAACGAGCAGCTGCGCACCGATCCGGAGCTGCGCGCCGCGTACCTGAAGGCGCACGAGGACTACCTGACCCGCCGCGAGGCGATCGGGAACGTGCCGGAGATCGAGAACGTCTCCGCGGGCGGCATGCCCGACCGGGTCAAGTGCCTGCACGTGCACCTGGGCCACGCGCTGGCCGCCGGCCCGGGGGTGAACCCGTTCGGCGACGAGGTGATCGCGCTGGTCGAGCCGTGGTGGACGGCGGGTCCCTGCGTTGAGTGAGCTGACCGTACGCAAGGCCCGCACCGCCGACGTGCGCGGCATCCGCCGCCTGATCGACACCTACAGCGGTGAGCGCCGGCTGCTGAGCAAGGCCACCGTCGCGATATACGAGGACGTGCCGGAGTTCCGGGTGGCCGTCGACGACGACGGCGCGGTCGTCGGCTGCGGCGCGCTGCACGTGCTCTGGGAGGACCTGGCCGAGATCCGCACCGTCGCCGTGGACGCGACCTGGCGCGGCCGCCGCGTCGGCCACCAGATCGTCGAAGCCCTCCTCGACGACGCCCGCGAGCTCGGCGTACGCCGCGTCTTCGTGCTGACCTTCGAGACCCGCTTCTTCGCCTCCTTCGGCTTCACCGAGATCGACGGCGCCCCCGTCCCCCCACCCGTCTACGAGCAGCTCCTCCGCTCCTACGACGAAGGCGTAGCCGAATTCCTCGGCCTCGAACGCGTCAAACCCAACACCCTCGGCAACACCCGCATGCTCCTCCACTTGTGAAAGGAAGGGCACCTTCACATCGTTATACGTAGTGGAAGGTGCCCTTCTTAACGGCTGTAGGGTGGTGACGTGGGAGATGCCGTCGCCGCGATCGACTGTGGCACCAACTCGATCCGCCTGCTGATCACCGCCGACGGCCGCGACGTCGAACGCCTGATGCGCATCGTGCGCCTGGGCGCGGGCGTGGACCGCACCGGCCGCCTCGACCCGGCAGCGATCGAGCGCACCCGGGTCGCGCTGACCGAGTACCGCGGGCTCATCGAGTCGCACGGGGTGAGCCGCATCCGCATGGTCGCCACCAGCGCCACCCGCGACGCGGCGAACGCGGCGGACTTCCACGACATGGTGCGCGCCACGCTCGGGCAGCCGGCCGAGGTCATCACCGGCACCGAGGAGGCCGCGCTGTCCTTCGGGGGCGCGGTCAGCGGGCTGGACGGCAGCGGGCCGTACCTGGTGGTGGACATCGGCGGCGGCTCGACCGAGTTCGTCCGGGGCCACCGTACGGTGGACAGCTCGATCAGCATGGACATCGGCTGCGTACGCATGACCGAACGTCACCTGCCCACCGATCCGCCTACATCCGCGCAGCTCGACGCGGCCACCGCCGACATCGACGCCGCCGTGGCGCGGGCGCTGGCCCACGTGGGCACCGGCCCGGCCACGCTGGTCGGGGTGGCGGGCACGGTCACCACGCTGGCCGGCATCGCGCTGGGCCTGGACCGCTACGACCCGGCCCGGATCCACCACTCGGTGCTGCCCGCCGTGACGATCGAGCGGCTGGCCGCGGAGCTGTCCGCGATGGACCACGGCACGCGGGCGGCGATCCCGGTGATGCACCCGGGCCGGGTAGACGTGATCATCGCGGGTGGGCTGATCCTGCGAGAGATCATGCGGCAGACCGGCTTCGACGAGATCGTCGTCTCCGAACACGACATCCTCGACGGCATCGCCGCCTCCATCCACGACTGACCAGCACATTACGCGCCACGAGGTAGTCCGCTGCTTGCGGTACTGTGCATAGCGAACTACTGTGCTGAGCGTGGATACCACCCAACTGCTCAAGGGGGTCCTCGACCTGGCCGTGCTCGCCGTGCTGCGCGACGACGACGGCTACGGGTACGACATCCTCCGCCGCCTGCGCACCGCCGGGCTGACCGAGATCGGCGACGCCTCCGTCTACGGCACCCTGCGCCGGCTGTTCGCGGCCGGCTACCTCACCACGTACGTGGTGCCTTCCGAGGAGGGCCCGCACCGCAAGTACTACGCGCTCAACCCGGCCGGCCGCACCCAGCTCAAGCAGGGCGGCGACGTCTGGCGCGAGTTCGCCTCCACGATGAACACCCTGCTGAGGGAGCCGGCATGAGCGAGTTCTACGAGCGAGTCATGAGTCTGGGTCATGCCGACGACGAGCGCAGCGAGGAGAGGGCATGAGCGAGCAAGTCGAGATCGCACAGTATGCGGCGCAGGTCGGCGCGGCCCTGGCTGATCTGCCCGAGCAGGCACGCAACGACCTGCTCGAGGACCTGCCGGCGCACCTGGCCGAGGTGGCGGCGGAGATCGAGGCCGAGGGCGGTGGCGCGACGCTGACCGAGCGGCTCGGGCCGCCCAGCGCGTACGCCGCCGAACTGCGCGCGACGCTGGGCCACACGGGGGGTCCCAGCCGGACGTTCGCCTGGGCCGGGCGGGCCGTGTCCCGCGTGCGGGCGCGCTGGTCGGGGCTGGACCGCCGGCTCGGCCCGGTCATCGGGTACGCGCGCCTCGGCGAGTTCCTGGCGCTGCTGCGCCCGGCCTGGTGGGTCGTGCGCGGCTGGCTGGCCGCGATGCTGGTGGCGCAGCTGTGGCGGGACGGCGACGGGCTGGGCCTGCTGCCGCGCTTCGAGGGCAGCACCGTGCTCGGCCTGCTGGTGCTGGCCGTGTTCGTGATCGGCTCGATCTGGCTCGGCCGGCGCACCGCGGCGGCTCCGCCCACCCGTCGCCGGGATCGGGTGGCGCTGGGCGCGGTGACGGCGGTGGTGGCGGTGTTCGGGCTGGGGCTGTGGGTCGCGGCGGACGACCGCCTGATGGGTTCGTTCTGGCGGGAGTCGTCGCCGACGTCCTGGGCACCCGACCCGTATCAGCAGGTCAACGACATCTTCGTGCTCGGCCCGGACGGCCAGATCATCCAGGGCGCGCGCCTGGTCGACCAGGACGGCAGCCCGATCGTGCTCGGCTACTGCGCGCAGCGTTTCGGCTGGGAGGGCCCCAACGGAGGTGGCCGGGGCTGGGAGTGGCGGGTCGTCTACCCGTCCTGCCCCGACCTCACCGCGCCGCAGCTGCCCTGGGTGGCGGTGTCGCCGGAGCCGCTGCCGTGGCAGACGCCGGCCGCCGGCGTCCCGTCGGCCGGACCGTCGCCGTCGGGCACCCCGTCCCCGGCCGTGACCCCCTCGGTCACCCCGTCGGGAACTCCCGCACCGCTGCCGAGCCCCAGCCGGTGAGAGCGGGCGCGCCTCGGCGGGACAGCGGACGGCAACGCAGCTGAACGACCAGGACGGCCCGCACGATGTGGCTCGTGCGGGCCGTCCTTTCGGTCGGGACTGCGGCCGGTGCCGTCCGGCGGGCTGCGGGAACCGCCGGACGGCGCGGCGACGGGTCGGCGGAGAGCGGGCGGCCACGACAGAATGACCGCACCACCACCCCTCGATCACGAAGGTTCCCCATGTACGAGCAGCCCGGCCAGCAGGCGCCGTCGTCCCACTACGCCGTTCCGACGCCCCCGCGCCGCAAGACCGGTAAGACCATCGCCATCGTCATCGCCGCTGTGCTGCTGCTGTGCTGCTGCGGGGGTGGACTGGTGCTCGCCGTGAAGCCGGACGCGGTCAGCGGCTTCTTCAAGGACATCGTCGAGGCCGTCGAGAGCAACGTGGCGAACGCGAAGGTCGGCGACTGCGTCAACTCCTTCGCCGACGTGAACGACGCGCGGGTGGTGGACTGCACCTCGGCGGAGGCGGCGAACCGGGTCGCCGGGGTCCTGCCGGACAAGACCGAGACCGAGTTCAATGCCGACAGCGCCTGCGACCCGTACCCCACGACGGAGTCCGCGATCTGGATCGGCCGCAAGGGCGGCCGGGGCAGCGTGTGGTGCCTGGAGCCGGTCAAGAAGTGAGCGGCCCGCGTCACGGACCAGGATCCGTCATCGCTGAACGGTGGAGCACGCGCCGCTGAACCGGCGGCGCTGCCTGGCCGTACGTACCGCATGCCGAGGGTGCCCGTCAACCGGGTCGCGAAGATTCACAGCCAACGCTAAGGTAACGCCGTCTCCGTGACCTTGCGTGAGATTCCCGCCCCGGCCGCGACCCGATCCGGACGAGGGCACCCCTCGGAAGGAATGTGCAATGAGCGAGCAGGAAGCTGCTGCGGCGCCCGCCGCCGCGGGTTCGCAGTTCACCCCCGCTGTGCCGGAGGCCGTCGAGCCGCCGAAGAAGTCCGGTGGAGCGATCAAGAAGGTGCTCGGCCTGGTGGTCGTCGCCGCCGTCGTCATCGCCGTCAAGGTCGGCCTGGGCGCCGGGCTGGGCGAGCTGTGGGACAACATCACCGGTAGCGTGACCACGGCCAGCGTGGGCGACTGCGTCAACGAGTTCCAGGACGTGGACGACGCCAAGGTCGTCGACTGCGCCGACCCGGCGGCGAAGAACAAGGTCGTCGGCCTGGTCGAGGACAAGTTCACCAAGACCGCCTTCAGCGCGCAGATGGCCGTGGGCAACCCGTGCAGCGCGTTCCCCACCGCCATCGCCGCCATCTGGTACGGCACCGGCACCGGCACCGGCGACGTCTGGTGCCTGGCTGCCAAGTGAGCTGAGCTCGCGTCCGCTATATCACTTCTGCGGCGGCGTGGTGAGTTACGACCATAAGTCGTAACTTTCGCCACGCCGCCGTCGTCTTCCCCGGTACCGTCCGGTGTGGTTGGCTACCCGGAACGCCACGACTGTGCGACCAGCCAATGACGACTGACCGTCAGGAGGACGACCAATGGGTGAAATGGTGGATTACCCCAGCAACGGGGGGACCAGTGAGGGCTACCTCGCGCTGCCCAGGAGCGGCAGCGGACCCGCGGTCATCGTGATCCAGGAGTGGTGGGGGCTGGTCCCGCACATCATCTCGCTGGCCGACCGGTTCGCCGAGGCCGGGTTCGTGGCGCTCGCGCCCGACCTGTACCACGGCGCGCACACCACCGAGCCCGACGAGGCCGGCAAGCTGATGATGGGCCTGGCCATGGACCAGGCCGCGAAGGACATCGCCGGCGCCGCGTCGTACCTGGCCGGACGCCCGGAGACCACCGGCGGCGTGGGCGCGGTGGGCTTCTGCATGGGCGGCAGCCTCGCCCTGTGGTCGGCCACGGTCAGCGACGAGATCACGGCCGCGGTCGGCTTCTACCCGGCGCTGCCGTGGGAGCGGATGGCCCCGCAGTGGTCGAACTACCAGGGCAAGACCGCGATGATCCACTGCAGCGAGGAGGACGGCACCTCCGCCGCTCCCGGCATCAAGACCGCCCGCGCCGCCATCGAGGAGGCCGGCGGCACCTGCATCGTGCACGACTACCCCGGCACCCACCACGCGTTCGTCAACGACGACCGGCCCGAGGTGTACAACGCCTCGGCGGCGGCCAGCGCCTGGGCGCGCACGGTGGAGCTGCTGCGCACCAAGCTGTGACCTCGGCCGACGGCTCGTCCCGGCGGCCCGCCGGGACGGCCGGCACCCCGTCCTCGCGCGCGGCCGAGCTGGCCGCGCTCGACGAGGAGGTCTCCCGCTGCCGCCGCTGCCCCCGGCTGGTGGCGTGGCGGGAGGAGGTCGCCGCGACCAAGCGGGCCGCGTTCCGCGACGAGGTGTACTGGGGCCGCCCGGTCCCCGGCTTCGGCGCGGCCGACGCCCGCATCCTCATCCTCGGGCTGGCCCCGGCGGCGCACGGCGGCAACCGCACCGGGCGCATCTTCACCGGTGACCGCAGCGGTGACGTGCTGTTCGCCGCGCTGCACCGGGCGGGCCTGGCCAACCAGCCCACCAGCGTGTCCCGCGACGACGGGCTGCACCTGACCGACGTCCGCATCGCCGCGGCGGTGCGCTGCGCGCCCCCGGACAACAAGCCGACGCCGGTCGAGCGCGACACCTGCGCCCCCTGGCTGCACCGCGAGGTCACGCTGCTGCGGCCGACTCTGCGGGTGGTGATCGCGCTCGGCGCGTTCGCGTGGGCGGCGTGGTGGCCTACGCTGTCCACGGTGTACGGCGTCAAGCCGCCGGTGCCGCGTCCGAAGTTCGGGCACGGGGCCGTCTTCCTCCCGGAGGGCGGCGCCGCCAGCTCGTCGCGGGGACCGGCGCTGCTCGGCTCGTACCACGTCAGCCAGCAGAACACCTTTACCGGGCGGCTCACACCCGCCATGCTGGACGACGTGCTGAGCCAGGCCCGGCACCTCGCCGGCCTCGACTGAGTCGACCTCGACCGCGTCGGGCCGCGACCTGACGCCGCCGGGCAGAAGCGAAAATCGGAGCGGGGAACATGGGAGCGTTGCGTCGCTGGTGGCCGTTGCTGGCCGTGGCCGCGCTGCTGATGCTCGCGGCCGCGACGGCCTCGGTCTCGGTCCTGCCGATCGGCCGGGCCGCGCCGGAGCAGTCCGCGTCGCCGAACCCCACCCCGACCGCCTCGCCGTCGCCGCGCACCCCCACCCCGTCGCCGTCCGCGCCGCCGGAGGAGGCCGCCGACACCGGCTGGCTGGGCGTCGTCGGGCTGGTCGTGCTCCTCGCCATCGGCGCGGCCGTGCTGGTGGTGCTGCTCAAGGCCGCCGCGAAGTCCACCACGAAGTTCCGCCGCCGGGCCATCCGGGAGAAGCCGCCGGTGCGCATCGCGCAGCTGACCGACGAGGAGGAGGTCGTCGCGGCACTGGACGCGGGCCTGCTCGACCTCGACGACGACGCCGCCGATCCGCGTACCGCCGTCATCGCCTGCTGGGTGCGCCTGGAGCAGGCGGCCGCCGCCGCGGGCGTGCCGCGCCTGCCCGACGACACCGCCACCGACCTGGTCGTACGCATGCTGCACCGCCGCCGCCTGGACGCCGGGGTGCTCAACGGCTTCGCCGACGTGTACCGCCGCGCCCGCTACGCCACCCACCGCGTCGACGACGACATGCGCCTGCAGGCCAGGGCCTCCCTGCACCGCCTGCGCGACGAACTGACCGCCGCCACCCGCGGTGAGGTGAAGGCATGAGCGAGCTTCGCGAGCGAATCATGAGCTCCGGGTATGCCCTCGACGAGCGCAGCGAGGAGGGGGCATGACCGAGCGCAGCGAGCATGACGACTACGTGGACGGTGACGTCGACGAGGGTGCGACCCTGGGTGACCTGCTCGGCGGGTTCAGCCGGCCGGAAGGCCCCGTCGCGGCGCGCCCGCCCCGGCCGAAGGCGACCCGCTGGCTGAGCCTGCTCGGCTTCGCGATCGCCTGGACCGCCGCCGGCTGGCTCACCCTGCAGGTGTTCAGCCTGACCATGCCGCTGCCGCTGGTCTTCGCGGTGGCGCTGACCGTGGTGGGGGTGTGGCGGATGGCCCGCTCCCTCAAGGCCCCGCTACCGCCCCGGCGCGCGGGCCGGGCCGTCGCCGACGACCAGTCCGAGGTCACCGACGGCCTGCGGCTGGCGGTGGCCCGCTGGGAGACCATCCTGGAGTGGAGCCACACCGACGCCGCCCGCTTCCAGCGCCGGGTGCAGCCGCGCCTGGCCGAGGTGGTCGACGAGCGGCTGCGCCAGCGCCACGGCGTGAACCGCGCGACCGAGCCCGAACGCGCGCGTAGGCTGCTCGGTGATCCGCTCTGGACGCTCCTCACGGTGCCGGCCAAGCGCCCGCCCAGCCCTCGCGAACTCGATGTGATCGTCAATGCCTTGGAGAAACTGTGAGCATGCAACCGATCCCCGCCGCTGAGGTGGGCCGTCTCGCCCAGCAGGTGCTCGACCGGGTCGGCACCGTGATGGTGGGCAAGCGGGATTCGCTGGAGCTGGTGCTGGCGGGCATCCTCGCCGGGGGCCACGTGCTGCTGGAGGACCTGCCCGGTCTGGGCAAGACGCTGACCGCGCGCACCTTCGCCCAGGCGCTGGGCCTGGACTTCCGCCGCCTGCAGTTCACCCCCGACCTGCTGCCCGCGGACGTGACCGGCTCGTTCCTGTACGACCAGCGCACCCACGACTTCACCTTCCGGGCCGGCCCGGTCTTCACGAACCTGCTGCTCGCCGACGAGATCAACCGCACGCCGCCGAAGACGCAGGCGGCGCTGCTGGAGGCGATGCAGGAGAAGCAGGTCTCCGTCGAGGGCGTGACGTACCGCCTGGAGGCCCCGTTCCACGTGCTGGCCACCGCCAACCCGATCGAGTACGAGGGCACCTACCCGCTGCCCGAGGCGCAGCTGGACCGCTTCATGCTGCGCGTGTCGTTCGGCTACCCGGAGGCCGACGAGGAGCTGAACGTGCTCCGCCGGCGCATGGTCCGCCGCCAGGAGGAGTCCGAGGTCGAGCCGGTCGTCGACGCGGCCACCCTGCTGCGCATGCAGGCCGGGCTGGAGCAGATCGAGGTCGAGGACTCCATCTGCCGCTACCTGGTGTCGCTGGCCGCGGCCACCCGCGAGCACCCGGCGGTGCTGGTCGGCTCGTCGCCGCGCGGCTCGCTGGCGCTGCTGCTGCTGTCCCGGGCCCGTGCCGCACTGGCCGGGCGCGACTACGTCATCCCGGAGGACGTGAAGGCGGTCGCGCTGCCCGCGCTGGCGCACCGGATCACGCTGCGGCCGGAGATGTGGCTCAAGCGCATCGACCCCGTCTCGGTGGTGGCCGAGGTGCTCGCCGCGACGCCGGCCCCGGTCAGCGGCGCGCTGCCGAGCCACGCCGCGGCCCCGGGCCGCCAGCCGGCCCCCGGGCGGCGGCTGGCGGAGTTAGAGGACGAGCTGCTGGACCCGCCGTACCGGTCGACCGGGCTGCGAGGCTGAGATGTCCCAGGGAGCCTCCCCCGAGGGCGACCTGGAGCCCGTCGCGTCCACCGACACCGGCGAGAACTGGGCGCCCACCCGGGCGCTGGGCCGGGCGGTGCTGGTGGCCGGACTGCTGCTGGTCGCCGCCGTGCTGCTGGGCCGTACCGACCTGGTGATCCTCGCCGCGCCGCTGGCGCTGAGCGTGGCGTTCGCCCTGGCCAAGCGGCCGCGGACGCTGCCGGGGCTGCGGCTGTCGACGGTCGAGTCGTTCCCGGTCGAGGGCGGTGACCTCGGCGCGACCGTCGAGGTGGAGAACCGCGACATCACCGGGTACGACCTGACGGTGGTGCACCTGCAGCACTCGCCCTGGCTGCGGCTGGAGGGCGGGGCCGCCGACGCGGGCCCGTCCCGGCGCGGCGGCAACCGCCCGTACGTGACCCTGGTGCCCCGGGGCGTGGCGACTGCCGTCGAGCTGGCCGGCCCCGCGGTGCGTTGGGGGCGGCACTGGCTGGGCCCGGCGTCGGCGCACGCGGTCGCCGCGGACGGGCTGCTGGTCAGCCGGGCCGTGGTCACCGGCGCGCTGGGCGTGAAGGTGTACCCGCTGACCGACCCGTTCAAGGCCGACGAGGCGATGCCCCGGGCGGCCGGCCTGGTCGGCCAGCACCGCTCACGGCGGCCCGGCGAGGGCGGCGAGCTGGCGGGCGTACGCCAGTTCGGGCCCGGTGACCGGCTGCGCCGCGTCGACTGGCGGGTCTCGCTGCGCACCGAGCGGCTGCACGTGGCGGCGACGCTGTCCGACCGTGACGCCGAGGTGGTGGTCCTGCTGGACCTGCTGGCCGACGCGGGCCGCTCCGGCGGCATCGGCGGCGCGTCCTCGGTGCTGGACCGCTCCGTCCGCGCGGCGGCGGCGATCGCCGAGCACTACCTGCACCGCGGCGACCGCGTCTCGGTGCTCGAGTACGGCGCGCAGGCCCGCCGCCTGCGCCCGGCCAGTGGCCGGCGGCAGTACCTGACGGTGCTGGAGTGGCTGCTGGACGCCCACCCGAGCCCGACCGCGCAGGAGCGGGGCGGCGCGCAGCTCGCGGCGGGCATCTCCGCGGCGGCGCTGGTCGTCGTGCTGACCCCGCTGCTGGACGCCCGGTCGGCGTCGATGCTGGCCGGCCTGGCCCGCTCGGGGCGCTTCGTGGTCGCCGTGGACACGCTGCCCACCGACCTGGTCTCGCCGCCCGTGAACACCTGGAGCGACGTGTCGTACCGGCTGTGGAAGGCCGAACGAGAGAACACCATGGGCCAGCTCGCCGAGCACGGGGTGCCGGTGGTCGCCTGGGCCGGCGCGGGCAGCCTCGACGCCGTGCTGCGGGACGTGTCCCGGCTGGCCGCGGCCCCGAAGGCGGTGCTGCGGTGAAGCAGCTGCTCAGTCAGGTCCGCGACCTGGGCCGGATCACCGGCGGTCCGCTGCTGGTGCGCGGGGTGGTCTTCGTGGCGGCGTTCACCGGCCTGCTGCTGGCCGCGCCGGGCGGGCTGCCCGCGCGGATGATGCTCGCTTTCCTGGCGCTGGCCGCCGTGCCCGCGCTCGCCCCGGGCGGGGTGGTGGTGACCCTGGTGATGCTGGCCACGGTCGGGATGTGGCTCGTCGACACGGTGCTGTTCCTGGCCGAGCCGTCGACCGGGCGGCTGCTGGGCACCGCCGTGGCTCTCTACCTGCTGCACAACGCGGCGGCGCTGGCGGCGGTGCTGCCGTACGACGCGATCGTGGACAACCAGGTGCTGCTGCGCTGGGCGGTGCGCTCGGGGCTGGTGCTGGCCGCGGCCGGGGCGCTCACGGTGCTGCTGGTGACGGTGCTGCCCGGCATGTACATCACCACCCCCACGGTGGCGCTGGTGGTCGGCCTGGCCGTCGTGGCGGTGGCCGTGGCGCTGCTCACTCGGCTGGGCAGGCGGCCCTGATCAGGACGGCGTGACGGCCGTCGCTGTTCGGGATCACAGGTATCGGCGCTGATCAGAGCGATGCCGCAGCGGTAGCGTGAATGCGTGAAGCCTGTACGGATCCTGGTGGTGGGCGCCGGCCACGTCGGCCTCTACGCCGCCCTGCGCCTGTCCAGCAAGTTGCGCTCGACCGAGGCCGAGGTCACGGTCGTCGACCCGCAGCCGCACATGACGTACCAGCCGTTCCTCCCCGAGGCCGCGGCCGGCAACATCTCCCCCCGGCACACCGTCGTGCCGCTGCGCCGGGAGCTGCGCGACTGCAACATCGTCCACGGGGCGGTGACGAAGGTCGAGCACTCCCGCAAGGTCGCCACGGTGCAGCCGGTGGTGGGCCCGTCCCGGGAGATCCCGTACGACCACATCATCGTCGCGCCCGGCAGCGTCTCCCGGACCCTGCCCATCCCGGGCCTGCGCGAGCACGCGGTCGGCTTCAAGACCATCGGTGAGGCCATCTGGCTGCGCAACCACGTGCTGGAATGCCTGGACATCGCCGCCGCCACCACCGACCCGCAGACGCGGGCGCGCGCCCTGACCTTCGTGGTCGTCGGCGCGGGCTTCGCCGGGGTCGAGGCGCTGGGCGAGATGGAGGACATGGCCCGCGACGCGCTGCGCTACTACCCGGAGCTCAAGGCCGACGACATGCACTGGGTGCTGGTCGAGGCCACCCAGCGGGTGCTGCCCGAGGTCGGGCCGCAGATGGGCGCGTACACGGTCGAGGCGCTGCTCAAGCGCAACATGGACCTGCGTCTGGGCACCCGGCTGGAGTCCTGCGTCGACGGCGTGGTGAAGCTGTCCGACGGCGGCGAGTTCGCCGCGGACACCATCGTGTGGACCGCCGGCGTCAAGGCGCACCCGATGATCGCCGCGACCGACCTGCCCCGCAACGCGCAGGGCAAGCTCACCTGCGACCCGACGCTGCGGGTCGTCGACGGGGACTCGCTCGTCGAGGGCGCGTGGAGCGCGGGCGACTGCGCCGCGGTGCCCGACCTGACCGCCGCCGCCGGTGAGATGTGCTCGCCGAGCGCGCAGCACGCGGTTCGCCAGGCGCGCCTGCTGGCCGACAACCTGATCGCCACCGTGCGCGGCAAGGGCATCCGGGAGTACCGGCACAAGCACGTCGGCTCGGTGGCCAGCCTCGGCCTGCACAAGGGCGTCGCGCACGTGTACGGCTTCAAGGCCAAGGGCTGGGTCGCCTGGTTCATGCACCGCACGTACCACATGAGCCGCATCCCGTCGCTGAACCGCAAGGTCCGCGTGATCGCCGACTGGACCCTGGCCCTGTTCCTGAAGCGCGAAGTCGTCTCCCTAGGCGCCCTCCACCAGCCCATGGACCCCTTCGCCCAAGTAACCCAACCCACCCAACAGCCCTAACCGGCTTTCTCGCACAGGAAGGGCCCGCCTGCCGGGCGGTGGGCGGGGCGGTCACCAGGTGCGGGGCCAGTAGAGGACGCCGCCGGAGGGGGTGCCGGGGCCGAGGAGGGCTTCCAGGGCGCGCTGGAGTTCGGCGTGGCGGGGGTGTCCGGGGGACAGGACGACGCATGCGGCGTTCCACTTGGTCAGGTCCTTGCGGGCGTCCAGGCGGTGGTCGTCGTTGATCGGGGGCACGATGCCGGTGCGGGCCACCTCGGACAGCACCCAGGACGTGGTCCGCTTGCCGATGCCCATGGTCGCCTTGCCGTTCGACCCGTGCGGGCCGATGAAGAAGCCCTCGGGCAGGGCGAACGCGGTCAGCGCCGCGGTGGCGTACCGCATCGGCTGGGGTTGTTCCGGGGTCGGCAGCGGCACCGGCACGATGACGTCGCCGTCGGTGGCACACTGCCGCCACAGGCCGTCGGCGAAGAACGCCGGCACCGCGGCCCGGTCGGCGGTCGGCAGCGGGGTCGGGAACAGCGGCAGCAGCGCCGCGGCGACCAGCGCCGGGACGGCGATCCGTACGCCGCGCTGCGCCGACTGCCCGGCCCGCCGCAGCGCCAGCACCAGCAGCACGGCGAGCAGCGGGATCGCGGCCAGCGCGAAGCGCATCGGCAGCGCGCCGTCGACCACGGGCAGGTGCATGAGCAGCCGGTACGGGCCCGGCAGCGGGGTGCGCTCGCCGTGCAGCATGACCTGCGGGCCGAGCGCCAGCGAGCACATGACCAGCGCGCCCACGCCGCAGGCCGCCGCGAGGGCGTCCCGCCGCTGCCAGACCAGCAGCCCCAGCGACAGCAGCACCAGCGGCCAGCCCAGGAACGTGTTGTACTCGGCCGGCCCGGTGGTCAGCTTCGCCGCCGCCTCGTCGCCGGCCGCCGTCAGCGGTGAGAACGCGGTGAACCCGGCCAGGTCGGCGGAGAAGTAGAAGGGGCTGAACACCCCGTCGGAGACCGACTGCGGGCCCTTGAACTGGACCCAGAGCGGATAGGCCAGCAGCGCCACGGCGACCGCGACGGCGATGGACAGCCCGGCGGCGAAGCGGGCCAGCACGGCGCGCGGCGGCCGGACCATCGCCACGTACGCCACGGTCACCACGGCCAGCGCGAGCGCGGTGAGGAACAGGGTCTCCTCGCCGATGAACACCTGCAGGCTGACCAGTACGCCGAAGAGCGCGCCGCAGCCGACGACCCGGCGGGGCCGGGCGGTGCCGGAGCGGGCCGCGCGGGCCAGCTCGACGACGCACCACAGCATCGGCGGGATCAGCCACTGCGCGGTCATGTGCAGGTGGCTGTTGGACTGCGAGACCATGCCCGGGGCGAAGCCGCAGAACGCCGCGCCGACGGCGGCCGCGATCCGGTTCGCGCCCAGCGTGCGGTGCAGCAGCAGGTACCAGGCGAGCGCGGTGCCGGCCAGGTTGAGTGCGACCAGCAGCGCGAACGTGGTGGCCGCGCCGTACGCGGCGGTGACCGGGGCGAGCAGGCCGCCGAGCAGGATGACCGTGGTGTTGGCGAGCAGGTTCACCCCGTACGGGGCGTTCAGGCGGTCGGTGACCAGAGAGAAGTCGCCGCTCCACAGCATGGTGTCGTGGGCGAGGAACCACTCGTAGAGGATCTGGTCGGGCGGGTTCAGGGCGAGCGTGCGGGTTTCCGGGTCGGGCCAGAGCCCGAGGGTGAGCCATCCGGCCAGGGCGAGGAAGGCCAGGCCCACCAGGACGTCGCGCGCCCACTCGTGCCGGCGGCTGGGCCGCCCCGCCGCGGACGCGTCCGCACCACCCCGTTGGCCAGGCAGTTCGGCGTCTTTCGGGGCGGTGGTGAGGGCGGGCGCGGTGCTCGTCACGCGCTTGACCCTAGCGCTTCACGTGCGTCCGTGGCCGATCGGCCGCTGTGCTCATGTTCTCCGGATAGTGACAACGGGCGTGCTTCGGGCCGGGACGAACCGCTACCGTGTCAGGGCACGGCAACGTGCGTAACGCGCCCGGGTGGTGGAACGGCAGACACGGTTGCCTTAAAAGCGACTGCCGAAAGGCGTGCGGGTTCGAGTCCCGCCCCGGGCACCAGCAGGTTGTGCGGTGGTCGCCGCGGGTGTGTCGAATGGCGTTTTCCGCGGTCCGGCAGGCAACGCGCGAATGGCGCGGCGAAAAGCTCCGGAAATAGTGACGCGCTCCGATCGCCTGCCACGGGGGAAGCGGGCGATTGGAGCGCGTTGTGGACGAGCATAGCGAGCACCCGACGGTCTGTCACCCCCTGGTTGCCTGCTTTTCGTTCCGAATTTCACGAGGTGCGGTAACGGTCGATGGACCCCCTGTCGCGGCGCGAATTCGCAGGCTTTTCATAAGGTTTCATTAAGGATCGGGCGTGGTGAATTCTTCGGGGCGCTCCGGTCCAGTCGCGGCCGCATCCGCGCGCTGGCGGCCGGGGAGTGCCGCCCGCCCGAGGTGACCTCGGACACCACGGAGCATGCCTGCGGTTCGCCGGCCGTGGCCGCGGCCTGCCGAAGGCGCGAGAATCGTGATCTCCGCAGGTGCGCCGATCCGCTACTCTGTCCGCACATTCCCTGTGGAGGAGGCGAGAACCCGCTGTGAAGAGTTCCAACCCGGTGCTCAGCCGCATCAGCGCGGCCGCGCAGCAGCCCCGGTACTCGGTGCCGGGCCAGGGCTACCCGGCGGACTATCCGGCGGGCGGCTACCCGGAGGTCGTCCAGTCCGGACACGTCGACCGGATGAGCATCGACGACGTGGTCGTCAAGACCGTGACGCTGATCGCGCTGACGGCGATCTCCGCGGCGATCTCCGCGGCCGTCGTGCCGTGGGAGGTGCTGTCGCCGGTCTGGTACACCTCGATGTTCGTCGGGGTGGCGATCGGCCTCGTCATCTCGTTCGCCCAGGTCACCAACCCCATCGTGATCAGCTCGTACGCCGTGGTCGAGGGCGTGTTCCTCGGTGTGGTGAGCAAGCTCTACAACCACCTCTTCGAGGGCATCGTCACGCAGGCGGTCGTCGCCACGCTCGGCGTCTTCTTCATCATGGCCGCGCTGTACAAGTTCAAGATCGTGCGGGCCACCCCGAAGTTCCTGAAGGTGGTCATCGGAGCCGCGGCCGGTCTGGGCATCGTCATCCTGGTCAACTTCGTGATCAGCATGATCACCGGCGCGGCGGGCCCGCTGCGTGACGGCGGCAGCATCGCGATCATCTTCAGCCTGGTCTGCATCGTGGTCGCGGCGCTGATGTTCGTCGTCAACTTCAAGCAGATCGAGGACGGCATCGCCGCCGGCCTGCCGCGCAAGTACGGCTGGCTGGGCGCGTTCGGCATCCTCGTCGAGCTGATCTGGCTCTACCTGGAGATCCTGCGCCTGATCTCGTACTTCTCGGAAGACTGACGGTGCGCCCCGAACGGGGCGCACCCGACCACCGCCGCTCCGGGGACGCCCCGGGGCGGCGGTCGGTTTTCCGGCCCGGGACAATCGCGGGGTGAGCATCGAGCAGCTGACGCGCGCCGTCGACCTCCTGGCCAACCAGGTCGGACACTGGACCCCCGCGCGCTGGCGCGACCAGGGCGACCAGGTGCACAAGCTGGTCCAGCGCCTCGCCGACCAGGCCGCGGACCTCGCCGGCGCCCCGCGCCGCGACGTGCCCCGGCTGTCCGATCTGGCCCTGCCCGACCAGCTGAAGGTCGTGGCCGCCGACCTCGCCGCCGCCGCCCCGCCGCCCGAACTCACCACAGCCGCAGCCGAGGAGATCGCCGCCCTCCGCCACACCCTCACCTGAACAAAGGAAGGGCACCTTCACAACGCTCCGCGTTGTAGAAGGTGCCCTTCTTAACGGCTCTACGCCGGTGGGTCAGCTGAGGCGTTCGATGATCATCGCCATGCCCTGGCCGCCGCCCACGCACATGGTCTCCAGGCCGATGCTCTTGTCGTGCCACTGCAGGTTGTTGATCAGCGTGCCGGTGATGCGGGCGCCGGTCATGCCGAACGGGTGGCCGACGGCGATCGCCCCGCCCATCACGTTCACCTTCTCCAGCGGCAGGCCCAGCTCCCGGTACGACGGGATGACCTGCGCGGCGAAGGCCTCGTTGATCTCGGCCAGGTCGATGTCGTCGATGGTCATGCCGGCCCGCTTGAGCGCCTGCCGGGTCGCCTCGACCGGGCCGATGCCCATGATCTCGGGGCTCATCGCGGTCACGCCGGTGGAGATGATCCGCGCCAGCGGGTTGAGGCCCAGCTCGCGGGCCCGGCTACCGCTCATGATCACGACTGCGGCGGCGCCGTCGTTGAGCGGGCAGCAGTTGCCCGCGGTGATCCGGCCGTCGGGGCGGAACACCGGCTTGAGCCCGGCGGTGCCCTCCAGCGTCACTCCGGCGCGGGGGCCGTCGTCCTGGCTGACCACGGTGCCGTCGGGCAGGGTCACCGGGGTGATCTCGCGGGCCCAGAAGCCGTCCCTGATCGCCTGCTCGGCGAGGTTCTGCGACCGTACGCCGAAAGCGTCCATGTCCTCGCGGGTCACCCCGTGGACCTGGGCCAGGTTCTCGGCGGTCTGGCCCATCGTCAGGTAGATGTCGGGCAGCTCGCCGGTCTCGCGCGGGTCGGTCCAGACCGGCGTCCCGGCCCCGGCGCGTTGCGCGGAGCGGGCCTGGGCCGCCTCGAAGCGCGGGTTGTTCCAGCTCCCGCCGACGGCCGCGGCGGCGTCCGGGGGCAGCCAGTCCGAGTTGCCGCGGGCGTAGCGCGAGACCATCTCGACGCCCGCCGAGATGAACACGTCGCCCTCGCCGGCCTTGATCGCGTGGAACGCCATCCGGCTGGTCTGCAGCGACGACGCGCAGTACCGGGTGACCGTGGCGGCGGGCAGCGAGTCGAGGCCCAGCAGGGTGGAGACCACCTTGCCCATGTTGAAGCCCTGCTCGCCACCGGGCAGGCCGCAGCCCAGGTAGAGATCGTCGATCTCGGCCGGGTCCAGGCCCGGGATCTTGTCCAGGGCGGCCTGGATGATGGTGGCGGTGAGGTCGTCCGCGCGCAGGTCCTTCAGGGAGCCCTTGCCGGCCCGGCCGATGGGGGACCGGGCGGTGGCGACGATGACAGCATCTGACATGAACGAACGTTAACTCGCCGGTAACTTGCCCCACCAGACCGGGTGAGAAAGTCATCAGCCCCGCCCGCGCCGCATGATCGTTCGACTTGCCTGGCAGGTGGGCGAAAGAGCGCTCAAGATACGCCCACCTGCCTGCAAGTCGGCCGATCTTGACGCGCGCCCGCGCCCGCGCAGGGTCGGGTCAGGGCAGGCGGGGGGTGACTCCGGCGGCGTGGGCGACGGCCGGGAGCAGGGCGTACGCCCACACCCGGTAACCGTCCGCGGAAGGGTGGTAGCGATCGGCCGACAGCGTGTTCGGGTCGGCGCGGAACACCGGCCCCGTCTCGGCGGCCAGGTCGACCACGGCGCCCCCGGCCGCGTGCACCGCGCGCACCTGCGCCCGCGCCACCCGGCGGCCCAGGAAGCCGACGACCTGGCGCAGCGGCGGCGCGATGGCGCGGGCCGCGCCCAGGTCGGGGCAGGTGCCCACGACGACCTCGACCCCGGCCTCACGCAGCCGGCGCACCGCCGCGCCCAGGTACGCCGCCGCGTCGGACGGGCGGCGCAGCGTGATCGCGTCGTTGCCGCCGACCAGGATCACCGCGACGTCGGGACGGTCGCCGAGCAGGCAGCGCGCCACCTGGGTGGCCAGGTCCGACGAGCGGGACCCGGCGACGCCCACGCTGGACAGCGCCACAGCCTGCACCGGGCCGCCCTTGCCGGACTCGCCGCCGGACAGCAGCGCGGCCAGCTGGCCGCCCACGGTGTCGGCGACCCGGTCCACGCCCACACCGAGCGCCGCGGAGTCGCCGAGCATGACCAGCCGCAGCGGGGCGGCGGTGTCCGCGCCCACGGTGGTGCGCAGCGCGAGGCCCAGCCCCGGCTTGGCGTACCGGCGGCTGCGGGCCACCACCGCCTCGGCCGCGAGCAGCGCCGCACCGCCCACCGTCCCGGCGATGAGCGTGATCGCGGCGGCCTTCCCGATCCTCCGTGCCACCGAACTCATGCCCGCTCCTCGCTCCGCTCGTCGCAGGCATGTCCGAGCCCGCTGATTCGCTCGCAAAGCTCGCTCATGCCCGCTCCTCGCTCCGCTCGTCGCAGGCATGTCCGAGCCC
>NZ_BONI01000082.1 GCF_016862635.1 Catellatospora coxensis | reverse complement strand
ACAGGGCCCTGAGCTGCTAGCTCAGGGCCCTTTTCTGATCTTCGGGCACCCTCCGGGCATCGCAAGCCGTTCATACACCTGCTTATTTTCGATGGCCCACATCACAGACTCACCGGCATGAACGACGACCCGAACGAGATCACCTTCGCCTCGTACGAGCGCGCGCTCGTCGCCAAACACCTCTCCGAGCGGACCATCCAGAGCTACACCGAGTCCCTCGGCCAGCTCGCCGAGTTCGTCGACGACCGGGACCTCCTGGAGCTGGACACCGCCGACATCGAGGACTGGATGGGCTACCTCCTCGAACACCGGGCGGCGACCACCGCGGGCGTCCGCTTCCGCAGCGTCCGGGCCTTCTACCGCTGGGCAGTGAAGAAGGAGCTGATCGCGAAGTCGCCGATGGAGGGCATGGAGGAACCGAAGCCCGACGACGAGCCGGTTCCGGTCCTCGGCGACGACCATCTCCGGGCGCTGCTGAAGGCCTGCCAGGCGCGCGGGAAGAAGGACCTGGAGGGCGTCCGCGACGAGGCGATCATCCGGATCTTCTGCGAGCCCGGCTCGCCCCGCGTCTCCGAGCTGGCCGGCATCCTGCTGGACTCGGTGGACCTGGGCCGAACCCCGCGCATCGGCGTCATGGGCAAGGGCCGGAAGGTGCGCACCATCCCGCTGGGCGTGAAGGCGGCGGAGGCCCTAGGCGCGTACGTGAGGCTTCGGCGCGGAGCGAAGGGCGCGGAGCGGCCGGAGCTGTGGCTCGGCGCGAAGCGGGGCACCCCGATGACCAGCTCCGGCGTGCAGCAGATGCTGGAGCGCCGGTCCCAGCAGGCCGGGGTGCCGCACACCCGCGCCCACCAGCTGCGCCACACGAGCGCCCACAACTGGAAGCTGGCCGGCGGCTCGGAGGAAGACTCGGAGTACCTGTTCGGCTGGACTCCCGGGTCGGGCATGGCCCGGCGGTACGCCCGGTCGGCAGGCATCGACCGTGCCCAGCAGGCGGCGAGGAAGGCCAGCATCGGCGACCGGCTGTGACCTGCGCCATATGGGTGAACCGAAGGAGGGGGTCCACCGTATAGGTGGACCCCCTCCCGCATCGTAGGCTCAGGCTGGTTCGGCTGGGCCGGGTAGAGTCCGGCCCAGCCGAACCGCCTCTGCCATGTCGTCCTGCCAGCGTGCGTCCGCCGGCGTCCACGTGCCGCTGTCGCCCTCCTTGGGCTTCTCGTCCTGGCCGCCCTTGGCTCGCCGCCGTCCGCGCCGCGGTGGCCGCTTCTGCTGCTGGGCGGGCCCTGACTGCTGCTGGGCCTGGGCCTGCGCTTTCTGCCGCGGGATGGACAGGCTGGTGCTGGCAAGCAGTCCCCGGACCTCCCGGACTTCCTCGCGGGTGTCGACCAGTATCCAGCCAAGCTTCGACACGACGGCGGTCGAGAAGCCGATGATCGTGAGCGTGGCGGCCAGGGCGCTCCAGCCGGGGCCGACGGCCGTCGCCGGGTCAGGGTCGGCGTTGCCGGTCGCGATGATGGCGACCAGGCCGCCCGCGCCGGTCACGCTGATCACCACCCCGGTGATGCTGGCGATCGTGTACAGGAGTCGTCTCGGTGGTGCCTTCTGTTCGGCCATTGCTCCCTCTCCCTTGAGTCCCCCGACCCTGCTGCGTGAGTGAAACCCCGATGGCAGATGTCCATGATTGCTGAGCAACGCTAGGAGCACTAGAAACGCTGCGTGGTATCTGGGAATAGGCCGGACGGGTAGGTGACCGGTCAACATTGTTGACGTGATCCAAAACGGACAGCGACCGCATTGTGGGATGATCGGCTGAGTTACATGCCTGTCTGACCGAAATGACCGATTTCCGATACGAGCAAACCCGGCAGATCATTCACGTCGATGCGTCACTCTGCGAAACTTTGGGAAACGTCTAGTCCATTATCGGATCACGGACAGTTACGGCAGACGTCTCACGCACCCCGCCAGTCGACCTCATCGCCCCGAAATAGTCGACTTCTGCCCTCGTGACGGACCTCCGCCACGGGCACGCCCGGCGGGATGCCATGCTCCCGCATCTCCTCCGGCGTCGGCATCCGCACCGTCAGCACAGCCCGCGCCGGCAGGACCATCCGCTGCAGCGGCTCAGCAGGCGGCACACTGGCCCGACGTCCAGGCCCCCCAGGTCGGATCACACCGCCCGAGCGTAGTGCCTCGTACGCCTGCCGCACGGTGTCCAGGCCGACGCCGTACTCGTGCGCCAAGTCGACCTCACGGGGCAGGTGCGCACCCGGCGCCCACTCGCCCGCACCGATGCGCCGACGCAGGTCATCGGCGACCTGCCGGTGCAGCGGCACCCCGGAGTGAGGGTCGATCATGGACGGTCACGCTAGCTGGCGAGCAACTGTTGCTCGCTACTTGGCTACTTGGCCAAGTGGGTGCAGGATGAGCGTTGTGTCGCTGCGCTGACCTGCCGTGGAGCGGAAGGCGTATCGACCGGCGGCGGTCTACTCCCGTGGGCCGCCGCCCCCACACGGGAGGTGGATGTGATCAGGATCGGCAATCCCCCGCGGCTCACCCGCCGTCAGCGGCTGTGGCGCTGGATGCGCCGCCCGCGCCGGCTGGCGATTGTCCTGCCCTACGCCCTGCTCCTCGCCGTACTCCAGCTGGTGCTGTGATGTACGGCCGCTTCGATGGGGTGTACCCGCCCCCACCCCTGCCGCCGGTGCGCCAGATGCCGGCACGACCCGAGAGAGACGACAGTGCAGCAGCAGATCAAGGGCATGACGGTGGACCTGACGGACGCCGAGTGGAGGAAGAGCACGAGGAGCGGCCCGAACTGCGATAACTGCGTGGAGGTCGCGTTCGTCGGGGAGGCGATCGCGCTGCGGGACAGCAAGGACCCCACCGGCCCGGCGCTGATCTACACGCGCGCCGAGTGGGACGCCTTCGTCGAGGGGGCGAAGGACGGGGAGTTCGACCTCTGAGCAGGACCGGGAGGGCGCGTCAGGCTTCGGCCGACGCGCCCTTCTGCTGTGCCGCCTCGCGGCGCGCCTGCGCGGCATCGGCCTGCCGGAGCATCGCCTGCACGCGCGAACGCTCCACACCGAGCTCCTCGGCGAGCTTCACCCGACTCGTGCCGGCCTCGATGATGCCGCGGAGTATGCGACCGCGGAGCTCGACAACGTAGTCCTCCAGGGCGGCGGCGGTGGGCTGGGCCGGGCCGAGCGCGGCCAGCTGGGCGAGCGGGTCCCGCTGCGCCAGGGCCGTGGCGCACAGCAGCGCGCCGAGCTTGTCGACCAGGTCGTAGTCCACCGGGGGTTTCTCCACGTCGTGAGCGTAGGGGCGTGAGTGATCGGAGCCTACTGCTACACCCCTGTTGCAGGCAACACCCCTATAGCCTAGGCTGGCGTCCACACCGGACCCGCTTACGAGGAGCACGCCATGTCCAAGACTCCCGACCGCGAGCAGATCGCCACCGACCTCGGCCGCAACCACGCCCGCGCTGCCGCCACCGACCCGAACGGCCCGGCCGCGAAGATCGCCGCCCGGCTGATCGAGCGCAACGAGCGCCTCGCCGCCGCCGAGAAGCGCTGACCGAGCCGACACCCGAGGAGCACTCCATGCAGTTCGATCCCGCAGTCGCACAGGCCTGGCTCCAGGACAACGCCACGCTGCTCACCACCATCGCCGGAGCGGCCACCGCGCTAATCCTCGGCGCGCTCATCCTCCGCACCTACCGCCGCGGCGGAGTCGACGCAACCGCCATGCTGATCGCCGCGCCGCTTGTCATCGGCTGGGAGGCGGAGGGCGTCTACGAGGTGCTCCGCGACTCGGCCGCCCCCGTGAGCTTCGCGCTGATCGGCTGCCTCATGACCTCCATGGTGATGGTTAGCCTCGGCGCGAAGGGCCACAAGCACTTCAAGCAGCACGGCACCATCGGCCCCAACGGGCGGACGGTCTGGTACATCGCCATCCCGGTCGGCATCATCGTCGCCGCGTCCGCCGACACCGCTTCCATGCAGGGCCTGCGCATCCTGATCCCGGTCCTCGGCGCGACGCTGTGGTGGTCGGAGTACCGGCCCGACGAGCCTGCCGGCCAGCGAGCCAAGGTCGCTGGCAGCTGGGTGTGGACGCCCCGGCGGATCGCCGCGCGACTCGGCCTCATCGCCCCGGGCGAGGGCGACATCGTCACCCTCCACCACGAGCGCGGCGTCCGCCAGCTCGTCCGTGCGCAGTACGCACTGCGCTACGGATGGCTCGGCCCGCGGTCGTGGCGGGAGGCGCGCGTCCGCCGAGTTGCGCGCAACGTGACGGAGGAGATGGCGACCGAGGCGTACGAGCAGATGGCCCGGATCGAGCGCGTCGTGGAGATGACCGCGCCCGGCTACGTGCCCGCCAAGATGACGCCGCCGAGCGCGCCGGAGGAGCCCGCTGACGAGGTCGAGGAGGAGCCGCTGTCGGAGCGCCCAGTGTCAGGGCCGCCGGCGACGTCACGGCACCCGCTGACCACTCAGGCGGTCGCCAAGGTGGCGGCAAGGAATCCGTCGTGGAAGCCCGCTCAGATCGCCGCGAAGGTTGGCATGAGCGAGTCGACGGTACGTCGTCACCTGAACGCCATTCGGGCCGCCGAGACGCCCGCCACCGTGGCGGCACCGGCGGAGCACGACGCCGCGGTGTCCACCGCTGACGGGCAGACGCTCCTGGAGGTGCTGGCCGACATCACGGCGGGCCGCCGCGAACCGCTCACGTTCGCCCAGATCGGCGAGCTGTTCGGTGAGGACGAGACGTGGGCGATGGAGCACATCCGGCCGCACGTTATGCAGGGCGGCAGTTTCCAGGTGCTGACCAGCGCCTGACGCATGGACCCCCGCCGGGGCCGAGATGACTCGTCCTCACCTCGGCAGGCGGCGGGGGCACCGACCACCGTACGGCCTCCGTGGGGCCGGGACCAGCGCCCGGCCCACGCAGTGGCCGCCACGACGGCGGACAGCAAGCGGGGCGCGCCCAGCCTCCACAGCCAGCGCGCCCCGCACCCCGCAAAGGAGGCACCACCAGTGTCACAGCACACCTTCATGTCCGGGGAGCCGCCCATGGACAACGTCGAGCTCCAGCAGTGGTTTGAGCTGCGCCGCAAGGTTCTGCACCAGGCGTCGATCGAGCTGGCCATGGCCGCAGCGGCGCTGGAGGCGCGGCTGCGCACCGTGTCCGGCGGCCGGACCGTCGGCGGGCTGTCCGCCCGGAAGCGGGCCCGCATGGTGGCCGGGCCGATCCGGATGGCCGCCGTCGCGCTGGGCATCGCAGCGAAGTACATGATCACCGCGTATGGGCGGTTCATCGCCGCGTACATGGTCGAGCTGGAGGCCGCCGGCGCGATCAAGCGGCAGACCCGCTCCGCGTTCCTGTTCAGGGCAGACCAGTGAGCCGCCAGACGCGGCTGCAGCTGCCGCGCGAAGTCGAGATCACGCCCGCCGCGGCGCTCCTGCCGTACGCGATCGTGCCCTGTTGCACCGTCGTGGCGCTGCCCGTCACGCTACTCGCCCACCACGCGTGGGCGGACAAGCCCTGGGCCGCCGTCGGGCTGACCGTCGCCGGGGCCAGCGTCACCGGCTACACGTGGCTGGCCGGCCGCCCACGCGGCCAGATGGTTCGGGTCACCGCCACCGTGGTTGCCGGAGCCGTCTCGGTGTGGACGCTCGGCGCGACCATCGGCGGACCGCTCACGCACCCCTGGGGGGACCTGTGGGCGCTCGGCGGCATTGCCCTGTCGGCGGTCGCGATCGTCAACCGGGTCCTGCGCCGCGGCGGCGACGAGGTGCAGCGCGGCAGCGTCGGAGAACTGGGGCAGCACATCCGCGCGCTCCAGGACGCCAAGGTGGGCCGGCCGAAGACGACCGGCGCTCGAATCGTGGCCACCATCGAGGCCGCGCCGGGCACGCCGTTCAGCCAGGTTGCCGCCGCCCGGGAGGAGATCGAGTCGGCGCTCGACGTGAGACCCGGCGCCTCCCGGTTCGTGCAGTCGCCCGACTCGGCACGCCGCGGACAGATGATCCTTGTCCCCGTCGACCAGCTCCGCAAGCCGATCCCTTGGCCTGGCCCAACCGCGCCAGGCAGGTCGATCGCCGATGCCCCGATCGACCTCGGCCGCGGGGAGGACGGGGAGCCGCTGCTGCTGTGGCTGCCCGGCGACCCCGGCCGGCAGCGCAACTCCACCCACCTGGGCGTTGTCGGCATGAGCGGGTCGGGCAAAACGGAGCTGCTGCTGAACATGTGCGCTGACGTGCTGACCCGCATCGATGCGGAGCTGCATGTCAGCGACTCCCGCAAAGCCGACCAGCTCCCCGGGTGGCTCCAGCAGTACGCGCACCGGATGGCCGCTGGGCCGGCGGCCGCCGAGGCGTACATCGAGGACCTGCCCGCGCTCATCCGTGAGCGGGCCCGAATCCTCGGCCAGGCCGGCCACAAGCAGTGGACGAAGGGCTGCGGCATCCCGTTCGTCGTCGCCGTGTTCTTCGAGGCTGCAGGCGTGCTGAACGGCAACGGCACGTTCGTCGACGTCGCCGAATCAGCGCGCTCGGTGGGCATCGCCCTGGTCGTGGAGCTGCAGCGCGCCACCTACGACCGGGTCCCGACCAGCGTCCGAGCCAATATCGGCAGCTGGGCCTGCCTCGGCGTGAAGAGCGAGGACGACGCCCAGGCCGCGCTCTCCGACGAGACCCTCGATGCGGGCGCCGCGCCGTGGATCTGGAAGGACCAGCGCGCCGGTTGCCTGTATGCAGAGCTGTCCGGCGTCGACCGCGAGCGGTGGGCCATGCCGCACCGGGCGTACTTCGCCGGCAGCGAGGACGAGCGGGCCGCGGCCATCACCCCGTGGGTCAGCCCCGGCCGTCCGCAGCCGCAGCCAGCACCCGCCATGGAGGACGGTGACGAGGAGGACGAGTCGGAGGAGGCCAACGGCGCGTGGGACCCGACCGACCCGCCGGACGACGTCGACCCGGCCCAGCCGCTGGCCGAGCCCGACCCGCACGCCCGGATGGCTTTCGGCCCGCTCCCGCGGCCGAAGACTCCCGGGGAGGCGAGGGCCATCCTCCGTCGGCACGTCCAGGACCTCCGCGACGACGGCCACGACGTGGTACGACCCGCCGAGCTCGCCGACGTGCTGGAGGAGACCGGCCGGTCGGACTCCTGGCTGTACACGGAGATGCGGGCGCTGTGCGAAGGCCCAGACGCGCTGCTGAGGCGCTCCGAGCACGGCGTCTACGACATCCTCACCCTCGCCACTGCTAACCGAGCGTGACCCCACATCGCACCATTCGCAGGGATCGCAGCGTTCGCAGGATCTTGGCCGGGCCCCAGATAGAGGGACCTGAGATCAGGGCCTGCGACCGCTGCGATCCCATCGCTGTGACCCCTGAGAAACAACGGAGAGCGACATGGATCTAGCTATGGCCGCGGTCGGGCTCGTGCTCGGCCTGGCCGTCGGATACGGGCTCGGGCGCCGCACCGAGCGGGCATCACTGGCATGGGAGGCGACCCGGGCCAGCTTCATCGTCGCCCGCGGCCTGACCGGGCAGGCGCTGGGCTACGCGCTCGGTGCCGCGCTGCTGCTCGCCTGCGCAGGATTGGCGCTTTGGGTAGCGCGCTGACGGGTCCAGGTGGGAGATGATGCGGCGATGAAGTGCGACGTCTGCGGACACGCCCGGCACGTGCCGAAGGGCGCATCCAGCCAGCGGAAGTGCGTCAGGAAGGGCTGCGGCTGCATCCGCCACACAGACGCAGACGGGCAGTTGATACGCGTCGGACCGTCGGTCCGCTCTGCTCGGGCGGACGTGCGGCCCTCGCTGGGCAATCCGAAGGTTGGCCCGGCGTCAGGACCCGAGACGGGTTCACCGCCGTCGGGACCGAGGTAGGCGCGCCCCGCCCCCGACGTGGGGCGGGGCGTTCAGTAGCCGAGGACGCGGTTGCCCAGCGCGATGACGCCAACCACCAGGTACAGCCCGCCGAACGGGTAGCCCAGGAACAGGGCGGCCTGAGCGAGGCCGTGCCCGCGCCGCTGGCCCACGCGAGTGTCGACCATCGCCTGATGCGCCGCGAAGACACCGAGCAGGCCGGGGATGCCGAGCAGGCACCAGCCGAAGAACACGTTAAATCCGGCGAGCAGGAACGCCACGATGGCCCGGCCGGAGACCGGGGGAACGTAAGCGATCTGCGGCGGCTGCTGAGGCTGGTGGCCGTATGGCTGGGGGACCCGGGGATACGACATCCGCCCATCATGGCCACGATCGTCAACGCTGGTCGATCCCGCGTACGGGCGGCAGAGACGACGGAACGGCCCCGCCTGCGCCACCGAAGTGGGCAGGCGGGGCCTCTCCCAGGGCTCGCACCCCCGCACGAGCCTAGACATAGTCGACGATGCTGTCCAGCGGACAGCGTCATCGAACACGTGTACGATCCGGCCGTGGGCTGGATCAAGGATGTGAGCTGGTGGAACGGACTACGCGGGCAAGAGCAGCGCCGGATCTGGCTCTACACCGACGGCACCCTGTGGCGTGTCGAAGCTCGCCAAGGCCCGAGCGGCAACAACGGTGAGCGACCCATCTGGCGCAGCCCGACCGGCACCGAAGCCGAGGCCCACGCCCTGGCCGCCGCGATGCGCGCGCGCAACCCTGGCGACGACTGGCGAGAAATGCCCCAGGCCTGGATCGAGTAGGGCTACGGCTTCGAGGCCGGCATCATCTCGGCCATCTTGTGCGCCATCTCCAGGATCTGGTCCTGCTGCTTGGAGATGAGTTGCACGAGCTCTTTCGTGTTGCCGTTGGTCTGCTGCTGCACCTGCTGGGCCGTTGACTGCGTCTCGGCGTTCTGCTTCACGATCAGACCGAGTGCGGACAGGATGGCCACGCCAGACGTGACCAGCGCGGCAGTGTCCTTGCCGGCGAATGTGAGCGCGCCGATGACCAGCAGGACGACGCTACCCAGGATGGCCTGAGGCAGGGTGAGCTTGTTCATCAGCTGCCGTCTCCTGCCGGGGTTGCCCCGTCCAGCGAGCCGAGGGCCCGGCGCACCGCGCGGTCGGCGGCCTGCTCCACCATGTTGTTCAGCTCGCCCCTGACGCCCGCGACGACCGCAGCGACGAGTGCGGCCTCGTCGACCGGAAGCGGTTGCGCCGGCGGCGCGGCCAGAGTCTTCTGCGCGGCCTGCACCAGCAGTTCGGCGCGCGAGTCGACCGGAGGCGGGTTGACGGTCAGCACGCCACCTGGGGCGTCGTACCAGTAGTCCCGGAGGTTCGACTCGTCCGCGAGCACGTGGCCCACGGTCCGCTCCTTGTAACTGGTCGGAAAGGCCAGCCTGTCCTTCTGCTCCATGTCGTCAGCTCCCGTCAGGATCGCGAAGAGCCGCTGCAGCACCGCCAGGGTGTTCGCGAAGCGGCGCTTGATGGTGATGTGCAGATGCCACAGGTGCGAGTCGTCCGAGGTCGCAACCCTGTTGGCGATGTTGTTGTAGCCGTCAACCCGGTCGTCCCCGTCGGTGTTGCCATACCACTCGGAGACCTCTTCGAGCAGCCCGGCCCGGACTGCTACGTCGAGCCGCTTGCACACCTCGAGCAGGACCGCCCGCGGCAGGGTGATGTCGATACCGACACACCAGTCCTCGTCGCCGAGAAGGTCGTCCGGGTGGCTGATGGTGTAGGTGCGGTTGGTGCACCACCGGCTGGTCTTGATCCAGCGGCGGGACCGGTGCGCTCCCCGCAGGTGGTTGTTGTCGCCCTTGCAGCCCAGCGCACCAGGCGATAGCCGCCAGAAGACGCCAGCCTCGGCGATGAACCACTTGATCGCGTCTGGCACCGTCTCCGCGCGCCAGGCGGCCTCCTGCTGCAGCTGGGAGTAGCTCGGCATGACGACCTCCTAGAACCTCGTGATCGCAATGACGTAGCCAGCAGAGCCCGCACCGCCAGCAGCGGCCGCCCCGCCAGCGGTCGCGAGCGCGCCCGAGCCGCCTGCGCCGTAGCCGGTGCCAGCAGCGCCAGCGAGGGACTGCGAGGAGGTCACCGCGGCCCTCGCCACGCCGCCGCCGCGGCCGCCGCCCGCGCCGGACGCGGCGAGCCCGCCATCGCCCGACCCGGTGCCGCCTGGCTCGCCAGCCTCGGCGATCTGCCCGGTGCCGGGGGCCCCGCCAGCGCCGCCTACAACGGAGAAAGAGGCCGTGCTGCTCGCCGCCGCAGTGCCGCCCACGCCGCCGTTAGCGGTCACCAGGGAGCCCGCCGAGCTGTTGCCGCCCGTGCCGCCCGTGCCGCCGCCGGAGGTGCCTGCCGTGCCAGCCGCGCCAACCGTGATGGTCTCGGTCGATCCCACGTCGGCGGCGTCGAAGGTGCTCTCGCTGTAACCGCCGCTGCCGCCGCCGGAGCCCTTCGTGTGCTGACTCGCGGCGGCGAGAGCGCAGCCCGCGCCGCCGCCGCCGCCAGCCCAAACCCTGAAGGTGACCGACTTCGCCAGCGGCGGCTTGGTGTAGGTGCCCGACGTCGAGAAGGCCTGCACGTCCTCGCCGTGCACGAACGCGGCGAGCAGGTCGGGCGCAAGGATGAAGTTGCCCGCGACGATCTCGTCAATCCCGGCCACAGCCCACCTCCGTCATAGTCCGGCCCGGCCGGTATCGGTCACGGTCACCTGCTCATCGGCCGCCTGCGCCTTGTCCTCGGGCAGGCGGGTCACGGTCATCTCGTACAGGCCCGCGAAGGACACAAGGATTCCGCGGCTGATCGCAGCCCCACCGCCGGTGACGACGAAGCTGGCTGGCTTGGCGCGCACCGGGCGTTGCAGGATGCGGTACGCCCACGTCAGACCCTGGTCGGAGCCTGTGGTGCTGTCCGGCTCGTCGATCTCCGTCGCACCCGATGGCGGGGCCACGGACGTCCAGTCGTCTTGCTTCCAGCCCAGGTACAGCCACACCTGCGCGCCGAGGTTCGACACGAGCATCTCGGGCAGCGGGATGTCCTGCCCGCTGCTGTTGAGCTGAGACGCGAAGTTAAGGAAACCCAAGGTGCCGCGCCCGGTGTCTATGCGCCGGAAGGCCGCCATCTGCGCCGACACGGTGTCCCCGGCGGACCCGCCGGAGGGCGTGACCGTCGGCGCGACCTCGCTGCCGCTGTGCGCCCTGACGCATAGGCGCGTGTTCCCGGACGCCAGCAGCGTCGTGTAGCCCGCCGGAGTGCCAACGGTGCCAACGCCGCTGGACCGGATCGCAGCCCAGATCACCAGCAGGTCCCCCGCCTGCGCACCGGCGGGCAAGCCTGGGCTGACTGCGGCGTTGTCGGCGTGTGCGGCCGTGCCCGCCGCGACGAAGGCCGGCCCGAGGATGTCGGTGGCGTTGTACGTCAGGCCACCCACGTCGATGTCGATGCCGGCCCCGCCGCCGCCCGGGAACAGCCCCGGCAGGATGCCGCTGGTGGCCCACACGTCGCGGTCCGGCCTGACGCGCAGCGTCGTCGCGGTCTCGTCGACCGCGCTCGCCAGGGTGCTGTACCCGGCGCCGTACCGGCCGCGCTGATTGGCATCCGTGCCGTATATGGCGATGTCGTACGGGGCGTACGGCGCGCAGTTCGCGGTCGCGGTGAAGGCGGTGCGGGTGCGCGTCGCGGTATTCCACCCGACCCAGATCAGATCCAGCACGCCCGAGTGCGCCAGCTCCTGCGGGGCGTTGACGACTTGGACGCGGTCACCGAGGCGCAGAGCCAAGAACGCGGCCGCGAGCTGGGGCGCTGCCAGGAAGTTGACCGTGATCTTCGGGACGCGCTTGCCTTTGACTGTGCCCAGGTTGACGTACCAGCCGGCGTGATGGATCGGCTGGCTGTCGTCGTACAGGTTCAGCTCCGGGTCGTCGCCGAGCCGGGGTGCCGCGCCGTTGGTGCGGTCCACGGTGCCGGACGACCCGCCGCGGCGGGTGACCGTGCTCTTGTTGACCAGCTTCTGGTCATCGGTGATCGGGCGGAGCGGGAAGCCCAGCTCATACGCGTCGGCGTCAATCGTGAGCGCTGGCGTCTGCCCATACATCTCGGACAGCGCCCGGTAGGCGACCGCACCGCGGGAGTCGTCGAGCAGTCCGTGATCGGCGTCGGAGGCCTCCAGGAGGAGGTCCATGACGCGGCCCGGCTCCTGCGGTCCCATCAGGGTGGACACCGTGGCGGTGATGTCGGAGGCGATGCGCTGCTCGCGCAGCAGGCGGGCGATGCGCTCGTGCGCCATCTCGCCGGCCCAGCCGCCGATCGCGCGGGCGTTGGACACGTCGTCGGTGCCCAGCGTGAATGCGGGGTCGATCCACACCCCGACGTGGCCGATAACCGTGTCAGCGGCCAGCGCGAAGGTGCCGTTGGGGAGAACCGCCGAGATTCGGCCGTGATCGTTGCCGCCCGACAGCTCGGAGATGGAGGCCAGCACGGTGCCGTCTGCGCCGATCAGAGCTGCGGCCCAGCTGTCGGCCACCCCACCGGGGTCGTCGACGGCCTGGACCACGACAGAGACCGGCAGGCCGAACACGGTGCCGCTCGGGAACACCTCGAACCACGAGTCGACGACGTTGCCCGCAGTGTCGCGGGTCACCAATGCCAGCTGCTCTCCGGGCGTGATGGCCACGGAAACGCTGCCGTACGTGCCACCCCGCATCTCTGCCCGGAACACCGTGACAGCCTGATTCTGGGCGACGAGATCCTCGGGTGGCACCACCATTGCCTGCACGGTCCACGTGCCCGTGGACGTGTAAGTCGGTACGGTGCCGCGCGCGTTCGACCCGGCCTGCCACACAGGCAGCGGCCGCGACCCGACGATGGTGTCCCTGGTGGCGAGGGTGATGTCGCCGCCGAGCACCATCGACGGAACCCCGGGAGTTGCCGCAGCGAACCGGGTGGCGTCTGCACCGTCCTCCATCGGCCAGTACGCCCACGGCGCGATGTCACCCGTTGCGTACCCAGCCATGGTGCGGTACATCGCGGACCGCTCCGAGTCGCCCCGGCCCAGCCGGCGGAAGATGCCGTCAGCCCGGACCGCGGTTCGGGGCAGCCGGCCACTGGTCCCGCCCCACGTGTCGGTGATCTCCGAGGCGAACTGCGTGAACAGCTCGCTCCAGCTGCCGCCGCCGTCCAGCGACAGCGAGCACCGGATCGGACAGTCCACCTTCCAACCCGGCCACATGTCGCTGAGCGGATTGTCCGTCGACCAGCGCCGCGCCGGGTTCCGGAAGGTGAAGGCGCTCTCGCTGCTGGTGTCGCCCTGCTCGTCCTCAGTGCCACGCTTGTGCGTGATCGGCACACCGATGGCGAGGTCGTTGGTGATGTCCGTCCACGACCAGGTGCCGGGGTCGGCCGCCGGATCTGCGCTGGGCGCCACCTCAAGCCGGTAGCCGAGGGCAACCGCGGGGTACGTCATGCTGGCTCCCTTCGCTTACCGGCCGACCAGCACGCGATCCGTGCGGCCGCCCTGGGTTCGGGTGGTTTTGCGGACCACCCGCAGGACGCCGCCCTCCGGCGTGTCCACAGTGACCTTGATGTCCACCAGCTGGCCGCCGGTTGCGCCGTCAACTGCGGGCTCGCCGCGCTCCAGGCGGCGCACCTGCGCCGCCGGCATGACCACCTCGGACTGGTGCACCATCGCCAGGCCGTCACGCAGGATGCGGCCGCCGACGTCGAGGCGGGGGATGTTGGGCGTCGAGAGGGTGCCGCCGCCGATGTTCTGGCCAAACGCGGTGAAGCCGGGCAGCGTGAACGACAAGCCGTTCCACTTGTCGATAATCCAGTTCAGGGCCGATTTGAAGCCCTCCTTGATTCCAGACCAGAGCCCGGACGCCGCCGAACTGATCTTGGATGGTAGGCCGGTCACGAAGCTGACCAGGGAATTCCACTTCGCGACGATCCAGTCCTTGACCTTCGTTGCGGTGTCAGACAGCGCCGAGAGCTTCTCATCCAGCCACTCCAGAGCGCCCCACGCTGCGGGAATGCCCGTTTCGATCAGCCAGCCCAGGACGTCCATCACGGCCGAGCCAATTGCCACGAACCCGTCAATGAAGTCCTGCAGGTTCTGCTTGTTCTCCGGGTCCTCAAGCCAGGTCCGCAGATCCTTAATCCCGTTGCGGATCGAGTCGAACAGGCCAGTAGCCGCATCGCCGTTCTCTGAGTCGGTCCACATCCCGAAGAAGTCACCGAACAAGCCGAGCAGGTCGCCGCCCAGGTCCCAAACCTCGCCGAGCCAGTAGGCCGCAGTCTCGAAGAAGCCGGCCAGTTCGCCGGACTCCTCGGCATCATCGATCCAGGTCGCGAAGCTTTCGATGGCCCCGGCGAGCTTGTCGCCGAGGACGTCCAGGAACGGCTTCGCGGCGGCGGCGAGCTTGGCGAACGCCTTTACGCCCGGACCAGCGATGGCAGCGCCGACCTTCTCAATCTGGACCCGCACGGTCTCCATCCCGATGCCCAGGTCGTCCATGACCTCTGGGTCGCGGGCGGTCTCCGAGAACGTCTTGAAGATCCCATTGAAGGTGTCGGCGTACTTGCCGAGCGAGACCTCCAGCCGGGGCAGCCACGCGTCTGCGAGGAGCTGCACCTCGCGGCCGACGCCGGCGAAGAGGCGTTGCTGCACCCCGAGCCTCAGCGAATCCCACTCGGGTGCCAGGCCCTTCAGCACCGACACGAGCTGCTGCGCGGATGCGGCCAGCTTCGTCGTCTCGGCTGCCGCACCGCCGCCGCCAGCGGGCTTTCGGGCCTGCGACAGGGCATGCTCCGCATCCGCAACGCCCTCAACCGCGCGCTCCTGCCGGCGCAGCGCCGCCGTCACCTCCTCGGAGCCCTCGACGCCCTTCGCCGCGGCGTCGGCCTGCTCCTGCTCCAGGTCCCCCACTCGATCCCGGACGTCCTCTACGGCCTGCTGCGCCTGCCGGTACGCCAGCTCGGCGCGCCGAACCTGCAGCCGGTCGCCGCCGCGGCGGGCCTCACGGAGGTCCTTCTCGGCCTCTGCAACCGCCAGGACGGCAGACTCCTCATCGAGGCGGGCGCTGGCCAGGTTCCGGTTGAGGTCCTGCAGCCGCTCGGCGGCCGCCATGCGGGCCCGGTTCAACGCCAGCTGCGAGTCGAGCACCTCGCGGTTGGCGTCACGGACCTGCCGCTCCGCCCGCGCCACCTGGTAGGCCCGGTCGACCGCGCTGCCACCGGCCCGGGTCGTCTTCTGGAAGGCCTCGGCGAGCCCGTCGAAGCCGAGCGCCAAGGTGCCGATCGCGGCGCCGCCGCCGACGGCCAGCGCGGGCAGAGAAGCCAGCGCGCCGCCGAGGGCGTAGATCACCGGGATCGCGACGACCGCACCGGCGGCGAGCGCCGACAGGATGGGGATCAGGCCCCACAGGCTGCCGCCGACACTGCCCACGGCCCCGCCAAGGTCGCCCAGTGCGCCGGTCAGCTGCGCGAAGCCGCCCGCGGCCGCGCGGCCGGCTTCCTGTCCCGCAGAGACGAAGCGGCCGCGGCTGTCGCGCAGGCGCCCGTCCGCGCCTCGCACAAAGCCATCTCCGCCGTGTCGTCCCTGCCCGGCCAGTGCCGTAGCCATTGCACGTGAGGTCGCGTCCGCCTCGCGCTCCAGGTTCCGACCGGTTTGCCGAAACTCCTGCTCCGCTTCCTTGCGCCCCCGCGTAAACGGGGTCTTATCCAGCTTCAGGAACGTCGTCAACTCGCCGAGGATCAGCACGGTGGCCACCCCCTCGGCTACTGGGGCGGCTGCTCCTCGCGAGGAGCCAGCGCGCGTGCGAGGCGGGTGTCTTCAGCCAGCAGGCCGACGATGCGGGTGGACAGCCAGCGCCAGGACCGGGCGCGCATCAGCGCCCGGTCGTCGACGTCGATGCCGTAGCGCTCGTGGAGGTCAGCCTCGACGAGCGCCCAGTGGGTCAGAATCTGCGCCCACGTGACCGTCTGCCCCGACTGCGCCCGCTGGACCTGCTCGGGGTACTCGTACCACTCGAAGAGGCCGCTGACGGGGTCTCGGCGGCCTCGGCCGTACTGGTCCCGCCAGCTGCTCGGCGCGCTGCCCTCCGCTGGGCCCGGTTCCCCGGGCCCCTCGCTTCCGGGCGGCCGCCAGACTCCCAGTAGCGCCGGGCCGCCTCCTCGCCGCCGACGATCCACCAGTAGGCCGTCTGGGCGCAGAACTGGATGTAGGGGTCGGGCACGGCGTTCTTCAGCATCTCGGCGTAGGCGCCGCCAAGCATCAACTCGTCGAACGGCTTCTCCCCGCCAGGCAGCGGAGGCAGCGCGGCGACCCGCTCACGGGCCCGCTCAGCGGCCGCCTCCATCTCCTCCGGAGTGTCCGCGCTGCCAACCTCGCCCGCGGTCTGGGCGATCCGTCGGCACCAGAGACCGAGCTCGCCGGACGGGAGGGGCACGGTGTAGACCGTGCCCCTGACCGGCAGTTCCAGACCCGGCGAGTAGTACTCGTCCAGGTCGGCGAACCGTACGCCCATCAGGCGTACACGTAGTTGTCGGCAGCGGTGTCCGCGGACTGACCGGCGTCCGTGGTGACCCGCACCGCGACCGTGCCCGCGGTGTGCGCCGGGGCGATGGCCACGATGTGGCTGTCCGACACCACGGTCCAGTCGTCGGCCGCGGTCGCGCCGAAGACCAGCGCGGACACGTCGTCGACGCCGTTCGGCATGAAGTGCTGGCCGTAGATGTTGACCAGCTCGCCGCCCGCGGTGCCACCGGTGGCCGGGTCCACGCTGGTGACGGTCGGCAGCAGCGACGCGGCAGGGTTGGTGATGTCGGCCAGCGCGCCCTGGCCCTGCAGCACGATGTCGATCCGGTCGCCGCCCTTGCCGCCAGGCAGCGGCCACGCCTTCACGTAGACGCGGCCCTCGTGCGAGTGGCCGTCGTCCAGGCCGTCCCGGTTGTAGAACCGGACGCCGAACTCGTACTGCTCGACCCTGCCGCTCCTGTGCCCCTTGAATTTCGTGCGGAGGAAGGAGTGCACCGAGTTGAGGGACGTGCCGGCCAGGTCGGTGCTGAGTGCCAGCTTGATCTCCAGCCGCCAGCCGTAGCCGACATTCGTCTCCCGCTTCGCTCCGGCATCGGTATACATGCCGTCGTCCTCGACCTCCACCTCCTCGATCAGCTTCATGTCCTCGATGCCGTACAACTGGGTGTAGTTGGTCGAGGGATCGGCTGCGATGTTGATGTCGAGCCGGTGGGACCGCGCGAGCGATGTCACGCGGTCGGTGGGGGTCGTCGCCATGACGCCGCCTCGCTTCCTTAGTCGGTGTTGTTGCTGGTAGGCCGCATCGCGTGAACGTAAAAATTCTCCGAACGCTCCCAGCGGCCGTTGCCGTCCTCGCCGAGCGGCGTGTACGACTGCCGCCACATCTGCACGATCGGTATCTCGCCCCACCGGGCACCGGTCAGGCCGTCCAACTCGTCGAAGATGGCGTCTGCCAGGTCGTCGCACACCCGCGGGTCCGTGGTTCCCCGCAGGCGGATCTGTACGCCGGTCAGGTGGTCCGCCATGCCCTGGAGGGTGGTGCCGAGCGGGTACTCGGCGAGGGACACGAACCGGTCCGGGGACTGGGGGATCTTCCGGAAGAAGATCCCGATCTCGTTGGTCTGGTAGGCCCCGGTCGCCCGGTACGTCGCTACGCCTGCGGCGTGCAGGTGCTGGGCCAGGCCGACCAGCAACCTGGAGGTGAAGCCGTCACCGGTCGCCATGACGTCACCCCAGCTCCTCGCGCATCGGCGCGGCGATAAGGGCGAGGATCGTCTCCCGCTCGTTGTGCATCGGGTCTTCGAGGTACTTCGCTTTGCGGCCCTCGGCGTGCCGGTAGTCCAGCTCCTCGTGCTGCCGCACCGCGTACTTGGTGTCGTAGGAGACGGCGGCGACCAGGTCGTCCCGGTCCACGCTGGCCACGCCGGAGCGCTCCAGCGTCGCCTCGTCGATCGGCACCTCGGTCCGGGACACCTGCAGCAGGTGCTCCGCGCCGAGAAGGAGCCCGTCCCCGCCCGCGCCCGTGAGGAGCGCCTCGACCTCGTCGCCGTTCCAGTCGAGGTCCATGGCTACTCCAGCGCCAGCTCGACGTGCTCGGGCAGGTCGTGGCCGGACGCGTTGAGCGTTGAGGCGACGAGCACCCGCGTGACCCGCCCGTCCGGGAGCGTCACGCGCGACCCGGGCGGCAGGACCGTGTCCGGCGGGCAGAAGACGGCCGTCTCCGACAGCACCTCTTCGCCTGCGGCGTCCTGCGTCTGGACGCGCACGCGGCGCCGCATCGCCTGCACGACGCACGGCGTCACCGCCGCCGGCGAGGCGTACACGTCGCCGAACGCGCCCGAACCCTCGTACGCCTCGCCGGTGATCGTGTCCGGCGAGGGAACGCAGGCGGCAACGAACTGTGCCCAGTTCATCGGCCCACCCACGGCTCCTGGCCGGTCAGGCCGGCCTCCTGCAAAGCCAGCCAGGCCTGCTGCCACAAGCCGTTGACCTTCACCGCCTGCGCCGCAGGGTTCGACCCGCCGCCTCCCCGGTTCACGGTGAGCTTCCCCAGCGTGAACGAGGTGGGCGCGGCACCGCCGATGCCGTCGGTGGCACCTGCGGCGAGCTGGCCGGCTGCCTGCTCGCAGGTCGCCACCTTCAGCGCCTCCGCCGTCTCCGCATCCTCGACGTCGAAGACCGACGTCAGCAGGGCGCGGTTCACGTCGCGAGTGGCGCGGTCGAGCAGCAGATCGGCGTTGTCTGGCACGGTGTCGACGTAGGCGGCGAGGTCGGCCGAGGTTGCGTACGCCACGGGTCACCTCCCTTCGGAGCGGGCCGGGCCCGGAGGCCCGGCCGTGCTCACTGGGCTGCCCGGCCGCGGGGCTTCCTAGCCGGCGGGGCCGGGGCCGGGGTGGGCTCCGGCGGGGTATCCAGGAACTCCTGGAGCTCCGGCGGCAGGTCGTCGTCCTCGCCGCCCGGGTCGCCGTCGTCCTCGTCGAGGTCGAGGTCCGGTTCGGCCTCCGGCTCGGCGAACCGGCTGCCGTCCGGGTTGACCCGGGTGATGTGGCCGGCGTTGAGCCGCTTCTGGATGTCCGGGCTGAGCGGCAGGTCCATCTCCCAGACCGTGCCGCCCTCGCCGCGGATGTGAACGGTGTCTCCCACGCTGGTCACACCTTCGGAATTTCGAGGATGTCGATGGTGCCGGTCATGCCGGTCTCGAAGTCGATCGACATCGAGCCGTCGTCCTGGAGCACCTTGTCCGACTCGAAAGGCCCGAAATACTGGGCGCCGGTCGTGGCAGCGACGGTGACGGTCAGGTCGCCCTGACCGGCCCGCAGCGCGGGCGGGTTGTCGCCCGCGCGCACCGTGAGAACGTTCGTGCTGCCCTCGGTGTTGGTGACCCGGATCAGCATCCGCTCCGGCTTCGCGTTGGCGACGGTAACGCCGTTGGTGACCAGCGTCGCGTCGATGGTCGTCGGACCCGTGGCGCTGTTCAGGTTGCTGTTCTTGACCAGCGCCCGGGGGACGATCGCGGTACGTGCCATGGCTGGCGGTCTCCTATCAGGTCTTCGACGCGGTCAGCGTCGCGATGTGGTCGGGGCGGATGAGCTTCGCGCCGTACACGTCGAGACCGCGGACGGCGTCGGCGAAGGTGCTCTGGAGCCGCAGGGCCTCCGTCTGGAGGATCTGCTGCGCGAAGCTGATCGCCGAGTTGTGGCCCGCCTGGACGATGTAGTCGTCGCCGGTGACGTTGATGCACTGGTTCGACTTGATGATCGGCATGTTGTCGACCATGCCGACGAGGCCGTTGCGCAGGCCCTGGCTGCCGCCGGAGGCGTCGACCCGGACGAACAGGTCGCTCTTGAGCAGCAGGCCGTAGTACCAGGCCGGGACAACGCAGTAGCGGCCGTCCTCGGGCACGTCGGCCTCGTCGAGCTTCACGCCCAGGTTGATGATGTTGTCGTACGCCAGGGTGCCGGTGGTGATCGACGTGGTGCCGATGGCGTTGGCGGACACGACGCCGGTGTAGAGGCCAGCGATGTAGCTGTCCTTGCGCTTGGCCATCCGGTACGCGGCCCGCTTCATGGAGACGCCCATGACGTCGCCCTTGGCCTGCCGCTTGTCGATGTCGTCGACCTTGAAGGCGAACTTCTGCTGCTGGTCGATGGGCATCGTCTGCCCGGCGTCCTGCAGGTCCTCGTAGGTGAGGGTGTCGCCGGAGGAGTAGTCGGAGACGGTGGGGTCGCCGACGTTGGTGATGTGGACGGTGTCGCCGGCCTGGCTGATGTCGCCCTCGTAGTCGCGGTTGACCACGAGGGGCGAGCCGAAGACCAGGGCGGTCTCTGTCGCCTGCAGCAGCACAGCCGACCAGATTTCCGGCCGGAATCGCTGGATTGACACGGTGGGTTCTTCCTTTCCGGCCGGGTATCGGCGCGGGTCAGAGGAGGTGGCTCAGCTTGCCGTCGTCGTAGGCCTGGGCGATCTGGGCTTTCGACATGGTGGCCAGCTGGGCTTCGGTGATCTTGTTTCCGGCTCCGTTGCCGCCGGAGAACTCGCCGCCGGATGCGCCGGAGGCGGGTGGCTTGGCAGGCGCGAGCTTGGCGAAGCGCTTGACGGCCGCCTTGATCGCGGCCTCATCAACCTCGCCCTTCTCGTCGACGAACTTGGCGGTGTCGACCAGGTCGGCGACCTCGCTCAGGTCCACGCCCGCGGTGGCTGCTGCGGCCTTGAACTCGGCGGCAGCGAGGCGCTTGCCGTAGTCGACGGCTGCGGCCTGGCGGCCGCGCTGCTCGGCGTCGGCGGTGGCCTTCTCGTCGGCGGTCATGGTGGCCGTCTTGGCCTTCTCGCGCTCGGTCTTGAGGTCGTCCTCGTTCTTGCGCGAGTGCTTCTTCCACTTCTCCGCGTCGGCCTCGGCCTTCTCGGCGCGGGCCTTCCAGTCGATGGTGTCGTCCGTTGCGGTCGACGCCGTGCTGGCGGCGGTTGCAGTGGGGTCGGTGCTGGCGGTGCTCTCGGCGCCCGTCGCGGCCGCGGTCGAGTCTCCGGACATGCTGGTTACTCCCATTTCGGGTGGTGGTTGGTGCCCGTTGCGGGCAGCCCCGGTTGCGCCGGGGTGGTCTACGGGGTGCGCAGCGCGAGCGGGCCGTTGGCCCAGCCCCAGCGCCGGTACTGGCGGAACGCCTCCGCCTCGGTGACGTCGCGGGCGCGTGCCCGGTCGCGGAGGATGTCGCGGGCCAGGTCTGCGTCCTCGCCGCTGTAGCGGACCTCGTCACCATCGAGGGTGAGGCGGGCCCGCTCGGCGTCGGTCTCGGTGTCGACGAGCAGCAGCTCAGCCATCAAAGATCGACCTTTCGCCCGCGGTGTGGCCGGCAAGCATGTCGAGGACGGCCAGGCTGAAGTCCAGCCAGCTGCCCCGGTCGACGTGCTCGAAGTCGGGCCGCAGCCCGGTCAGGCGGCGGCGCAGCTCGGCGACGTCATCGGCGGTGAGCGGGTTCGGCCCCAGCTCCAGCGAGCTGGCCCGGAAGTGGTCCAGCGCCGGACCCTGCATGAAGCCGAGCAGCTTCGCCTGCCGAATGATCGGGCTCGTCTCGTCGAGCAGGTTGTCGGAGCCGGTCCAGGCCAGGCCCTGGTCGATGCCGGTGAGGGTGCCGTCCTTCGCGACGAACATATTGCCCTCGTGCCGGTCGATGTTGCCCGTGAGTAGGTCGAGCAGGCCCAGGCGCTTGGCCGCGGGCGAGTCGAGCGCGGCCTCCGCCCGGGCGCGGTCACGTTTGCGCAGGGCGTGTACGTCGGTGCCGTCTGCCCAGTCGGTGTAGATGTGCCGCTCGCCGGTCCGGTACGCCCGCGGCACCGGCGCGCCAATGGTCCGGCCTACCAGGGCTGCGAGCTGCTCGGCGTCGGCGTAGTGGCGGCTGTCCGGGTCGGAGTCCGCGTACGCCTTCGAGAACACCTTGGTGCCGTCCGGCATCGTGAGCCGTTCCTTGACCCCGGCCTGCTCGCCCTTGGCGATGACCTTCCGGTCCGCGCGGCCGGCGTTGGCCACGTGCGCTGCGAGGTCAGCCAGGCCGGTGAGGTCGCGGTGGTACGGGGCGGCGTCGGCGGGCACGGTGGGCGCAGCTGCCGCAGACGCCGGTTTCGGCTTCGGCTTGGCCGCGGGCGCGGGCGCGGAGCGTGCGGGCCGGCCAGCATCCGCTGCGGTGGTGTGGCCCAGGTTGACCTGCTCGCGCTCCGGCTTGCGGAAGATGCCGAGGTGCTTCGTGGCCTTGACGTGCGCCCGGATCGCGGCCTGCCCGGCCCGGATCTTCTCCTCGGCCCGCTTCGCCGCCTCGGGGGTCATGGCCCCGGCCTGCTGGAGCTTCGCCTTGCGGACGATGCGCTCCAGCGCACGTAGGCGCTGGCGGGCCTCGTCGCCCTCCGGGTCCTCGGTGTTCGTGGGGATGCGGGTCACCCCGGGCAGGTACGCCGAGAGGCTGTGCCGGCAGTTCGGATGCATCAGCCCGGCGGCGATCGCCTCCGCAACGGTGCCAGCCACCTCGACCTCGACGGGCGTGCCGCTGATGGCGTGGGGCATCTCCACCGTGCGCGGGCCGATGCCGCCGCTGCGGGCGAGCACCTTGCCCTCCCACGGACGACACCTCACGCACTCCTGCGGCGCGTTGGAGACGATGACCAGGTCCAGCTTGGCCGCGCTCAGCCGGTCGAGGTGTCCCTCCACGGCCGCCTGGGCGACCCCGGTGCGGGTGGCCATCTCCACGTACGAGGCGAGGTTCCAGGCGCGGCCGGCCTTGTCGTGGAAGCCGGTGACGCCCTGGGTGAGCAGCCGCTCCCAGGCGCGTTGCGTGCCCGCACGCCGGGTGGCAGTGCCGAGCAGCACCGGGGCGAGCGCGCCCTCGGCGACGACCTCGCGGTAGGAGTCGACGGCCCAGCGCAGGACGGGCAGGTGTGTGCCGGCCAGCCGGGAGGCGAGCCCCCAGACCATGCGCTGGAGCGCGCCGAGCTGCGGGAAGGCCCGCACTGCGGCGGACAGCGCCCGCTGCACACCGGTGCCGGTCGCATCCAGCACGTCCTGCAGGGCTTCGGTCTCCGCCGCGGCGGGCACCTGCCGGCCGAGGCGCAGGATCTCCGCCGTCGCCGCCTCGCCACCGCGCATGTACGCGAGCACCAGCGCCTGGGCGATCGTGCCGTCATCGGTGGCCAGCCGGGACAGCAGCGCCTGCACCGAGCGGCGGAGCGCCCCAGCCTGGGCCAGCTTCTGCCGGGCCCAGTCCGGGGCGTCCATCCCCGCCTGGAGACGTCGTGCAATGTCCGCGGCCAGCTCCCGCTCCGCCCTGCCGTAGATCTCCAGCAGCCGGTCCGCGATGTCGAGGTCCAGGTTCGGCCCGTAGGCGGTGGTGCGGTCGACGGGCATCGCTCACCCCGCCTACGGCTGCTCGTCGCCCTCGTCGTCGTCCTGGCCGGGCGGCGGGTTGCCTGTGAAGGTGGCCGGGTCCTCGACACGGCTGGCCTTCTCGATCTTCTCGACCTCGGCGGCTACCTGCTTGTCGTCCCAGTCCGGGCGCCGCATGCGGACCATCTCCTCGGTGCTGATCGCACCGGCGGCGCTGAGGAGGTTGATCTCCTCGGCGAGCGCCTTCGGGTCGACCGCGACGCCGTCGGCGAAGATGACCTGTGGGTGCACGGGCTCGACCTTCGCGCCGAACACGTCCTTGTAGATGACCAGGAGCGCGTACAGCGAGTTGGCCAGGCCGGGCCGCCAGTAGCGCGTCTTGCGGTCCCGCGTGATGAAGCTGCGGCGCTGCTCTGCGCCGACCTCGGTGGCGGTGACTGCGGCGTCTCCGCCGAGGCCGAAGGTTCGGCCGGAGTAGCCGGCCGCGCCGACGATGCTCGCCTTCAACGCGTCGATGACCTTGGTGTGGTCGTCCACGCGGATGTCGAACTGCACCTCGGTAATGCTGACTACGCCGTCCTCGCGGGACATGACGTCGATCGGCTCGTACAGCTCCTGGTCCAGGTCGACGCTCGCGCCGTTCCCGGCGCCGTGCGACTGGATGTACTCGCGCGGCACGATCAGCCGCGCCTTGCCCAGGTCGACGTCCCGGATGAGGCTCGACCAGGTCAGGTCGAGGGCGTCCATCATCTGCTCGACGCCCGCGTAGTCGCTGCGGCCGAGGTGGGCGGCGTGCGGGGTGTTCCGCCAGATCCGGTTCGGCTTCATGTTCGGCACGTAGATGGCCGTCATGAGCTTCGCGTCGGGCAGCACGATTGCGTTGCCCTGCTCGGGGTCGAGCGCCTTCGCGATGGCCTCGGTCTCCGGGTAGTCGGCGAGCGACACCGGCGTGCCCAGCTCGTCATCGGTGCCCTGGTAGACGCCGTGCAGGATGCGGCCGGGCTCGTGGCGCTCCAGGTGCCGCACGACGACCTTGCCCTTGGCGAGGATGACCCGCCAGAAGGTGACCGCGGCCAGCTGGCCCCAGCGCCATTCGGGCACGGCCGCGTCGGGGTGGACCGCGGTCAGCCACGGCTTGTCCCGTGCGGCCTTGTCCCAGACGACGCGCAGGTACACGCCGCCCAGGGCCGCGCAGACCTCGGCGGCCTCCAGCAGGGTGGCCTGGGTGCCGTCGTCCATCAGCTCGTCCAGCGCGACCTGCGTCGGGTCGACGGGCGCCGTCTCGCCTTCGGCCGGCGGGATGGCGTCCGGGTCCTCGGGCACGGTGACCGTCGGCGGCTCGGCGAACAGCAGGTCCGAGCTGGCGGAGGCGATGTCGGCGGCGATCGGCACGTGCAGCCGCTGACGCTCCCGGTTGCCCTGCGAGCGAGCACCCCAGAACCACCTGCGCAGCCCGTTGACGACACCGCGCACCGCGGCGCGCCAACCGCCCTGCTCGCTGGCGAAGAACCCGGTCGTGTCCGAGCCGACGCCGCCGCCGTAGATCGCGGACAGTTGCTCGATGTCGCCTGCGTACCAGGCCGCCCAGGTCGCGTACTGGGCGTTGATCGGCTCGCACTCTTTCGGCGGCCAGGGGATGGTTCCGCCATCAGGCAGCGGCATCGTGCACCCCCTCAGTCAGGCAGGTGGAGGCGGTGGCGAAGCGCTGACCGCCAGACGCCGCGGGTGGTGTGGACGGCGTACCGCATCGCGTCCGGACCGTGGTCGGCCACCTTCAGCGGCTTCTCCACGCCCTTCTCGGCGGCCTCGTCGTCCCAGCTGTAGCCCTGGATCTCGCGGATCAGCTCGGCGCAGGACTCGTGCACGTCGAGTAGGCCCGCGCTGAACAGGCTGGAGACGGTGCGGATGCCGTCCTCGACGGCGTTGTCGGCGACGATCGAGGGCAGGCCGTCGTTGTGCAGCTGCACGCGGAAAGCCTTCGCGCTCGGGTCGACGATGGTGCGCTCTGGCTTCACGCCGTACAGGCCGTCGGTGCCGGGCACGGGCACGGTCTTCAGCCAGTCCCGCAGGTGCTTGGAGTACTGCACGTCGGCGAGCTGCTGGCGCTTCCGGGCCGAGTCCCACCGCCAGTCCCGCACCAGGTGCAGCCGCCGGTCGGTGCCCAGGCCGCACAGCACGGCGTGGAACGGGTTGCGGGTGCCGTGGTCCACACCGAGGCTGATCCAGCGAGTGATGAGCGGCAGGTCGCTGACGACGTGCGTGTCCTCGTCGAACATGTCGAAGATCGCGCCCTCGGCAGGCACCCACAGGCCGAGGATGTACCGCTTGAAGAAGAGTCCCTGGTACTGCTGGCGGAGCGAGTCGACAAACGCGCGGGGCAGGTGCGGGTTGTCCTCCAGCACGAAGGAGAACCGGTGCAGGTCGATCAGGTCCTCGCCGGTGCCCTCGACCAGAGCACCATCGTGGTTCAGCCACACCGCAGCCCGGTTGAGCCACTTCGACTTCAGCCAGTGGACCGGGCCGGCCGGGTTGCAGGTGCCGAAGAACTGCGCGCCCTCGATGCTGAACCGGGTGCCGAGCATGTCGAACAGCTCCTCGGGCCAGTTCGCCAGCTCGTCGCCGTACGCGCCCGCGAGGGTGAGGCCCTGGACCTTCTCGACGGAGCGGGCGTCGTTCGCGCCGGCCACGTAGATGCGGCGGCCGTACAGCCAGAACTCCCCGGCCCCGGCGAGGTACTTGGCGCGGGACGCGCCGACCATGGCGATGATCGGATCGATAACGTTGCGCTTCAGGGTGCGCTCCGTCTTGCCGATCATGATGAGGTTGCCAGCGGGGCCCTTCCGAACGAACCGCATCCACTTGATGATCGAGGCGACCGTCTTCGACGACCGGACCGCGCCCTCCCACACGTTGAAGCGGGCCGTGGCCAGCTCGACGCTGCGGGACGCCTTGCCCGTCAGCGGCTGGATCACGTCTCGTCCCCGCCGCTCAGGTACTCCAGGAAGCGGTCGAAGTCGCTCTCCTCGCCCGTCTTGCTGTCGTACTTGTCGATCACGATGGACTTGTCGATCGCCGCGGCGATGGCGCCCATGAGCGCCCGCTTGTCCGACGGGGTCGGCTCGTCGATCTCCTGCTCGGCGTAGGTGTTCTCCTTGCCGCCGAAGTTGAAGGCGGTGTGCTTGGCGAACAGCTGCCGGCGCATCCGGTCGGCGTCGAGTAGCAGGTTCAGCGCCAGCTCGGCGCGCAGCTGGCGGGCGTCGGCCTTCTTCGCCTCGGTGGCCAGCTTGACCTGCTCGCCGCGGACGAAGACGAGCCCGAGCGCCTTGCAGTTGTTCGTCACGAACCGGCCGGACCACCCGGTCGCCCGCATGATCTCGTTGCGGCCCATGCCGGCGGCGTGCATCTCCTGCAGCTGCCGCTGCTCCTCGGGTGTGGCGTCGCGCGCACTGGGCATCGCCACCTCCCGTGCTCAGTCGTCGTCGCTGGCCCAGCCGCCCGGCCCGGGGCCCTCGATGCGCTCAGCGGCGCGGAGCATCCCGAGGCGCTCGATCCAGGACATGCCCTCGGAGTGGGCGATGAGCAGCGACACCGAGCCGTCAGGCTGGACAACCTTCAGCAGCACGACGGCGTCGGCTACGAGGTCGGCGTCTTCGAGGGCTTCGGCGGTGACTCCGAGGTTGGTGACGATCTGGCCGATGTCGTGGCTCACATGACGTCCTCGCGGTGTCCGGGAATGGCGAGAGCCCGCTTCCCTGGGGAGGGGAAACGGGCTCTGGGCATAGTTCGCCTGCTGCAAAACACCCTGACACAGGTGTTCGAATCATGCAAACGCGCAGGTCAGTAAGGGCTCACCCGGAAGAACGAGGCTGGCTTCGGCATGAGCGCCGTCGGGTCGCGCTGGAACGCAATGGCGCGATCGATGCGGGCCGCCACCGCTGCGTAGTCGCCCGCGTCCCACTCCGGCCACACCTTGAGCGCGGTCAGCACGTGGGCGAGGGTCTCGTCCCCGCGCACGCTGTCGGCGGTCTCGCGGCCCGCGATCACCTGCTCGACCATGACGGCGGCAGCGCCGAGGATGACGATCACCTTGGCTGCGCCGGTGAAGTGCGGCGCGTCGAACGGCTCGAACTCAGCCACGTCGCCACCGCTTCCAGTAGTAGACCGGGTTCGGCACCCGGATCACGGGGTGGAGGGCCTCGTCGAGGCCCTGGAGCACCCGCTGCCAGAACTCCTTCACGCTGGGACCACCTCTCGCATCTTGGCGGCCTTCCCCGCCTCCTGTACCACTATCGACCCCTGCTGTGCCGGGCCGACCCAGCGTGTCTCGCCGCGGCGCACCGTGATGGCGTGCCAGGCCACCTGCTCCACCTGCTCACCCTCCTCCGTCGTGACGGTGACCAGGGTGGACACGGCAACGGTGGCCGGCGCGGCGTACTCGGTGAGCGGGCCGGGCACGATCTCGCCCGACTCGGTGACGAGCACGAGCCCGATCTCGCAGCGGCCCGCCTGGTGCAGCACGCTCTGGCGGTGGACGTCGCGGAGGTCGCCGAGCCGGTAGCGCGGCCGGCCGCCCTCGTGGTCGACCTCCTCCAGCAGGCCGCGGCTGGCCCACTTCCAGATCCGCTGCACGGGCACACCCAACGCGGTGGCCGCCTGGACGGCCCACAGTGGGGTGTCGTCGGGCAGCTCGGCCCGGGCGAACTCGGCGTAGTCGCTGTCCGAGTAGAGCGAGCCGCAGCCGGGGCACTCGATCCAGTCGGCGGCGGGGTGGGCGAACAGCTTCTCGCCGCCACAGCGGATGCACGCCGCGGTGAACTTCACGAGCGCCGTCGACGTCTTGCCGGCCTTGCCGGTGAGGTTGAGCGCCCGCCGGGTGGAGGCGAGCAGGTCGCGCACGTCCTGGCCGAACTCGCGCACCTCCACGTTGTGCGTGCAGGCCCAGTCCAGCATCTCGTACAGCCACAGGGCGATCGACCCGACGCTGTTGGAGGGCTGCCAGCTGGCGGGGGCGATCTGGGACCAGCGGACGGCCCACCAGCCGAGCCCGGCGGCGATGGACTCCCCGGAGGCGTCTTCGGCACCGGTGGAGCGGACGGGCCGGGACCGGGCCGGGAGGCTGAGGTCGAAGATGCTGGCGCGGATGGGGAGCTTCCCGTCGCGGCCGGCGGTGAGGGCGACGAGGGCCCGGCCGATGACCTCGGCGTGGTCGGCGAGCTCCTCCAGCCAGGCGCGGATGTCGGCCTCGCAGCGGTCGCAGACGTGCGGGCGGTGCGGCTGCAGCTCGCGCCAGCCGCAGGCCACGCAGGTGCGCGCGGGCTGCGGCTGGCGGGCGATGTGCTGGTGGGTCACAGGGCGGCTCCCTCGGGCTCGTCATGCGGGTCGGTCTCGCGGATCACCACGTCGTTATGTGCCTGGCACAGCTGGACGAGGCGCTTCTCGCCGTTGTCGTGCAGGGCCACACGCTGGACGGCGCGCTCGTGGCAGAGGGACGAGTCGGCGGCGGTCCAGATCTTCTGGCCCCAGTCGCAGCCGATGATCCGGTGGGCGAAGCTCCTGACCTGGTCAGCCTTCGGCACGGTCGGCTCCCTTGGGCAGGAGGGCGATCTCGTAGCCGAGGGCGGCGGCCCACGCGGCGAGCTTGTCGATGCCGGGGGTGTTGACGGCGTTCTCCCATGCGTCGAGCTGGTGGGGCTGGCAGCCTGCGGCGTCGGCAACGTCGCGCTGGCTGCGACCGGAGGCCTGGCGGGCGATGACGAGGACGTTGCGGATGGTCCGGCTGGCGGGCCGGTCGGCGGGGTTCGGCACGGTCAGGCCTCCGGGGTCTCGGTGCGGGCGCGCAGGCCGGCAGCCCGCTCGACGTTGGCGCAGACGGTGGCGTAGAGCAGGCGACCCGCAACCGTCCAGCCGGACCAGTGCTGCCGGTGGTCACCGACTGCGCGGACCAGGGCGACAGGCTCGACGGAGGCGCTGTGCTCGATGCCGGGCAGGCTGCGCAGCAGCTCGCCGATGCCCTGGGCGGCGAAGTCGGGGTGCCACTGGTGGAACGGCGCGCGGTCCTTCAGCTCGTGGCAGTTCATGCAGGCGGGCACGATCTCGGTGCCGCCTCGGGCCTTCGGCACCGGGAAGTGGTCGTGCTCGTGCCGCGGTGCCACGTACAGGCCGCAGTAGTGGCACGTCGAGCACTCGCACGCCTGCTCTCGAAGGCCTGTCTCGGGGTTGCGGACGGTCGTCATCAGGAAACCTTTCCGATCATGCGGGTGGCCTTGCGGATGCGCTTCGCTGCCTTCTCGGCCGCACGCCGGTCGACGGCCCGCGCGGCATCGGCCGGCCGGGCGTCCGGGTTGACGATGCGGGCGATCGTGTACGGCTGCCAGCGGCCGCCGCGCTTCGTCGGCACCTGCTCGCCGTTGAGTTCGGCGGCGATGGCACGCAGGGACAGGCCCCGGCCGCGCATCTCGTGGATGCGGGCGACGACGGCGGCCTCCTCGGCGTCCTTGCGCAGCTGCTTGCCGGCGGCGCGCAGGCCGTACGCGGGCGCGCCTCCGGCGTAGCCGCCCAGGGCGCGCTTGGTGTTGATGCCGTTCTTCAGCCGCTTGACGATGAGCCCGCGCTCCAGCTGCGCGGCCGCGCCCATGACCTGGCGGACGAACGTGCGCATGGGGTCGTCGTCATCGTCGGGCAGGACCTCGCCCTGCTCGACGGTGAAGACCCGGCCGCCGTGTGCCCAGACGACGGAGAGGGCGGCCTCCTGAACGGTGAGTTCGCGGGCGAGGCGGTCCATGTTCGGGACGAGGAGTCCGTCGGCGCGGCCGTCGGCGATGAGGTTGAGCGCCTTGGACAGCTCGGGGCGTTCGTCGGCGTCGTCGGTGCCGGAGACGGCTCCGTCGAACAGGACGGGGCCGACGAGGGTGTGGCCGTTGACGCGGATCCAGGCGCGCAGTGCCTTGGTTTGGGCTCCGGGGCTGTATCCGTCGAGCTGGTTGGCGGTGGAGACGCGGCCTACGGCAACGAGTCTGAGCTTGGACATGGCGCTCCTCGGTGTCACTATTCCGCCCGGAATCGTGACGGTGCTGGTGGAAGGGTTGCGGGTTGAAAGTGAGCGGGTTGCCGGTGTGACGGCCCGCCACGGACACCGCGGCGGGCCGTCGGGTCAGATGGCGGCCTTCGACGGAACCCCGGGGCATCCGACGCGCTTGCCGAAGATCTCGATTACGTGCGGGTGGTGGGCAATGCCGATCTCCACCGCGAAGCACTCGTGCATGCCGTCGACGGTGGCGGGGTCGATGGGCTTCGGCTCGGGGATGCCGCCGGCGTCGCGCCAGCCGTGGATAGCGCCCGGGTCGGCGAGTCCGGCGGGGAGCCAGGTGTCGCCGCAGAGGCTGGCGTCCGTGGCACTGGCGGCGATGCGGCGCTGGTACTCGTCCGCCAGCTCCAGCGCGGTCGGCATGGGCGACAGGTCCAGCCCGGCCGCCTTCGGCACATCCACGGCCCAGGCCCACATCGTCACCGCGTTCGGGTTGCCGTCGTACTTGGCCGCCAGCTCCACGGTGGCCTGCCGCGCCGCAGCGTCGTCCGACGTGATCATGTGGACGCGGCTGCGGACCCAGTCCACGACGACGACCACGCGAACGTGGGCGCTCTGTGCGCGGGGCGTGGGACCGGGGTCTCCGGCGGGGTCAGCCGTTGCTACGCCGTGCACGTCGGCGAGACCGCACGCGGAGCAGCAGTGGCTACCCGAGCGGTTCAGTTCGTCCAGGCATGTCATGCCGTCCATCTCGCACACCGAGCAGGGTCGCCCGCCGGGCCCGCTCTGCGTGGGCTGTTCGCCGAGGCTGGCGAGGACGGCGGCTGCGCGTCGTCCGGTGGCGGCGTCGCGGGCCAGTTGGGCGAGGGCGTGGGGTACGGCGTTGGGTCGGGTGTCGATGCGGAGGGTGCGCTCGTCCCCGGGGTAGTGGACGGTCCAGCCGCGGGGGCCGAAGGTGTCGTCTCCGGCGAGGTGGACGGTGTAGCCGTTGGCGGTGAGTACGTCGGTGAGCTGCTCGGGTGTGGGGGTCATGCGCGTGCCTCCTGGGCGGTGTCGGAGTAGACGGCGGCGAACAGATCGGCCTCGACGGGGAAGAAGCCGCCCTTCGGGTCGAGCACGATCCAGTCGCCGAAGTTGGCCTTCACGCGGCCGAACGGGGTGTAGATCGTCAGGCCGGTGATCGTGCCGTCGGGGTCGAAGAACGGCTTTGAGTCGGCCCACTCCCAGACCTGGGGGCCGTTCTCGGGTGTGAGCTGGACGGCGTCAAAGAGGGCGTCGGCGTTGCGGTACCGCCCGATGGGGAGCGCGCTCATCGGGTCGCCTCGGTGGTGCGGCGCTGAACCTCGGCGGCAACGCGCTGCGCGAGGACGTCGGCGATGAGCGGGTCGCCCACCATGAGGTCGCCGGGGATCTGGATGGCAACGCTGCTGGTGGTGTCCCAGTCGTCCTCGTCGGTGGCCTGGGCCTTGGTGAGGCGGGCGGCCTGGTAGTGGTCGGTGGTGTAGCCGGCGCCGTTGCTGGACCACCAGGCCTGGTGCTGGAGGGACCAGACGAGCCAGTCGGTGGGCTCGGTGGTGACGGCGTCGATGTGCTGCTGTGCCTCGGCGGACACGGGTCCAATGGGCCGGGAGGGGTCCGGCTGTTCACCCGCGTGCATGGGGTCGCCGGGGCCGGCGGGGGCGCACGGGGTCGGCTCGGCGGTGCGGTGCCCGTACTTCTCCAGGAGGCGGCGGGCGTCGGGGTGCATGTCGACGGCGGGGAGGAGCTGGAGGGTGGTGTCGAGGTCGGCGTGGATCTCGGCGTACTCGGCCTCGGTGACCGGGTCGTCGGTGGAGGGGATCGCGCCGAGGGCGCGGAGGACGCCGAGGGCGTGGTCGATGGTGGTGTGGGCGAGGTTGAGGCCGGGGCCGGTGACGTGGAGGCCGGCGAAGAGGTGGCGGGTGATGCGCCAGATGCCGGCGGGTGTGGTCCAGGTGGCGGTCTGGTCGCTGAGGACGGTGGTCCAGCTGGTGTGGGTCGGGAGTGTGTCGGTGAGCTGCTCTCGGAAGGTGGGCTTGGTGGTCATGGCGGTGGTGGTCTCCTTCAGGCGGGTGTGGCGGGCGGGGTGGTGAGGGCGTCGACGGCGGCGCGGAGCCGGTCGAGGCCGGTGGTGGCGGGGTCGTGCGGGGTGCGGCCGGTGCGTGCGTTGGCGCGGGCGTCGTGCTTCTGGCGGGCGGCGGCGAGGCGTGCGGCGAGGGCGGCTCGGTCGTAGGGGCTTCCGCCTTCGGCGGGCATCGAGGAGGGGATGGATCGGGGTTCCTCGGCGGCCTCGCGCGCGCGGAGAGTGAGCGGCCGTACAACCCCAAGTTCGTCAGGTGGTGTGGTCGGTTTTCCTGGGAGGTCGCTCTTAGTTGGAGAGGTGGGGGGGTCTGGGAGACCCCGTAAACGCTCGTTTAGGGGGTCTGAGTGACCCTGTATTCCGGCCTTTACGGGGTCCAGGTGACCCTGTACTGATTCCTGACTACGGGGTCCGGTCGGCCCTGTAATCGGGGCGTTTACGGGGTCCACCAGACCCTGTACTGCGGTGTCCTCAGCGGCCTCGGCGGTCACGGACGGTGACGGCTTGGAGGTGTCGCGGCGGTGCGCCTGGCGGACCTTCTCCGCGCGCAGCTTCCGCGCCTCCGGCGACTCGACCTTCGCCCGCTCCAGCAGCTCCGGGGACGCGATCAGCCAGTACTCGTCCGCGAGGCCCTTGCGGCGGTTGCCGCGCTGGGCGAGGAACAGCAGGCCCAGCTTGCGGGCGATGCGGAGCGCGTCCTTGACCTGCTCGTAGCTGGACTCGGACTCGACGGACAGCAGCGCGATGCCGGGTTTGACCTCGGTACCGAGCTGGCCTGCGTAGTCGGCGGCGACGGACAGGACGTAGCGCAGCGGCTTCGGGATGCCCTCGACGCGGCGCATGAGGGGCCGCCACTGCCACGGGGGCAGCAGGTAGGCGCGGTTCTCCTCGCGCAGCTCTGGCGTGGTCACTGGTCGCTCGCCGCCTTCAGCGCCTCGGTGCGCTTCTCCCACCAGCCCGCAGGCATGTGGTCGTGGCGGCTGGAGCCGCGCAGCACCTGCCCGTTGGGCATGGCGTACTCGTGGCCGCACCCGGGCACGGTCGAGCCGCCCTCGCCGCGCCGGCCGGAGCAGGTGGCCTCGTACCAGGTGATGCGCCCGTGCCGGCGGCCGTACTGGCCGGTCAGCTCCGCGCCGCACTTGGCGCAGGTGCCGACGGGCAGGCCTTCGGCGATGGCGATGTCCCAGGCGCGGAAGTGCAGGTGTGCGACGCCGTCGCCGGTGACGAGGAGGTCGCGGTAGATGCCCTGGGCGGTGGGGTCGAAGCGCGGCTGCTCAGGCATGACGCCTCCTTTCGGTGGTCGGGGTGCCCCGGTGCCGAGGGGAAGGCGGCACCGGGGCGGGATGGCGGTCAGCGGCGGTCGGTGGCCGGGCGGCCCTTCGGCTTGGTCTTCCACATGGCGGCGTGCGCGTTGCAGAGCAGCACCGACTGGATGCCGGGCGAGGTCCACTTGCGGGTGGCACCGTTCGGGGCGGGGCCCTTGCCCTTGGCCTCGTGGATGACCCAGATGCACTCCTCGCACGGCGTGTGGCCCTTGAGGCCGTGCGCGGCGATGTTGCCGGGGGTGTTGCGGCGCAGGCGGAAGTGCTCCGAGCCGACCAGCGGGGCGGCGGGCGGAGCCTCGAACAGGGGCGTGGTCACAGGTCCTCCAGACCGTGCGGATAGATGAACGCGACGATCGATCCAGCACCGTTGAGCTGGGCGACGACGCCGCCCGCAAGCTCGACGGTGGCGACGACCGCGCCGGGAACGTCTGTGCCGACGCACACGGCGTCGGGGGTGCCGTGGTGCTGCACCTGCGTGTTGGAGGCGGGCGCCGGGGTCCAGCTGCGGGCGGTCATTGCGCCACCGCCGCAGCCATGAGGTGGGCCATCAGCTGACCGCCGATGTACCGGGTGAATGCCGGCGGGATGGCCTCGGTCAGCTCCTCGCGGACGTCGGTCCAGTCGATGCCCATCGCCTGCTGCATCTCGGCGACGCTGGCCTTGCCGCCGCCAGCGCCGTAGGCGGCGACGTAGGGGCCGTCGTGGTAGACGCCGTGACGCCAGCCCCGAACACGGCCGCGGTGTGCCCGGTGGGCGGGCCGCGGCATCGTCCAGCCGCCCAGCTCGAAGTTGCGGTGCCGGATCACGCCGAGGCCGAACAGCTCCCCGCACAGGGTGATGTCTTTGCGGACCGGGGCCTTGCCGTTGGGCTGCTCGATGACGTACGGCAGGCCGAGGCGGTCGAGCGCCTTGCGTGTCGGGCCGACGAGGTCGACGTGTTCTCCACCCCACCCCCGGCTGCGGTTGGTGCCGACGGTCAGCGCGCACTTGTCCTGGCACGGCGGGCTGGCATGGACGGCATCGAAGCTCGCAGCGAACCGGGAGCGGTCGAAGATGCCGAGGTATTCCAAGGCGTCGGCCTGGACGAACCGGTACGGGTATCGAGGCCGCGGTTCGATGTCGACCCCTATGACCTCGAACCCGGCTTCGGCGTAGCCGCGGGCCGCGCCGCCGGCGCAGCAGTACAGGTCCAGCAGTCGCGGCTTCACGGCTTCACCTGCAGCGCGGCAATGTGCCCGGCGAGGGTGAGCGTGTAGCGCGCGTCGAGGTCGATCCGGCGGCGCGGCCGGGGCAGCGTCGTGCACGCGGGCCGCGGGCGGCGGGGCTGCGGGGTCATCGCTCCTCCGTCGGGGCGTAGGTGCTGGCGTCGAAGTGGTAGCGGTCGCCGCAGCGGTAGACCGCGCGGACGTGGCAGCCCTTGCGGAGGCAGGCGCGTTCGGCCTGGGCGCGGGTGCGGTATCCGGTCAGGCCGCAGCGGTCGCAGTTGCCGCCGCGGTGGCGTCGGCGCGTCACGGCTTCCTCCCGTACGTGGGCGGGAGCAGCGAGGCGACCGCGGCGACGGCGTTGAGGATGCGGTCGAGCAGGCTGGCCGGGTCCTTGTAGAAGCGGCACTGGCAGCCCTGCCGGAGGCAGCGGCCGTACTCCTTGCGGCCGCGGCGGGTGTTGACGGCGTGGATGGTGCCGACGTGCCCGCACAGGGCACGTCGGCACGGCGCCGTCTGACGCCTCACGCGGACACCTCGCCGGTGACCGCGGCCTCCATGCGCTCGACCAGCGCGGCCGCATCGGCGCGCATCTGGCCCTTCGCATCTGCGTCCGGGCGGATCGTCAGCGCCTTCGCCGCGCCGCCGGGCAGCACCGCGTAGCCGGGCACGATCTCGCCCGTCGCCGGGTCGATGACCATGTCCTCCTCGACCACCACCCGCTTGCCGAGCGCGGCGAGGAACGCCGGCCGGATCGTCGGGACCAGCTCGACCTCGGTCGGGTGCTGCTGCTGGACCCAAGCCAGCAGTTCGGCCGGCCGGGCCACCGCAAGCGAGGCCTTGGTGACGGGCAGGGTCACCAGGCCCAGCCCGGCGAAGCGCCAGCTGGGCGCGGAGCCCTGCTCGGTCAGCTCGGTGGTGGCGTCGGCGGTCAGCGCCTCCCGGGCCTGTGCGGCCTTCGCCTTCGCCTCATCGGCGATGCTCTCCCACAGCAGGACGGCGCGCAGGTTGTCAGCCCGGGTCATCGGATCGCCCCTTCGGCGGTACGGACGTTGACCCGCGGGCAGCCGTGCGTCGGCACGCAGCCCGCGGTGAGGAACAGGTCGTCACCGGCGTCCACGGCGATGCCGACCGCCTCGGCGGCGGGCACCGGGCGCACCTCGAGCACCTGCCGGTAGGGCGCGAACCGCGTCAGCGGCTGCAAGGCGTCGCGCTTCCGGGCCAGACGGAACGGCGGGATGTCGTTGGGCAGCGAGATCCGCATCCGGTAGGACACGTGGCCGTTGCGGCGCTCCCCGCGGTACGTGAACCAGGGGTGCCGCTCGGTGGTGCGGGCGACGCCACCGAGGCTCTGCACCAGCCAGGCCACCTGCTCGGCGAGCTGCTTACTGGCGCTGGAGAATTCGACGCTGGTCCGCGCCGCGCTCCCGTCGGTGTCGAACAGGCCCTGCATCAGCGCGAGACGCTGCTCGATCGAACCGAAGAGGTAGCGCTCGGGGATCGCCTTGTCGTAGCTCCGGCAGCCCCAGACGCCCAGCTCACGCAGGATGTCCAGCAGCGGGTTCACCCACCCCCGGCGGCCGGGCACCGTGTTGGCGCCCGCGCTCAGCCGGTAGTCGATGTCGGAGACCTGGACCAGGTGCACGCCCTGGGGCAGCGCTGCGGCAACCGCGTTGACGATCTCCTGCTCAGGGTTGGTCAGCATGACGCTGCCCTGGCTCAGACCACCGTCACCAAGCAGCACGCCGAGGGCGTACGGGTCGAGCGGCAGGCTGGCGTCCGGCATCCACAGCGGCCCGGCCAGCGTCGGCAGGTAGTGGTTGACGCGGCCGGAGGGGAGGCGCACTGAGGCCGCGAGAGCCCCGGTCGTACGGACCGACGCGGCCCGGCCGCGGTTGCGGTCCTTGGACGGCGTGGTGGACCAGAGGTGGTCCTTGCCGACGACGACCGTGGTGCCGTCGGAGATGACGACCTCGAACATCTCGCGGATGCCGTGGTGGTAAACGCCGGTGACGGTGCACGGCAGGCCGTTGACACGCACGGCGGCGTCGCCCTCGCGGAGGTCGTTGGCCTGCCGCCAGCCGAACGGGGTCAGGACGGGCTGGTCGTAGCGGAGCGCGCCGTAGGCGGACTGGATGCTCATGCGGCTGCACCTGCCAGCTCGCGGTCCGGGCCGTCGATGAACGCCTGGACGGTGGCAGCCAAGAGCCGGAACTCGGCCACGGACAGCTCGTTCCAGCTGGGAACCGTCCGGTGCACAACCTCGGAGGTGTAGGTCAGCCGGTCGTCACGGCTGTCGCTGTAGCCGGCCTTCGACCAGAGGCTGTAGAGGTGCCGCCGGTTCGCCTCCGAACACGGGGCCATCAGCGGCTTGCGGGCGTTGACCGCCCGCCGCAGCACGGCAGCCTCGTCCTCGGTGAGGTCCTTCTCCTTCACCGCGGGCTCGATGGTCAGCCACATGGCCCGGAGGGTCTCGTCGGTCATCGCCGAATTGATGGCGTCCAGCCGCGGCTCGAAGGTGGGCGAAGCTCCGGCAGGCTCCGTAGCCTTCGGTTCGGCCTTCGCCTCCGCGCGGGCGCCCTGGGGTGGCTGGCCCGAGACCGGCTTGGCGGCCTTCGCCGCGTTTCCGCCGGTACGCTGGCGGGTGGCCGTAGCCGGCCGCTCCTGCTGCTCGCCTGCCTGCTGCGCCGGGGCCTCCTCGTCGCCTGTGGACTGGGCGTCACGCTCGAACTTCGCGCCCCACAGGTCCAGGCCCACGCCGAAGCGCATCGCCGCGTTGCGGAGCGCGTCGCCGATCGCCTCCTTGATGGCGCTCGGGCCCTTCTTGCCCTCGGCGTCGCCGTAGCCCATCCGGGTCACCCCAGCAACGGTGAGGCGGATCCAGAGTCCGCCCTCGCGGTCGAGCAGCGGCAGGCCTTCCGGGGTCATCGCCACCGGCTCCCACGTCCAGGTCGCGTCGACCTGGAGGAGGCGGTCGGTGATCTCGGCGTGGCCGACGTAGTCGAGGTGAAGGTGCGCGTCGGTGATGTTGTTCTTGCAGACGTCGCACTTGATCTTTCGGTGCTGCTGGCAAACCTTGCCGGGGCCCGAGTCGCGGCAGGCCTTGCACCAGACGCGCGGCAGCTTGCCGACCTCGGTCGGGTTGAACGGCTCGCGGAGCTTCGCCGCGATGTCGGCCGTCATGGTGGGGGCGTTCACGAGTAGTCCTCTCCGGTGCTGTCGTTGTCGCGGTGGTTCTCGTGGTCGATCAGGTCCCACAGCTCCAGGTCCCGGTGGTCGGGCTGGAGGTCGCGGGCGGCCGCAGGCCGGGGCCGCACGGGGCGGACCCCGATCTGCTCCAGGACCTCGGCGGACTGCTCGTCGGTGCGCGGCCCGGCCATCCATGCGATCCACGCGATGAGGCCGACGCCGGCCAGCACGATGGCCAGGGCGATCAGCAGGTCTCGGGTCACAGCAGCCCCGCCGGGCCGTGGACGAGCGGGTCGGCGGTGACCGGCACGGGCCAGGTGGTGGCCTCCAGCCGGCGGCGGATGCGCGCGGCCCGGCGGCGGGCGGCCAGCAACGCCGACCCAGCCCGGCGACGAAGCGCCCGCAAGCGGCCGGTGTGGTGCCGTCCCGTCGCGACGTCCTCCGTCGCCAGCCGCGGGCGGTAGATCACGGCGATCAGCACGCCCGCGGGGACGCCGAAGTACGCGGCGAACACGGCGGCGGTCATGATCAGTTCAGTGGTGGACATCGGTGCGCTCCCCCGTGGTCGGGTTGACGTCGGCGATCCGGCCGCGCCGGATCGCGCGGGTGGTGAGGCTGCCCAGCCAGGCCAGGCCAGAGAGGGTGAGCGCGGCGAGCAGCGCGCAGGTGGCGGGGTCGACGTACGTCATGCCGCCACCGCCACGCGAGCACGGGCGCGGGCGTCGCTGTCCCGGCGCAGCCGGCAGGTGTGGCACTCGCGGATGACCCGGCCGCGGTAGAACCGCTCACGGACGTTGTCCGGGGTCAGCGCGTGACCCTTCGCGCAGTGGGTGCGCCGCACTCCGTGCGCGCGGCCGTCGTCGTGCTTCGCCGACTGGAAGTCGGGTCGCGACATGCGCTCCAGCTCGTTCAGCCCGCCCCACACGCCGGTGTCCTGGCCGGTTTCCTGCGCCCACTTCAGGCACTCGGACCGGACCGGGCAGGCGGCCACGCAGAAGGCTGCCGCCTCCTGCTCCTGGGCGAGCGCGTCGCCGGTGCGGAAGCCGCCCTCACCAAGGGGGAAGAACAGCTCCGGGTCCTGGTCACGGCACGCTGAGCGCTTCCGCCAGTCCTCGCCACGCGGGGACTCCAGGCCGTACGAGCGGCCAGCTCCGAAGACGCTCACCGGACACCTGCCCTACGGAGAGCGGCGCGGAGGGAGTAGGGGTGGGCGTAGCCGAGGCGGCGGGTGATCTGCTGCTCGGACTCGCCAGACGCGTGCAGGTGCCGGTAGTCCTCGACGACGTCGGCCAGGCGGCGGTAGACCCGCGGCCACTGGTCGCGGGTGCCGTCGCGGCGGACGGTCGTGGTGCAGGACCCGCAGAGCTTGCGGGCGGCGACGCGGCGGACCTTCCCGCAGCGGGCGCAGGCTTCGATTCGGCGGATGCGCATCACGCACGCACCGGCTCGATAGCGAGGTACCGGGTGGTCCGGACGAGCTTGGCTGGGATCTTCGACTCCAGGCCGAGAAGCAGGTCTCGGGCCTGCGGGTAGGTCCAGTGCTCGTCGGCGCTGGTCAGCTCGACGCGCACCGAGGCGTCGGCCCGGTCGCGCAGGAGCAGCTGGTAGCCGGCCGCGGTAACCGCACCGGCGGCGAACGCGAGCAGGATGAGCCGGGCGGCCTCGGTGGCGATGACCACCTCGGGGCGGCGGCCGGCGGCGCGGATGGCCCAGCCGATCCACTCGCTGTCGTCGTGGCCGTTGGAGCGCTCGGCGGTGGCGAGGACGGCGCCGGTGCTGATGCGCCGGGCCTCCATGTAGCCCTTGCGGGCGATTACCCGCACGTCTGCCAGCGGGTTTCGGGGTGTCGTCGGGGGAGCGGTACGCTCCGCGGTGACGGTCATGAGGGTCCCTTCCTCGTGGTCGAGCCCGGGTGTTCGAGCACTCGGGCTTTTTCGTGGGGTTGCAGCCGACGGGCCGGGCAGCGGAGTGCGCCGACCCGCCGGGCGTCTATGCGGCCGCCAGCCGCCGCGCGGCGCGGGCCGCGCGGGACTTCATGGCGATGCGGGTCATGTGGGCCCGGACTGCGGCGTCGACGCGCTTGGCGAGGTCGGCCGGGGCGAGCACGCCGTCGGGGTCGATCTCGCGGGCGAAGCGGGCACGCATGCCGCGCTGGCCGGCCTTCGCCGTCTTGGTCCGGTCCTGCTCGTGCGCCCACCGCGTGGAGGCGGCGACGCTGGCGGCCATGGACCGCACGGTCGGGTCGGCGGCGGCCATCAGGCGTCGACCTTCTTCCGATCGAAGACGGCCTCGAACGGCACGCCGAGCTTGGCCAGCACCTGTGCAATCAGCTTCGGGCCGGGGTTGCCGCCGTGTTCGAGGCGTCGAAGCGTCGTGTGGACGACGCCGATCTGCTCGGCGCGTCCGAGTCGGCTGCTGCGCCAACCGCGGGCGTCGCAGTACTCGGCGAACTTGTCCTGCCGGAGCACTACGACCGTTCCCTGATCGGGAGTTGTCGTTGTTTGTTCGCTCACGAACAACACGCTAGGCGATTGTTCGCGCGAAAACAAGGATGCAACTTGCACATGGCGGGAGAGTGGCCAAACGGCCGAGTTGGGCGTCCAGTTGCAGGGTGCGCCATCAGCCGTCATGCTGTGCGTACGCGAACAGCGACTGGGGAGAGTGCTGAGTGGAAGCGGGCGTGTTAGACCGGTCGTGTGCTGTTGATGTTCGTGAGCGAACAAACGCGCTGGTCAATGGCTTGTCGCCTACGATTGTTCGCGTGGACACAAACGACGACTGGCCGCGCGAAGAGTGGTTCGCGTGGTTCGATCGACTCGTCGAGGACAGCGAGTATCCGAACGAGTACCAGCTGGCGCGTGCCGCCAAGGTGAGTCACTCGGCGATCAGCAACTGGCGTGGCGGCCGGCAGCGACCGAGCACGGTCAGCCTGCGAAAGCTGGCGGGCAAGCTGAACGTCGGAGAGCACGAGATGCTGTCGCGAGCTGGAGACCCGAACGCCAACATCAGCGTGGCTCTGCCAGCGCCCGCCATCGGGTCTTATGCGCACGGTACCCAGGTCGAGCTGTCCGCGGAGGAGCGCGCTGCTGTCGCAATGATCGAGGCTTCGGGGCTCAGTGCGCCGTTGAAGAAGCGGTTGATCGAGGACCACCTGGAGGAGTCACGGCGGGCTCGCGAGGAGCGTGAGCGCCAACTCCGGTCGAAGATCGATTTGCTAGAAACGACCTAGGTCCACATAGGATCAAGGCTCAGGGTTACACCCTCTGATTCCGCCTCATGCGGTTCGCGGCCACCTGCGTTTTTCCTGCATCGCAAGCCGTTTGAGCAGGCA